>NZ_CP020100.1:1421030-2074561 GCF_002056295.1 Halopseudomonas phragmitis | reverse complement strand
GGGTTGCCAGCCTGACCGAACTTGCCCAGCGCGAAGGTTACGAAGTCGAGCACGAAGGTGAGCAGATCCGCCTTATCATTCCGGTTGACGGCAACTTCCACCCCAAGCGCACTCTACTTCTGCCTTCAGGTCTGGTTCCCTTGAGCAAAGTGGCTCAGGCACTTAGACACGATGACGAAACTCAGTTCCATGTCGTCGGACATGCCGATAGCGTAGGTGACGGGGAACTGAACCAGCGCTTGAGCCTGGAACGCGCCCAGGCCGTAGCCAGCGTCCTGATGCTAGGTGGTGTCAGTAGCCAGCGCATGCAATTGCGCAGCATGGGTGAAGATCAGCCCCGCGCCGACAACAGCACCGCTACCGGTCGCGCTCTGAACCGTCGGGTGGAAATCGTCATGCTGCCCTACCCCACCCGGGTAGCCATGGCCGACTGAGGTTTCCCCCCCTTCCCCAGCCCCTCTCCCGCTAGCGGAGAGGGGCGTCTGCAATCGCTTTAGCCATCACTGATCCCAAGGCTCGCCCCGAGTCCGTTCAACGCGCTTGAGCTTTTCATGCATCGCCGCTTTGGCCAGCATATGGGCACTGACCGGCGCAGTCATGAACAGGAAGATAGTGATCAGCAGCTCGTGCAGGCTAAGGCCCTCGCCACGGGTACTGAAATACAGCAGTGAACCGATTACCAGCGCCCCCACCCCCAAGGTGGTGGCTTTGGTCGGTCCGTGCAGACGCATGAAAAAATCCGGCAGTTTCCACAGACCAATCGAGCCGATCAGGGCAAACAGGCTGCCAAGCAGAATCAGCGCCGCTACCAGCCATTCAATCCAGGTCGCTTCGAGCATTTTCGTCCCCTTACTCGATGATGTCGCCGCGCAACAGGTGCTTGGCGATTGCCACGGTACCGACAAAGCCCATCACCGCAATTAGCAGCGCAGCCTCGAAGAACAGATCGGACGCCAGATACAGCCCCAGCAGCATGATCAGGGCGATGGCGTTGATATACAGGGTATCCAGCGCCAGGATCCGGTCCGGCAGGTCTGGCCCTTTGAGCAGGCGCAGCAGATTGAGCAGGACAGCTACCGACATGATGCCCAGGCACAGCAGGATCACGAATTGGAGCATTCGAAGACCTCCTTGAGCGGCTGTTCGTAACGCTGTTTGATGGTGGCGATCAGCTCCTGCTCATCGGCCACGTCCAGACCATGGATCAGCAGCCTGCGCTTGTCCGCACTGATATCGGCCGACACCGTACCCGGCGTTAGAGAAATAGTGCTGGCCAGCAGGCTGATGGCAAAGTCGTGGGTCAGCTCCAGCGGGTACTCGACAAAGGCCGGGCGAAGATTTTTGCTCGGCCCCAGGATCAGTCGGGCGACATCAAGATTGGCCACCACGATGTCCCACAATACCCGCAGGGTAAAACGCAGCAGCACGCCGGGGCGATGCAGGGTAGGCGGATGCGGCCAGAACACGTCCGTCAGCATCGGAATGCCCCAGGCCAGAATAAAGCCCATGATCAGGGTACCGGCCGACAGATCATTCATGATCAGTTGCCAGACGATGACCAGGAACAGACTCAGCCACGGGTGTGGCAGCCAGCGCTTGGCACTCATCATGCCTCACCTCCCATGCTCATCACCGCCTCGATATAGTGTGTCGGAGCCAACACCTGCGCTGCGGTGGCCTGCAGATAGTCCAGCAGCGGCCCGGCCATGATCACCAACAGTGGACTGCTGACCAGCAACAGCAGCACTGCCAGCATGCGCCAGGCATCCAGCGGCTCGCCGGTCGCCGGTTCCGGCTCCTGACGCCAGAACAGGGTACTCCCGGCTCGGCTCAGACCGATCAGGGCCAGCAAGCCACCCATCAATACCACCAGATACAGCCAGAACGCGGCCAACCCGACTCCCGCCGCCTGCAGCAACAGCAGCTTGCCGACGAACCCGGACAGCGGCGGCATACCAACTACAGAAATCGCCGCGATAAAGAACAGTCCGCTGAGCAACAACGCATGCGGCACTGTAGGCCCCGGCACCAGCCGTCCGGCATGACGCGGACCACGCGCGCGACTGAGCAGGCCGGCAAACAGGAACAGCGCGCCACTGATCCAGGTCGAGTGAATCAGGTAATACAGGGTGGCGACCAGCGCATCTTCAGAGCCCAACGCCACACCGGCCAGCAGCGTGCCGACCGACACCACCACCAGATAGGCGATCAGACCATTGAGGGTACTGGCTGCCAGCGCTCCAATCGCCCCCAGAGCCAGAGTCAGCAACGCCAGCGGCCATAACCAGGTTTCGGCCAGATTGGCCAACGGCCCGGCCGCCTCACCAAAGATCAAGCTATAAACCCGGATGATCGAGTAGATGCCCACTTTGGTCATGATCGCAAACAGCGCGGCAACCGGCGCACTCGCAGCAGCGTAGGCTCGAGGTAACCAAAAATACAGCGGGAACACCGCTGCCTTGAGGCCAAACACCACCAGCAGCAACAACCCGGCCGCCCCTACCAGCGGCGCATCCACCGGCTCAAGCGCCGCTACCCGCACCGCCATGTCGGCCATGTTCAGGGTTCCGAGCAGGCCATACAAGGTGCCCACCGCAATCAAAAACAGCGCCGATCCGAACAGGTTGAGCAACACATAATGCAGGCCAGCCCGCACCCGCGCCGAACCCGCACCATGCAGCAGCAGGGCATAGGAAGCAATCAGCAGAATCTCGAAGAACACGAACAGGTTGAACAGGTCACCGGTCAGAAACGCACCATTGATCCCCATCAACTGGAACTGGAACAGCGCATGAAAGTTGCGGCCCAGACCATCATCTCCGCGCAGCGCATACAATACCGCGCAACTGGCCAGCACCGCCGTGACCATCAGCAGCAGGGCCGAGAGATGATCAAGTACCAGCACTATGCCAAACGGCGGCATCCAGTTACCCAAGGCATAAACACTGATGCCTTCACCAGCCTGGCCCATCAGCGCCCAAGCCAGGGGAATCTGCAGCAGGGTCGCCAGCAGCGACAGACTGCGCTTGACCACCATCTTGCTGCGGGCGATCAACAGCAACAACGCGCCCACGAACATGGGCAACAACACCGGCAGGATCGGCAAGTGACTCATCAACGATCCCCCTTCCCATCAACGTGATCACTGTCCAGTTCGCCCTGGGCCCGTAGCGCCAGCACCAGAGCAAAGGCAGTCATGGCGAAACCGATCACGATCGCAGTCAGCACCAGTGCCTGGGGCAAAGGGTCGGCATAATTCTCGGCCCGGCCGATCACCGCCGGCATCCCGGTGTTCAAGCGGCCCATGGCGAACAGGAACAGGTTGACGGCGTAGCCGATCAGGGTAAGGCCCACCACAACCGGAAAGGTCCGGGCCCGCAACAGCAGATATACGCCGCAGGCGGTCAACAGCCCCAGGGTCAGGGCAAACAGCAGCTCCATCAGAGATTCTCCCCAGTCACGGCCCGGCCCGTGGACAACTTGCCCAGGTTGGCCAGAATCAGCAAGGTGGCGCCCACCACGGTCAGATAAACCCCCAGATCGAAGACCAGCGCACTGGCCAGCTCGACCTCACCCACCAGCGGAATATGGAAGTGATCGAAGGCGCTGGTCAGGAACGGATAACCGAACAACCAACTGACCAGACCGGTAGCCCCGGCGATGATTACCCCCCAGCCCGCCATATGGTGATAGTTCACACCCCAGCGCTCACTGGTCCACTGCTCACCGCTGCCCACGTATTGCAGGATCAGCGCCACAGCCGTGATCAGACCGGCAATGAAACCGCCACCTGGCAGGTTGTGACCACGCAGGAAGATGTACGCCGAGACCATCAGCGCCAGCGGCAGGATCACCCGCGACAAGTTGACCAGCATCAGTGGGTGGGCATCGCGAGCCCAGACCCGCCCCAGTGCATCGGTTTGTGGAATACGCAGGCGCAGACCATCAATCAGGGCATAGATCGCCACCCCGGCAATCGCTAGCACAGTGACTTCACCCAGGGTATCGAAACCGCGGAAGTCGACCAAAATCACGTTGACCACGTTGGTGCCGCCACCGCCCGAGACACTGTTGGCCAGGAAATAACCAGCGATGCTGTCATACGGACGGGTCATTACTGCCAACGCCAGAATCGTCACCAGCGAGCCGGCCAGCAACGCCAGAGCGATATCGCGGCCCCGCCGCAGCTTGCTCGACTCGGCCGGGGTCAGGCGCGGCAGGAAGAACAGCGCGAGCATCAGCAGGACAATGGTCACCACCTCGACCGACAACTGGGTCAACGCCAAATCCGGGGCCGAGAAGCGAGCGAAAGCCAGCGCCACCATCAGGCCCACCACGCTGAGCATCACCAGCGCGACCAGGCGCTGACGATGCCAGTACACCGTGGCCAGGGCCGAGATCATCAGAATCAAAGTGCCGACCAGGGTTACACCGTCTATCGGAGCCAGGGCCAGCGCCCCGCGCAGGGCCGGCAGTTGCACCAGCCAGTAGCCACTGACCACCAGCGCGGCAATCAGCATACAGGCCAGATAGCGCTGCAACGATGCATTCTCCAGACGCAGCGTAAACTGACCGCAGCGCCGAACCGCACTCTGGACCAGGCGCTCGAACACCAGCTTGGCATCCAGGCTTTCAAAGCGCGAATCAGCGTACCAGTCAAACAGCGGTTTGCGCTTGGCGTAAACCAGCACCCCTACCAGCAGGGCCACAAAGCTCATAATCAGCGGCAGGTTGAAGCCATGCCAGATCGCCAGACTGTACTCGGGCAGGTCGCCCCCCACTGTGGCGCTGGCCGCCACCTCGAGCAGGCTGGCTACGGTAAAGGCCGGCAACAACCCGACCAGCAGACACAAGGCCACCAGGATTTCCACCGGCACCTTCATGTAGCGCGGCGGTTCATGTGGCGGATACTTGGGCAAGTTGACCGGCTTGCCGTTGAAGAACACGTCGTGGATAAAACGCAGTGAATAGGCCACCGAGAACACCCCGGCCAGGGTCGCCACCAGCGGAATCACCCAACTGAAGTTGCCGAACTGGTGCTGCTGCAGGGTTTCGGTAAAGAACATTTCCTTGGACAGGAAGCCGTTAAGCAAGGGCACACCGGCCATCGACGCCGCAGCGACCATCGCCAGGGTCGCCGTGTGCGGCATATAGGACCACAAGCCGTTGATCCGGCGCATGTCACGGGTACCGGTTTCATGGTCGATGATCCCTGCGGCCATGAACAACGACGCCTTGAAGGTCGCGTGGTTGATGATATGGAATACCGCTGCCACTGCCGCCAACTGGGTATCCAGACCAAACAGCAGGGTAATCAGCCCCAGATGGCTGATGGTCGAGTAAGCCAGCAGGCCTTTAAGGTCATGCTTGAACAGCGCGGTTACCGCGCCCAACAACAGAGTGGCCATACCCGTCAGACTGACCAGCCAGAACCACAGATCAGTTTCGGCCAGCGCCGGATACAGCCGTGCCAGCAGGAAAACCCCGGCCTTGACCATGGTGGCCGAGTGCAGATAGGCCGACACTGGGGTCGGCGCCGCCATCGCATGCGGCAGCCAGAAGTGGAACGGGAACTGCGCCGACTTGGTGAACACCCCAAGCAGCACCAGCACCAGCACCACCGGATATAGCGCATGGGCACGGATCTGCTCACCCGCCGCCAGCACCGCACTCAACTCATAACTACCAACGATATGCCCCAGCAGCAAAACCCCGGCCAACAACGCCAGGCCACCCCCACCAGTCACCGCCAGCGCCATACGCGCGCCCTTGCGGGCGTCGCTGGAGTGTGACCAGTAACCAATCAGCAGGAACGACGACAGACTGGTCAGCTCCCAGAAGAACATCATCAGCAGCAGGTTTTCGCTCAGCACGACGCCAAGCATGGCGGCCATGAACAGCAGCAGATAGGAGAAGAAGCGCCCCATGGGGTCCTTCTTCGACAGGTAATAGCGGGCATACAGAATGACCAGAATGCCGATCCCCTGGATCAGCAGGGCAAACAGAAAGCCCAGGCCATCAAGCCGAAAGCTCAGGTTCAGCCCAAGCCGTTCGATCCACGGCAGTGTCTGAACTACCGCCTCACCGGCGAATACCGCCGGCACATGACGCCACATCAGGATCAGACCAAGCACCGGCGCGACCATGGTTGCCAGAGCGCACAGTGAGCGCCCATAGCGGTCGGTCAGCAACGGCAACAGGGTTCCCAACAAGGGAAGCAAGACGATTAGCGCCAAGGTCATGCAGAACTCTCTCTATATAATGGCCGGTGGGGCTTCTTCGATTTCACTATGGCGACAGCGACATTCCGGCCCTGTCATGGCCGGGAAAGCCCACCATTATCCACACAGAGCCAGGCGCTGTCATGAAAACAGACTATCGATTTGATAGGAATGATTGAGAAGCCGCCTGAGAAAACACCGGCCAAATAAGGTCATGCCAGCATTGATCAAGCAGGCAGACAATCTGCAGTTGTACACCGAGTCATTACACCCACGCACCTGGATTGCCACGCCGCTACGCGGCTCGCAATGACGGTGGAGCAGATACGCAGCAGTCCTGTACACACGAACGCCAAAATCCACTCCACCGTCATTGCGAACGGCCGAAGGCCTGAAGCAATCCATACGGAGTCCGCCACAGCTCGGTGCAGTTGTGCTGCAACTACACGGCAGCGAACACTGATCGCTGCGGCTCGCCCTAACCAGCCGTTGGCGTATTTGGCGGCACTGCTTTGCTTCAGGGTTCACAGCACATCGGAACAGAATCAGCACCAATCGGGTAGGCCCCGACCTAGACTTAATCAGTGTTTCCCTGGTACACCAAATCAGTGATCCTGATCCCCACCTGCCCGCTCCAGCGCATCCCCCAAGGGCCCGACCAAAGGTTTAACACCAGCCCGGTGGGCAGCGCGGGAAATCGCATGAGCCGCTAGCGGCGCGGTCATCAGCAGCACGGCAATTGCCAGCAACACCGCAAACCAGCTTTGTCCCCCAGTAGCACACAGCACCCCGAGCAGTACCAGAATAGCGCCCAGGGCTCCGGCCTTGCTGGCCGAGTGCATGCGGGTATAAGCATCTGGCAGACGCCACACCCCCAAAGCCCCAAGCAGACTCAGCAACGCCCCGAGCAACACCAGCACCGAGGCTCCCACCGACCAGAACGTCATAGCCCCGCCTCCCCGCGCTCAGGCGGCTGATCATGCGGGTCATCACTGTGGTGGGTACCCTTGAACAGCAGTGCGAAAGCCACGCTACCCAGGAAACTGACGATCGCCAGCACAATAGCCACATCCAGCAATACCGCCTGCTCACGGACCAGGGCGACCACTCCAACCCCGGCCACTCCGATCAGAGTCATGGCATCCACCGCCACCGCCCGATCCGGACGACTCGGCCCTGCCAGCAACCGCCACATGATCAATACCGCGCTGCTCACCAACATGGCACCAGCCAACGGCAGCACCCAATAGGCACCCGCCAGTTCAACCGTCATGTTTGCCTCCCAGTTTGTCTCCCATGGGATAGACCCAAGCCATCAAGCGCAACTCGATTTCATGAATCGCCTGCTGTACCGGGTCGGCCGAGGCTGTATCCAGTACGTGCACGAATAGTTCACCAGGCCGGTAGGATAGCGCCAGGGTACCCGGTGTCAGCGTCAGCAAACAGGCAATAACCGTGACCAGCCGACGGTCCTGAGTATCCAGATGGACCTGAACCACCGCCGAATTGACCTGTCGGCGCGGGTTGATCACGATCAGCGCCACATCCAGCGAGGCACTGAACACTTTCCAGGTAAACCAGGGCACGAAGCGCGCCCCGGCCTCGACCCGCATGGCATAGACTCGACATACCGGCAGCAGCAGGCCCAATAGTTTCAACAGCCCATAGACCAGCACGAACGCCAGCAGCCAGCTGGCCAGCGTTGCGCCGTCATACCAGAGGCTGAGCAAACTGGTCAGCAACAGATGGACAAAAACCATCACTCACCTCCCCGTTCGATCAGTTGCAGATAGGCTGGCGCCTCGACCAGTTGCTCGGCCGAGGCCACCGCATACTCCATCACCGGCCCAGCGCCAAAGCCGATCAGCACAGTAATCGCTGCCAGCACGATCATGGTCAGCCAGGCCCCCCTCGGCCCATCACCGGCAACACCCAGTTGTTCGGGCTGCGGGTGAGCTTTGAGGAAGCTTTCGTTCCAAATTTTGCTCATCGACAGCAGGGTAAAGATCCCAGTGAGCAGGGCGAAGAACGTCGCGATCCAAACCCCTGCATCGAGACTGGCCTTGACCAGCACGAACTTGGCCCAGAAACCGGACAGCGGCGGAATCCCGGCCAGCGACAGCGCCGGAATCGCAAACAGCACCGCCAGCAGTGGCTTGCTGGCATACAACCCGCCCATCGCTGCCAAACGCTCCGAACCGGTCAGCCGCGCGGCCACGCCACCGACGAAGAACAGGTTGGCCTTCACTACAATATGATGAATCAGATAGAACACTGCGCCAGCCAGAGCCAGCGGCGTCGCCAGCGCCAGCCCCAGTACCATGTAGCCGACCTGGCTGACGATATGGAACGACAGAATCCGCCGTACCTCGGTCTGCGCCGCCGCCCCCAGCACCCCGATGATCATGGTCGCGCAGGCCACCCACAGAAGTACCGTATGCACCATCCCCGGCTCAGGCCAGAGCAAGGTCACCATCCGGATCAGGGCATACACCCCAACTTTGGTCAGCAACCCAGCGAACAGCGCCGACACAGGGGTCCAGGCCACGTGGTAACTGGCCGGTAGCCAGCCAAACAACGGGAACAGCGCCGCCTTCACCGCGAACGACATCAGCATTAGCATGACACCCAGCCAGGCTCCGGAAGTGGCCTGATCGGCACGGAAGATCAGCGCCAGTTCGCCCATGTTTAGCGTTCCCGTGGAGCCATAGACAAGACCGGCCGCCAGCAGGAACATCAGGGTCGCCAGCATGTTCAGCACCAGATAAGTCATGGCCCCAGCCAGCCGACGCTCACCACCGCCCAGCGCAATCAGGGCAAACGAGCCGATCAACAGCACCTCAAACCAGACATACAGGTTGAACACGTCAGCGGTGATGAAGGCTCCACAGATACCGGCCAGCAGGCCCTGAACAAACAGGTGCACATCGCGCAGAAAATCGGCCGGCATAGGCTGGCGATGGGCATATACCAGGGTTGCCAGACCAATCACCCCGGTAATCGCCACCATCACCGCAGACAGCCGGTCAATCACCAGACTGATGCCATAGGGCGCCGCCCAGTTGGCCATCTGACCGCTAAGCACCACGCCCTGGGCAGCCAGCATCACCAGCCAGACCCCGGCCGCCAACAGTGCCAGGCTGCCGGCCAGGCTGATGAACGACACCCAGGCGTGGTGGCGCTTGACCAACAGGCCCAGCAACAACGTGGTCAACGGAATGACCACCGGCAGGACCAACAAGATATTCATCATGCCCGGCCCTCCGGCTCATGGTGATCCTCGTTATGGTCTGGAGCCGGCTGCTCGGTAGACGCACTGACCTTGTCGGTATCCTTGTCCCCATGCAGTTCATGGGTCCGCTTGAGCACCGCAAGAGCGAATACAAACAGCGCAAAGCCAATGACAATCGCGGTCAACACCAGTGCCTGGGGCAGCGGGTTGGCCGCATCGGTTACCACCTCGTTGCCGAACACGAAGGCCGCCCGCTCACCGGCGAAACGTCCGGTAGTCAATACCCCGAGATTGATCGCATTGCCCAGCACGGCAATACCCAGTACCACTCGCATCAAGTGGCGGTCCAGCATCATCCACACGCCCAGCGCGGCCATGATGCCGGCGGTAATGGCGGCAATCCATTCCATCAGCCAGCCCTCCCGATCAGATTACGCAGCATGTGCATCACCGAACCGAACACGGTGAGGAACACGCCAATGTCGAACAACAGCGGTGTACCCAACTTGATCCCGGCCACGTCAATCCAGTGCCCGCTCATATAAGGCTGGCCGCTGGCCAACCCGAAGAACCCGGCACCAACCGCACAGGCCAACCCCAAACCAATCAGGGTGGGTGGGGTTACCCGCTCCAACCCACGCTGAATACCGCGACCAAAGGTCACCACCAACAGAGTGAAGCCGGTCGCCGCTACCAGCCCGCCGATAAAGCCACCGCCCGGCAAGTTATGGCCGCGCCAGAGAATCACCAAGGACACTATCAACAAAATCGCCGCCAACGGCCGCATGCCCTGACGCAGCAGCACCGAGCCAAATTCCGGCATGCCCTTGGGCTTGGGATCGGCCACCTGCCCGGCACCCAGCAGAGTCGAAGCCCCGAGCGCGGCAATAGCCACCACAACGATCTCACCCAAGGTATCCACGGCGCGGAAGTCAACCAGAATCACATTGACCACGTTGCTGCCAAAGCCACCCGGCAGGCTGTTGGCCAGGAACCACTCGGCCAGATCTCCCGGTAACGGCTGACTGACCGCAGTCATGATCATCAGCGTCACGGTCAGCCCCAACACCACGGCAACTACGCCATGCCAGATATTGACTCGGCGATAGCGCGAGCCACTGGCCGGAACCATCGGCAAGCGCCGCAGTACCATGGCCAGGAACACCACAGTCAGGGTTTCGACCATCAATTGGGTCAGAGCCACGTCCGGCGCATTGATAGACACAAAGAACAAGGCCAGCCCCAGACCACTAGCCCCCAGCGAGGCCACCAGCGCCAAGCGACCAGGCATAAAAGCGGCACCGGCGGCCCCACCCAGAGCCAGCAGACAACCAATCACGCCCGGCACGGTAATGGCCGAGAGGTTTTCAGCCTGCAATGGCTGCACGCCGACCACCAGCGCCCAACCCAAAACACTGATGCTGATCATCAGCGTCATCAGCGCCATATGCAGACGCAACGAACCATGCTGGAACTGTCGTGCCACCCAACCGGCCACCTGAAATACCCGGTTGAGCAGCAGATCCCAGAGCAGGTCGCCGCTGTAGTTCCAGGCTTTGCCAAGCTGAGTTGCCAGATAGCGGACCTGATCGGCATGGAAGTAGAACCAGGCCCCCAGCCCCAACGTCAGGACACTGGCGAACACCGCCGGGGTTATGCCGCCCCACAGATACAGGCTGACCTCGACCGGGCCGGTAGCCACGCTCTGCACCGCTGTGTTGACCAACCAGGTTTCCGGCCAGTGATTCCAGGCCCCCAGGCTAAAGCCACCAATCGCCAGCAGCAGCGGCCCCAGCCACATGAACGGTGACACCTCGTGCGGATGCCCCGGCCAATCACCACGCTTGCCCAGAAAGGTGCGGAAGAAGATCAGCGCCGCAGCCGCTACCAACAAGGCATTGGTCAGAATCATCACCAAAGTCACAGTCCAGCCGATACTGCCCATTTGCATCAGACCGGTGTACTTGAACTCTTTAGCGATAAAACCGAAGAACGGTGGCAGACCAGCATTGGAGAACGCCGCCAGTCCAACAGCAAAGCCGGTTACCGGCATCAGCTTGATCAAGCCACCCAAATGGCGCAGGTCTCGTGTACCGGTGGAATGGTCAATCGCACCGACTGCCATGAACAACGCGCCTTTGTAGAACGAGTGTGCTACCAGATACAACACAAAAGCCTGCAAACCATAAGTGGTGTTGGTGCCGATCAGCATGGTCAACTGACCCAGCACGGTTACCGTGGTATAGGCCAGCATGCGCTTGAGGTCGTATTGCCGGATCGCCAGCACCGCACCTAGCACCGCAGTCAGCGCGCCCAGCCCGATCAGGATAGTGCTCCAGCCAGTGCCGCCACCGAGTACCGGATTCAACCGCGCCAGCAGATAGATACCGGCCTTGACCATGGTCGCCGAGTGCAGGTAGGCCGATACCGGGGTCGGCGCATTCATCGCATTGGGTAGCCACAGGTGGAACGGGAACTGCGCCGACTTGGTGAAGCAGCCCACCAGCACCAGCAGCATGATCGCCGGGAACAGCGTGTGGGCTTGGACGACCGCCTTCTCCAGCGCCGAGAACTGCCAGGCTTCACCGGCAATCCCCAGCAACACCAAGCCAGCCAACAGTGCCAGGCCACCGCCGCCAGTGATCAATAGTGCCTGCAACGCAGCCCGGCGCGACTCGCCCTTCTCGTGCTGGTAACTGATCAACAGATAGGAAGCCACGCTGGTCAGCTCCCAGAACACGAACATGGCGATCAGGTCATCGGCCAACACCAGACCGAGCATGGCCATCATGAAGGTCAGCAGGTAGGCGTAAAATCGCCCGAGATGATGATGGTCGTGCAGATAGCCCGCCGAATAGAGCACGATCAGCGCACCGATACCGGTGATCAGCAAAGCGAACAGCAGCGACAGACCGTCCAGACGCAGGGTCAAGGCCACATCCAGGGCCGGCACCCAGGCAATGCTGGCGGTCAGCACCTCGCCCGCAGCCACGGTAGGGATAGCCGCTACGAACCAGGCAAAACAGGCCGCCGGCACCAGCGCCAGCAACCAGCCGGCATGACGCGGTGCCATGCGCCAGATCCAGGGCGCCAACAAGGCATTGAGAGCAATGGCTAGCAAACTGACATGCATATCCACAATCCTGTACGGATGGAACTCAACATGGGCCGGATATCTCCGTTACGGCTTGGTAAATCATTTACTTACCATAGGTTGCCAATCAGACAACATCTTGACAGCCCCGGTTAAACCCATAGACGAGAACTATCGGGATAGCAATATAAATAAGAAGGGGAAGCCACTACGCTTGTAGCAATTTGAAGCAAATTACTAGCCCGGGAACAGGCTTGGGGGTGTGATTATTGCGGGGAGAACTTGATTTTGATGAGTTACACAGCAGCGTGGTAATCCATCAGTAGCCATGGATCACCACGCGGCTGCGCCGCCCGTGATGACAACCGGGAGTGCCGACTTGCACAGGTTACTTGGTAACCCGAGACTCGCCATTCACAGTCAGAATCCGCACCCGGTCACCCGGAGCGAAGCTGATGTTGTTGGACACCTGCTGCACATAGGCGCGAGTCTGGCCGTCGTCTTCACGTACGGTGATTTCCACACCCTGGCTACGGGTAATGCCTTCCTCGGCAGCAGCGCCGACCATACCACCGGCAACCGCACCCACCACGGTGGCGATGGCGCTGCCACGACCACCACCGACACCACTACCGGCAATACCGCCCACTGCGGCACCTGCGGCCGGGCCAATCACAGTCTTGGTGCCTTCGATCTGTACCAGGCGGACAGACTCGACGGTGCCCAGACGCACGGTTTGTGGAGCGCGGGCCTGATCACGGCTATAGACATCACCGGTCAGTTGCGAGGCGCACCCACCGACCACCAGCAAGCTGCTGAGCAGGGCACTGAGAAGTAAAGGCTTTTTCATGGGTATATCCCTAAATATGGAGGACTTGATGATTTTGACTGCATCAACATTCAAATGTTGCGGTTTTTCACTTCAGGTTACAACGCCACGTTTTGAACGCATGTGCCTTTGATCGGTTTTTGGTAGGTCATGGTCGAATGCCGGACACGCTTTAGGTTAAAATTCGAGCGATTTTAAGTCGGAATCGGTATATGCCGATATCCTGTCATTCACTTTTTAACGCTTCGTTGTAACCCAGCCATAACAACAAGAAAACGAGCAGGTTGCCGAGCATGTCCGGAGGTCACGCATGCCCGTGTTTCAGGCTGCCTGGATGTATTATCTGAGTCATCCGGCTCTGGTTCTCAATGGACTGGCGCTGTTTTACGCCGTTTGCGGCAGTTGGCTATGGATTGCCACGCAAGTACGTAGTGCCCGCGCCAACGCCCGTCTGGCCACCAGCCCAGCCAGTGCTGGCGACATGAGCCTTGACAACGCCAGTGTGCGGGTCAACCGCATGTTTTATGCAGTAGGTACGGTGTGCTTGGTACTGGCTGTGGTCCTGAGTCTGATCAGCACCCAGTTGTAGAATGTTTTCGCGGCCGCGGCCGCTCCTGCCCCGGCAATTTCAGGGCAGGGGCGCTCCGCGAGCGCGAACACCTGTTTGCAGCCCATCACAGCCGCAGACCCTAGCCAACCTTAGCGCGACTGATCACAGGATTGGCATACTGCAACAACCAGAACGGCTGCTGCTCAACCGGGCAGGCGGCCAGACGCTGCTCGAAACGCTCCTGTTCGACCTTCAGGGTCACGGTATCAAACTGCGCACGCCAGTCACCCAGCTCAATCTGAGGTGCGTCGGGCAGCCGCTCAAAGGCAAGATAATTGCTGACATACAAGCGGTAGGACCCGAGAATCTGCCGGTCGCACTCACGCGCCACCAGCTTGGCATCGGCATACTCGGCCTGGAGCGGCTCACCAAAGGCCACATGCACCCGGCCCTTGTAACCGGTCAGCCCCTGAGCTATTGAGCGATCATCCTCGCCCGGCTGTTTGACGTAACCACCAGTCCGCTCGCGCTGTTCCAGCTCACGCGCCTTCATCAGATCACAGGGGTCCCACTCATAGGCGATGGACACCGGGACGATGCCCAGCGAGCGGATCACCTCTGGGAACGGCTCGTCCTTGCGGCTCATACAGAACATCTTGATGATTGCCGAGTCGGTCTCGTCCTTGCCATCCTTTGCTCGGCCTTCGGCCTGGGCGATCCAGACCGACTCCCCCGAGGCAATCGAATGGCAGATATAGGCCGACAGAGTTTGGTAGGCCGCCAGTTTCTCGCGGCGCCCGGTCAGCGACCGGTGGACAATGAAGCTCTTGTTCAGCCGCATCAGATCACTGACAAAGGGCCGTTGCAGCAAATTGTCGCCAATGGCGATCCGTGGCGTCGGGTGGCCGGCATGGTAAAGCGCGTAATTGACGAACGCCGGATCCATGACGATATCGCGGTGATTGGCCAGAAACAGATACGGTCGATCCTTGGCCAGATGTTCCAGACCGCTGTAGGTCACTTCCAGCGTACTGCTCTCGATCAACCGGTTCAGATAGGGTTCCAGCCGCTGTTGCAGTTCGCTGACTGTATGGATATTGCGCGCCTGGCGGCGCAGACGACCACCAATCAGAGCCACCAGCGGCCCCATCAGCCAACGGGACAGACTGGGAAACCGGTAGCGGGCAAACATCTGCAGCAACTCAGGGTCACGCAACAGACGCTGCATCACCGCCGGGACTTCGTCATCATTGTAGGGTCTTATGGCATCGAACTCGGCCATGGGGCTCCTCGTCACACGTGGGTGTTGGGGATATCCTGACAAACAGCAGCGCCGGCCCAACCCGTACTCACTGCCTGTCTTCAGGATTTCCCTGGGCCGCGCATTATGCGCGGCCCGTTCCAGAGTCTCAATTGCTCTGGTCGGTTTCGCCCGGTTGACGATCGGACTACACTGAATGTCACAGCCTAGGATAGGTCAATCACTGCCGGAGGTCATGCCCATGCAAGCGCTCGAAGAAGCCATGCTGCAATGCCCCCACTGCGGCGAGGCGATTACCTTGTTGCTGGATCTCACCGGCGGCAGCCAGTCTTACATTGAGGACTGTCAGGTCTGCTGCCAGGCGATCCATGTCAACCTGTGGATCGATCCCGACCAGGACGGTTATCATATCGACCTGCGCCGCGAGCAGGACTGACCACTACGCCATGCTGTGTGCCTATAACCCCCGTGATCTGATCGAAGCCGAGCTGCTAAAACAGTTGCTGAGCAGCCACCATATCCGTTGCCATCTTACCGGCCAGTACCTGCAAGGTGCGGTAGGAGAATTGCCAGCTCATGACTTGCTGGGACTCTGGGTCGAGCCTGCGGACCTGGGACTGGCCCGCGAGTTGATCAACGACTGGCAACACGCCACCCCACTGGATGATGAGTTTGATGACCCCGAAAGTGAGCCAGCCCTGACATGAGCGGACGCCTGGCCCAGTTCAATGCCCCACACCGCGACACCCCTGCCGGCTGGCAGCCCAGCTGGAATCTGGCGCCAGGCCAGCGGCTGCTGATCCTGCGCAAGGCTGACAATCGCCTGGAGTGTGTCCAGACTCTGTGGAATTTGACGCCCGGCTGGCTGCGCGACCTGAGTCGGGCGCCATTCAGCGCCCAGGCCGAATACCTGCACGACAAACCGATGTTCCGCCAGGCCCTTGCCCAGCGTCGCTGTCTTATTCCGGTGGATGGCTACTTTCTCTGGCACAGCCAGGGCGGACGCAAGCAGCCCTGGTATCTGCGCCGTCGGGAAGGTGGCCTGGCCCTGGCCGGGTTATGGGAGCGCTACAGTCTGGATGACGGCAGCTATTGGGACAGTTGTGCGCTGATCACAGTGCCCGCCAAGGGCCTGAGCAGTCGCCTGGCCGAGCGTATGCCGGTCAGCCTCAATCAGGCCGAGCAAAGCCTGTGGCTGGCCAACGCCACCGCGACGCAGGCCCTGCAACCACTACTGCTCAATGCCGACTCACGGGTAGACCTGATGCACCCGGTAACCCCGGCAATGAGCAGTCCACAAACCCAGGGGCCGATCTGCTGCACGCCCACCGGGCCCCTGATCCAGCCCTGATCAACCCCTGATCAAACCCGGAACTGGTTGATCAGGCGGCGCTGGTGCTCGGCCAGCTTGGTCAACCCGGCGCTGGCCTCAGAAGCCTCCTGAGCCCCCTCGGCTACCGACTTGGCGACCTGGTCAATGGTCGCCACATTGCGATTGATATCCTCGGCTACCGCACTCTGCTCCTCGGCGGCACTGGCGATCTGGGTGTTCATCTCATTGATGACCGACACCGCCTGAGTGATCGAGGTCAGGGCGGCATCGGCCTCCTCAGCCTGCAGCACACTTTGCTCGGTCTGAGCCCGACTCTGCTCCATGACCTTGACGGTTTCCCGGGTGCCTTGCTGGAGCTGCTCGATCATTTGCTGAATTTCTTCGGTCGAGGCCTGAGTCTTCTGCGCCAGATTGCGCACCTCGTCAGCCACTACCGCAAAGCCGCGTCCTTGCTCACCTGCCCGGGCCGCCTCAATCGCAGCATTGAGCGCCAGCAGATTGGTCTGCTCGGCGATACCGCGAATGGTGTGCAAAATACCAGTGATATTCTCACTGTCGCGGGCCAGATCCTGCACGCTGAGCACCGCGCGCTGGATATCCTCAGCCAGATGCTGAATGGTCTGCGAGGTCGCCCGCACCACTTCCCGACCATGGTTGGCCGAGCCATCGGCATTGCTGGCTGCCTCGGCCGCCTGGGTCGCATTGCGCGCCACATCCTGGGCAGTAGCAGTCATTTCCGTTACCGCCGTAGCGACCAGATCGATCTCGCTGAGCTGCCGCTGCACCCCGTCGTTGGTGCGCATGGCGATATCGGCGGTAGTTTCCGAGGCATCGGTCACCTGCTGCACCGAGCCAACCACCTCACGCATCATGGCCTGCAACTTGTCGAGGAAAGCATTGAAGCCACGGGCAATAGCGCCAAGTTCATCAGCACGGTCGATCTCCAGACGCCGGGTCAAATCCCCTTCACCCTGGGCGATACCTTCCAGCATGCTCGACAACTGCCGGGCCGGGCGTGCCAGGCTGTAGCCCACCAGCGCCATCACTCCGACCCCGGCCAGCGACACCAAAAGACCGATGATCACCATGGTCATGGAGTCACTGGCCTGCTGGCGTTCCAGCTCACCCTGCAGACTCAGCAAATCACTCATCACCGCATCCAGCGGCAGGGTAATCAGATAGACCCAACGCGCATCCGTACCAGCAAAACGGATCGGCATGATCAGCTCGATATGCCCTCCCGCTTCATCAACCTCATAAATCAGGCTGTCGCCGAGACGAGCCAGGTTGGCAAGCTCATTGGCATCGAGAATGCGTTCGGCCGGGTCACCCGGCTGTGCATCATTGCCGGTATAGGCTACAAGGCGCTGATTAGTGCTGATCAATGCCTGTTTACCGCTACCGTTGTAGAGGCTGGCATTGCTTTGCTCGAGCATCCTCTGAATAAAGTTCAGCGACAAGTCAGCACCAACAATTCCCATGAACTCGCCATCGACCATGATCGGCACATTGAACGATGACAACAGCTGCATCTGCCCAGACATTTCATAAGCGGCCGGATCAATCACGCAGGGACGCAAGGTTTCCTTCGGGCACAGGTAATATTCACCTTCCCTGACCCCGGTTGGCAGCAGGTTAGTGCTTTCCAGTTCGGTCAATGCTTCCAGCACCAGGTTGCCGCTGTCATCACGGTACCACCAGGGCATGAATCGCCCTGAACCCTCATACCCACCCGTCGTGACCCCTTCATAGTATTCGTCCAGGTCATCCAGCGAGTTCGGTTCCCAGGCTACATACAGACTCAGCAGGTCAGAGTTGACTTCGAGCAGCTTACGCGTGACCCGATTCATTTCCTCGCGACTCATCATCAGACTGGGCAGGGCGTCATCCTGAACTTCACCCAGCATCTGGTTGAGCGTCGCCAACTGCCCGGTAACCACCAGCGGATACTCCAGACGCCGGCGAATGCGCTCACTCTCCCCTTCGGCTATCCCTGCCAAACGCTCTTCGACCAATCCTTCCAGCAACTGCTGGCTACGCGCCTGGACAAATTCCTGGCTGCGGTCGGAGGCATACAATGTGTACAGCGTCATGGCACCCACGGCGACAAACAGACTGGCACCGGCCAGCACCGCAATGGACAGCTGAATGGACTTGAACTTCATCGTCGACCCTCAATATTTCACCCCATACAGGGCTTATCGGCGGGGCGCAAAAAATCTTCAGGATTTTCCCCACCGTCAGGAATACTTTGGCCAGGCGACATGTCAAAGGATAAAATTCAGTTAAGGAATCTTTGAAAAACGTAGCCGAGGCAGGCAAGACAAGGCAAAAATAGCCGAAAGAGCGCAGTTTACGTGCTGTAAATGAGCATCTTGAGGCCATTTTTAACGCAGTATGGCCAACGCAGGTAGTTTTTCAGATGTTCCGAAATTCATGAAAGGAATCCACCCATGAGTATCCGTGCACTAATTCTGGGCCTGCCGCTGATCTGGCTGGCCGGCTGTGAAACCGTACAAACCACCGATGGCGGTGCCGTTGGCGTACAGCGCCAGCAGTATATGTTCAGCGCCTTGTCGAGCGCTCAGGTCGACCAGATGGCGGCCGAGTCCTATGCCAAGATGCTCGAAGAGGCCAGGGAAAAGAAAGTCCTCAATACCGACACCGCCATGCTCAACCGGCTACGCCGCATTTCCAACGACCTGATTCCGCAAACCCGGCATTTCCGCGCCGATGCGCCGAGCTGGAACTGGGAGGTCAACCTGATCAAGAACGACCAGCTCAACGCCAGCTGCATGCCCGGCGGCAAGATCATCTTCTATACCGGTATCGTTGAGAAGCTGAACCTGACCGACGATGAAATTGCCCAGATCATGGGCCACGAAATTGCCCACGCCCTGCGTGAACATGGCCGCGAAGCCATCTCCCGCGCCTACGTAACTCAGACTGGCACCCAGGTCGCTACTGCCCTGCTGGGGCTGGGCGAAGTCAGCCGCCAGGCCGCCGACGCCGCCGTACAATATGGCCTGACCCTGCCCAACAGCCGCGGCAACGAAACCGAAGCCGACCTGATCGGCCTGGAACTGGCCGCCCGGGCTGGCTACAACCCGCAAGCCGCAGTCACTCTGTGGCAGAAGATGGCCAGCGCCTCACAAGGCCAGCCACCGGCCTTCCTCAGCACTCACCCGTCACACTCGGGGCGGATTCAGAACCTGCAGAACGCGATTCCACGAGTGCAGCCGTTGTACGAAGCCGCCAAGCGCTAAGGCACCCTCCTTGGTTGCCACAACACTTTCTCGCGGTGTCGTGGCAACCAAGCAAACCTCCTGCCTTACCAACCGCCCCAACGCCTGAGCTGCAACCCCAGCCATACTCCCAGCACGCAGAACAACGCAAACACCCAACCGGACACGGCGCCAGCCATGATGCCGGACAGCAGCGTGCCGACCGTACAGCCCAACGCCAGCATTGCCCCATACCCCAGCATGACCCCACCCAAGAGCCCGCGTAGCGCTTCTCCCAATCGTGGCCAGCGGGGCTGCCAATCGCCACTGAGCAGTGCCACGACCCAGGCACCCAACACCAGCCCAGCCACAAACACCCCGTTATTGGACAGCAGCGCCTGCTTGACCACTGTCGCGCATCCGGCAAACCCGTCCAATCCCAATAGCCGCTCCGGCAGCAGGCCCAGCCCGCTGGCCGCCGTGCGCGACAAACTGCCCAACTCGGCCGTCACCCCCAACGGCGCCACCCGCAGGTAACTGACCACCGCCAGCATGCCAATCAGAATGCCGCCGATATGCACAGGCCAACGCCGACGCCATAGCGCCTGCCCCAGACTCACTGGCGGCTCAGGCTCGGCGGGGCGCCCCAAGCGTGCCAGCAGCCAGGCCAGGGCCGCGAGCAAACTCAACTGCAGCAGCAATGAACCGCCATACCCCAGCCGCCCAGGCAGCCAGATGACCGGCCCCTGCTCAATAGCCAGCAGATACAACCGGTTCCAGCTCATAAACCCCAGAGCAAACCCCAGCAACGCACCGAACAGGGCAAAGGGCGCCACCGGCGAACCCTCACCCAAACGATACAGATGGGCGCTAATGCACGAACCAGACACAGCCATACCCAGGCCGAACACCAGCGCACCCAGCGCCAGTACCCAGCTCAAGGGACCGATATGGGCATCCGGCGGCAAGCGACCGGATAGAGGATCAGGTACAAAAGTGCCGAACAGCGCGTGATAACCGAGCGTACCAACTACCAACGCAGTCACCAGCCCCAGCAGGCCACGGGCATCGCCCTGTTCGAAGAAGTCACGGGTAATACAGAAAAAGCAGAATCGCGAGCGCTGTAACAAGACCCCGAACAACGCCCCGCTCAGCAGCGAGAAACTCAATGCCCGCCCAGCTGGAGTCGGAGTGGCCAGCAGCCAGGCCCAGAGCAATACCCCAAAGACCACCAGCGCAGCCGCCACCAGTGACAACCATGACGACCGCTGCACCGCCTCCGTCCGCAGCATAGGCATCCCCCGCCCCAGGCCGCAGCCAGGAGGAGCTACGGCGAACCTTTGGAACCTTTTAGCGGGCGGTGGGAATCAACGCCCACCGCCACAGCCTCGGCAGGGGCTATTTGCCGCCCCAGACGGTACCGGCCAGATTCACCACCGGCACCCCTACGGTGTTTCCATACTCGGTCCAGGAACCATCGTAGTTACGTACCTCATAGCCGAGGATCTTGCTCAGGGCAAACCAGGTATGACTGGAACGCTCACCAATCCGGCAGTAGGTGATGACCGGCTCGCTGCCATCGATACCCACCGCGGCATAGACCTTGCGCAGCTCATCGGCAGATTTGAAGGTGCCATCGGCGGCCACCGCCTCACCCCAAGGCACATTCACTGCCCCGGGAATATGCCCGGCGCGCACCGCCAGTTCCTGGACACCCGGCGGAGCGAAAATCCGGCCGCTGTACTCGTCGGGCGAACGAATATCCACCAGTTTGGCCTGATCACTACCATCGACCACCGCCATCACATCACTGAGCCGCGCACGAATCATTTCATTGCGCTCACCCAGGGTGATATTGCCCGGAGCATAACTGGCCACCCGGTTGGTCATGGGCCGGCTCTCATCCTCCCATTTCGCCCGGCCACCATCGAGCAGCTTGACGTTCGGCACGGCGTATACGTCGAAGATCCAGGCACCCCAGGCCGCAAACCAGTTGTTGGTGTCACCATAGAGAATCACTGTGGTGCCATCGGAAATGCCGGCCTCACGCAGCAGCTTCTGAAAATTTTCCGCCGATGCAATATCACGCTGAACCGGATCAACCAGATCGGTATGCCAGACGAAGTTCACCGCACCAGGAATATGGGCTCGCTCGAACTGGCCGGGGTTGACGCTGACCTCCACGATTCGGAGGTCAGGATTATCGAGGTTTTCCTCCAGCCAGGCGGTGCTGACCAGCACATCCGCCGCTCCGGCCAAAACCCGGCTGGCCTGAAACACCACAAACACCGTCCCCAACAGGACGGCAAACAGGGATTTGCAACGCATGACATGGCCTCCACGTGGACCTTGGCATATTCAAGCCTAGCCTGTCCCAGGCCCCACGTGGCGCCGACCCCAGATTATTTACCGATAAGCATATAACCGCAGATCAGGAAGCCAACCCCAACCAGAACACCAGCAAGCCCAGCAGCGCCGCACCGGTCAGAGTTTCCATCACCCCGCGCTTGAAGTGCAAAAGCGCCAGGGCCGCCAGAGCCGCAATCACGGCCGAAGCCCAATCGAAGCGCCCGTCAAAACCCTGCGGCCAGAGCACGTGGTAACCGAAGAACAGCGCCAGATTGAGAATCACCCCAACCACCGCAGCCGTAATCCCGGTCAGCGGTGCCGTAAACTTCAGCTCGTTATGAGTCGACTCGACCAGCGGTCCGCCGCCTAGAATGAACAGGAAAGACGGCAGGAAAGTGAACCAGGTAACCAAGGTCGCCGCCAGGGCACCGGCAAGAAACGCCTGCTCCGGGCCGAACAACTCCAGAACATAGCCACCGACAAAAGCGACAAAAGCCACCACCATGATCAGCGGCCCAGGGGTGCTTTCACCCAGCGCCAGACCATCGATCATCTGGGTTGGGGTGACCCAGCCATGACCGGTCACCGCCCCCTGATAGACATAGGGCAACACCGCATAGGCGCCACCAAAGGTCAACAGTGCCGCCTTGGTGAAGAACCAGCCCATCTGGGTCAAGTGACCCTGCCAGCCATACAGTGCCACCAGCAACGCCATCGGCAGCAGCCACAACACCCCGCCTACCAGCAACAGACGCGTCAACCGCCACCAGCTAAAGCGCGCATGCTCTGGCGGCGGCGTGTCATCATCGATCAAGGCCGGGCCATAGTGTTTGTCCGCGGCCCCATGACCGCCACCCAGTTGGAAGTAGCGTGGTGCCAGCCAGCCACCCAGAGCCCCCAATACCCCGGCACCGATCACGATCAGCGGAAATGGCAGCCGGAGGAAAAAGATCGCCACAAAGGCCGCTGCGGCAATCGCCCACAACCAACGATTCTTCAACGCCCGTCCACCAATCCGCCAGGCGGCCTGAAACACGACAGCCGTTACCGCTGGCTTGATGCCATAGAAAATCCCGGCCACCAGCGGCACATCGCCGAACGCCAGATAAACCCAACCCAACGTAATCAGAATGAACAACGACGGCAGCACGAACAGCACACCGGCAACAATCCCACCCCAGGTCCGATGCAACAGCCAGCCGATATAGATCGCCAGTTGCTGTGCCTCAGGGCCCGGCAGCAACATGCAATAGTTCAGGGCATGGAGAAAACGCCGCTCCGACAGCCAGCGGCGCTTCTCCACCAGCTCTTCGTGCATGATCGCGATCTGGCCGGCAGGGCCACCGAAGCTGATGAAACCCAACTTCAACCAGAACACAAAAGCCTGATAAAAACTCACCGGCACCACTGCCCGCCCCCCAACAGCTGCATCATGCTCTGCCGTCACTTGCCTTACTCCAGACCATTGAACCGGGGCTAACTATGCCACACAACTGCTACGCGCTTGTGGCTGACACTTGGTCAATCACCAAAGTCGCGGCACACTGGTAACCACAAGTCGTTGTCCGGATGGTAGTAGGCGGCCGTGGGCCTAGACTAACGTTGTGGAATTGGAATGCCTTCAAAACAACAAGGACAAGCAAATGATAGAGCACGCCTTTCATAAAAGCCGCCTTCTGGTCCTGGTCGCCGTCGCCGCAGCGGCGCTTTCTGCAGTGCTGCTGTACTTTGCCAGCCTGAGCGCTTTGGCGCATATATTCATCGAGCTGTTCCAGGACATGCCAAGAAGCTCTGACGACGGCAAGATACTGGCGGTAAAGCTGCTTAAAGTGCTGGATCTGCTGCTGATTGCCATTTCATTCCAGATTATTGCCGTTGGTCTCTACCGGCTCTTCATCACGCCGGTCCACAAGGAGCAAAGCGCCTTTCTCAGTGCTCTGAACATCAAGAACTTTCACGACCTGAAAACCACCATCATCCAGGTTTCCGTAGTCATCATGGTGATTCTGTTCCTTGAGCAGGCCGTAGAACACGGCGCCACACTAATGACTCTGTACTTCGGCGCAGCTGTGGCACTGGTGATCTTCGCCGCCATTTATGCCTCGAAAAACATGGAATGAATCAGGGCCGCACACATGTCCCGCACAACCCGCCTGTTTGAACTGATGCAGTTGCTGCGCCGCCATCGCCGACCAGTCAGCGGCCAGGCGCTGGCCAGTGAACTGCAAGTATCGCTGCGCACCCTGTACCGCGACATCGCCGAGTTGAAAGCCATTGGGGCACAGATCGACGGCGAGCCGGGGCTGGGGTATGTACTCAAACCGGATTTCATGTTGCCGCCACTGATGTTCTCCGGCGAGGAGGTCGAAGCGCTGACGCTGGGCCTTAAGTGGGTCGAGCAGCGGGCTGATGAACAACTGGCCAGCGCCGCAACTGAAGTATTGGCCAAGGTGTCGGCAGTGTTGCCACGCGCGTTGAATGCCCGGCTTGATGATGACGCACTGTTGGTAGGACCAGGTTGGGACAGACCGCAGACCGTGGCGCTTACGGTCCTGCGTCAGGCCATCAGTGAAGAACGCAAGCTACAGCTCCACTACCGCGACGAGGCCGGCAACCCCTCGCAACGGCTGATCTGGCCGATCAGCCTGGTGTTCTTTGAATCGAGCCGGGTATTGGCGGCCTGGTGCGAGCTGCGACAAGGCTTTCGTCACTTCCGGACCGACCGGATCGAGGCTGCCAGGCTTCTGCCGGAACACTATCCGCGCCGCCGCCATGCCCTGCGCCAGGCATGGTTGACGACTCTGGACCATAATGACTCCTGCCCCGAAGCACACTGCTGACAAAATCTGTCAGCACCTCGCACTAAGCTGGGCCTTCTTTCAACGGAACTCAGGAGTGCAACATGGAACAGGACATCATTTTTTACACCAACCCCTACTCGCGTGGCGGCATCGTGCACTGGATGCTGGAAGAACTGGGCATGCCATATCAGATCGAATATCTGGAATACGGCAAATCGATGAAGGCCCCGGAATATCTGGCCATCAACCCAATGGGCAAGGTCCCGGCGATCAAGCACGGTGAGGTGGTGATGACCGAAGCCGCGGCAATCTGCGCCTATCTGGCCGATGCTTTCCCTGAGGCGCATCTGGCACCGGCACTGTCCGAGCGCGGCGATTATTACCGCTGGCTGTTCTTCGTCGCCGGACCGCTTGAGGCTAGCTTCGGACTGCGCACCTGCGGCATCGAGATGACCCCCGAACAGCAAATGCAACTGGGTTGTGGCCGACCAGAGCAGGTGCTGGATGTGCTGGCCGATGCCGTGCGCGGGCGCCAGTACATTGCCGGCGAGCGGTTTTCGGCGGCGGATGTGTATGTCGGTTCGCATATCGGCTGGGGCATGCAGTTCGGCACCATCGATAAACGCCCGGAGTTCGTGACTTACTGGCAAGGTCTTGAACAGCGCCCAGCCCATCGACGCAGCATGGAACAGATTGAAGCGGCCATGGCCCGTTTTCCGTTTCCCGGGACCTAGGGGCAGCTGCACCAGAATCTGGGCAAGAAGATCGCCATACAGCGCGAGCGAATGCTCGCGCTGTATGGGTCATTCAGTCGAGGATGCGGGTGCCAGCCTGACCGTCGAGAATCGCCAAAGCATCTTCCAGGCGGCCAATGCCACTGAGACCGCCCCTGGCAGCGAAGTCGGCAGCCGCCGTCAGTTTCGGCCCCATCGAGCCGGCCGGCAGCTCCAGGGTGCGGGCCTGCTCAACGCTCAGGCAGTCAATCGCGGCCGCGCTGGGAGTACCGAAGCCCCGGTAAATGGCATCGACATCGGTCAGCAGCAACAACGCATCGGCCTCAAGCTGCTGGGCCAGCAAGGCGCTGGCGGCATCTTTGTCGATAACAGCCTCCACCCCCACGGTGCTACCGTCATCACGACGCAACACCGGAATCCCGCCGCCACCGGCACAGATCACCACTACGCCCTTGTCCAGCAACAGGCGAATGACCCGCATATCGGGGATTTCCAGCGGCTTGGGTGACGGCACGACCCGGCGCCACTTATCTCCATCCTGGGCGATATGCCAGCCTGCAGCCTTGGCCCGGGTCTCGGCCTCCTCGCGCTCATACACCGGACCAACGAACTTGGTCGGCTTTTCGAACGCCGGGTCATCTTGATCCACCACAACCTGAGTCAACAGGGTAGCGACCGGGCGATCGTGGTTCAGGGCGTTTTCCAGCTCCTGCTCGATGATATAGCCGATCATCCCCTCGGTTTCCGCCCCCAGCACATCCAGGGGATAAGCCTCATCCGGCTTGTAGGCTGCCCCCTGTAGGGCCAACAGACCAACCTGCGGGCCATTGCCATGGGTCACAACCAGATCATGCCCGGCCCGCACGATCGCCGCCAATGACTTGGCGGCGATCTGGACGTTGGCCCGCTGGGTACTGGCGGTCAGCGGTTCACCACGTTTTAGCAGGGCATTGCCGCCCAAGGCGGCGACGACCAGCACGTCAGGCCCCCAAGGTGGCGACTAGCACCGCCTTGATCGTGTGCATGCGATTTTCCGCCTGGTCGAACACGATCGAAGCGGGACTTTCGAATACCTCCTCAGTCACTTCCATGGCGTCGAGACCGAACTTCTCCTGGATATCTTTACCAACTGCGGTTTCGGTATTGTGGAAGGCCGGCAGACAGTGCATGAAGCGCACCTGCGGGTTGCCGGTTTTGGCCATTAGTTCGGCGTTGACCTGGTAGGGCAGCAGCAACTTGATCCGCTCGGCCCATTTTTCCGCTGGCTCCCCCATCGAAACCCAGACATCGGTATAGACAAAATCGACCCCGGCCACGGCGCTGTCGATATCCTCGGTAATGGTGATCCGTGCACCAGTGGTGCGAGCAATTTCCTGCGCCTCCTGCTGGATATCAGCATGTGGCCAGCAGGCTCTAGGTGCACACAGACGCACATCCATCCCCATCTTGGCGCCACCAATCAACAGGCTGTCCCCCATGTTGTTGGCAGCATCACCGATAAACACATAAGAGACCTCGCGCAGCGGCTTTTCGATGTTTTCCTGCATAGTCAGGAAGTCCGCAAGAATCTGGGTCGGGTGGAACTCATTGGTCAGGCCGTTGTAAACCGGTACCCCAGCGTACTGTGCCAGCTCTTCGACGATATTCTGACCAAAGCCACGGTACTCAATGGCGTCATACACACGCCCAAGCACTCTGGCGGTATCCTTGACCGACTCCTTGTGACCGATATGAGTACCGGTGGGCCCCAGGTAGGTCACCCTGGCACCCTGGTCAAACGCCGCCACCTCGAAGCCGACCCGAGTCCGGGTCGAATCCTTCTCGAAGATCAGAGCAATGTCCTTGCCCTGCAGCAGCGGCATTTCGGTACCAGCATACTTGGCCGCTTTCAGGTCGGCGGCCAGCTTGAGCAGAAAGGCAATTTCCCGCGGGCTAAAGTCACGCAGGGTGAGAAAATGCCGATTTTTCAGATTGAAAGCCATCGTGGTGCTCCTTGCTGTCAGATAGCGTCGCGAATGGTTGGGCAGCTCATGCAGCGGCCACCACCCCTACCCCGGCCCAACTCCGCACCAGGAATGCTCAATACTTCGATGCCTGCTGCCTCCAGCGCAGCGTTGGTGTCGTCATTACGGTCATAACCAATCACCACGCCCGGGCTCAGCGCCAGAACATTGTTGCCATCGTTCCATTGTTCGCGTTCACGCTCGGCGGGATTGTCGCCCCCGGTCGGCACTACCACCAACGAGTCATAACCGAGCACATCGGCCACAACATCGAACATCGGCCGCGGATCCTGGCTGAATGACAGATGCTTGCCGCCTGCGCCCGGGCGCAGGTCATAGCAGACCATCTGATCGGCCATTTCCTTGAAGCTGGTAACCACATTGCCACCGCAGAAGGTAAATACCGTATCCAGATGCATCGCCGAGCGGGTCTTGGGGATCTGACAGGCAACCACCCGGTTGACCGTCCCCTTGGCAAACAGCGCGCTGGCCAACTGACCAATCGCCTGTGGCGAGGTGCGCTCACCCATACCCACCAGCACCGCGCCATTGCCGACCGGCATGATGTCGCCCCCTTCCAGGGTGGCCAGGGCGTGGTCCTTGAGCGGATCGCCCCACAGTACCTCGACCTTGCCGGCAAACTTGGGATGGAACTGGTAGATCGCCGCCATCAGCAGGGTTTCCGGCTTGCGGGCCGCCCAATACATCGGGTTCAGGGTCACACCACCGTAGATCCAGGCGCTGTTGTCGCGGGTGAACAGAAAGTTCGGCAGCGGCGGCAGTACAAAACCATAGGGCCCCAGATGGTTGCCGAACAGCCCCGTCGGGTCGAACGGCAGATCGTTGACCTGTAGGCCACCAATCAGAAACTCGGCCAGCCGTTGGCCTGGCAATTCGTCCATCCAGGCGCGCAGGTCGGAGACCATGCCGACGCCAACATGATTCCAGTTGATTCGATTATCAAGAATCCAGGCTCGAGCCTCTTCGATATCTAGGGTTTCGCCCAGCAGTTCGTTGACGTCGAGCACTTCGACACCTCGGGCTCGCATCAGGCTGGCGAAAACATCATGGTCCTTCTGCGCCTGTTTGACCCAGAAAACGTCGTCAAACAGCAGCGCATCACAATTGCTGGGCGTCAGTCGGCGATGGGCCAGCCCCGGGCGGCAAACGATGACCTGCCGCAGCACACCGGTTTCCGAATGGACACCAAGAGTAGGTTCTGTCATGTGAAAATTCCTTTTTCCAGTGAATTACAGGAAGGCGCCGATGCTGATTACCACGCTGATGAAGATGGTCAGAATCAGCAGCAGCGGCCAGATGAACACCAGCCACTTGTCATAGGACACCCGCCCTATCGCCAGGCCACCGATCACCACCGCGAACGTCGGATTGATCAGGTTCACCAGGCCATTGGCCGATTGATAGGCTGTCACCACCAGGTCGCGGCTGACGTTGGCAAAATCCGCCAACGGCGCCAGGATCGGCATCGACAGTACGGCAAGACCGGACGAGGACGGCACGAAGAAGCTCATGCCCACTTCGATCCAGAAGATCAGATTGATGAAACCCAGAGCCGACATGCCACCCAGCGTGGTTTCGGCGCTGTGCAGAATCGAGTCAGCGATCATGCCCTGCTCCATGATCACCACAATGCCCCGGGCCAGACCAACCACCAAGGCCACCCCGAGCAAATCGCGGGCGCCATCGACAAAACAACTGGTCAGACGTTTTTCTCCCAGCCGGGCCACCAGACCAACGACTATTGCCGCACCTAGGAACAACGCGCCCATATTGGCCATCCACCAGTCCTGGGATGACACGCCCCAGACCATCGCCACAAAGGTCAGGACGAAGATCACCAGCACCAGTTTCTGGGTGAGGCTCAGAGTGAAATCGTCGATCTCATCATGCCCCTGCAAAAACAGCTTGCGGTGAGCTTCGCGCTGGCGCGCCACGATGGATTTTGACGGATCGTTCTTGACCCTCTGGGCATAGCGCATCACATAGGCACAGCAGATCAGCAAGCCGCCGATCAACAGCACCAGGCGCATCACCATGCCCTCGGTGAAGGGAATGCCGGCAGCGTTGGATGCGATCACAGTCGCGAAGGGGTTGATGGTCGAGCCCAGCACGCCAATGCCGGCACCAATCAGGATGATCGCAACCCCGGTAACCGCGTCATAGCCGGCAGCAATGATGATCGGGATCAGAATGGCATAAAACGCCAGGGTTTCTTCGGCCATGCCATAGGTCGTCCCCCCCAGGGCGAACAGGATCATCAGGATCGGGATCATCCAGATCTCTCGGCCTTCCAGCTTGTGCATGGCACTGCGGATTGCTGTATCGATCGCCCCGGTGGCATTCACCACCCCGAGAAAACCGCCGAGAAACAGTACGAACAAGGCCACATCGATGGCGTTGGCGGCATAACTGTCCGGATCATAGAACCCTGCCGTCGGCGCCATCAGCACCTCGACAAAACCCTGCGGATTGGGCTCGACCACCTCAAAGGTGCCGGGCAAGGCAACCTCCCGGCCAATTTCCTCATTCATAACCCGTTCATACTGCCCGGCGGGAATGATCCAGGTAAGCCCAGCGACCAGAATGATCAGCAAAAACAGAATGCTGTAAGCCGTAGGGAAACGGCTGGCCAGATCTTCTTCAAGATTTTGGTTTTGCGCGGGTGCGTTGTCATCCGCCATAAGGACTCTCCTATCCATGGTGCCTCAGCGAAGGCTACTCCTGGGACTGCCAAGCCTGCGGTGCGCCGTGAGAAGGCAAGCCAGAGCTGGGCGCACTGTCTCAGCATAGAACAGCTCCGACAGCTAGCAACTGATCTGAGTCAATTCCAACCCACCTTAAGGGCAGTACTTAACCGGCACCAGAAAACAGTCGTTTTAGCCCTGTGATCGGCGCAACCAGCTTCATCACCAATATCACCGGTGCTCACTCAATGCTGGCATAATGCTGGGCGTTGACCCATTGAAGACCATAACCCCAAGCAAGGAGCTGTCATGTCCCAACTGCAAGAAAAACTCGGCCCCGCCGTCATTCAAGCCCTGATTGTCTGCGTCGTGCGCTTTTTCACCATTCCCTGGTCAATCTGGAAAGGCGCCGCCCTGCGTCTGGCTGAACGCCGCCAGGCAGCCGGCAACCCGGACGACGCCAGCAGTAAATCGGAATTTCCGGTATTTGACTGGATTCGCGCAGCCTGGGATGGTCTGATCTTCCTATCCTGGTTCGTCGGCGCAGTAGTTGCAGTGATTACCCTGTTCGGCGTGATGTTCCGGGTTGGCTTCTTCAGCGGCATCGGCAGCGCCATCGGGGTAGTGGTGTATTTCTACTTCGCCGTGATCCTGATGTCGTTCTTCAAGGAAAGTCTGATCCTGCTGCTGGCAATCGCCATGAACGTCGAGAAACTGGCAAACAAGTCTGCAGCCCAGGCTCCAGCCGCTGTCGCGGCCCCAGAGCCGTCGCAGCAAACTCCATAACGCCATCCTGCGGGCACTGAAATATCAGTGCCCGCCTCTAGTCGCATCCATGGCCAAACCCAAGAATCCGCGCAAAGCATCCCGGCGCGCATCGACACCACGCATTCCACGCAACCTGCTGGAGAGTCTCGCTCTCAAGCTGGCTCAGGAACCGCTAGGCAACCGGATTATCATCCTGCCGTTCTTGCCAACCTGCATTTATCCGGCATCCTTCGTTCTTTATGGCAAAGCAGCGGGTTATCTCGGACTGGTTCTGGCAGCATTGTGCTTTCTGTATGCGGTATTCCAGACCGAACGCTTCATCAACCAGGTCACCGACGGCCACAATGCCAACAGCATCAGTGCCTTGCTCGTTAAACACCTGCTGTTGGCAACCTGTGCACTGGTGGTGGCTATAACCATTGAACAATTACTGAAAATTGGAACCGTCTAACCGCTGAATGCCAGCCAGCCAGCATACAGGCCCATCACCAGGAAGGCGCTGGCTGCAACGATCCGAATCAGCTTGAACGGCAGGCGCCCGGCCATCACATTACCCATGAATACTACCGGCACGTTAGCCAGCAGCATGCCCAGCGTGGTACCCAGCACCACCCAGACATAGGCATCGAACTGCGCCGCCAGCACCACAGTAGCCACCTGGGTCTTGTCACCCATTTCGGCCAGAAAGAACGCCACCAGGGTTGCCATGAACGCGCCATAGCGACTGATCGGCGGGGTATCTTCGTCATCGAGCTTATCAGGAATCAGGGTCCAGCCAGCCACGGCGATGAAACTCACAGCCAGGATCAAGTGCAGCCAGAAGTCACTCAGCAACACGCTGACCCATTGGCCAACGGCGCCGGCCAGTGCGTGGTTGAGAACAGTGGCAATCAGAATGCCCCAGACAATCGGCCAGGGCCGACGAAAACGGGCAGCCAGCAGCAGCGCCAGCAGTTGGGTTTTGTCGCCGATCTCTGCCAGCGTGACAATACCGGTTGAAACGAAGAAGGCTTCCACGGAATTTCCAGAGAGGGCGGGGTTACGATTCCATTGACACACGACTACCCCCGCCCTCGGCTGGTGGTCATGTGTCAAAGGTCTCGTCAAACCCCTGGGAACCTCTGAAAACTACCTGCGTTGCCTCAGCGGCGTTAAAAACAGGCTCAAAATGCTCATTTACAGTCTGTAAACTGCGCTTTTTCGCCTGTTTTTTCCTTGCTGTGGCTGCCTCGCCTACGTTTTCAGAGCTACCCAGTCACACGCGGTGACGGCGGGTCGCAGGTGCCATGATCTGCGGATCAATTATGTTGACACCTGCCTCATGAGAGAGACTACTCCCCTAAGACGGGCGCAACTTTAGCAAGTCATTGCAGTAGCTGCAACTGGGCTCAACCCGGCGCCACAGCAGAATACACTTTGAAGCGGCTGTTCTCGCGCAACACCCGGCACGGGCCAATATGCGACTCGATCTGCGGAGGATAACGCAAAAAGCCATTGGCAACGATGCGCAGCTCACCGCCAGGCAGCAGATGGCGGGTCACCTGATTGAAGAAGCGCTCGGCAATCCCGGTATCCTGACGGATCCCGGTATGGAACGGCGGATTGCTGATCACTGCATGATAGCGCCCGTGCACCTCACTGAGCCCATCGGAGGGGTATACCTCGGCCTCGACGCCGTTGCGCGCCAAACTCTGAGCGGCGCAGTACAGGGCCAGGGCATCGGTATCTACCAGTTCAAACCGGCACTCAGGGTTGCGCCGCGCCAGGGCGATCGACAGCACACCACTGCCGCAGCCAAAATCCAGCACCTTACCGACCGGCAACGGGGCGGGCTCCTCCAGCAGCAATTCACTGCCCTCGTCCAGCCGACCGTGACTGAACACACCGGGCAGGCTCAGCAGCTCAATCTGCTGGTCCGCCAGCTCGACCGTGAACGACTGCTGCCAGTCGGCCAGAGCAAAGGGCGCCGCCGGTGCGTCCAGCTGCACCCGCCAGAGCTGGCAGTGCCGGGCTGAGTCGAGCTTTTCCGGTTGGCTGCCAAACTGGCCAAGCAGTTTATCCGCACGGCTGACTCCGCCCTTTTTCTCCCCAACCAGATACAGCGGCTGACCGGAAGCCAGCAACGGAGCGATCTGGGCAAGAGCGTACTCCGCGCGCTCAATAGCCTTGGGCATAACCAAAATGGCAGCGTCGAGCTGTCCGACCTCTGGACATAGATGACTAAAGCTTAAGCAGGCCTCATCCAGGCGCCCCTTGAGCCCCAGCCAAGCGGCATAATCCCAGGTCCAGACCTGCCAGTCAGCTTCCAGGCTGGCGGTCAGACCGTCAGCCTGCGGATTGACCAGCAACACCCGCTTGCCGGCAAACAGCTCGGCACTGCGTTCGATGATCTGACTGGTGTTGTCCATGCACAGCTCCTGGCAGCGGGGTGGGCTGGCGATTGTACGGATTCGGGCCTGGGGGTGCCAGTTTGCGGCGGCTTACACCCAAGGTTTACACCCTGGGCTTGGCCCGCCGGGTCGGTTCGGCCTGCAGCGGATCATCGGGCCAGTAGTGTTTGGGGTAGCGGCCCTTCATGTCCTTCTTCACCTCGGCATAGCTGCCACGCCAGAATCCGGCCAGATCCTGGGTTACCTGCACCGGCCGTTGCGCCGGCGACAGTAGATGCAGCTTGAGCGCCAGCCGCCCGGCGGCAATACGCGGCGTATCGGCGCTGCCGAACAACTCCTGCAAACGCACCGCCAGCACTGGTGGATGTTCACTGTAATCGATACGGATTCGCGAGCCGGTCGGCACGGTCCAGTGGGTCGGCGCTTGCTCCTCCAGTCGCTGCGGCAATGGCCAGGGCAGCAGCGTGGCGAGAATGTTGTGCAGATCCAGATTGGCGAAGTGGCTGAGTCGGCTAACCCTGTCCAGATACGGCGCCAGCCAGTCTTCCAGACTGTCGAGCAGGGCCTGGTCGGACAGGTCAGGCCAGTCACTCGACTGCCCCGCCTCCAGATCCAGCTGGCGCAGCAGGGCAATGCGCGCCTGCCATTGGCGCAGTGCCGGGGTCCAGGGCAGCAGCACCAGGCCCTGCTTGCGCACCACCGCGCACAGGGCACGGTTGCGCTGGGCCGGATCGATACTGGTGAGCGGCTCGCGACTAACCACCAGGGCACCCAGTTTGCATTGGCGCTCGGCAACCAGCGTTTCAGTGCGAGCATCCCAGGCCAGGGTATCTTCGCTGTCAAGCAGCTCGGCCAGATGGCTGTGGATCAGCACCTCATCCAGCGCAGCGGCTAGGAAAATCCGCGCACTGCGCTGACTGGCATGTCCGCCCAGGCTGGCCACCACCAGCCAGCGTTGCTGTTGCAGCGAGTCGACCTGAGCAAAGGCGGCGGAACGGCCGTTGGCCAGCCGATAGTCGCTGCCGGACTCCCCACGACGCTGGGCGATCCGGTCAGGATAGGCCAGCGCCAGCAACAGCCCCTGCCAATGTTCATGCTCTGGCTCGCTGACCACTTCCGCACTGGGCTGACGCTCAATCAGCCGCTGCCATTGCTCGGCCAGTTGCCGGGCCCGTTGCAGTGCACCACGATCAACCGAGGGCTCGGCTTTGGGATCATCAAACAGCATCAGGCGCCGGGCAATATCGGCATCCTCAACCCCGCGTAACAGATCACGTTCACCAATCAATGCCGCCAACCGACAGGCCAGACGCCCAAGCCCCAGAGCCTGACCACGCAGTAGCATGTGCGCCAGACGTGGATGCATCGGCAGTTCGGCCATCGCCCGGCCATGCTCGCTCAACTGCCAGCCGCGCTCATCCCGGCTCAAGGCACCGAGGCGCTGCAACAGTTCGCGGCCCTGCTGCAATGCGGCCACTGGCGGTGGGTCCAGCCAGTCCAGGTCATCGGCTTGCTGCACACCCCACTGCGCCAGTTGCAGGGCCAGCGGCGCCAGATCGGCCTGGCGCATTTCCGGCTCGGTCTGGGCCGCCAGTTGCTCATGCTGGGTGGCTGACCACAGCCGGTAACATACCCCCGGCTGCAAACGCCCGGCGCGCCCGGCACGCTGCTCGGCCGCAGCCCGTGAGACCCGCCGGGTGTGCAGTCGGGTCATGCCGCTAACCGGGTCAAAGGCGGCCTCACGTGACAGGCCAGCATCCACCACCACCCGAATGCCCTCAATGGTCAGACTGGTTTCGGCAATCCGGGTCGCCAACACCACCTTGCGCTGACCGGACTCGGCCGGGCTGATGGCCCGACGCTGCTCGGTAAAATCCAGCTCGCCATACAGCGGCGTTAGCTGAATGTCGTCACGCCCCTGCAACGCCTCACTCAGTTGCGCCTGAACCCGGCGGATTTCCGCCGTGCCGGGCAGAAAAACCAGCAAGCTGCCAGACTCATCAGCCAACGCCTGTAACACCGTTTGCACCACCCGCGGCTCAATGAACTCGCTGGGCCGGAAGGCGGCGCCATAACGCACCTCAACCGGATACTGACGGCCCTCGCTGCGCACCAGCGGCGCCTGATCGAGCAACGCACAAATCGCCTCGGCATCCAGCGTTGCGGACATCACCAGCAGTTTCAGCGGCGGCTGATCACGCAGGTATTGCTGGGTCTGGCGACACAGCGCCAGACCCAGATCGGCATCCAGACTGCGCTCATGGAATTCATCGAAAATCACCAGCCCAACACCGGGCAGCTCCGGATCGGCCTGCAACAGCCGTTGCAGAATTCCCTCGGTCACCACCTCGATGCGGGTCGCCTGACTGACCCGTGTTTCCAGACGGATGCGGTAACCCACGGTCTGCCCGACCGGCTCGCCAAGCAATTGCGCCAGCCGTTCGGCCGCGGCCCGCGCGGCCAGGCGCCGGGGCTCAAGCAGAATGATTTTCTGCCCGGCCAACCAGTCAGCGTCCAGCAAAGCCAATGGCACCAGAGTAGTTTTGCCAGCCCCGGGTGGCGCTTGCAGCACAGCACAGGGCGCAGCAGCCAAGGTCTGCTTCAACTCGGGTATCACGGCGCTGACAGGGAGATCATGCATGCGCTACTGCCATCTGTTGGACAAAGTCAGGCATTATACTGACCATCGATCCAGCCTTGTTCAACGGAAGTCATCATGAATTTGAAACCCCTCGCCAGCATCATCCTGACCGCTACCCTGACCAGCCAACTGGCTGCCTGCGGCACCGTGTTCTACCCCGAACGCCGTGGCCAGATCAGTGGTGAGATCGATAGCGGCGTCGCCATTCTCAACGGCATTGGCCTGCTGTTCTATATCATTCCCGGACTGATCGCCTTCGCCGTGGATTTCGCCACCGGTGCGATTTACCTGCCCGACGCCCGCTACTCGCTGGCTCCGGAGCGGCTGAACCAGGCCGTTGATGAGCACGGCCAGGTCGACGCACAAAAGCTGCAGGCGATTTTGTACCAGGATTTGGGCATTGAACTGCCGTTGGAACAGGCCCAGCGCCTGAGCGCTCCCAGCACCCAGCAGTTGGCACTCCTCGGTTTGCCGCCCAGGGCCTGATGAACAACCGGCATCTAACTACCGAGCAACGCGCCCGGTTACTCAAACTAGCCACTTACGCGTCAGTGTCGGTGGCCTTGCTGCTGATCCTGCTCAAGACCTCGGTCTGGCTGATGTCGGGCTCGGTGAGTCTGCTGGCCTCGCTGATCGACTCGCTGATGGATGCCGGCGCCTCGCTGATCAACCTGTTTGCCGTGCGCTACGCGCTCAAGCCAGCCGATCATGATCACCGGTTCGGCCACGGCAAGGCAGAGGCACTGGCGGCCCTGGCGCAAGCGGCATTCATCACCGGCTCGGCAGTATTGGTAATGCTGCAAGGAATTGATCGGCTGCTCAACCCCAGGGGGCTGGAAGCAGCCTGGCTGGGCGTGGCAGTAATGCTGTTTTCGATCGCCGCAACCATGGGGCTGCTACTGATCCAGCGCCATGTGATCCGCCGTACCGGCTCCACCGCGATCAAGGCCGATGCCCTGCACTACCGTTCAGACCTGCTGCTCAATGCCAGCATCATCGTCGCACTACTGCTGGCCCATTATGGGATCGCCCGGGCCGACGCTCTGTTCGGGCTGGTGATCGCGTTATATATCGGATACGGCGCGCTGCGTATCGGCTGGGATGCAATCCAGATTTTGATGGACCACGAACTACCGGATTCCGTGCGCAACGAAGCCCTGGCACTTGCCCGTGCGATTCCCGGGGTGGTTGATGTGCACGACCTGCGCACTCGCCAATCTGGCCAGCAGTGGTTCATGCAGATGCATGTCGAGTTGCCCTCCAACCTTAGCCTGGCCCAGGCCCATGAGTTGGGCGAGCAGGTACGGCTGACAATCACAAAGCGCTTTCCCCAGGCCGAAGTACTAGTGCACAAGGACCCGGTCTAGTCTTTACAGGGCTGCACGAAAAAGGCCGACTCGCAAGAATCGGCCTTTTTCGGGGGTGTCCTCAGCTATCCTGATCGGCTAGTGCCTGACTCCCGAGCCTTGTGAGCGGGGTAACCGGCTGGTGCTGCACCTGGTAAGGTGTTTCACCCCGGACCACCTTGTGAGTGGGCCGGCTGGACGACCGGTCTCGGCGTTCAATCGATGTGTTTATGCTACGGCGATCGCTCCGACATTTCTTGCCTAAAATTGCACGAAACCACTATCATTCAGCAATACTCGACTACAAAATACACATTTTAAGCAATCAAGGCGCAGCAATGACTGAACACACGCTGGATCGCTACGATCTGAAGATCCTAGCCGAACTGCAACACGATGCCCGAATCAGCAATCAAGAGCTGGCCGAGCGCATCGGCCTGTCACCCTCGCCCTGCTCACGCCGGGTCAAACAACTGGAAGACGCCGGTTATATCAACCGCCAGGTCGCCTTGCTCGACCCGCGCAAGCTGGGCCTGACCCTGACCGCCTTCGTGATGATCGGCATGGACCGGCATACTCCGGAGCGCTTTGCCGGCTTCGAGCAGGTGATCAAGGACTGCCCGGAGGTGCTGGACTGCTGCCTCGTCACCGGGATGGAAGCCGACTACCACCTGCGGGTAGTAGTGCCTGACATGGAGCATTACCAGCAGTTTCTGCTCGGCAAGCTGACCCGTATCGAAGGGGTATCCAGCGTGCGCTCGAGTTTTGTCCTCAATCAGGTGGTGGCCTCTACCGAGCTGCCCCTCAAACATCTTGGGCGACACTGAGTCGCTGCGACGACCTGTCGCGCTCAGTCGGTCCACGCACCTGTATAATGGCCGCGCAGTCAATCTTTCTGGAGTCATCGCTTGGATTACGAACAGTTTGAAGCCATCGCCATGCCCGTGATGATCTTCGGCCTGGTAGCCTTCATGGGGTTTATCGTCTGGGATCTGGCCAAGCAGTCCAAGGCTGGACGTTACGGCACCATGGTGCTGTTCTTTGCCCTGGGCCTGGGCGTAGCCGCCTTTGTGATCAAAGAAGTGGTTATTGCCGTTATCGGCTGAAAAACTACCTGCGTTGGCAATACGGCGTTAAAAACAGCCTCAAAATGCTCATTTACACTATGTAAACTGCGCTTTTTCGGCTGTTTTTGCCTTGTCTTGCCTGCCTCGCCTACGTTTTTTCAGCGGTTCCTTAAGGACTGAACTGGCCAGTTCGACCAGCACTCTGACCGAAATCCCTCCTGCATCAAAGTCTGAATCCTGATTCACTACACCCATAATATGAACCAGGATTCAGACTATGGCCTACCGAGTGACCGAAGCCCGCCTGGAGCGAGACCAGGCTCAGCGTGAGCACATACTCGATTGCGCACTCCAGCAGGTCGCCGAGGGCGGCTTCGCCAGTCTGAGCATGACCGGTCTGGCCAGCGCTGCTGGTATCGCCACCGGTAGTCTGTACCGGCATTTTTCCGGCAAGGGTGCACTGGCTGCAGAAGTATTTACCCGCGCTACCCGTATTGAGTTTGAAACCCTGAAAAGTCAGTTCATGGGTACCGGCAGCGCCGAACAACGGTTGCGTCGAGGACTGGCCCAGTTTGCTGCCCGTGCCTGGCACAGCCGCCAACTGGCCTTTGCCCTGATTGCCGAACCGGTCGAAGCGGAAGTGGACACCCAGCGCCTGCGCTTTCGCGAAGCCTATGCCGAGATCTACTGCAAGCTAATCCGTGAAGGCAGTGCCGACGGCAGCTTTCAGGTCGACAACATTCCCCTGACCGCCGCCTGCCTGGTCGGTGCCGTGGCCGAAGCCCTGGTCGGCCCCCTCTCGCCCCAGGCACGCGCAGCCCGCGCCAGTGGCCTCCCCAGCGAAAGCCTGGAAAGCGTCACCCGGGCCATCATACGTTTCAGTCTGCGCGCCCTGGGCGCCAAGGAGATCAACGCATGAACCTGCACGCCTATGCCGAAACCCATGAAGTCACCAACCAGGTGCCGCCGCTGGATGGCATCAACCTCTATCGCAGCGACCTGCCCTTGCAGGAGTGGGTACGACGCTATAAGGGCGACTGGGCCGATGCCGAACTCAGCGCCTATGGCGAGTTGGCCGGCGGTCCCTTGATGCAGGCCGGATTCCTGGCCAACGAAAACAAACCGCAGTTCAAGAGCCACGACCGCTATGGTCACCGCATTGATCTGGTCGAGTTTCATCCGGCTTATCATGAACTGATGGGCGCGGCGATTGCCGCCGGCATCCCCTCGGCGCCCTGGACCGACCCGCGCGCTGGCGCTCAGGTGGCCCGGGCAGCAACCATGTACCTGCACAATCAGGCGGAATCCGGCACCAGTTGCCCGCTGACCATGACCTACGCCTGCGTCCCGGCCATCAAACTACAGCCGGACGTTGCCGAGCAATGGCTGCCGAAGATCCTGTCGCGCCAATACGACCCACGCAACCTGCCGATTGAGCAGAAAACCGGCGCCACTATCGGCATGGCCATGACCGAGAAACAGGGCGGTACCGATGTACGTGCCAACACTACCCGGGCCTACCCGGTTGGCGTCGGCGGCCCTGGCCAGTCCTACGAACTGGTCGGGCACAAATGGTTCTGCTCGGCGCCGATGTGTGATGCCTTCCTGACTCTGGCCTATACCGACAAGGGACTATCCTGCTTCCTGCTGCCACGCCACCGCCCGGATGGCAGCCGCAACCAGTTCTATATCCAGCGCCTGAAGAACAAGCTGGGCAATTGGGCCAATGCCTCCAGCGAAATCGAATACCGTGGTGCCCTGGCCTGGATGATCGGTGAGGAAGGTCGCGGGGTACCAACTATCATCGAAATGGTCTCGTTGACTCGCTTTGACTGCATGATCGGTTCCAGCTCGCTGATGCGCCAAGCCCTGACCCAAGCCACCCACCACTGCGCCCACCGCAAGGTCGGCGGCCGGGTGCTGGCCGAGCAGCCGTTAATGCAGAACGTACTGGCCGATCTGGCGCTGGAAAGCGAGGCAGCGCTAGCCCTGACCCTGCGCATGGGCAAGGCGCTGGACAACGCCCATGACGAGCAGGAAGACAAGTTCGCCCGGCTGGTCACCGCTATCGGCAAGTACTGGATCTGTAAGCGGGCCCCGGCCATGATCAACGAGGCTCAGGAATGCCTGGGCGGCGCCGGTTACGTGGAAGACACCATACTGCCCAGGCTGTACCGCGAAGCGCCAGTCAACTCGATCTGGGAAGGCTCGGGCAACGTCCAGTGCCTGGATGTGCTGCGCGCGCTGTCCAAGGAGGCCGGCGTACTTGATGCTCTATTCGCCGAACTGGGCGAAGGCCATGGTGACGCCCGCCTGGCAGCGCATATCCAGCGCCTGCAAACCGACTTCCGCAATACCGATGACATCCAGTACCGCGCCCGCCAGTTGACCGAGGACGTGGCCGTAGCGTTGCAGGCCAAGCTGCTGTTGGAGGCTGGCAACACCACGGTCTCCGACGCCTTCATCGCCAGTCGCCTGGATGGCCACGGCAGGGTCTACGGCACCCTGCCCCGCGGCCTTGATGTGGAGGCTTTGGTGGCTCGCGCAACGCCCAATGCAGGATGAAGCAACCGGCCCTGGCTGTACCAGGGCCGGCCCACAGCAATCGACAAGCACCCAGCAACACCAAACTACAAAAACAATGAGGTATGCCCCTCCATGCAGATCGCTGAACTGCTGGCCGTCAACGCCCGCAAATATCCTGACCATGAAGCCATCATCACCCCTGACAGCCGACATACCTGGCGGCAATTGCATCAACAGAGCCTGAAACTGGCAGGCTACCTGCGGCAGCATTACAACATTAACCCAGGCGACAGAGTCGCTCTGTTCATGACCAACAGTTACCCATGGGTATTGAGCTATTTCGCGGTGATCAACCTCGGCGCCATCCTGGTCCCGATCAACGCGCGGCTGAGTGGCGAAGAACTCGGATACATTCTCGGTGACTGCCAGGCCAGACTGCTGCTGAGCAGTGAACAACAGGCGTCAATCCTGGCCAGCAGCACCGCTCGCTGCCCCACCCTGCTGCTGGATACGGCGGACAGTATGCTGAGCTCGACCCGCGACGATTTTAAGCCGCCAGCGATACAGCCCCAGGACGCTTGTACCTTGCTCTACACATCAGGAACCACCGGTCGCCCCAAAGGCGTACTGTTTAACCACCTCAACATATTGACTGTGGCGACCACCACTGCGGTGGAAATGGGGGTAAATCACAACAGCCGGCTACTGCATATGATGCCGCTGACCCATTCGGCTCCGGTGCATGTGTTCCTGCTTGGCGGTACTCTGGTCGGCGCCTGTCACGTCGTTCTCAGTGAATTTCGCCCTGACCTGCTGCTGGATTGGGTTGAACGTGAGCGCACCACCCACTTCTTTGGCGCCCCGGTAGCTTTTCTGCTGACCGCCGCACAACCGGATATAGGTCAACGTGACCTGAGCTCCATGCAGGCCTGGATTTATGGGGGCGCGCCACTCTCCAGCGAACAGATCGGCAAGGTCAGCCAGGCTTTTGGTTCCAATCAGTTCTACTGTGTCTATGGCCTGACTGAAGCCGGCCCCAGCGGTACCTTGCTCGACCCCATGGAACACAGTGAAAAAGCCGGATCGATTGGCAAGCGTGGCGCCCTGCACACCGAGATCCGTCTGGTCGATGAACAGTTGAAAGATATAACCGACGACAGGGTTGGCGAAATTCTCATCCGCAGTGAAGCCATGATGCAGGGCTACTGGAACAACCCACAGGCGACAGCCGACTGCCTGACCGAGGATGGCTGGCTGCACAGTGGCGATCTGGCCCGGCGTGATGCCGAGGGCTATCTTTGGGTCGTCGGACGCAAGAAAGACCTGATCATATCAGGCGGTGTGAACATCTACCCGCGAGAGATTGAGGCACTGCTTGAGCAGCACCCCGCGATAGTGGAAGTGGCGGTGATCGGCGTTCCTCACGAGCAATGGGGTGAGACCGTCAAGGCCTGTGTAGTACTGCGCCAGCCGCTGACAAACCTGGCCGGCGAACTGCGCCACTACCTTGAGTCGCGCCTTGCCGACTACAAGATCCCGCGCCTTTACCAACTGTGTGAAGCCTTGCCACGCAACGCCAATGGCAAGGTCATGAAACACAAGCTCAGTTGAACGCACCTGGCGAGCCAGCTACCAGCACAAGAGGAACTAAAAATGAATGAACATCAACAGCCCAGCGCACGCCAGCGCGCCATCGTTGAAGCCGGCTTCGCCAGGGCCAACTTCATCGGTGACCTGGGGATTCGCATGACTGACTGCGGCGTGGGCTGGGTGGAAGCGGCAGTCGATATTCTGCCACGGCACGCCCAGCAAAATGGTTTCGTTCACGCCGGATTGCAAACGACGCTAGCCGACCACAGCGCCGGCGCTGCTGCCGGTATGCTGGCCCCTGAGGGCCACACCGTGCTGACACTGGAGTTCAAAGTGAATCTGCTGCGCCCGGCCCTGTGTGACAGGTTGCTATGCCGTGCCGAGGTACTCAAGGCGGGCCGGCAGGTCAGTGTTGTCGAGGCAGAAGTATTCGCCATGATCGGCGGCGAGAAACGCCTGTTCAGTAAGGCCACGGTGACCATGGCGGTGGTGGAAATTCCCACCTGAGACACGGCGGGTTGCCGCGAGCGGACACGGGCACTAGCATAAACAGCCATCCCTCGTCTGCAGGCCCTTACATGCCCAGAAAGCCCGCCCCGGCAGCATCGCGCCGTCCATCACACCCGCGCCGTCAGCGCACGCCAGCACCGGACCAGCCACGTTTGATCGCGCTGAACAAACCATTCGATGTGCTGACCCAGTTCACTGATGGCCAGGGCCGCGCCACCCTCAAAGACTTCATTGACATTCCCGGCGTGTACGCCGCCGGACGCCTGGATCGCGATAGCGAAGGGTTGTTGCTGCTGACCAACGATGGTCGCCTGCAGGCCCGGATCACAGACCCCAAACACAAACTGGCCAAGACCTACTGGGTCCAGGTCGAGGGCCTGCCCAGTACCGAGCAATTGGCTCAACTGCGTGCTGGTCCGCTACTCAACGACGGCCCGACCCGCCCGGCCGAAGTGGAACTGATCGCCGAGCCAGTACTTTGGCCGCGCAACCCGCCGGTACGTTTTCGCAAGACAGTGCCGACCAGTTGGCTGGCGATCACCATCCGTGAGGGACGCAACCGCCAGGTGCGGCGCATGACCGCCGCTGTTGGGCTGCCGACTCTGCGGCTGGTCAGAGTGAAGATCGGCGAATGGGAGCTGGGCGGACTGCAGCCGGGAGAATGGCGCGAGATTGGCTGAGCGTTAGTAGTCTATCCCCAGTCGGCGGAACACAAAGCCCAACAGCCAGATCGGACCGATCAGCAGAAACTGCACATCCTTGAAGAACGACGGTTTCTTGCCTTCGATATGGTGACCAATGAACTGGCCCACCCAGGCCAGCACGAAGATTGCCAGACACGGCCAGAACACGTAGGTCATCATGCTCAGAATCAGCAACATGACCAGACTGAGCACCAGCATCACCAGAGCAATGCGCCAGGACAGCATCACATAGAACACCAGCGCCACGCCCACCACCAGCATCGAGACCCAGGGATGAATCGCCCACAACATGCCCAGCACGCTGAAAGTAATCAGCGGTACGCAAATCCAGTGAAACAGCTTGTTGACCGGGTTCTGGTGACTTTCCGCATATTCGTCGAACCATTGATCGATAGGTTTCATCATCGGCCTGCACCTGTCCTGAGCATTGTTATTGTGGCTGTAATAAAGCGACAATCCTGCCATATAGCCCATCAGCGCCAATGGCCCTGACAGCCAGGCGACTGACCTGCAGTTCTATCCACCTTGATGATAAGCTTAGCCCATGACCACACCAATGCCCTCCCGACCAGTTGTTCTCTGCCTGTCCGGCCACGACCCCAGCGGCGGTGCCGGCCTGCAGGCCGATATCGAAGCGTTGCTGGCCCAGGGTTGCCATGCCGCCCCGACTGTGACCGCGCTGACCGTGCAGGATACCGTCGATGTCAGTGACTTCCGGGTGCTGGACCGCGAATGGGTGTTGGCCCAGGCTCGCAAGGTGATCGCCGACCTGCCGATTGCGGCAGTCAAGCTTGGCATGCTCGGCTCGGTCGAAATGGTCGAGACCGTACTCGAGTTGATGCAGCAACTACCGGGAGTGCCTCTGGTCTGCGATCCGGTACTGCGTGCCGGTGGCGGCGGCTCGCTAGGCAAGGATGATGTCGGCTATGCACTGCGCGAACGGCTGTTCCCGATAGCCGCCATTGCCACTCCCAACCTGCCCGAAGCACGCATTCTTGCCGAATTGCCGGAAGGCAGCGCTGAGGAGTGCGCCGAACGGCTGCTGCCGCATATCGGCCATCTGCTGATCACCGGCGGGCATGGCGACGAAAGCGAAGTACATAACCGGCTCTACTGTGCCGACGGTAGCCACCATGATTTCACCTGCCAGCGCCTGCCCGGCAACTACCATGGCTCCGGCTGCACCCTGGCCAGCGCCCTGGCCGGCCGCCTGGCCCTGGGTGAAGGACTGGTCAGCGCGGTCCGTTCGGCGCTCGACTACACCTGGCGCACCCTGCGCGATGCCGAGCAACCCGGCCACGGCCAGTATGTGCCACGCCGCCTGCCACTGGATGCCTGCTGATGGAGAACCAGCAATGAGCCTGCGCGGCCTGTACGCCATCACCGACAGCAAATTGCTGGCCGACGGCAAGCTGCTGCCCTGGGTTGACGCAGCCCTGGCCGGCGGCGCCCGACTGCTACAGTATCGCGACAAATCCACCGACAGTGCCCGCCGACTCGACGAAGCCACTCAACTGAAAAGCCTGTGCAGCTATTACGGTGCTGAGCTGATCATCAACGATGACCTGGCCCTGGCGACCGAACTGGGCGTCGGCCTGCACCTTGGCCGCGACGACGGTTCACTGCGCGAGGCTCGTCAGCAGTTGGGACGTGACGCGATCATTGGCGCCACCTGCCACGCCAGCCTCGACTTTGCAGAACAAGCGGCCGCAGCCGGCGCCAGCTACCTGGCCTTCGGGCGTTTTTTCCAATCAGTGACCAAGCCCGGTGCTCCGGCGGCCACCCCGGTGCTGCTGGAGCAGGCACGCAAGCGCTATAGCCTGCCACTGGTCGCCATTGGCGGCGTGACTTTGCACAATGGCCCACAACTGATCAGCGCCGGTGCCGACCTGCTGGCGGTGGTCAACGGCCTGTTCGGCGCCGATACCACCGCTGAAGTCGAGCGTCGCGCGCGCGGCTTTACCGAATTATTTTCCAGTCTTTGAATCCTGAGAGAGTACTCATGTCCCGTTCCGAAATCCTCTTTGCCAACGCCCAGAAACACATCCCCGGCGGCGTCAATTCGCCGGTTCGCGCGTTCAAGAGCGTCGGCGGTACCCCGCTGTTCTTCAAACATGCCCAAGGCGCCTATGTGATCGACGAAGACGACAAGCGCTACGTTGACTACGTCGGCTCCTGGGGCCCGATGATCCTCGGCCACAGCCATCCGGACGTACTCGACGCCGTGCGCCGCCAGCTTGATCACGGCCTGTCCTATGGCGCACCGACCGCACTGGAAACCGAGATGGCCGAACTGGTCTGCTCGCTGGTGCCGTCGATGGATATGGTCCGCATGGTCAGCTCCGGCACCGAGGCCACCATGAGCGCAATCCGCCTGGCCCGCGGCTACACCGGTCGCGACAGCATCATCAAGTTCGAGGGCTGCTACCACGGCCACTCCGACAGCCTGCTGGTCAAGGCCGGCTCTGGCGCCCTGACCCAGGGCGTGCCGAACTCTGCTGGCGTGCCGGCAGCCTTCGCCAAACACACCCTGACCCTGCCATTCAACGATATCAATGCAGTGGCTGAGTGCCTGACCCAAGTTGGTAACGAGGTCGCCTGCATCATCGTCGAGCCGGTGGCCGGCAACATGAACTGCGTACCACCAGCACCCGGTTTCCTGGAAGGCCTGCGCGAACTGTGCGACAAGCATGGCGTAGTGCTGATTTTCGACGAAGTAATGACCGGTTTCCGCGTAGCCCTGGGTGGCGCTCAGGCACACTATGAGGTCACCCCGGACCTGACCACCTTCGGCAAGATCATCGGCGGCGGCATGCCGGTCGGCTGTTTCGGTGGCAAGCGCGCAATAATGGAACATATCGCTCCGCTCGGCCCGGTCTATCAGGCCGGCACCCTGTCGGGCAATCCGCTGGCCATGGCTGCCGGCCTGACCACCCTCAAGCTGATCAGCCGCCCGGGCTTTCACAGCGAGCTTGCCGACTACACCACGCGCCTGCTCGACGGCCTGCAACAGCGCGCCGATGCCGCCGGCATCCCGTTCGTCACCACCCAGGCCGGCGGCATGTTCGGCCTGTACTTCAGCGGTGCCGACGATATCGTCACCTTCGCTGATGTGATGGCCAGTGACGCCGAACGCTTCAAACGCTTCTTCCATCTGATGCTGGACGCTGGCGTATACCTGGCGCCTAGCGCCTTCGAAGCCGGCTTTACCTCGATCGCCCATGGCGATACCGAGCTCAAATTGACCCTGGACGCCGCCGAGAAGGCCTTCGCCGCCCTATGATCGCTATCAGCTATCTGCTCCTGACCCTGTTCCTCGCCGGCCTTAGCCTGTGGCTCTGGCCACGCCGGGTCGGACGGCATACCGGTGCACGGGGTGCATTGAACGCCGGCCTGGTCGCATTGCTGCTGGCGGCGCTCAGCAGCCTGCTGCTGACGCTCGGCCAGTGGGGAGCCAGTGGCACGGCAATGGCCGACGCCCAGCGGATCTTCGGCCTGGCCGCGCAGCACCTCAGCCTGCCGCTACTGGGACTGGTCAGTGTCTATCTGGCTCGGGGACTACGCTGGAAGCCGATGATCTGGGGCCAGGTCATTCTGGGCCTGATGGCCTGCTTCGAGCTGTCGCGCTATCTCGGCTGGCAACCCGGCTACCACTGGCTGGTCAACCTGCTCGGTGCTGCCGGCCTGCTGGCCAGCGCGGTACTGTACCTGGGCCGCGACAAGCGTATCGCCGGACTCTGCCTGATCGCTCCGGTCAGCCTGATCGCTCCTGCCCTACTCAGCCAGCAATTGCCATTGACCGCCCTGCTCAGCGCCGAGGCCAGCGCCAGTTGGCTGCTGCCAGGCTTCGTCGCTGCCGCACTGGCGGTTGGCCTGCTGGCCGAACAGGCGCACAATAGCGACAACGCGTGTCCCAGCAACGACTCGACAACGGCACCTCGGTGATGACAGCTTCCATACGCCCCCTGCTAATCCCCCTTGGTTTCGGTCTGCTGCTGCCAGCCCTGGCTCTGGCCGAATCCGGCAATCCACTACTGATCAGCACCGAAGAGCGCTGCGCGCTCAATCGGGTGGACGATGACAGTCTGCCGCTGGCGATTGAGCAGTGCACGGCGCTGGCCAAAGCCGGCGACGCCCAGGCCCAATTCGAGATGGGCGAGTTGTACAACAGCGGCGAACGTCTGGAGCGCGACGTGGAAATGGCGCTGGAATGGTATGAAGAAGCCTCGATCCAAGGCCATCCCACAGCCCAGTATCGACTTGGCCTGATGCACTATCAGGGCGAGGGGGTACCGCGCAACCTGCCCCAGGCCTTCATCATTCTGAAAATGGCGGCAGTCAACGGCGAAGATACTGCAATGGATGCCAGCGACCGGATTGCCGAAGAGATGGGACCGGAAGAGCTGGCGGTAGCCAATCAGGTACTCAGCACTCTGTTTCGAAACTACCTGGCCCAATTGCGTGAAGAGCAACTCAATCGCGCACTGGTACCCGAGCCCAGCCCGGCCCTGGGCCCGGAAACGCCGGTAACACCGGCCGACCCCGAACCGCTGGAATAGACGGAGAAGAGCGCTCAGCCCTGGGTCGGGCCTGGCGGCAGCGGAAACGGCATAACGTTGCCGCCCTTGGCTTCACTGATCTTGGCCTGACCGACACGCTCGACTTCGTCGATGCGCACGATCGCCTGAACCGGGATGAAGCTGCGCTTGACGCCTTCGAACTGGGTCTTGAGCTTCTCTTCGCCGGGATCGACCAGCACGCCAGAGCGCTCACCGAACACCAGTTCCTCGATCTCCATGAAACCCCAGAGCTCGCTCTGGAAGATTTGCCGGGCATAGAGTTCGAAAACCTGGCCCTGATTATTGAAAATCACCCGAAAGATCGGCTGTTTGTCTTTGCTCATGAGGATTGCGGACACGCTAATGATGAAGTGCGGGCGCGGATCATAGCATACCGTGTATAATCGCGCTTTTTTCCGAGAGCATTCTTTCGTAGACCCCATGGCCAAGAAACTCTTTATCCAGACCCACGGCTGCCAGATGAACGAGTATGACAGCTCGCGCATGGCGGACCTGCTCGGCGAACATCAGGCAATGGAGCTGACCGACAACCCCGAAGACGCGGATGTCATCCTGCTCAACACCTGCTCGATCCGCGAGAAGGCCCAGGAAAAAGTGTTTTCCGAGCTGGGGCGCTGGCGGCCACTCAAGGAAAAGAACCCGGAACTGATCATCGGTGTCGGTGGCTGCGTCGCCAGCCAGGAAGGCACCGCGATCCGTGACCGCGCGTCCTATGTGGATGTGGTATTTGGTCCGCAGACCCTGCACCGCCTACCGGAAATGATCGACGCCGCACGCAGTACCAAAACCGCCCAGGTCGACGTCTCCTTCCCGGAAATCGAAAAGTTCGACCGTCTGCCCGAACCCCGGGTCGATGGCCCGACCGCCTTCGTCTCAATTATGGAAGGTTGCAGCAAGTACTGCAGCTTCTGTGTAGTGCCGTACACTCGCGGCGAAGAAGTCAGTCGGCCACTGGCCGACGTATTGGCCGAAATCATTCACCTGGCCGAGAACGGAGTCAAGGAAGTCACCTTGCTTGGCCAGAACGTCAACGGCTACCGGTTTGACGGCACGGACTTCGCTGACCTGCTGCACGCAGTGGCGGCGATCGACGGCATCGAGCGCATCCGCTACACCACCAGCCACCCGCTGGAGTTTTCCGATGCGATCATTCAGGCCCATGCCGAGCTTCCTAAACTGGTGAAGTACCTGCACCTGCCGGTACAGTCCGGCTCCGACCGGGTGCTGGCGGCGATGAAACGCAATCATACCGCCCTGGAATACAAGTCACGGATTCGCAAGCTCAAGGCCGCCGTGCCGGACATTATCCTCAGTTCGGATTTCATCGTCGGCTTTCCCGGCGAGACCGACCGTGACTTCGAGCAGACCATGAAACTGGTGGAAGAGGTCGGTTTCGACTTCTCCTATTCGTTCATCTACAGTGCCCGCCCCGGCACCCCTGCTTCCGACCTCAAGGACGACACCCCAACCGAGGTTAAGAAGCAGCGCCTGCAAATCCTCCAGGCACGCCTCAACCAGCAGGGCTTCGAGAACAGCCGGCGCATGGTCGGTAGCACTCAACGCATTCTGGTCAGCGACTTCTCGAAAAAGGACCCAGGCATGCTCCAGGGCCGCACCGAGCACAATCGGGTAGTCAACTTCCGCTGCGACAACCCGGCCCTGATCGGCCAGTTCGCCGAAGTCGAGATTATCGAGGCGCTGCCGCACTCGCTGCGCGGACAATTGAAAAGTCACTGACAACCCAGGCTGGGAGCGACCTGCTTCCAGTCTACTTTGCATGACGCCGTCTGAGCGTTATGCTGTATTCAACTTGAGCCACATGGCGCCCCATAGACCACTTTGAACGCTCCCTTGCATATACATCGCTTCAGCATCGAACCCGTGGATTCCCGGCGTTTCGCCAGTCTTTGCGGGCAGTTCGACGAACATTTGCACCTGATCGAGCAACGTCTCGGCATTGAGGTGCGCAACCGCGGCAATCACTTCGAGCTTATCGGCGATCCGGCCATCACCCGCTCGGCCGAAGCCGTACTGCGCCAACTGTACCGCGAAACCCGCGGCAAGCAGGAGCTGACCCCGGACACCGTACACCTGTACCTGCAGGAATCTGGCCTGGAAAACCTCAGCGAAACGCTCAATGACGTCGACGGGCACCAGCCGGTGCTGCTGCGCACCAAGCGTATGACGATTCAGCCACGCGGACCGAACCAGCAAAGCTATGTACGCTCGATTCAGGAACATGACATCAACTTTGGTATCGGCCCGGCCGGTACCGGCAAGACCTACCTCGCCGTAGCCTGCGCGGTCGACGCCCTTGAGCGCGATCAGATTCGCCGCATACTGCTGGTCCGTCCGGCAGTAGAGGCCGGTGAGAAACTGGGCTTTTTGCCTGGCGACCTGGCTCAGAAAATCGACCCTTATCTGCGCCCGCTGTACGACGCCCTGTACGAGATGCTCGGTTTCGATCAGGTCGCCAAGCTGATCGAGCGCCAGGTTATTGAAGTCGCGCCGCTGGCCTATATGCGCGGCCGGACCCTGAACAACAGCTTCATCATCCTCGACGAGAGCCAGAACACCACAGTCGAGCAGATGAAGATGTTCCTGACCCGGATTGGCTTCGGCTCCACCGCCGTGATCACCGGCGACATCACCCAGGTCGACCTGCCACGCGGCACCCGTTCCGGACTGATTCATGTGATGGACGTGCTCAACGGTGTCAAGGGCATCGGCTTCACCCATTTCAAATCCAAGGACGTGGTCCGTCACCCACTGGTGCAACGCATTGTCGAAGCCTATGATCGCTTCGATCACGCTCAGGAGAAGGCCCGCAAGGAGCGTCAGGAGCCAAGCGATGACGCTTGATCTGGACATCCAGCGCGCCACCGACCTGCCTGGCCAGCCTGACGACGACTGTTTCATACGCTGGGCCGGGCTGGCCCTGCGCGACAAGCCCGGCCATGAACTGACCATTCGTCTGGTCGATGCCGAAGAAAGCCAGGCACTCAACCGCGAATACCGCCAGCGCGACTATCCAACCAATGTACTGTCGTTTCCGGCCGACCTGCCGCCGGAACTGGATATCCCGCTGCTCGGCGATCTGGTGATCTGCGTCCCGGTGGTACTGCGCGAAGCCGCCGAACAAAGCAAGACACCCGAGGCCCACTGGGCCCATATGGTTATCCACGGCTGCCTGCACCTGGTTGGCTACGACCATATCGAAGACGCCGAAGCCGAGGTCATGGAAACCCTGGAAACCCGGCTACTGGCCGAACTGGGCTTTCCCGACCCCTATATTTCCCCCAACGAGTAAGGAACATGAGCGAAGATCGATCGACCAACGGACATAAGTCCTGGCTGGACAGACTGGTCCAGGCTTTTGTCCATGAACCCAAGAATCGCCAGGAACTATTGGAACTGCTGCGCGAAGCGCATCAGAACGAGGTCCTGGATATCGAGGCCCTGTCGATCATCGAAGGCGCTCTGCAGGTTTCCGACATGCAGGTCCGGGACATCATGGTTCCGCGCTCACAGATGACCACCATCAAATCCACCCAGGCCCCACGTGACTTCCTGCCGGCCGTGATCGAGGCTGCGCACTCGCGCTACCCGGTAATCGGTGAAAGCATCGACGAAGTGCTGGGCATTCTGCTGGCCAAGGACCTGTTGCCGCTATTGCTGGACGGCAATTGCGAACGCTTCAACCTCAAGGAAGTGCTGCGTCCAGCGACCTTCGTGCCCGAATCCAAGCGGCTCAACGTATTGCTGCGCGAATTCCGCTCGACCCGTAATCATATGGCCATCGTCATCGACGAATATGGCGGCGTCTCCGGACTGGTCACTATCGAGGACGTGCTGGAGCAGATCGTTGGCGATATCGAGGATGAACACGATGTCGACGAAGATAGCCAGATCAAGCCATTGCCCAGCGGCGACTTCCTGGTCAAGGGCCTGACCCCGATCGAAGACTTCAACGAGCACTTCGGCAGCGACTTCCCCGACGAAGAGTTCGATACCGTCGGCGGGCTGGTCATGAATGCCTTCGGTCATCTGCCCAAACGCAACGAAGTAGTTGAACTGGAAGGCTTCCGGGTCCGGGTACTCAACGCCGACAGCCGCCGTGTTCATCTGCTGCGCATCACCGTAATCGATCAATAAGGACAAGGACGCCGCATCGTGCGACACCCGCTTCACTGGCTGCAAGCCCCAGGCTGGACCGGCCATCTGCTCGCGCTGGCTGGCGGCGCACTGGGCACCCTGGCCTTCACTCCGTTCGATATCTGGCCCCTGGGCCTGCTCTCGGCCGCCCTGCTCTACCAGGGCCTGGCCCGAATTGAAGGTCGCCAGGCCTTCTTGCGTGGCTGGCTATGGGGGCTTGGCCTGTTTGCCAGCGGGGTCTCTTGGGTCTACATCAGCATTCATATACACGGCGACGCCTCACCAGCTCTGGCTGGGCTGCTGACAGCCGGCTTTGTTGCTGGTCTGGCGCTGATCTACGGCTTGATGGCCTGGCTCTGGAGCCGCTGGCTACGCCCAACGGGGCCCTGGCTGAGCGTGAGCGGCTTTGCTGCGTTGTGGGTTGGTCAGGAGTTTTTCCGCGCCTGGTTCCTCACAGGCTTTCCCTGGCTGTATCAGGGCTACGCCCTGCTCGATACCTGGCTGGCCGGCTGGGCTCCGCTGGGTGGTGTCTGGCTGGTCAGCCTGTTCAGCGTACTGACGGCCACCATCTTGAGCGAAACCCGGCTCTGGCACCTGCCACGCGCACTCGCTGGCCTGGGCCTGGTGCTGGCGATCTGGCTCGGTGGCTGGGCCCTGTACGGCCGGGAGTGGACCCAGCCGGCCGGCGAGCCGCTGTCAGTCGCCCTGGTTCAGGCCGACATCCCGCAATCACGCAAGTGGGACCCGGCCCATATCGAGCACACCCTGACCCTGTACCGCGACATGAGCTACGCGCACCTGGGCAGTGACCTGATTATCTGGCCGGAAACCGCAGTACCGGTACTGAGCAGCCGGGCCGAGCCGTTCGTCCAGGGCATCGCTGCTAATCTGGCCGAGCACGGCAGCACCCTGATCACCGGCATCCCGGTCGATGACTACAGCACCGGTAGTCTGCGTATCTATAACGGTATTCTGGTGGCCGGTGAAGACGCCAATCAGTACCTCAAGCACAAACTGGTGCCATTCGGCGAATATGTGCCACTGGAAGCCTGGTTGCGCGGCCTGATTGCATTCTTCGACCTGCCGATGTCGAGCTTCTCGCGTGGCGCAGCCGATCAGCCACCCTTGCGCGCCGCCGGCTATCGACTGGCACCGTTCATCTGCTACGAAGTGGTCTATCCGGATTTCGCCGCCCGTCTGGCGGCTCAGAGCGAACTATTGATCACTATCAGCAACGACAGCTGGTTTGGTGAATCGATTGGTCCGCTGCAACACTTACAAATGGCTCGTATGCGGGCACTGGAAAGCGGCCGCTGGATGATCCGCGGAACCAATAACGGCGTTACCGCCCTGATTGACCACCAGGGCGGTATTCGCGCGCAAGTTCCACAGTTCCAGCCCCTGACCCTGAAAGGCTGGGTTCAGCCCCACGAAGGTTTGACCCCCTATTTGCGCTGGCGCGGCTGGCCTGTCGGGCTAGCCGTGCTGGCGCTGCTGCTGTTGTGTGTCGTGCGCCGCCAGCGCTGAACTGCGGTATGACGCGGCCCGCTGCTCAGCTATGGTATCGAGAATCCGCCATAGCAAGCGCAAGTCCTCCGGACTCAATCCGTTGACTTCCAGCTCGGTCAGTCCCGGCGGCTGTCCGTCCAGCCACTGGCGCGTCCGTGCCATATCCAGTGCCTGATCCAGCCGCCGCAACAACCGATCATAGGAGGAATCCCGGTTCCGACACGCCAGTGGTTCCGGCTCCGGTGCTTTCATCAATCACTTACCTCTGTATATCGAGTTGCCAAGCCACCCCGGCCTCCATCAATGACCGGCGTCTACTCAAGAGCATAGACCCGGCATTGCTCTGCCATGCAGCCCGGCGACGAATGGCATACGACTACCTGAGCCGCCCCCGGTGGTGTATCCTGCCGCATTACTTTTCGAATCCGCGTCATCGAGATTGAAGCCCAACGCTATGCAAGAACAGTATTTCCCCCGTGAGATCGAAGCCGCCGCCCAGAACGCCTGGGACAGCACCCAGGCGTTCAAGGTTGAAGAAACCCCCGACCAGGACACCTTCTACTGCCTGTCGATGTTTCCTTACCCCAGCGGCAAACTACACATGGGGCATGTGCGCAACTACACCATCGGTGACGTGATCGCCCGCTATCAGCGCATGCAGGGCAAGAATGTCCTGCAGCCGATGGGCTGGGACGCCTTCGGCATGCCGGCGGAAAACGCAGCCATGAACAACAAGGTAGCCCCGGCCGCCTGGACCTATTCGAACATCGACTACATGCGCACCCAGCTCAAAAGTCTGGGCCTGGCCATCGACTGGAGCCGTGAAGTCACCACCTGCCGCCCCGATTACTACCGCTGGGAGCAGTGGCTGTTTACCCGGCTGTTCGAGAAAGGCGTGATCTATCGCAAGAATGGCACGGTCAACTGGGACCCTATCGACCAGACCGTACTGGCCAACGAGCAGGTGATCGACGGTCGCGGCTGGCGCAGCGGTGCGCTGATCGAGAAGCGCGAAATCCCGATGTACTATTTCCGCATCACCGACTACGCCGAAGAACTGCTCAGCTCGCTCGATGATCTGCCCGGCTGGCCGGAGCAGGTCAAGACCATGCAGCGCAACTGGATCGGCAAGTCAGTGGGCATGGAAGTGCACTTCCCCTACGACCGCGACAGCATCGGCGCAGACGGCAAACTCAAAGTCTTCACCACCCGCCCCGATACCCTGATGGGCGCCACCTACGTGGCGGTGGCAGCCGAACACCCGCTGGCTACCCTGGCCGCCAGCGGCAACCCCCGCCTGCAGACCTTCGTTGACGAGTGCAAGCGCGGCGGCGTGGCCGAGGCTGATATCGCCACCCAGGAAAAGAAAGGTCTGCCAACCAACCTGTACGTCCTGCATCCGCTGACCGGTGAGAAGCTGACAGTCTGGATCGCCAACTACGTGTTGATGGGCTACGGCGAAGGCGCAGTCATGGCGGTGCCGGCCCATGACGAACGCGATTTCGAGTTTGCCAGCAAGTACAACCTGCCGATCAAACCAGTGATCCGCACCTCAGTTGGCGACACTACCCCCGCCCCCTGGCAAGACGCCTACGGCGAAAAGGGCGAACTGCTCAACTCCGACGAGTTTGATGGCCTGGATTACGACAGCGCCTTCACCGCCATAGGCGAAGTGCTGCAGCAAAAGGGGCTGGGCCAGCCGCGAACTCAGTTCCGCCTGCGCGACTGGGGTATCAGCCGTCAGCGCTACTGGGGCTGTCCGATCCCGATCATCCATTGCGACAACTGCGGCGACGTACCAGTACCAGAAGACCAGTTGCCGGTCGTGCTGCCTGAAGACGTAGTGCCCGATGGCGCCGGCAGCCCGCTGGCGAAAATGCCCGAATTCTATGAATGCACCTGCCCCAAATGCGGTGCTGCGGCCAAGCGCGAAACTGACACCATGGACACCTTCGTAGAAAGCTCCTGGTATTTCGCCCGCTACGCCTCGCCCCACTACGAGCAGGGCATGGTCGACCCCGAAGCTGCCAACCATTGGCTACCGGTCGACCAATACATCGGCGGCATCGAACACGCAATCCTGCACCTGCTCTACGCCCGCTTCTTCCACAAGCTGATGCGTGACGAAGGACTGGTCAGCTCCGATGAGCCGTTCAAGAACCTGCTGACCCAGGGCATGGTACTGGCCGATACTTATTTCCGCCTGGATAGCAATGGCGCCAAGATCTGGTTCAATCCGGCCGATGTTGAAGTCGAACGCGATGCCAAGGGCAAGATCACCAGCGCACGTCTCAAGAGCGACGGCCAGCCGGTGGAAATCGGCGGCACCGAAAAGATGTCCAAGTCGAAGAACAACGGCGTCGACCCACAAGCGATGATCGATCAGTACGGCGCTGACACTTGCCGCCTGTTCATGATGTTCGCCTCACCGCCGGACATGAGCCTGGAATGGTCCGACTCAGGGGTTGAAGGTGCACAGCGCTTCCTGCGTCGGGTCTGGCGTTTGGCCAGCCAACATGTGGCTGCCGGAACCCCAGCAGCTCTGGACACAGCCAACCTCAATGATGAGCAGAAAGCCGTGCGCCGGGCCACCCACCTGGCTATCAGGCAAGCCAGCCAGGATATCGGCCAGCACCACAAGTTCAACACCGCCATCGCCGCCGTGATGACCCTGATGAACGTATTGGAAAAGGCCGGGCAGACCAGCGATCAGGATCGTGCCCTGCTGCATGAAGGGCTGGAAACCGTGGCCCTGCTGCTGGCCCCGATTACCCCACACATCAGTCATGCGCTGTGGCAGGCCCTGGGACATCAGGACCCGGTTATAGATGCCCGCTGGCCGCAGGTCGACGAGGCCGCACTGGTTCAGGACAGCCTGCAACTGGTGGTCCAGGTCAACGGCAAGCTGCGCGGCCATATCGAGGTAGCCGTGGAGGCCAGCCGTGAGACCATCGAAGCCTGCGCCCGCGACAACGAGAACGTACAACGCTTTACCGAGGGCCTGACTATCCGCAAGGTGATCGTGGTCCCCGGCAAGCTGGTCAATATCGTCGCCAATTGAGAAACGGAGAAAGCGGATGTCCCTGAATCGCCCCCGACGACTACTCACCGCCACCCTGCTGGGTATAACCCTGGTTCTGAGTGGCTGCGGCTTCCAACTGCGCGGCACTGGTAGCGGCGCCCTGGAGAATGTCGAGCTGCGAGAGCTGCGACTCAGCGCGATCGACAACCTCGGCCAGACTCACCAGGAAGTGCGCGACATGCTGCGCAGCAGCGGAGTTCGCCTCAGCGCCAGTGCACCTTACCACCTGCAATTGCTGGGTGAGCAGAACGAGCGCAGCGCGGTCAGCTACACCACTCGCGCCAGCCCGGCCGAGTTTCAGCTCACTAGCCGTTTGAGCTACCAGATTCTCGATCGCCAGGGCCGCGCCCTGGTTGGTCCCGAGACCCTGGAAGCCCAGCGCGCCCTGGTCCGTGATCGCGACAACGTGGTCGCCGGCAGTGAAGAAGAAGAACTGCTGCGCCAAGAAATGCGTCGCGACCTCAGCCGTCAGCTGCTATTGCGTCTGTCGAGCCTGAGTAGCCGCGAACTGCAAGCCCGCGAGCGCGAACTCGACCGGGCCGCCCCCTGAGCCGATGAAGCTCAACAGCGGGCAACTTGCACGCCAGCTCAAGGAAGAGCTGGCGCCGGTCTGGGTAGTCAGTGGCGATGATCCGCTGCTGACCGGCGAAGCCGCCGACAGCATTCGCCAGGCCTGCCGTAGCGCCGGCTGTGAAGAACGTCAGGTGTTCCAGGTCGAACGCGGTTTCGACTGGGCGCAGCTGTATGAGGCCAGCCACAGCCTGTCACTGTTCGCCAGCCAGCGTCTGCTAGAGTTGCGCATTCCCAGCGGCAAACCCGGCGATGAAGGCGCCAAAGCCCTGCTCGCCTATCTGCAGGAACCGCCAGCCGACACCACCCTGCTGATCAGCCTGCCCAAACTCGACGGCAGCACCCAACGCAGTAAATGGGCCAAGGCGCTGATCGAACACCCCAACTCGCGTTTCATTCAAATCTGGCCAGTGGAAAGCGCCCAGTTGCCCAGTTGGATGCGTGATCGGCTGGCCGCTGCCGGGATTCAGGCCAGCCCTGAAGCACTGGAATTGCTGAGCGCCAGGGTCGAGGGTAACCTGCTGGCCGCCGCCCAGGAGATCGAGAAGCTCAAGCTGTTTTGTAGTGGCGGGGTCCTGAACCTGGATACCGTGCAGCAGGTCGTCGCCGACAGCGCCCGTTTCGATGTCTTCAATCTGGTCGACGCCATGCTGCTGGGCCAGGGCGAACACGCCCTACGCATCCTGCACGGGCTCAAGGGTGAAGGCGTGGAAGCGCCGGTGGTGCTCTGGGCCCTGAGTCGCGAACTGCGCAGCCTGGCCGCCATGGCCCAGGACCTTGGCCGCGGAGTGCCTCTGGATCGGGTCTTCGCCAGCCAACGCCCACCGGTCTGGGACAAGCGCAAGCCGGTGCTGAGCCAGGCCCTGCAACGCCACCCGGCCAGCCGTTGGACCGGCTGGCTGCAACAGGCTCAACAGGCCGACGAGCAGATCAAGGGCCTGCAGCCCGGCTCAGCCTGGGATACCCTGGCGTTAATCCTGGTGCAGGCAGCCGGCGCGCGAATCAGACTGTAAGCCGGTGTCTACTTCCTGACATTGTCATACAGCATGTAGCGCGAAGTTTCATACAGGCCTCGGGTCAGCGGCAGCAGTCGCTGATATTCCTCAGGATATTGCTCAGCCACGTTATCCAGCGGGGTGTCCGAATGCAGATCGTGCAAACTCGGTTGAGTACCATCGTGATTCATCTGCAACAGAAAGTCCTTGCTCACCGCGCCAATCAACGGGAACGAGCCCTCACGCAACACCAGCGGCACCACTCGCTCGCCTTCCGGTGCGGGCGTGAATAGATCACGGCCCATGACCCGGGTTTCATACTCGATACCAAGCAGCCCGGCGAGAGTCGGCAACAGATCGGTCAAGCCTACCGCCTCTTCAAACTCACGCGGTTCAAGATAGCCCGGCGCATAGATCAGCAGCGGCACGTTGTTGCTTTCCAGCCCCAGTTTGTCGAATGCCGGTTTCATATAATCGATATTGGCGATCCGGGTATTGTGATCACCAAACATCACAAAGATGGTGTTATGCAGATAGCCGCTAGCCTCGGCCATTTCCATGAACCGGCCGATGTTGAAATCAAGCAGGCGCACTGCGTTGTACTGAGCAACACTGCGTGAGCCGGCGGCCTGAACTTCTTCCACCGAGCGCTCGATCACCTCGAACCCGTCATTGTCCTGGGGAATAGTGAACGGCCGGTGATTGCCGGCAGTCTGGATATAGGCAAAGAATGGCTTGTCCTTGGGCAGTTCACGCAGCAGCTTGTCCGTTTCCTTGAACAGATCAAGGTCAGACACTCCCCAGACATCCACATTCCTGGCCTGCCAATAGCCCTCTTCATACAACTGCACATCATCAACCGACTGACGGATCAGCGCATTCATGTTAGCCCAACCGGAATTGCCACCGATGGTATAGAGCTTGTGGTAGTCCCTGAGCTCGTTGATCAGACTGTGCTGATTGGTGATCAACGGGTTGCGGGTGGCCGTTTCCTGACGCGACACATCGGGAATACCAGTAATACTGGCCCAGACAGTCTTGGCGGTACCCGTCACCGGCACATAGAAGTGCCGGAAAAACCAGCTTTGCTGGGCCAGTCGGTCGATATTCGGGGTCGGCTGCAAGGGATTGCCGTAGGCTCCCACCGCGGTGGTGCCGAGCGATTCAAGCATGATGAACACCACATTCGGGCGCTCACTGAGATCAAGCCGATGTGGCTGTACCGCCACCTGACGAGTGAAATTCAACTGATCGATATCCGGCTGGCTCACGCCCAGATACTCGCTCACCACCGAATAATGCTCACGCACCTGTCCCAGGTCATAGCGCTCGGCCGGTACCTTGAGGGTATCGTAGAAGAAAATCACCGGATTAAGCCCCAGAGCGCCCAACTGGCTGTCTCCGGCAAAAAAGGCATCATTCCAGCGCAGTGGCACCGGATTTTCCAGATTGATGTTGCTGGTGCGCCCAAGAATCGCCAGGAACACCACTACCGTCATCAGCGCACTGCCCCAGATCCGCGGCCACAGCGCAATCGGCCTGGCCGGGCGATCCAGCGTCACCCGCTCAAGCAGACCCAGCAGCCAGAAGGTCAGCAGAGTCAGCGCCAGCCAGCCCAGACAAATCCATACCACCGGGTAGCTCTCCCACAGCATTTGCCGGGAGATCAACGCATCTTCGCTGAACTTGAGTACCGAGGCATTGAGCCGCACGCCCAAGTAGGCATAATGCCCAAAATCGAGAAAATACATGAAGAACAACAGCGCCAGCACCACTAACAGATAGCTGCGTCCCAGCCGGCGCAATACTTTGGACCTGACACTGTTCCACAGCGGCAGCCAGGCCAGGAACATGAACGGCAACATGACCAGAATCGCCAGGCGCAGATCAAAGCGCAAGCCGACCCCCAAGGTTTCCAGCACCAGCGACCAGGGCTGATCGACCCCAGGCTCTACCGCAGAAAAAGCGATCAGGAAAACGCCACGCAGAGCGGCGAAAACCAGAAACAGAATCAGCACCCCCCCCAGCAGGAAGTGCAAACGACGGGACTGCAGCCAGGCCATGTCGGCTCCTTGGAATTATTGTCACTAATCAAACGAAACCGCAGGCCGGCGCCAACCACCCCCCAGATACCGACACACAGTCATACCGCCATCAGACCTAACGGCAATGAACTTGTTCCAATATGTTGCAAAAAATAACTGGGATGGCCATGCCGGGCAATGCCTGCCGGCAGACAGCCCCGGGGCAAGCCCCAGGCTGCACATATGGGAAGGTTAGCGTAGCAGCAGCAACGGCCGGGTAGTTCTAGCCAGAATGTTGGTGGTAGTGCTGCCGACGAAGAACTGACGAATCCGCGAGTGGCCGTAAGCACCCATAACGATCATGTCGATATCGTATTCCGCCTCATAGTCAAGCAGCGTAGCCTCCACTTCACCTGCACGAATGGCTGCCTCGACCTGATGACCGGCCTGCTCCAGTCGGGCTTTAGCCGCATTCAAGGCTTCCCATGCATCCTTGGTATCAGCCCCGACCATCAGCAGATGGATCGGCATCCCCTTGAACAAGAGGCTATCGGCAATCATGTCGACACCCTTGCGCGTGCTCGGACCATTGTCGAAGGCCAGCATTACGCTGCGCGGCGGACGGAATTCCCCGGCAGTCACCAGAATCGGCCGGTGCATGGTACGCACAACACTTTCTAGGTGGGTGCCGACATGCCGGCCCAGAGAGTCTGCCTCTTCGCCCTGGCGTCCCATGACCAGCAAGCGGATTTCCGGCTCCAGCTCCTGCAAAGTATCGACCAGATCGCCATGCCGTTGCCGGCTGACAGGTTCAGCGACACCATCAGCCCGGGCACGCTCCAGCGCCGCCTCCAGCATCAACTGACCCTGCTCACGCATCAGCCTGGCGCGCTTTTCGTCGAGATTGGCCAGCTCTTCAAGCAGGTGCTCACGGCTACCCAGGCCAATATTGCCCGACAGGTCGCCGTGCACCGGAAAACTCGAATGATCCAGCACATGCAGAAACACCAGTGGCGCATCCAGTCGCAGACTGGCCCAGGCGGCATAGTCGCAAACACCAGTGGCTGACCGGGAGGCATCGATACAGGCAAGCACATTCACTGTGGTCACACATTTCTCCTTGTTGTTTATCAGTGGCCCATCAGCTTGTCGACAGCATCAGGCTTATCGTGCACACCAAACCGATCTACGATGGTAGCACTGGCCTGATTGAGGCCAACGATCTCGACTTCGGCACCTTCGCGACGGAACTTGAGAACGACCTTGTCCAGCGCCGCCACCGCCGTGATATCCCAGAAATGCGCACGGCTGAGATCAATAACCACCTTATCAAGGGCTTCCTTGAAGTCAAAGGCCGTAACGAACTTGTCGGAAGAACTGAAGAACACCTGCCCAACCACCCGATAGGTCCGTTGCCGCCCACGCGGATCCACTTCACTAGCGATATGCAGGTAATGCCCCATTTTATTGGCGAAGAACAACGCCGCCAGCAGCACACCAACAAAGACACCATAGGCCAGATTGTGAGTCGCAACGGTGACGATCACAGTCGCCAGCATGACGATATTGGTTGATAACGGGTGCTTCTTCAGATTGCGCAACGAGTCCCAGCTGAAAGTTCCGATCGAGACCATGATCATCACGGCAACCAGAGCCGCCATCGGAATCTGCCCAACCCAGTCACTGAGGAACACCACCATGATCAACAACACCACACCGGCGGTCAGGCAGGACAACCGGGTGCGCCCCCCCGATTTGACGTTGATCACCGACTGACCAATCATCGCGCAACCAGCCATACCTCCCATCAGACCAGCACCGATGTTGGCGATGCCCTGACCTTTGCACTCACGGTTCTTGTCGCTGCTGGTATCGGTCAGGTCGTCAACGATGGTCGCAGTCATCATGGACTCCAGCAGACCAACCACCGCCAACGCCGCCGAGTACGGCAGAATGATCCACAGCGTCTCCAAAGTCAGTGGCACCTGCGGCCAGAGGAATACCGGAAGCGTATCCGGCAGCTCGCCCATACCGGATACGGTATTGATATTCAGCCCCAGGTACATGGCCAATCCTGTCAACAGCAGGATACATACCAGCGGAGAAGGAATCAGCTTGCCGAGCACCGGCACATAGGGGAAAAGGTAGATGATCGCCAGCCCACCAGCAGTCATGGCATAGACATGCCAGGTGACATCGATCAGCTCTGGCAATTGCGCCATGAAAATCAGAATCGCCAGAGCGTTGACAAAGCCAGTCACCACCGAGCGGGACACAAAACGCATCAACGAACCGAGCTTGAGATATCCGGCACCAATCTGCAGAACCCCACAGAGAACAGTCGCGGCCAGCAGATACTCCAGGCCGTGCTCGCGCACCAGAGTGACCATCAACAGCGCCATGGCTCCGGTAGCGGCGGAAATCATCCCCGGCCGACCGCCGGTAAAGGCAATGATCACGGCGATACAGAATGACGCATACAGCCCGACCTTGGGGTCAACCCCAGCGATGATTGAGAAAGCAATGGCTTCAGGAATCAGCGCCAGCGCTACAACCAGTCCGGCCAGTAGATCGCCACGAATATTGGCAAACCAGTTTTGTCTTACCGATTGGATAAGAGTCATACCACGTCCATTAACAAGATTCAGAAAACTGCAAGAAACCCGAAAACAACACATCAGCCGCTCTGTCACAGACGAGCGAAACAATGACAGTTTGAGGGGGCACGAAAAATTCCACCCGACCGCCAACAGCGTGGATGGGAGCGCGGCCTGACGGCCGGAAGGCAGAAAACTACGGTGGCGTAACGCCGGAGAGAGTCAACACGATGAACAGAGCCATAGTTCAATCAAAGGGGGCGGACTTTAGCATACTGGGTAGCCAACAGCTACCGAGCATGTTCCTTAGAGACCTGAGTGCTCCGCCAGCTCAGGCCGGCCAAAGGCGCCGGAACACCCCTAGCACCAGATCACGGCACAAGCTCCAGAGCGCAAACAAAACGATAAACGGATCCAGCAAATAATCCCAATAGTTGCCGGAGGCCTTAAGCTCCAGAGCGTAGCCCAGGGTGGCCAGCGTCAGCATCAGCACCGCGAGCAGGTTGCCCCGCCATAGCATCAGCAGCGTCAGGACCGCCACAACGAGCAACAACCCATCCGGGCTATAGCCCAAGCGATAGGGGTCCAGCATGCCTAGCCCCATGGCCGCCGGGTAGAGCGCCAACCCCATCAGGGCAAACAGCAGATAGCACTCCAGCTTGTGTTGCCGCACCGGAGATGACAGCCATCCCAGGCGCACCAGCGTCGCGGCAGACAGCGCGACCAGACTGGTAATTGCCAGATCATCAGTAAAAGCCCGCAGATAGCCTGCCAGCGACAAGCCATCAATCAATGGCAGTGCTCCCAGAACAAGCGCCACAACGAGTACGGCCCAGCGCCAGCCAACCGGCAAGCGGCTCACCGGCAAAAGCAAAAAAAGCAACAGAGTAAATGCCAGATAAGCAACCCAGGTGGTGAGAATCACGGTTGCACCTCCAGCCAGTCGGTATTGAAAGACACATGCTTGATGAAGCTGTTGTTCCAGGCATACACCAGATGGAACACGCCATTACCGGCATTGATCATGTAGGGGTACTCATACTCGAATACGCAGGCACCATCACGGCACAAGCGCTGATCCAGTTGCTGCATAAACTTGTTTACCAACGAGCGCCGCCGTTCTCCGCTAGAGGCAATAAACTTGGTAGCCAACAGAGGCTCATAGTCTTCCCGGGCAAAGGGTTGACCATCAGGATCGGGCGAAGAATCCAGATCCATGACCAGCGACCAGGTGCTAAGGCTTGGTGTTGACTCATCCAGGCTCAGACGAAAGCGGCCGTCGATCAGGTTGTTCTGCGCCACCAGCAGGGTATTGCGATGCGAGCGTACCGCCGCCAGCGAACTGTTGGGATTCCAGGGTGCAATGACCTGCTCCTCGCTCCAGGTGCGCCCGCCATCCTCGGTCACTGCCGCCAGGGCATGCCCGCGTCGCCCGGCATAGCGCAACAGCGCGATTGCCCTCTGCTCATCCAGAGGCACTACCGTTGGTTGCAGTGAATTGGTGCCGTCAGCAATCCGAAACTTGTCCTGAATCCGCCCATCGGCGCTCAGATAGAGATATTCGGGAAACTTGCCGAGAAACTCGTGATAGACCGGCAGACCGATTGAGCCATCCTGATGAAAGACCGGAGCAGCCCGCACCAGGGTACTGATATTGATAAAAGGGGAAGTCACCAGTTGCTGTGGCTCAGACCAGCTCTGGCCAAAATCCTCGGAAACCATGCTGTTGATCGCACTGCCAGCCCAGCCGCCCAGCGATACCGATACATAGAACAGCCACAGGCGTTGATCCGGGGCCAAAGCAATCACCGGGTTGCCCAGCTTGCGGATTGGTTTGCCAAGCGCCTGACGGGTCATTTCCCGGGTTACCAGGGCCTCTTCGTCTGACCAGCCCGTAGCCGGATCAAAGCGTGATGTACGTATTTCAACATCCGCCGCGCCCTCACGCGAGCCGGCAAACCAGGCCGCCATCAGCCCGCCATCAGGCAACGCGGTAATCGAGGGCGAGTGTACGAACTCGTCAAGATCCGATGAAGCAAAACGCTGCTCATAGACCGGCTTGCGCTCATGCCCAGACAATTGTTCACTGATCGCCTCCAGAGTGTTGCCCGAGACCTCCGGCACCTGAAATCCCGACCATTGGTAATCAGGCCGGGTCAGCGAAGCTGAAACGAACACAACTACCACCAGCGGCGCCAACATGGCCCGCCGGCCCAGCATCCCCAAGACCTTCATCACTCCTAAACCTCTTGTTATTTGCCCTTCCCTGGCAACTGGCATGAATTGTTCGACCTTGATCAACCTGTCAATCCCATCGATAACATCGGGTCGACACAATGGCACTCTCAAGACTCTCCTGGCACTGCGAATACGACCCGCAGGCAAGGAACTTAGTTCATTGCACAGCGATTTTTCGCAACCTGCCCGGCAAGACGGAACCGAGCTCAATCCCCACGACTCCAACAAGCACAGGTTTGGTTCGATATCCTCGACCTGACCAGCATGCTACAGTGAGGCAACACTACTGACTGCCTATGATCGAAACCCGGATTCTGCTGGAACTTTGAATGCTGAAAACCCAAACACTTCGCGCCACAGCAAGTCGCTTTCTGGCCATCGCCGGCGTTGGCATGCTGGCCCTGGCTGCCTGTGCCGACACCCCGATTCAGACTGCAAGCACCGCCTCACCAACCAGCGCCGCTCTTACCCCCAGCGCCCCAGCCCAAAGCTTTGCCCATTGGCTGGGCGAATTGCGCCAGGATGCACTCCAGGCCGGCATCAGGGCCGACCTGTTCGACCGGGTTACCACTGGCCTGCAACCGGACCCAGGGGTTCTGCGCGCCGACCAGAGTCAACCGGAGTTTACCCGTCCCGTCTGGGAATACCTTGACGGCGCAGTGTCACCGCAACGGGTCGCCAGCGGCAAGCGTCTGCTGCTTCAGCAACACGATACACTGAATGCCATCGAGCAGCGCTATGGGGTCGACCGCCATATTCTGGTCGCCATCTGGGGGCTGGAAAGCAACTACGGCAACAATATGGGCGACCGCCAGGTAGTACGCTCGCTGGCCACCCTGGCCTATGAAGGGCGCCGTCCGGTGTTTGCCCGCACTCAGTTGTTGGCAGCCCTGGAGATTCTTCAGCGCGGTGACATCACCCCGGAGCGGATGCTCGGCTCCTGGGCAGGCGCCATGGGCCAGACCCAGTTCATTCCCACCACCTACAACAGCTATGCGGTGGACTTCGACGGCAATGGCAAACGTGATATCTGGAATTCTTCGGCCGATGCTCTGGCCTCTGCGGCCAACTACCTCAACGCTTCAGGCTGGCAAAGCGGTCAACCCTGGGGCCTGGAAGTCACCCTGCCGAATGACTTCGATTACGCTCTGGCCGACATGAATGTGCGCAAGCCATTGAGCGACTGGAGCACGCTGGGAGTACGTGATGGCAATGGCCGGGCTCTGCGAGCCAATCCTGGCGAGCACAGCGCCTCTTTGCTGTTACCGGCCGGCCATCGCGGCCCAGCTTTTCTGGTCATGAACAACTTTCGCAGCATCCTGCGCTACAACAACTCCACCAGCTACGCGCTGGCCATCGGCCTGCTCAGCGAACGCTTCCAGAATGCCGGCCAGATCAACGGCAACTGGCCGACCGACGACCGACCACTGTCACGTAGCGAACGTCTGGAACTCCAGGAACGGCTGAGCGCAGGCGGTTTCGAGCCGGGCGGCGTAGATGGCATCATCGGAGCCAATACCCGCCAGGCAATTCGCCGCTTCCAGCAAACTCTGGAATGGCCCGCCGACGGCTACCCATCTCCGGCGCTGCTGGAAAAATTACGCGAACTCTAGGGACCCCCTCCCCCTTTCGCGCTTGCGAAAACCCGACTCCGGCGGAGCGGCCTGCGGCCGCGAAGCGTGCGCCGCTCAGGCGACTCTGTGATAGAATGCGCCCAGGCCACAAGCCTCTTCTACGGCATAGCCGGAGCCTCTAACCAGGAGCCCTGATCCCCGATGTCTGACGCCGAGCAAAAAACTGTCGCCAGTGGTGAAAAGTTCCGCAATGCCCAGGGTATTGCCGCCATCAAGGACGGCCAGAAACGCCGTACCTCTGCCGAGCCTCAGGTTTTCGAGCCCAAACCCAAGTGGCTGCGGGTCAAGGCACCCGGCGGCGACCGTTTTGAAGCGGTCAAGCGCAACGTCTCCGAACATCGCCTGAGCACCGTCTGCCAGGAGTCGCATTGCCCGAATATGGGTGAGTGCTGGTCCAATGGCACCGCCACCATCATGCTGATGGGCTCGGTCTGCACTCGCGCCTGCCGCTTCTGCGCCGTGGATACCGGCAATCCGCACGGCTGGCTCGATCATGAGGAGCCGGAAAACACCGCCAAGTCAGTCGAGCTGATGGCGCTGCGCTACATCGTGCTTACCTCAGTTGACCGTGACGACCTGGCCGACGGCGGCGCCAGCCACTATGCCGCCTGTGTTCGCGCGATCAAGCAGCGTACCCCTCAGGTGGTGGTTGAAGCCCTGACACCAGACTTCGATGCCGAACTGAGTGCGATTGAGCTGGTGGTCGACTCCGGTCTGGAAGTGTTCGCCCAGAACGTCGAAACGGTGAAACGCCTGACTTACGAAGTCCGCGACCCGCGTGCCGGCTACGAAAAGACCCTGAAAGTTCTTGAACACGCCAAGCGCCATCGCCCTCAAGTGCTGACCAAGACCAGTCTGATGGTTGGCCTGGGTGAAACCGACGATGAGATTTTCCAAACCTTCGATGACCTGCGCGCCATCGGTGTGGACATCGTCACCCTTGGCCAGTACCTGCAACCGACCCGCAACCACTTGCCGGTCAAGCGCTGGGTCAGCCCGGAAGAGTTCAACCGCTACCGCGAAGTGGGGCTTGAGAAAGGATTCATGGAAGTCGCTGCCGGACCGCTGGTACGCTCCAGCTACCGGGCCGACCGGGTATTCGAGAAGAACAACCTGGGCCTGGCCGCCCCTGCTCCGGTCCCGGGTCAGGACATCGACCCGAATCTGATTCCGGCGCTGAATATCAAGTAGAAGCGGCTCGCAGCCGCGAAACAAGACTGTTGATCCGGTCAAGTCAATCGGTGCGCAGATACCCCAATCGTCGGCGCAGGGCCTGTTCCAATCGCAGCGCCACTTCATCAATCGCTACCGACCGCCCCAGCAACTCGCTCATCTGGGTCATGCGCAGACCGGAATAGCCACACGGATTGATCCGGGCAAACGGTTCCATGTCCATATCGACATTCAGGGCCAGACCATGGAAAGAGCAACCCCGCCGCACCCGCAGGCCCAGTGAGGCGATCTTCGCGCCATCCACATACACCCCAGGCGCATCTGGCCTGGGCGCAGCCTGGATGCCATAACCGGCCAGTACATCGACCAGACTTTGCTCCATGGCCGTCACCAGCTCACGCACCCCCAGGCCAAGCCGGCGCAGATCCAGCATCAGATAACCGACCAGTTGTCCGGGGCCATGGTAGGTTACCTGACCACCGCGCTCGACCTGGATCACCGGAATATCGCCCGGCGCCAGCACATGCTCAGCCTTGCCAGCCTGTCCCTGGGTGAACACCTTGGGATGCTGCAACAGCCAGATCTCATCGACTGTCTGTTGATCGCGCTCGGCAGTCAGCTTGCGCATGGCCTCCAGGGTTGGCAGGTAATCAACCAACCCCAGATCACGGACGATCAGTTCCGGCATCACAACACCATGTGCACACGCCCGGTGGCCTTGAGTTCAGCATGCAGCGCCTGCAACTGATCCGGCCCGGTCGCGGTAATTTCCAGACGTACCGACAGGAACCGACCATTCTTGCTGTCACGCACCTCGACCAGCGTGCTATCCACTCCCGGCGCATGGCGCTCGACGATACTGATCACCAATTCGGTAAACCCCTCCCCGGCCTCACCAATCACCTTGATCGGGTACTGGCAGGGAAACTCGATTCGCGGGGCTTCAGGAGTTGTCTCGCTCATGCGCAGCTCCTCAGTTGAACAGGCCGTAGAAGAACAGGCGAATATTGTCCCACAAACGCGAGAACAGACCACCGCGCTCGACATCGGCCAGGGCAACCAACGGCGCGCTGTGGACCACACTGTCACCACGCTTGACTTCAACGGTACCAAGCACATCGCCAGCGCTGATCGGCGCTTTGATCGCCGAATTCATGCTGATACCGGCTTCCAGATCATCGAACTGACCACGTTGCAAGGTCAGGATCAGACCATCACTCAGACCAACATCAACCTGCTTGTTGGCACCACCCCAGACCCGGGCGCTGGACAGTACCTGACCCGGCTGATAGAAGCGCCGGGTTTCGTGGAAACGAAAGCCCCAGGTCAACAGCTTCTGGGTTTCGGCAGTTCGTACCGCATCGCCGCTGGTACCCATAACCACCGAGATCAGGCGCATGCCGTCACGCTCGGCCGATGCCACCAGGCAATAACCTGCCGCTTCGGTATGCCCGGTCTTGAGCCCGTCAACACTGGAGTCACGCCATAGCATACGATTACGGTTGACCTGGCGAATACCGTTCCAGACAAACTCCTTCTCCTTGTAGATCGGGTAGTACTCGACATCGTCACGGATGATTGCCTGGGCCAGGATGGCCATGTCGCGCGCGCTGGAATACAGGTTGTCGTCCGGCCATCCGGTCGAGTTGGTGAAGTTGGTGTTACGCATCCCCAGACGCCGGGCATGGGTGTTCATCACATCGGCAAAGGCGTCTTCGCTGCCGGCGACATGTTCGGCCACGGCGATGCTGGCGTCGTTGCCTGACTGAATGATGATGCCACGCTTGAGGTCGATGAACGGCACCCGGTTACCGACTTCGACGAACATCTTTGAACCACCCTTGCGCCAGGCGGTTTCGCTGATCAGCACTTCGTCCTGCTCGCCAATACGCCCTTCGATCAACTCAAGACTGGCGATATAGCTGGTCATCATCTTGGTCAGACTAGCCGGCGGCAGGCGCTCATCGGCATTGTGCTCGACCAGCACCACACCACTGTTGGCATCCATCAGGATATAGCTGCTGGCCGCCAGTTGCGGCGCGGCCGGCACGATCTGCGGCATAGCACTTGGGGTGGGGGTCGGAACCTGGGCCTGGGTCAGACCGGCGATACTGGCGACACCGGTAATCAGCAGGGTATTGAGCAGTTTTTTCAGCATGTTACTCACTAGTGATGTTGGACGTTGTTGGGCAACTTCAGTTGAAAGTCTCAATTGGCCGAGACCAGGGTCGGATTACCCAGATTGGCCAGGCGTACCGCGTCGATCAGTTGCTGCGCCTCGGCATGGCTGGCAACCGGACCCAGTCGCACCCGGTGCAGGGTTTGGGCATTCTGCTCAACCGGGCTGACAAACACAGTGGCATTGACCACCCCCTGTAGCCGTTGGCGCAGTTGCTCGGCGGCCTGGTTGGAAGAAAAAGCTCCAACCTGCAGATACAGCTCCTGGCCGCTTGGCAGGGTTTCCTGAGGCGGATTGTTACGCACCAGATAACCCGGGTTGTTCTGCTGCTGCCAGGCTACCGGGTCGATCCCCTCGACCAGTACCCGGGCCGTGCCTTGCTCGGCAAAACCGAGCTTCTTGGCCGCGGCGTAGGACAGGTCGATGATTCGATCCGAGTAGAACGGCCCACGATCATTGACCCGCACGATAATCCGTCGACCGTTGGCCTGATTGGTCACGTAGACGTAGGTCGGCAGCGGCAGAGTCTTGTGTGCAGCAGTCATGCCGTACAGATCATAGACCTCGCCATTGGCGGTATTCTGGCCATGGAACTTGGTGCCGTACCAGGACGCCAGACCGACTTCCCGATAATTGCGGCCATCCTGCATCGGCGTATAGGACTGGCCCAGTACGGTATAGGGCGAGGCCTTATAGGCGCCGGTATGCGGCGTTGGCACGGCATCGGGAATTTGCGATACATCCATGAAATAACTGGGCGGCCCATCCACTGCCGGACGGCTGCTGGGCGCACTCGGCTGACTCGGTGCCGGTGTTTTGACCGAAGATGATGAACAGGCGGTCAGCAACCCCAACAAGGAACCCAGCAAGACAACTCGAACAGACGGCATCGGCATAGGACTCATTGCTCCCTCGCGTCACGGATCAGATCGGCCAGTTGGTGCACCACCATGGCATACATCACGCTGCGATTATAGCGGGTGATCACATACAGATTGTTCAGACCCAGCCAGTACTCCATCTGTTCCCCGGCGTCGAACTCGTAGGTCATCACCTCGAGATCGTCATCCAGCGCCTGCTCGGGCTGCCAGCCCAGGGCACGCAGTTCACCGACCCGGCGGCGCGCTTCCAGCCCTTCGGGCACACTCAGCCCCTGGCTGAAGCGTTCACCCTCGACCTTGGCCGGGATGGCCACACGCTCACCATGGCGCCAGCCGTGCTCCTTGAAATAGTTGGCGGCACTGCCAATCGCATCAACCGGGTTGTTCCAGATATCAACCTTGCCATCACCGTCAAAATCCACAGCGAAGGCCTGGTAGCTACTGGGGATAAACTGCGGATAGCCCATGGCCCCGGCGTAGGAGCCGGTCAATGCCAACGGGTCCATCTGCTGCTCACGAGTAAGGACCAGATAGGACTTGAGCTGACGACGGAAAAAATCGGCCCGCGGCGGATAGTCGAAGCCCAGGGTAGTCAGGGCATCAATCACCCGATGACTGCCCTTGTTGCGGCCATAGAAGGTTTCCACCCCGATGATCGCCACGATCACCTCCGGCTCAACCCCATACTCCTGCTCGACCCGCTCCAAAGCATCACGGTGCTGATCCCAGAACGCCACCCCTTCGCGGATGCGCTGATCGGTAATGAAAATCGCCCGGTACTCGTGCCAGGGCCGCACTCGCTCAGCCGGACGCGAGATAGCGTTGAGGATAGCCTCCTTGCGCTCGGCCTGAGCCAGCAGGCTGCGTACATGCTCGGCACTGAAGCCGTGCTCAGCCTTCATTTCGGCAACGAAGGGTTCGACCCCCGGGTGTTCACTGGTGTAGTTGGCGGCCAATAGCCAGGGGCTCACGGCCGTCAGGGCACATGCCAGCGGCAGACGCAGCCAGCGCGAAACAGGTTTGATCATGAAAATCCGCATCTCCGAGCTTTTATCCTTGTGGCATCCATTTACGGTGGGTGTGGATCGACATCAGGATGCCGAACCCGGACAACAATGTCACCAACGAGGTACCGCCATAGCTGATTAATGGTAACGGCACACCTACCACCGGCAACAGTCCGCTGACCATACCGATATTGACGAATACGTAAACGAAGAAGGTCAAGGTAATACTGCCGGCCAGCAACTTGCTGAAACTATCCTGAGCCTGCAGGGTAATGTAGAGCCCGCGCGCGATTACCAGCAGATACACGCAGATCAGCAGGCACACGCCGACCAGACCAAACTCTTCGGCCAACACCGCGATGATGAAGTCAGTATGCCCCTCGGGCAAAAAATCCAAGTGCGACTGAGTGCCCTGCAACCAGCCCTTGCCATAGATGCCGCCAGAACCGATCGCGGCCTTGGACTGAATAATGTTCCAGCCTGCCCCAAGCGGATCGCTTTCAGGGTTGAGAAAGGTCAATACCCGACGCTTCTGGTAACCGTGCAAGACGAAGAACCACATCGCCAGCGCTGCCGGCACCAGCGCCACCAGAGCGCCCAGAATATAGCGCCAGCGCAACCCGGCCAGCAGCAGGGCGAAGACTCCCGAAGCACCGATCAGCAATGAAGTACCCAGATCCGGCTGCTTCAGGATCAGCAACACCGGCAAACCGATGATCAACAGGCTAATGAAAACATACTTGAAGCTGGGCGGCAGAGTACGCCGGCCCAGGTACCAGGCCACACTCATGGGCATGATTAACTTCATCACCTCGGAGGGCTGAAAGCGCATCATGCCGGGAATCGTCAGCCAGCGTTGGGCCCCCTTGGCTTCAGTACCGACAACCAGCACCGCTACCAACAGCATCAAGCCGCCAAGATAGGCCAAAGGCGTCCAGCGCTGCATGAACCGGGGCTGAAACTGGGCGATGGTCAGCATCACGGCCAAACCCACAGCAAAGGCGGCACCCTGACGGTAAAGCATCGCTGTACTGCGCCCACTGGCCGAGTACAGAACGAAGCCAGCAACCGTGGCCAGCACCAGGATCAGCAGCAACAGCCAGGGGTCAACATGAATACGTTGCCAGAACGGCTGCCGACGATGCATTCCCATGGCGGTGGGCGACGCCAGGCTACCCAGAGATTTCATTGACTGGTCTCCGCAGTGAAACTCATCGGTTCCTGGTCAGGCAACAGCCAGGCATCGAACAACTGACGAGCGACCGGCGCAGCAACCCGGCCACCGGACTCACCGTTCTCGACCATCACCGCCACGGCAATCTTCGGATCATCGACCGGCGCAAAGCCAACAAACAGCGCGTGATCACGATGACGCTCCTGCAGGGCCGCCGAGTCATATTTCTCACCTTGGGCGATGGCAACGACCTGAGCCGTCCCGGTCTTGCCCGCCATCCGGTAGGGCGCATTCTGTGCCGCACTGCGTGCAGTGCCTCGCTCACCATGCATCACAGCCTCCATGGCCGCAATGATGAAATCCCAGTCGCCGTCATTGCGCAAATGCACATTATCCGGGGTTTCGCTTTCATCCGGCGCCATACCCTCGGCATGCAGCAAAAGACGCGGCCGCTTCCATACCCCCCGATTAGCGATCAGGGCGGTACTGTGCGCCAACTGCAAAGGTGTGGCCAGCATGTAACCTTGGCCAATCCCGGCGATCAGGGTTTCCCCCGGATACCAGGGCTGACGCCGGGCATTACGCTTCCACTCACGCGAGGGCATCAGCCCGGCCGCTTCCTCATGCATATCCAGCGACACCCGAGTCCCAATACCAAAGCGGGTCATGTAGTCATGCAGCCGATCAATGCCCAGCTTATGGGCCAGATCATAGAAATAGGTGTCGTTAGAGCGAACGATGGCCAGATGCATGTCAACCCAGCCATCACCACTACGGTTCCAGTTGCGGTACTTGTGGCTGTGGTTTGGCAACTGGTAGAAGCCAGGGTCGAAAACCCGACTGGTGCGGGTCACCACCCCGGTATCCAAACCGGCCAGAGCGACCATCTGCTTGATCGTCGAGCCTGGTGGATAGAGGCCGCGCACAACCCGGTTGAACAACGGCTGATCCAGAGAGTCGCGTAGCGCGCCGTAGTCGGCGTAACTGATGCCAGTGACGAACAGATTAGGGTTAAAGCCAGGCTGGCTTACATAAGCCAGCACCCCGCCGGTCTCCGGCTCGATGGCGATCACCGCACCGCGGCGATTACCAAGCGCATGCTCGGCTACCGCTTGCAAGCGACTGTCCAGATGCAGGGTCAGGTCACGCCCAGGTTCCGGATCAATCCGCTTGAGCACCCGCAATACCCGACCACGTGCGTTAGTTTCGACCTCCTCGTAACCAACAGTGCCATGTAGCCAGTCCTCGTAGTAACGCTCGATCCCGGTCTTGCCGATATAATGGGTGCCAGCGTAGGCGACCTGATCTATCCGGGCCATTTCCTGCTCGTTGATCCGGCCGACGTAACCAACGGCATGGGCGAAATGTTCGGCGAACGGATAGTGCCGAACGAAGCTGGCCTGCACCTCGACCCCAGGCAAACGAAATTGGTTGACCGCAATCCGGGCGATCTGCTCGTCGCTCAACTCGAACACCACCGGCACCGACTCGAACGGCCGGCGGCGAGTTTGGGTCAGGCGCCGTTGAGAGCGCTCGACATCCTCGTCGGAAAGTTCAAGCAGTGACTGCAGCAGGGCGAAGGTCGTATCCAGATCAGTCACCCGCTCCCGGGTGATGTTGAGGCTGAAGCTGGGTCGGTTCTCGGCCAGCACGATGCCGTTGCGGTCATAAATCCGGCCACGGGGCGGCGGCACCGGCTGTACATGCACCCGGTTGTTTTCCGACAGGGTTGAATGGTATTCGTACTGCACCACCTGCAGGTAATACATGCGCGCCACCAGCCCGGCCACCAGCGCCAGCATGAACACAGCCGCCAGCACCACCCGTCGCTGTACAGTACGGGCATCGCTGAGGTGATCCTTGAGCTGAATCGGCTTGGCCATCGATTACTTGTGATATGGGTGGCGGTTGAGAATGGTCCAAGCCCTATAGAGCTGCTCGGCCAGCAGAATACGCACCAGTGGATGCGGCAGGGTCAAAGGCGACAGTGACCAGCGCTGCTCACTGCGCGCCTGCACCTCTTCAGCCAGCCCTTCGGGCCCGCCCACCATCAGGTTGACCGTGCGCGCTTCCAGGCGCCAGCGCTCAAGCTGCTCGGCCAGTTGCTCGGTCGACCATGCACGGCCATTGACCTCCAGGGTCACGATTCGTTCCCCAGGCTGGGTTGCGGCCAGCATCTGCTCGCCTTCACGACGCATCAACCGGGCGACATCGGCATTCTTGCCGCGGGTCGTCAAGGGAATTTCCACCAACTCCAACGGCAGGTCAGGCGGCAGACGCTTGGCATATTCCTGATAGCCGTCCTCGACCCAGCGTGGCATCCGTGATGCCACGCTGATCAGACGCAGGCGCAAGACTGCTTACTCCGGGGTCGGTTGATGCTGGGCACGGCGCGACTCGGCACTTTGCCACAGACGCTCCAAGTCATAGAACTGGCGGGTAGCCGGTTGCATGATATGCACCACGACATCGCCCAGGTCGACCAGCACCCACTCTCCGGAATCCTGGCCCTCAACCCCCAACGGCTGACGACCGGCGGCCTTGGCCTTTTCCACCAGGTTGTCACTGAGCGAGGACACATGACGGGAGGAGGTACCGCTGGCGATGATCATGTAGTCAGTCACGCTGGTCTGCTCACGAACATCGATCTTGACCACATCCTTGGCCTTGAGCTCGTCCAGCTCATGCTCAACCAGTTTGATCAGGTCATCAATCTGCATAATAAGGGTTCAATCCTCAGTCACAGGGCCGTACAGCCCGTTGGTTTCAATATAGTCAAGCACCGCCTCCGGCAACAAAAAACGCGGCGACCGGTGGCTGGCCAGCAAGCTCCGGATATGCGTTGCCGAAATTGCCAGCGGCGTCTGCGCCAGGCAGACAATCTGCCCATGCAGTGCCTTGGCTTGCGCCGGTTCAGCGACCGAGCGGGCCGCCAGCAAATCCTTGAGTACTTCAGGCACGTCCAGATCGTAGTCTGGACGCTGTAATACCACGAGATTGGCCAGCTCCAGCAAACACTCCCAGCGGTGCCAGCTCGGCAATCCGCAGAAGGCATCCCAGCCAACGATCAGAAACAGCGCCACCTCCGGCCCCAACTCCGCACGCAAAGATTCCAGGGTATCCACCGTCCAGGAAGGCTTGTCACGTCGCAGCTCACGGTCATCCACCAGCAGCCCGGAGTCCACACCTGCCGCCAGACGCACCATGTTCAGGCGATGCTCGGCACTGCAGCCGGGCTGCTCCCGATGGGGCGGCCGGGCGCTGGGGATCAGCCGCAGCTCATCCAGCGCCAAAGCCTCATGCACCTCTACGGCACTGCGCAGATGGCCAAAATGGATCGGATCGAAGGTCCCGCCGAGCAGGCCGATACGCATCAGACAATCACTGACGGATATGACCGTCGCCGAATACCACGTACTTCTCGCTGGTCAGGCCTTCCAGGCCCACCGGCCCGCGGGCATGGATCTTGTCGGTTGAAATGCCAATCTCGGCGCCCAGACCATACTCGAAGCCGTCGGCGAAACGGGTCGAAGCATTGATCATCACCGAGCTGGAATCCACTTCGGCCAGGAAGCGCCGGGCCCGGGTGTAATCCTCGCTGACCATCGCATCGGTATGCTGCGAGCTGAAACGATTGATGTGCTCGATAGCGGCATCCATATCCGCGACCACCCGGATCGACAGGATCGGCGCCAGGTATTCAGTACTCCAGTCTTGCTCGCTGGCAGCGATAGCCTGCGGCAACAGTGCACAGGTAGCCGGGCAACCGCGCAACTCAACATCTTTCTGCGCATAACGCAGGGCCATGCGCGGCAAAAACTCAGCCGCCACTGCCTCATGTACCAGCAGAGTCTCCATGGCGTTGCAGACCCCATAGCGATGGGTCTTGGCGTTAAAACAGATGGCTTCGGCCTTGTCCAGATCGGCACGATCATCGACATAAACATGGCAGATACCATCCAGATGCTTGATCACCGGCACCCGGGCCTCGCGGCTGATACGCTCGATCAGCCCCTTGCCGCCACGCGGTACGATCACATCGACATACTCGGGCATAGTGATCAAGGCTCCAACGGCGGCGCGGTCGGTGGTTTCCACCACCTGCACGACCTGATCCGGCAAGCCAGCGGCGGCCAGGCCGCGGCGCAGGCAGGCGGCAATCGCCTGATTGGAGTGAATCGACTCCGAGCCACCACGCAGAATGCAGGCATTGCCGGCCTTGAGACACAGACTGGCTGCCTCAACGGTCACATTGGGGCGCGACTCATAGATGATCCCGATGACCCCCAGCGGCACCCGCATACGTCCGACCTGAATCCCAGAGGGAAGAAACTTCATGTCACGAATCGCGCCCACCGGGTCCGGCAAGGCGGCAACCTGGCGCAGGCCTTCAATCATGCCCTGCAACCGCTCAGGGGTCAGGGCCAGACGGTCAAGCATCGCAGCATCCAGCCCGTTGGCTCGACCGGCCTCCAGATCCAGGGTATTGGCAGCCTCAAGCTCGGCAGTAGCAGCCTCAATAGCTTCAGCGGTAGCCAGCAACGCCTGATTCTTGACCGCCGTCGAAGCCCGGGCGATAACCCGCGAGGCCGCTCGGGCCTGGTTTCCCAGCCCCTTCATGTATTCGCTTACCTGTTCGCCACCCATGGACACCACCACTTGCCTGCGTTGCAAAAGGTGCATTATAACGGGCTGCCCTGACACTGGACAGGGCGCAGGCCTGCTATCATCGATTACATGCAAAACCCTGAGACACTGCCCTGGGCCACTGCTCGCCCACTGCCTGACAGCTTCTTCCAGCGCGATGCCCGCGAACTGGCTTGCGCCCTGCTTGGCAAGGTCATTCGCCGCCGCTATCAGGGACGCTGGCTATCGGCCCGTATCATTGAGACCGAAGCCTACCTGCTGGAAGAGAAAGGCAGCCATGCCTCGCTTGGTTATACCGAAGCCCGGCGGGCGCTGTTCATGGACGGCGGTACGCTCTACATGTACTACGCCCGCGGCGGCGACTCGCTGAACTTCAGCGCCGCTGGCTCAGGCAACGGGGTACTGATCAAATCCGGCCATCCACTGCTTGACACGGTCAGCGATCAGGCCAGCCTGCGCCTGATGCAACAACTCAACCCGGCTGCCAACGGCGACTACCGACCAGCGGAAAAGCTCTGCGCCGGGCAGACCCTGCTGTGCAAGGCGCTGGCACTGAAGGTTCCGGACTGGAACGCCCAACGTTTCGACACTGGGCAACTGTTCGTCGATGATGACAGCTATCGCCCGCAGCATATCCTGCAAACTACTCGCCTGGGGATTCCCGCCGGACGCGATGAGCACCTGCCCTATCGCTTTGTCGACGCCAGCTACGCCCGTCACTGTACCCGCAACCCCATGGGCCGCAACCGTATCGAGGGGCGCGACTACCAGCGCCTGAACGCACCATGGAAAGCCTGCTGAGCGACCACCTGAGCACCTGGCTCAGCAGCCATCAGAGCTGGCTGGGGCCGGTGATCTTCGCCATCGCCCTGCTTGAGTCACTGGCCATCGCCGGGCTGCTGGTCCCAGGCGTGGTATTACTGTTCGCAGTAACCGCCATCGCCGGAAGCAGCGACATGTCGATCCCGGTCATGCTTGGCTGGGCCTTTGCCGGTGCAGTCTGCGGCGACCTGCTGAGCTTTGTCCTGGGCCGCCTGTTTCACCAGGACATTCGCCGTCTGCGCCTGTTTCAGCGCTATCCGCAGTGGATCGATCAGGGGGAAGGTTTTTTCCGCCGCTACGGCATGATGAGCGTACTGATTGGCCGTTTCTTTGGCCCGGTCCGGCCGATCATCCCGATGATCGCCGGCATGTTCGACATGCCGTTTTGGCGCTTTTTGGCCGTCAGCCTGCTATCGGCACTGGCCTGGGCACCGATCTACGCTCTACCCGGCTACACTGCCGGACATGCTCTGACCTGGCCGGTGCCACAGTTTTTCTGGCCCCAGACCCTGGCTCTGACCGGCGCACTGGCCGGCCTTGGCCTACTTTGTCTATGGCTACTCAAAGCTCAGCACCGCTGGAGCAACCTGGCCTGCGCCGCGCTGCTGCTGCTCGGCGCCGTCAGCCTGCCAGTGGTCGAGCCCTGGCTGGAGGTGGTGCTGTTCACCAGCGAATACTGGATAAGCCAGCGCGCCCCGCTGCTGGGCTGGCACGCCTGGCTGACACCCTTGACCGACCTGGATACCACCCTCTGGCTACTAGTTCCCGGACTGGCCTGGCTAACCCTGCTCAGCCCCTATCGCCAGCCACTGTTCGCCCTGCTGACACTGGTCATCGCCCTTGGTCTGGGCTGGCTGCTGGAGATGAGTCAACCGGCTCTGATCCTCACCGGCCAGTGGACCTGGCTGGTTGTCGTCGCCATCTGCCTGGGCCGCGACCAAGGCTTCTGGATGCGTTGTCTCTGGCTGCTTTACCCCCTGCTGCTCGGAGCCCCCCTGGCATTTGCCAGCCTGGTGATCACCGACACCAGCATTCTCAGCATGTTGCAGGCCCTGCTACTAGCCCTGAGCGCCAGTGCACTGGCCAGCTGGGCAGTTGAGCGTGGCGCACCGATGCACCGCAGCCAGCGCTGGCGTAACCTGGTGCTACTGGCCTGGGCCCCGCTGGTGATACTCTCAGGCCTGCATTGACCGCAACCAGCGCTCAATCTGCTGCAGGCGCAACAATGGATCGGCCTGAGCCAGCAACTCCAGCTTTTCCTCAACATCCAGCGGCAGCAGATAAGCCAGTTGCCAGGCCAGACGCTGCTGACTGCCAGCCACCGCAGGCAACTTCAGCGCTGCCGCGATGGGATGCTCCAGCAAGGTTGTATGCAAGGCCAGCAAGTCGGCATGGCTAGCCAGTAATTCGGCATCTGGCTGCTCGACCAGCCAATCGACACTGGCGCTGAGCAAACCATCCGACGCGACCTCCACCGCACTCGCTTCGGCCCGCCGCCCTCCTTCGACCCGAATCCCCAGCAGACCATTGTCACGCCGTTCCCAGTCGATGATCCTGGCCTCACAACCCAGCGCTTTGAACCGCACCGCCCCCGGCCCGGCCTCAGCCCCTTCTTCCAGGGTTACCACCACAAATCCGGCATTTTGACGAAAACAGCGGCTGACCATATCCAGATAGCGCGGTTCGAAGATCTGCAGATCCAGCACACACCCCGGCAGCAACACCGTATTCAATGGAAACAGGGCCATCCGTTCAGTCATGCATTCCCCTTTCAGCTTGGTACCATCATTCAGCACACCAATGGTGAGCTCGCCCAATTGACCCTCTCGGCGCGGATTGCAAACATGTCAGCAGACAAGCTCGACCGTCTGTATTAACGTAGCGTGTAGCGGTTATCCGCTACCACCACAATAACAGAGCATGGAGAACGCCATGGCAGCTGCCGTACCCGCTTCCGAACTCACGTCCTACATTGGCAAGGATATGGGCCACTCAGACTGGCTGACCATTGATCAGGAACGTGTCAACCAATTTGCCGAGTGCACCGGTGACCACCAGTTCATTCACATCGACGAAGAAAAAGCCAAGCTGACTCCGTTTGGCGGCACCATTGCCCACGGTTTCCTCTCACTGTCACTGCTGCCGGTCCTGTCTGCCGGCCTGCTGGTTCGCCCGCAGGGTCTGAAGATGGCAGTCAACTACGGCCTGGACAGCCTGCGTTTCATCCAGCCGGTACGTGTGGGCTCACGCGTACGCCTGCACGTGACGGTAGTCGATGTAACCGAGAAGAATCCTGGCCAGTGGCTGGTCAAGGCGCGCTCCACTCTGGAGATCGAAGGCGTGGACAAGCCAGCCTTCATTGCGGAAGGTTTGACCCTGTATTTCGTGTAACCCGGTTCGGCCCGCGCCAGCGGGCCGCGCACGCCAAAGTCTGTTCATGGCATAGCGAGCTAGAGCCCTGTTTTTAACAACGCAGGGCCGACGCGCAGCAGGTCATGGACGGGCTCTTATAGCTTGATCCCAACATTAACCATCACCGCAGCCGCCCCCAGCAGCACCAGGTCAGCACCGACCCGCTGATAACTGACACCAACCGACGGAATAATCGCCGGCGCAACACCAAAGCGATTGAGCGGAATCTTGTCCCGGTACTCACCTCGATAGCCATGCAGCAAGCCTGCTGTCAGCTTGACATTGAACGGCGTACCCTCGAAGTCAAAACGTTTGCCGCCATAAGCGTAGTAGGAGCGATCTCCGAACGAATGACGAAAGGTCGCAGCGCCCCACAGATAGCTGTCAGCACGATGACGCTCCAGACCGATCAGATCCTGATTGTTGTTGTGGTCGGAGTCGGGGTTGAAATGGGCAGTCCAGACACTACCCTGAACATACCAGTAGGGCTCGGCCTCGACCGGAGCCAACAGCTTGCCGGCCAGCTCGCGGGACGACTCGAGCAAAGGACTCTCATTGGCCTGCCCGGCCACCGCCGGCAGCACAAAACTCCCCATGGCGAACGCCAGCGACGTCCGCAATCTGGTTTTACTGCAAAACATACATAATCCTGAAGGTGTCACTCACCCCAACGGGCAAGCAATGTCTGTTCTATCCCCAACTGGTTGAGGATGCGGGCAACGACGAAATCTATCAGTTCGTCAATGCTGTTCGGCTTATGATAAAAGCCGGGACTGGCGGGCAGGATAACCGCTCCCATCTGGCTCAACTTCAGCATGTTTTCCAGATGAATGCTCGAGTACGGTGCTTCACGCGGCACCAGAATCAGCTGCCGTCGCTCCTTGAGCGCCACATCGGCCGCCCGCTCGATCAGGTTGTTACTGGCCCCAGTGGCGATAGCCGACAGGGTACCGGTCGAACAGGGACACACCACCATGGCCCCAGGCGCGCCAGAGCCAGAAGCGACCGGCGCCATCCAGTCCTGCTTGCCGAACACCCGAATCTGACCCTCGGCAGCGGCCAATCGTTCCGTCAAAAAAACTTCCAGAGCCTGCGGCTTGGCCGGCAACTGCCAATCGGTCTCGGTCGCCACCACCAACTGCGCGGCCTGCGAGATCAGAAATGACACTTCGACATCGGCCCTGACCAGACATTCCAGCAGGCGCAAGCCATATTGGGCACCAGAGGCACCGGTCAGCGCCAGCGTCACCCGCCGCCGTTCAGCCATGCCGAGCCTCCAGCGCCTGAACCAGCTTGCGGTGAATCCCGCCAAAACCGCCATTGCTCATGACCACTACCCGTGCGCCTGGTCGCGCACGCGCCACCACGGCATCGATCAGCGCCTCGATACTGCTCAACACACAGGCCGGCACCGGACTGTCAGCCACGACCTGATCCAGCGACCAGTCCAGCCCTTCGGGCTGATACCAGAGCACTTCACTGGCATCGCTGACACTACCTGGCAAAGCAGCCATATGACTACCCAAGCGCATGGTGTTGGAGCGCGGCTCGATCACCGCAATAAGCTGCGCATCACCAATCTGTGCCCGCAACCCGGCCAAGGTGGTGGCAATCGCGGTCGGGTGATGGGCAAAGTCGTCATACACCCGAATGTCACCAACCTCACCGATCAGCTCCATGCGGCGCTTGACGCTGGCAAAACCACCCAGCGAGGCAATACCCTGCGCCGGAGTCACCCCCACATGCCGCGCCGCCGCCAACGCCACCAGCGCATTGGCAACACTGTGAGCGCCGGTCTGCGACCATTCAACTATGCCCTGCGAGACACCACCGAGCAGCACCTCGAAACATGAACCATCGGCCGCCAGCAGGCGCGCCTGCCAGTCACCGCCATCACCAGTGGTCTGGCAGGATGTCCAGCAGCCCATGTCAATCACTCGCTTGAGCGCCGCATCGGCCTGCGGGTGAATAATCAGCCCGGAGCCTGGCACGGTACGCACCAGATGGTGAAACTGTCGTTCGATCGCTGCCAGGTCCGGAAAAATGTCTGCATGGTCGAACTCGAGATTATTGAGAATCGCCGTCCGTGGGCGGTAATGAACGAACTTCGAGCGTTTGTCGAAGAAGGCGCTGTCATACTCATCCGCCTCGACCACGAAAAACGGCGTCCCACCCAGCCGCGCCGAGATCCCGAAGTTCTGTGGCACACCACCGATCAGAAAGCCCGGCGACATCCCGGCGTGCTCCAGAATCCAGGCCAGCAGACTGGAGGTAGTGGTCTTGCCGTGGGTACCCGCCACAGCCAGCACCCAGCGCCCCTGCAACACATGGTCGGCCAGCCACTGCGGTCCAGACACGTAGGGCAAGCCTTGATCCAGCACATATTCGACCGCCGGATTGCCGCGCGACATGGCGTTGCCAATCACCACCAGATCCGGGGCCGGCTGCAGATGCGCCGGCTCATAGCCTTCCATCAGGGTAATCCCCTGGGCTTCGAGCTGGGTGCTCATTGGCGGATAGACGTTGGCATCCGAGCCCGTCACCGTATGCCCCAGCTCCCGCGCCAGCAACGCCAGCGAACCCATGAAAGTACCGCAGATACCGAGGATATGGAGGTGCAAAGACGGACTCCTTGTGTTGGTCGTGTAACGGCATTAAGGAAACACTGATTAAATCAGTCTAGGTGTTGGCCCAATTGGCGCTGAGTTTGCGTGCAATTAATCAGTATTTCCTTTTTAAAGCTTCGCGAGATATTACCACGCCCGCCCAACGGCCATGCAAAGCGCACCGCTTTCGGCTATCATGCGCGCCATTGGCCGTAGCGCCCCGCCGCTCCCTGCGGGAACCCCAAAAAACCGCCACCCGATTCAAGCACATGGAGTCAGCATGACCGTCAAAAACGCCTTCTACGCCCAGTCGGGCGGAGTCACCGCCGTGATCAACGCCTCCGCCGCTGGCGTGATCGAAACCGCTCGCCAGCACCCGGACCGAATTGGCAAGGTCTATGCCGGGCGCAACGGCATCATCGGCGCCCTGACCGAAGACCTGATCGACACCAGCCTGGAATCACCCGAAAATATCGCCGCTCTGCGTCACACCCCCTCCGGCGCCTTCGGCTCCTGCCGCTACAAACTGAAAAGCCTGGAAGCCAACCGCGCCGAATACGAGCGCCTGATCGAGGTGTTCAAGGCCCATAACATCGGCTACTTCTTCTATAACGGCGGTGGCGACTCGGCCGACACCTGCCTGAAGGTCTCGCAACTGGCAGAAAAGATGGGCTACCCGATTCAGGCCATCCATGTACCCAAGACCGTCGACAACGACCTGCCGATCACCGACTGCTGCCCCGGCTTCGGCTCAGTGGCCAAGTATGTCGCCACCTCGATTCGCGAAGCCGGTTTCGACGTTGCCTCGATGGGCGCCACTTCGACCAAGGTCTTCATCCTCGAAGTCATGGGTCGTCACGCTGGCTGGATTACTGCGGCCTGCGGCCTAGCCAGCGAAGGTGAAGGTCAACCGCCACACATTCTGCTGTTCCCCGAAGTCCAGTTTGACCAGGTCAAATTCCTGGCCCGGGTCGATGAGTGCGTCAAGACTTATGGCTATTGCGTGATTGGCGTTTCCGAAGGGATCAAGAACAGCGACGGCAAGTTCCTCTCCGAAACCGGCCTGACCGACGCTTTCGGCCATGCCCAGCTGGGCGGCGTGGCGCCGACCATCGCCAAGCTGGTCAAGGATGAACTGGGTTACAAGTATCACTGGGCCGTGGCCGATTACCTGCAGCGCGCCGCCCGTCACATTGCCTCCAAGGTCGATGTCGAGCAAGCCTATGCGCTAGGTCAGGCAGCGGTTAACATCGCCTTGGAAGGCAAGAACTCGGTGATGCCGGCAATCCGCCGCCTGCAGGATGCGCCCTACCAGTGGGATATCATTGAAGCCCCGCTCAAGGACGTGGCCAACGTCGAGAAGTTCATGCCCCGCGAGTTCATCAGCGAAGACGGCCTGCACATCACCGAGGCCTGCCGCCGCTACCTGTCGCCGTTGATTCAGGGCGAAGACTACCCGCCATTCAAGAATGGTCTGCCCGATTATGTGCGTCTGCAGAATCTGGCCGTGGAGCGCAAGCTCCCGGAATTCAAGATCTGATCGCGAAACGGGACGGAACCGAAAAGGGCTGGTATCAACCAGCCCTTTTTTGTATCACTCGAAAGCCGGCACCACGGCGCCCTGATACTTCTCTTCAATAAAGGCCTTGACCTCGGCACTGTGCAGCGCCTGAGCCAGCTTCTGGATCGCCGGGTTGTCGGCATTGTCGACGCGGGTCACCAGGATGTTGACGTAGGGCGAGTCGGAACCCTCTATCACCAACGCATCTTCACTCGGATTCAGCCCGGCCTCCAGCGCATAGTTGGTATTGATCAGTGCCAGATCAACCTGGCCCAGAACCCTCGGCAGGGTCGCTGCTTCCAGTTCACGAACCCGGATGCGCTTGGGGTTGTCGGCGATGTCGCGCGGGGTAGAAAGGATATTGCCGGCATCCTTGAGCCCGATTAGCCCAGCCTTCTGCAGTAACAGCAGCGCCCGACCACCGTTGGTGGCATCGTTGGGAATTACCACATTGGCGCCATTGGGCAGATCATCCAAGCTCTCGACCTTGCGTGAATAGGCACCGAACGGCTCAATATGCACGCCAGCGACGCTGACCAGTTCAGTGCCGCGGCTGCTGTTGAACTCGTCAAGATAGGGCTGGTGCTGAAAGAAGTTGGCGTCCAGGCGTTTCTCCGCCACCTGCACATTGGGCTGGACATAATCGGTGAACACCCGGATATCCAGCTCGACGCCCTCACTGGCCAGGGCCGGCTTGACGAATTCGAGAATTTCCGCGTGAGGCACCGCCGTAGCGGCGATACTGATCTTGTCGGCGGCCTGCGCCGGCAGCACACCAAGACCGGCGGCGACAGCAAAGGCAGTCAGCAATTTTTTCATCATTAAGCTCCTTGTGGGATTTGATTCAGGTGCGCAGCGGATAACCCTGCACCTGTGTTTTCTATTTAAACAGCACATCACTTACGGGAAAAATGCACCACCAGCCGGTCACCAACGCTTTGCAGCACCTGCACCAGCACCAGCAGCAATACCACGGTCACCACCATCACATCCGGCTGATAGCGCTGATAACCATAGCGCACCGCCAAATCACCCAGTCCGCCGCCACCGATCAGCCCGGACATCGCGGTGTAGGACACCAGGGTAATGGCGGTAACCGTGGTCGCCGCCACGATACCCGGCAACGCCTCTGGCAGCAGCGCATTGATCACGATCTGGCGTGGTGTGGCCCCCATGGCCTGGGTCGCCTCGATGATCCCGCGATCGACTTCACGCAGCGCAGTCTCGACCAGACGGGCGAAAAACGGCGTGGCCCCCACAACCAGTGGCGGAATAGCCCCAGCCACCCCCAGCGAAGTCCCGGTGATCACCACGGTAAAGGGAATCATAACGATCAGCAAAATAACGAACGGCACTGAACGAACAATATTCACCAACAGCGACAGCAGACCATAGAAGGCTTTCTGCTCGAACATCTGGCGCGGACCAGTAAGAAACAGCAAAACCCCGAGCGGCAAGCCAAACAACACAGTAAACAGCATTGAGCCGCCTAGCATGCTCAGGGTATCGAGACTGGCCTGCCAGATTTCCGGCCAGTTGACGTTGGGCAGCAGAGCATCCATCAGCGCAGCACCTCCAGATGCACATCGGCCCGGGCAAAGCAGGCCAGCGCCGCCTCGATGTCGCCACCGGTGAGCGCCAGCGTCAACTGGCCATAGGGGGTTTGCTTGATCCGGTCGATACGCCCGGCCAGGATGCTGTAATCCACCCCGGTCTCACGCGCCACGCTACCAAGCAGCGGTGCGTAAGTCGCCTCACCCTGGAAGGTCAGACGCAGGATGCGGCCCTCGACATGGGCAAAATCATCACGCTGCTCGCTTTCATCAACCTGCTCGGATTCCAGTACGAAACGCCGGGTGGTCGAATGCTGCGGATGCAGGAACACCTCGGCTACCGGCCCCAGCTCGACAATCTGCCCAGCGTCCATGACCGCCACCCGGTCGCAAACCCGACGGATCACATCCATCTCATGGGTAATCAGTACGATCGTCAGGTTCAGCTCGCTATTAATCTGAGCCAGCAACTGCAACACCGACGCAGTAGTCTGCGGATCAAGGGCACTGGTGGCCTCGTCGCAGAGCAGAATCTTCGGCCGGGTAGCCAGTGCCCGGGCAATTCCGACCCGCTGTTTCTGGCCGCCGGACAACTGCGCCGGATACTTGTTAGCGTGCTCATTGAGCCCGACCCGCGCCAGCAATTCGTCGACCCGCCGGGCGATCTCGGCGCGCGACAATTCACCCGCCAGTCTGAGCGGCAGCGCCACGTTATCGGCCACGGTCTTGGACGACAGCAAATTGAAATGCTGGAAAATCATCCCGACCTGCTGGCGAAACCGCCGCAACCCGGTAGCCTGTAGCCCGGTGACATCTTCGCCATCAATCACGATCCGTCCACCCGAGGGCTCCTCGAGCCGGTTGATCAGGCGCAGCAAGGTGCTTTTGCCTGCCCCGGAATGACCGATGATGCCGAATACCTCTCCGCGAGCTATTTGCAGATCGGTCGGCTGCAGCGCCGGGATCGACTGCCCAGCAACACGATAGGCCTTGTGGACCTGGTGAAAATCAATCACGCATTAACCTTTTAACAGAATGCAGATATAAGAAGCTGTCGGCCGGCATGTTTGGCCCGCCACAGCCCAGACCGCAAAATCGTCATAAACCGTGCATTATAGCTAGATAAGATAACTAACTCCCAGCACAACGGGACCAGTTGCCAAGCGCGACTACCCGGTCAGTGTTGGCGATTGAAGATTTCCAGCGTCTGGGGCAGGATGTACTGACCGGCACAACAGTACCGGGCACTATCTGACCAGCATCGAGGATTGAGTATGCGAATTGTGCAGGCCGGCGTGGATCGCCTCGACGATATCACCCCGTTGTTCATCAAGTATCGAGAGTTCTACGGCCAGTTGCCCAAGCCCGAAGCATCACGCCGCTTTCTCCATGATCGACTGGTCAACGAACAGGCCATCATCCTACTGGCAGAAGATGAAACCAGCGGCAAGGTATTGGGCTTTGCCCAGTTCATCCCCAGCTTCTCGGCTCTGACCTTGCACCCCAGCTGGGTTCTCAAGGGTATCTATGTGATTGAAGAGGCCCGCCGCCAACTGGTTGCTGATCGCATGATTAACCGCGCCAAGGAGATGGCCCGGGCTGCCGGCATCCAGCGTATGACCGTCATGACTGGCGAAGACAACAGTGCAGCTCAAAGCCTGTATCGCTCCCTGGGTTTTTCCGACGACGCTGACTTCCACTACTTCGCCCTCAAACTCTGACGCCACTTAGCGGGCCAACGCACCTGCCGGTATCTCGCCAGGTGCGTGCATGGCTACCCAGGTGACACCTTCACAGCGGCAAACCAGTACTTTTGCCCATACGACCATAGTTTTACCGGTTTTACTTGGTATCGCCGCCCTGAACGCCTATAATCCCGCCCCAATATTTCACATGCCCGAGTCAGGTATCCCATGAGCTACGACCAGATCCCCGCAGGCAAGGACATCCCTAACGACATTTACGTCGCCATTGAAATCCCGGCTCAGCACGCGCCGATCAAATATGAAATCGACAAGGACAGCAGCACCCTGTTCGTCGATCGATTCATGGCCACCCCGATGTTCTATCCGGCCAACTACGGTTATATCCCCAATACCCTGGCCGATGACGGCGACCCGCTGGACGTGCTGGTGGTAACGCCCTACCCGGTCGCACCGGGTTCGGTAATCCGGTCACGTCCGGTAGGCGTTCTGCACATGACCGACGATGGTGGCGGTGATGCCAAGCTGGTCGCCGTACCGCACGACAAGCTGAGCGTGCTGTACCGTGACGTCAAGGAATACACCGACCTGCCTGAACTGCTGATCCAGCAGATCCAGCACTTCTTCGAGAACTACAAAGATCTGGAAGCCGGCAAATGGGTCAAGATCGACCGTTGGGGCAACGCTGATGAAGCCCGTGCGGAAATCGTTAAGGCTGTGAACGCTTATCAAAAATAAGCGTTCGGCCCCAGTGCCCTGTCCGCTGCATTCAGCTCCGCTCTGAAGCGATAACGAACCTAGCGGACAGGGCACTCCAAAAGCCGGCCACAAGCTGGCTTTTTTTATGCCTGAATAACAGACCTGCTAGAGGAACACTGATTAAATCGTTTCGGTGTTAGCCCAATTGTCGCGGACCTGTTCTGGACACGCCGTGAACCCCCTCCGGGTCCGGCCAACCGATCACAGATCGGTCGGCGTTCGGCTGCGCACGAAGCATGCTTCGTAAACGCTTGCCTCACCCATGGGGGGCTTGACGATGCCCGTCCGACCGCCAGGGATGGCGGAAGTGTCGAAAATGCAGGAGCAATTTTCGACCAGGGCATCGACAGTCCAGAACAGGTCAGCGACAACCGGGCTACTAAGCTTGCGTGTAATCAATCAGTGTTTTCTTAGGAGCCAAGCATGGACGACCGCTATTTTGACCAACTGAGCAGTCATCTGGCGCAGAAAATCTATGCTGGCCCCAAGGGTGCCATTCGTCTGGCCGTACTGACCCGCGACCTGCAGGAGTGGCTGGCAGAGCTGCCGGCACGGCCCCTGCGGATTCTGGACGTAGGGGCCGGGCTTGGCCACATCAGTGCCTGGCTGGCCGCACAGGGACATCAGGTCACCGTCAGCGAGCCCGCCAGTGAAATGCTGACAGCCGCTGAGCAACGCCTGCAAGCGGCCGGCACCCCCGCAACGGCTTACTGGCCATTGCCGCTGCAGGAACTGCCGGCCCAGGGGCAAACATTCGACCTGGTCATCTGTCATGCCGTACTGGAATGGCTGGCCGCCCCACATCAGGCCCTGCACCACCTACGTGCCCTGCTCAACCCGCAAGGGGCCCTGTCGCTGGCATTCTACAACCGTGACGCACTGATCTACCGCAACCTGATCAAGGGCCAGTTTCGCAAACTTGAGCGCCAACAGTTGGCGGGCGTCGGCCAGCGCGGCCTGACCCCACAACACCCGCTGGACCCGCGCGAGGTCCAGCAGTGGGCTAGCCAGGCGGGCCTGCACAAACAGCAGGCTAGTGGTATCCGGGTGTTTTATGACTACATGCCGCCACACTGGCAACAACAGGCCAGCAGCGAAGACCTGATACGCGAAGAACTGATCTACAGCCGCCACCCGGCTTACCAGCACCTGGGCCGCTACCTGCATTGGTGGTTACGGGCGCAGTGACCGCCGCCAGCGTGAGCGCCGGCCACAGCACCTACGACTTGGGAAACCAGCTATCCTGACGCCAGAGATAGACGAACCAGCCACCGAGTAAGGCCCCACGCGCCAGCATGAACAGATGAAAGCCCAGCCACAGGCCATGGTTACCGCTATCACGTAGCAGCCAGGCCACCGGCACATACAGACCGAATACCGCCAGCAGCATGCTGTTGCGCATCGCCCGAGCCCGAGTCGCGCCAATAAACAGCCCATCGAGCAGATAGCTCCAGACCGCGACCAGCGGCATCAACGCCATCCAGGGCAAATAGGCCTGGGCCACCGCACGCACCTCGTCGAGATTGGTCAGGCGATTGATGATCCATGGGCCAAACAGACTGAAAGCCAACACAAAGCCCACGCCAACCAGCAGCGACCAGCCCAGAGTCACCACCAGCACCCGCTTGAAAGCCGCACGATTGCGCTGCCCCAGAGCACGCCCTCCCAGCGCCTCGACCGCATGGGCCAAGCCATCCAGGCCATGGGAGGTCAGCAACAGAAAGTTCAATAACACCGCATTGGCCGCCACCACCGCATCGCCCTGGCGCGCACCCTGCAGCACCAACAAGTAGAACACCAGTTCCAGTGCCAGGGTACGGATCAGAATGTCGCGGTTGACCCGCAACAACGGTGCCGCGCCGCGTAGCCGGATCGCCGCCAGCCAGTCCAGTCGCCCCGGATGCTCGGCCAGCAACTGGCGCACCAACAGCAAACCCAGCAGCAAACCCAGATAATCGCTGATCACCGTGGCCAGAGCTGCACCAGCCACGCCCCAACCCAGGCCAACTACCAGCAGCAGGTCCAGCAGCACGTTACTCAGATTGACGGTCAGCAGCAGATACAACGGTGCCCGACCGCGCTGCATACCAATAAACCAGCCCACCAGGACGAAATTGGCCAGCGCCGCCGGCAGACTCCACAGGCGGATTTCCACATACAGGCGGGCTTGCTCCAGCAGCTCGGGCGAGCTGTCGATAAAGTACAGGCCTGCGGCAATCAACGGCGCCTGCAAGACCAGCACCGCCAGCGCGATCAGTACGGCCAGCCACAGCGGTTGTAACAAGACCCGGCGAATACCATCACCATCGCCGCTGCCGCAGGCCTGGGCGGCGAAGCCGGTGGTGCCCATGCGCAGGAAACCGGCTGCCCACAGCACAAAGGTGATCAAGGCAGTGCCAACCGCCACTCCACCCAGGTAATGGGCTCCGTCCAGGTGACCGATTACCGCAGTATCGACCAGTCCCACCAGCGGCACGCTGATATTGGACAGGATCATTGGCGTGGCCAGCCCCCAGACTTTGCGCTGGGTTTCACGATCGCGCCAGGCTTGGCGCCAGCTACGCAGACTCAAGGTCAAGCTCATCAGCCTCCGGCGCGCTTGACCTTGAAACCTTCGGCTGTCAGCAGCTCACAGACCAGCTCGGCCTTGTCACCCTGAATCTCGATCACCCCATCCTTGACTGCACCGCCACAGCCACAGCGGTTTTTCAGACGCTTGGCCAGTGTCTTCAGCTCATCGCCAGCCAATAAGACACCACTGACTGTGGTCACGGTCTTGCCACCACGCCCCTTGGTCTCGCGCCGAACCCGTACCACCCCATCTCCCGAGGGCATCTCGGCCTGGCCGCAGCAGCACTGCTCGGTCGGTTGGCGACAGTCAGGACACATGCGCCCAGCATCGGTTGAGTACACCAGGCCACCGAGGGCCTCGAGTCCTTTGGCTTTTTTCATCTATTCATTCCAGCAACTGCCCGGCCCGCCAACGCTCCAGAGCCAGCAGCGAGTCCGGGGTATAACGTTCATCATCCTGGCGCCAGTCTGTGTCCAGATCAATCCAGCGCACCGCCAGCACCTCTTCCGGCTGCATTTCAATCGGGCCATCCCAGCGACAACTGAATACTGCACCCCACAACCGACTTTCCGGGGCATCGTAGAAAAACCGCCCATGGCTGTGCAAATCGACCCCGGCCACCCCCAGCTCCTCAGCCAGTTCGCGCCGGGCGCCCTCAAGATAACTTTCCCCGGCAGCCACCAGACCGCCTGCGGCGACATCCCAATACCCCGGATAGAGCCGCTTGTGCAGAGTGCGCTGATGCAGGCACAGCTGCCCGGTCGCATTGAACACGAAGATGTAGGTACAGCGGGTAATCAGTCGCTCGCTCTGAACCTGCGCCCGACTGACCTGCGCCAGCGGCTGATCCTGCTCATCGACACTGAGCACCTGCTCAGCCGCCGAGCGGGCCAGATAGGCATCGATTTTCCGACTATCCACGCTCAGCCCTGCTCCAGCAGACGACGCAGATCGATAAGCGCAGCATTGGCCCGCGACAGGTAATTGGCCATGACCAGCGAATGATTGGCCAGCACCCCGAAGCCGCTACCGTTGAGCACCATAGGGCTCCATAGCGGCGCCTGAGTCGCCTCCAGATCGCGAATGATCTGCTGCAGGCTGACCTGGGCATTCTTTTTGCCCAGCACCTCGGCATAGTCCTGCTCCACCGCCCGCAACAGGTGAACCAACGCCCAGGAGGTGCCCCGCGCCTCATAAAACACATCGTCGATTTGGGTCCAGGGTGTACGTTCACGCGCGCGCCCACTATCGCTCAAAGGTTCGCGACCGACACTGGCCGACAGTCGCTGCGACAGCGAACCGAGCCGGGTGCTGACATCACCCAGCCAACTGGCCAGACTGTCGGCTCGGGGATAAAAGGCTGCATCGCCCTGTTGCAGACGCTGTTCATAGCTGGCCAGCGCGCGCAGCCCGTCACGGTACTCACTTTCACTGGCGGGCATGGCCCAGCTCTTGTTGTCAAAATGAAAGCGCGGCTCGGCCCGCGCCAAATCACGGTCTTCAGTCGATTGTGACTGCGAGCGGGCCATATCACGGCGCAGTGCCCGGGTCATGTCGCGCACCTGCACCAGCACACCAAACTCCCAGTTCGGCATGTTGTCCATCATCAATCCGGGCGGCATGATGTCGTTGCTGATGAATCCGCCAGGTTTGTCCAGCAGCGTTGTCATCACCGCCTGCAAGGTCTGCACGGTCAACTCGCCCTCGACTCGCGCCTCACGCGCAGTAACCAGCGGCTCAAGGCCCGGCTCACGACTCCAATACCAGCCCAGCAGCAGGCACAGTAGTACATAGGCCAGTACCACGAGCCCCAGCAGCTTGCTGATCAACGGCCCACCCAGCCAGGCCCGTGCTGACTCCAGACTGTCTCCAAGACGCTCATTGGCGTCCTGCATGGAACGCTTGGCAAATTTCATCGCCACTCTCCCTTGTTATCCGACAACAGGATATCATCTCCCAAGGCCTACTGCCGTGTCCCGCACCCCATTGCCGCTGCGCCCGGAAACAGCCTGGGACAGATTGCCTCTCGGCAGAGCCTGCGCAACTCGATATGATGGCAACAACTCAAAACTCGGATACCCCATGCAGTTGTTACGCCTTCTACTGATTTGCTGGCTGACCTTCGCCGGTCTGGCCCAAGCCAACCCCTTCAGCCAGAGCAGTACAGGCGCGCTCGGGCTGCTTGATGGCAGCGGCGGTCAGGCCAACTTTCTGCCAGTCCATGAAGCTTTCCGCCCGGGTATTGTCGAAGCCGACGCCGAGCGCATTGTGCTCATCTTTGAAATCGCGCCCGAATACTATCTCTACCGTCACCGGCTGGATTTCCAGCTCCAGGGCGGCAGCCAGTCGATCCAGCAGGTCCTGCTGCCCGACGGCCTGCACAAGACCGACGAGTTCTTTGGTGATGTCGAGGTCTACTACAACCAGTTGCAGGTCGAACTGCGGCTGAGCGCCGGCACCCAACCGGGCCGGCAACTGCGGGTTGACTTCCAGGGCTGCGCCGACGCCGGCCTGTGCTACCCACCGGAAACCGTGCTGCTGAATCTGCCTGGAGCAGGAGCAGAACCCACTCTGCCGGCCGCCGGTTCCGGAGTTTTTCAGGGCCTGCTCGACAACCAGCAACTGGGCTGGGCGCTGCTGCTGTTCTTCCTCGCCGGACTGGGGCTGACCTTCACCCCCTGCGTCCTGCCCATGCTGCCGATTCTGTCCAGCCTGGTGCTCGGCCGCCAGGATATCGACCGGTTTCGCGCCTGTGCCCTGGCGCTCAGTTATGTACTGGCCATGGCCATCAGCTTTGCCCTGATCGGCGCCCTGATCGGGCTGTTCGGCGCGGCGCTGAACATTCAGGCGCGATTGCAGTCGGCCTGGGTTCTGGGTACTTTCGCCGCGTTCTTCAGCCTGTTCGCGCTGGCCATGTTCGGGGTATTCGAGCTGCGCCTGCCAGCCATGGTGCGTGAACCATTGGAGCGCCTGGGCAGCCGCACCCGCGGTGGCTCGCTGACTGGTGCAGCCCTGCTGGGCGTGCTGTCGACCCTGGTAGTGTCACCATGCATCTCCGCGCCCCTGGCCGGCGCCCTGGTCTACATCAGCGCGACCGGCGATGCCGTGGGCGGCGCCGCCAGCTTGTTCGCTTTGGCTCTGGGCATGGGCCTGCCGCTGCTGCTGGTGGCGATTTTCGGCAGCGCCCTACTACCCCGCTCCGGCCCCTGGCTGGTCACGGTCAAGCATATCTTTGGCTTCGGCTTGCTCGGTGTCGCCATCTGGCTACTGGAGCGAGTCATACCTGGCCCTCTGAGCCTGGCGTTGTGGGCTGCTCTGGCCGCTGGCTTGGCGGTGCGTCTGGGCCTGTTCGATCGCATGCCGCATGGCGCTGGTGGGCGCATCGCCCAGACCCTGTCGCTGCTTGCGGCGGTATACGCTGCGGCTGCGCTATTCGGTGCACTGGCCGGCGGCAATGACCCGCTGCGCCCACTGGCGCCACTGACTGGCAGCATTGCTCCTGCCGGCAGCAATAACAGCGGTTTTTTTACCCTGGTCGATGATCAGGCCGGCATCGCTCGTGAACTGGCTCAGGCCAAAGCCCTGAACCGTCCAGCCGTCATCGAGCTGTACGCCGACTGGTGTATCAGTTGCAAGATCATCGAACGCCAGGTCCTCAATCAACCCCAGGTGCGCCAGCAGCTGGAGGGTTTTGCCCGCATCAAGCTCGATCTGACCAGCAACAGCGCCGACCAGCGCCAATGGCTTAGCGAGCAGCAACTGTTCGGCCCGCCGGCGTTTCTGTTCTATGACCCTGCAGGGCAGGAACTGCGCGCCCTGCGCCTGCAGGGCGAGGTCGATCTTGAGACCTTCACCAGCCGCCTGAGTGCTATCCCACAAGGATAATTTTCGGCGTACATGCGGGCATCATGCCGGTATCTGGTGGCAATCGACTGATTCTGGACAGCGCGCCAGGATTCCGGCAAACTCCAGCCCATAACTGACCCATGGGTCACCACTGTCGCCATTCATGGAACAACAACTAATGGCTAGCATTCTGGTCCTGCACGGCCCCAACCTGAATTTGCTCGGCACCCGTGAACCGGGCGTCTACGGCGCAACCACGCTGGAACAGATCAACCAGCGCCTGCGCGAACGCGCCACCGCACTTGGCCACCATTTGCTGAACCTGCAAAGCAACGCCGAACACGAACTGATCGAACGCATTCATGCCGCGCGCGATGAAGCCATCGACTTCATCATCATCAATCCGGCTGCTTTTACACATACCAGCGTGGCAATACGTGACGCATTGCTGGCTGTGAGCATCCCATTCATCGAAGTGCATTTATCCAACGTGTATAAACGCGAAGCGTTCCGCCATCACTCGTACTTCTCGGATGTTGCCGAGGGCGTGATTTGCGGGCTCGGCGCTCAAGGGTACGAACTGGCCCTGGAAGCGGCAATACACAACATTGAACAACGTAACTGAACAATCTACGCCACCCTACAGCTCTGGAGTGCAAGCACCAATGGATATCCGCAAAGTCAAGAAACTGATCGAACTTCTGGAAGAGTCCGGCATCGACGAACTGGAAATTCACGAGGGTGAGGAATCAGTCCGTATCAGCCGCCACAGCAAGCAGCTTGCCGCCCCCCAGCAATTCTACGCTCCGCCGGCCCCGGTAGCCGCCGCGCCAGCAGCGCCAGCTGCCGCTGCTGCTCCGGCCGCAGAAGCCCCAGCTACCGAGCCCAGCGGCCATCTGGTTCGCTCGCCGATGGTTGGCACTTTCTATCGCTCGCCCTCACCGTCGGCACCGTCCTTCGCCGAAGTTGGCCAGACCGTCAAGGCAGGCGATGTCCTGTGTATCGTTGAAGCCATGAAGATGATGAACCACATCGAGGCCGACAAGAGCGGCGTGATCCAGGCCATCCTGGTCGATAACGGTCAGCCGGTGGAATTCGATCAACCCCTGTTCAGCATCGCCTGAGCCCAAACCGGAGGCTGCGATGCAAAAAGTCCTGATTGCCAACCGCGGTGAAATTGCCCTGCGCGTCATTCGTGCCTGCAAGGAACTGGGGTTGAAAACTGTGGCCGTGCACTCCACGGCTGACCGTGAACTCATGCACCTGGCACTGGCCGACGAAACCGTCTGTATCGGCCCAGCCAATGCCACCGAGTCCTACCTGAACATCCCGGCGATCATCAGCGCCGCCGAAGTCACCGGCGCCGACGGCATTCACCCCGGCTATGGTTTCCTGGCCGAACGTGCCGACTTCGCCGAGCAGGTTGAGCGCTCCGGCTTCACCTTTATCGGCCCCAGCGCCGAGGTGATTCGGCTGATGGGCGACAAGGTCTCGGCGATCGAAGCAATGAAGAAGGCCGGCGTTCCTACGGTGCCGGGCTCTGATGGCCCGCTGCCGGAAGACGATGACCAGCGCTGCCTGGAAATCGGTCGCCAGGTCGGCTATCCGGTGATCATCAAGGCCGCCGGTGGCGGCGGCGGGCGCGGCATGCGTGTGGTGCACCAGGAAGAGGATCTGCTCAAATCGATCCGCCTGACCCGGACCGAAGCCGGTGCCGCCTTCGGCAACCCGATGGTTTATCTGGAAAAGTTCCTGACCAACCCGCGTCACGTTGAAGTCCAGGTGCTTTCCGATGGCCAGGGCAACGCCGTTCACCTGGGAGATCGTGACTGCTCGCTGCAACGCCGACACCAGAAAATCATCGAGGAAGCCCCAGCCCCGGGCATCGACGAGAAGGCCCGGGCCGAAGTCCAGGCCCGCTGCGTCAAGGCCTGTATCGATCTTGGCTACCGTGGCGCCGGCACCTTCGAGTTCCTCTATGAAGACGGTCGCTTCTACTTCATCGAGATGAACACCCGCGTCCAGGTCGAGCACCCGGTTTCGGAGATGGTCACCGGCATCGATATCGTCAAGGAGCAGATCCTGGTCGCCGCCGGCAACAAGCTGAGCATCACCCAGGACCAGGTAAAGGTCTTTGGACATGCCATCGAGTGCCGGATCAACGCTGAAGACCCGAAAACCTTCATGCCCAGCCCCGGTACCGTGACATTCTTCCATGCTCCAGGCGGCAACGGCGTGCGGGTCGACTCGCACCTGTACAGCGGCTACAAGGTACCGCCGAACTACGACTCGCTGGTTGGCAAGCTGATCACCTATGGTGCAACCCGCGACGAGGCTCTGGCCCGGATGCGCAACGCCATCGACGAGTTGGTGGTGGACGGTATCAAGACCAACACCGAGCTGCACCGTGAACTGGTCCGCGACCCTGGGTTCTGCAAGGGCGGCGTGAACATTCACTATCTGGAACACAAACTGGGTTTGAAATAAAATCCGCCCAACGCTGAAGACAGGAACCTCAAACAGCTCCAGTCTTCGGTCACAAGCCTCAAAGCCCGGGCCTGCCCGGGCTTCTTTTATTTGGAATGCCCATGTCCTGGCTGCAACTACGTCTTGCCATCTCTCCCGATCAGGCCTCCGACCTGGAAGATCGCCTGCTTGAACTCGGCGCAGTATCCGTGACCTTCATGGATGCCGAAGATCAACCGATTTTCGAGCCGGATCTGGGCACCACGCCGCTGTGGTCCAACACCCACCTACTGGCCCTGTTCGAAGCCAATACCGACCCTGATGCACTGATCAGCCACCTGACCCTGCTGTGCGGCGGCCAACTGCCCGATTACAGCCTGGAGCAGCTTGAAGACCAGGACTGGGAACGCAGTTGGATGGACAACTTCCAGCCCATGCGCTTCGGCCAGCGGCTGTGGATCGTCCCAAGCTGGCACCAGGCGCCTGAACCTGAGGCCGTCAACCTGCTATTGGACCCAGGACTGGCTTTCGGCACCGGCACCCATCCGACCACGGCCTTGTGTCTGGAATGGCTCGACAGCGAACCTCTGACCGGCAAAACCCTGATCGACTTCGGTTGCGGCTCCGGCATTCTGGCCATCGCCGCCCTGCTACTGGGTGCCGGCCAGGCCATCGGTACCGACATTGACCCCCAGGCGCTGGAAGCCTCGCGCGACAATGCCCAGCGCAATGGCATTGCCGATCAGCGCTTTAGCCTCTATCTGCCCGAAGCCATGCCGTCCCAACCAGCCGAAGTACTGGTCGCCAACATACTAGCCGGACCTCTGGTCAGCCTGGCCCCGCAACTAGCCAGCCTGGTTCTGCCCGGTGGACGCATTGCCCTGTCCGGCATCCTGGCCGAGCAGACCGATGAGATACTCGCGGCCTATCGCCCCTGGTTCAACCTCGACCCGGTCACGGAACGCGACGGCTGGATACGTGTCAGCGGAGCCCGCCACTTGGCGGCTTGAACCTCTTAAGGGCACAATAGCTACCAATCCTGTCCGATAAGGCGCACCGTTCCCCATGAGTGAGTTGCTGGTCACACAATGCCCCTATTGTCAGACCCGCTTCCGGCTGTCTCAGGAGCAACTCAATGCCGCCGCCGGACACGTTCGCTGCGGCGCCTGCCTGAAAGTGTTCGATGCCCGCAAGGTACTAGCTGAACCTGCTCAACCGGCGCCCGAGCCCGAGCATCCCGCAGCCGCCCCGCCCCAACCATCCAGAGTGCCACAACAAACCAGCCTGTTGATCCATGATGATCTGGAGCTTGATGAACTGGACCTGGAAGCCCTGGGGCTCGACGAGTCAATCATCGAAGAGATCAATCCATCACATTCGGCACCACCGGAACTGGCACCCGAGCCCCCAACTCAGCCGCTGACACCTTCAACGCTCGAGCCGGAATACACAGCACCAGGTTCTGAGCGCAGCTCGCCCCCGACTGCAAGCCAGCGCTTCCAACCACTGGTGGCTGAACGCGATGACCACGGCGTGTTCCGCCCTGGACACGCGCGGACAACCGCTGTCGACAAACCCTCTGCTTTAACCGAGGAAGATGACGAGCAGCGCAATGAACCTCGGTTTGGTGAGCACCTGGGACTCGACGATCTGGATGACGAGCCGCTACTGCTGGACGACCTGCCACGCCCGCGGCGGCGTCGCCGGCACAATGGCTTGTGGACCGCTCTCTGCGTCCTTGCTCTGCTCGGCCTGCTTGGTCAGTACGTCACTTACAACTTCGAGGCTCTGGCTCATGACGACCGCAGCCGTCCCTGGATCGAACAGGCCTGCCTGTTAACCGGCTGTGAGTTGCCTGCTCGGGTCGATATCAGTCTGATCCGCAGCAGCAACCTGTTGGTGCGCCCGCACCCGGAGTTTCCCCGAGCAGTCGCCATCGACGTTATCCTGTATAACCGCGCCAGCTTCGCCCAACCTTTCCCGGTACTGAGCATGAGCTTCAGTGACAGCCAGGGCCGGGAGCTGGCCAATCGCCGGTTCCGTCCGGAGGAGTATCTGGCTGGTGAGCTGGCCGGCGTTACCCTGATGCCCTCGCAGACCCCGATTCATGTTGCCCTCGACATGCTTGACCCAGGCCCGCAAGCGGTCAACTACCAACTCGACTTTCACAGCCCTTGATACCGCGCCAGGCATTTACCTCAGCCCCCAGGATTCGGTAGCCCGCAACCGGACAGGCCGCTCAAAACCGCTGGTCAATCTGTTCAAATATCGACCAGCCCAGTCTTTATATGGTCACTCTTTACAGGTATGATTGACGGCCTTTTCACACACCAATCAACCTCTGAGCGCCCTGAAATCTTTCTGGCCGGCGTCCTCGGAGACGTGCCACCGCCGACTGGACAGTACAGGGATGGACCATGCAGTGATCAGTATCGGACCTTACCAACTAGCCAATCGCGTTATCCTGGCCCCCATGGCCGGGGTCACCGACCGCCCGTTCCGGCAACTGTGCCGGCGCCTGGGTGCGGGGTTGGTAGTATCGGAAATGGTCACCAGCGATACCCGACTGTGGCATAGCCGAAAATCACGCCAGCGTCTGGACCATAGTGGCGAAGCTGAGCCCCGTTCAGTTCAGATCGCCGGCGGCGACCCCGGCATGATGGCCGAAGCCGCACGCATGAATCAGGACTTCGGCGCCCAGATCATCGATATCAACATGGGCTGCCCTGCCAAGAAGGTCTGCAATAAGGCTGCCGGTTCGGCACTACTGCGCGATGAAACCCTGGTTGCCGAAATTCTCGAAGCCGTAGTCGGTGCCGTGCAAATTCCAGTCACCCTGAAAATCCGCACCGGCTGGGACCGGGACAACCGCAACGGCCTACGGATTGCCCGGATCGCCGAACAAAGCGGCATCCAGGCTCTGGCCGTGCATGGCCGCACTCGTGCCGACCTGTATACCGGCGAGGCCGAGTACGACACCATCGCCGCCATCAAACAAGCCATTAGCATCCCGGTTTTCGCCAATGGCGATATTGATTCCCCAGAGAAAGCCCAACGGGTGCTGCAGCACACCGGAGCCGACGCAGTCATGATTGGCCGCGCAGCTCAGGGACACCCGTGGATTTTTGCCGAAATAGATCACTATCTGCGTCATGGATGTCACCGCCCGCCACTGCCACTGCCTGACCAACATGCCACCCTGCTTGAGCATCTCGATGCATTGCATGGCTTTTATGGTTTCGAGCAGGGCGTACGGATCGCCCGCAAGCATGTGGGTTGGTATTTGCAGACGTTACCCGGCGCTGGGGAGTTTCGCCGGGCATTCAATCGCATCGACGACCCAGCAGAGCAGCGCCAGGCGATCGAGCAGTTTTTCACCCGCTTGTTGGAAGGAGACCTGGCGGCATGACTCTACTCAACACTACAACGATCAACGGAACCCACCCCGTGAGCGACACCAGCGAACCCGGCCTGACTGACACCAGGCCCGACAGCAACGAACGCAGCCGCACCCTGCGCGACAATGTTGAACAAGCCCTGCGCAACTACTTCGACCACCTTGACGGCCAGGACGTAACCGACGTTTACGACATGGTCCTGTCCGAGGTCGAAGCGCCGCTGCTCGAGTGCGTTATGGATTATGTCAACGGCAACCAGACCCGCGCCTCAGAGGTGCTGGGCCTGAACCGTGGCACCCTGCGCAAGAAACTCAAGCAATACGGACTGCTGTAAACACCGGCGCCCTACCTGAATACCCGAAAGCAACCCAGGACCCAAGATGACCGACCAAACCACCCGCCTGCCGGTACGTCGCGCGCTGATCAGCGTGTCTGACAAGACCGGGATCGTTGAATTCGCCCGTGAACTGGCTGCCTTGGGCGTGGAGATCCTGTCCACCGGCGGCACTTTCAAGCTACTGCGCGAACAGGCTATCGACGCCGTTGAAGTGGCCGACTACACCGGCTTCCCGGAAATGATGGACGGCCGGGTAAAAACCCTGCACCCGAAAATCCATGGAGGTATTCTCGGCCGCCGCGATATTGACGGCGAGGTCATGCAGCAGCACGGCATTCAGCCAATCGACATGGTGGTAGTCAATCTGTACCCATTTGCTGCCACCGTGGCCAAGCCCGGTTGCAGCCTGGCCGATGCGATTGAGAATATCGACATCGGCGGCCCGACCATGGTCCGCAGCGCCGCCAAAAACCACAAGGATGTCGCCATCGTGGTGAACGCCATCGACTACGCAGGCATTCTCGATAATCTCAAGACCGGCGGTTTGACCTATGCCCAGCGTTTCGATCTGGCGCTCAAGGCCTTTGAACACACCGCCGCCTACGACGGCATGATCGCCAACTATCTGGGTAGCATCGATCAGAGCGCCGAAACCCTGAGTACCGAAGGTCGCATCGCCTTCCCGCGCACCTTCAACAGCCAGTTCATCAAGGCCCAGGACATGCGCTACGGCGAGAACCCGCACCAGAGCGCGGCCTTCTATGTCGAGCATGCCGCCGAGGCCTGCGTGGCCACAGCCGTGCAGCTACAGGGCAAAGAACTATCGTTCAACAACGTCGCCGATACCGACGCTGCACTGGAGTGTGTGAAGAGCTTCAGCAAACCAGCCTGCGTGATCGTCAAGCATGCCAACCCTTGCGGCGTAGCTGTAGTGCCGGAGGCCGATGGCGGCATCCGCAAAGCCTATGACCTGGCCTGGGACACCGACAATGAGTCGGCCTTCGGCGGCATCATCGCCTTTAACCGCGAGCTGGACGGCGAGACCGCCCAGGCCATCGTCGAGCGCCAGTTCGTCGAAGTCATCATCGCCCCCAAAGTCTCCGCTGCTGCCCGCGAAGTAGTAGCTGCAAAAGCCAATGTGCGCCTGCTTGAATGCGGTGAATGGGGCCCTGCACGGGCCGCTGGCTGGGACTTCAAGCGGGTCAATGGCGGCTTGCTGATCCAGAGCCGCGACATTGGCATGATCACCGAAGCCGACCTCAAGGTGGTGACCCAGCGCGCCCCGACCGAGCAGGAAATGCACGACCTGATCTTCGCCTGGAAAGTGGCCAAGTTCGTCAAGTCCAACGCCATCGTCTACGCCAAGAACCGCCAGACCATCGGCGTTGGCGCCGGCCAGATGAGCCGGGTCAACTCGGCGCGCATCGCTGCAATCAAGGCTGAGCACGCCGGACTGCAGGTCGCCGGCGCGGTCATGGCCTCAGACGCCTTCTTCCCGTTCCGCGACGGCATCGACAACGCCGCCGCCAACGGCATCAGCGCGGTAATCCAGCCGGGTGGCTCGATGCGTGATCAGGAAGTGATCGACGCCGCCAACGAAGCCGGCATGGCCATGGTGTTTACCGGGATGCGGCATTTCCGCCACTGAGTAAGGGTTACGGCCGCGCTGAAGCCGCATCTGCTGCGTTGCCGGTGACTTCGCCAATGCTCATTGCCTCCAGGCAACTGCGCTTGTCGAAGTCACCGGCGCCTTGCATCTACTGGCTTGATCGCGACCTTGTTTCGAGTTGCTAACGGAAAACCCCAAATGAATTTTGAGGTAACAGCATGAACGTATTGATTATCGGCAGCGGCGGGCGTGAACACGCACTGGCGTGGAAAGTGGCGCAGGATGAGCGCGTCGAGAAGGTGTTTGTCGCTCCGGGCAATGCCGGTACCGCCACCGAAGCCAAGTGTGAAAATGTCGCCATTGATGTGCTGGATCTGGACGCGCTGGTGGCCTTCGCCCGCGACAACGTGGCCCTGACCATCGTCGGCCCCGAGGCTCCACTGGTCGCCGGCGTGGTCGATCGCTTCCGCAGCGCCGGGCTGAAATGCTTTGGTCCAACCGCCGCCGCAGCTCAGCTGGAAGGCTCCAAGGCCTTCACCAAAGACTTCCTGGCCCGCCACCAGATTCCCACCGCCGAATACTGCAACTTCACCGAGATCGAACCCGCGCTGGCCTATCTGCGCGAAAAAGGCGCGCCCATCGTGATCAAAGCTGACGGTCTGGCTGCCGGCAAAGGCGTGATCGTCGCCATGACTCTGGACGAAGCCGAAGCCGCCGTGCGCGATATGCTGGCCGGCAATGCCTTTGGCGAGGCCGGTTCACGCGTCGTGATCGAGGAGTTCCTTGATGGTGAAGAAGCCAGCTTCATCGTCATGGTCGATGGCGAGCATGTGCTGGCCATGGCCACCAGCCAGGACCACAAGCGTGTCGGCGATGGCGACAGCGGCCCGAATACCGGCGGCATGGGCGCCTACTCTCCGGCCCCGGTGGTCACCGACGCAGTGCACCAACGGGTCATGGATGAGGTGATCTGGCCAACCGTGCGCGGCATGGCCGCTGAAGGCAATGTCTATACTGGTTTCCTTTACGCCGGCCTGATGATTGATGCCACTGGCGCGCCTAAGGTCATCGAGTTCAACTGCCGTTTTGGCGACCCGGAGACCCAGCCTGTCATGCTGCGCCTGCAGTCGAGCTTAGTGGAACTGGTCGAAGCCGCCCTTGATACACGCCTGGATCAGATTCAGGCCCAATGGGATCCGCGTCCGAGCCTGGGCGTAGTACTGGCCGCCGGCGGCTACCCGGGCGACTACGCCAAGGGCGCGCCAATCAGCGGTTTGAGCGCTGGCAGTGCCGAAGCCAAGGTGTTCCATGCTGGAACCGCCCTGAAGGACGGCCAGATAGTCACCAGCGGTGGCCGCGTGCTCTGCGCTACCGCTCTTGGCAGCAGCGTACGCGAAGCCCAGCAGCGCGCCTATCAGTTGGCCGCAGATATCAGTTGGGACGGTTGCTTCTACCGCAAGGACATCGGCTACCGTGCGATTGCCCGGGAGAGCTGAGGTTCATAGTGGATTGGCCGGCAGGGACAACCTCCCGGCCGACCAATCCATACCGCTTGCCATGGCCATCAGCTATACTCCCGGCAATATACCGAGCCTGAGTTGCCCGATGCCCATGGACAGGACCCAGTCAACGTGACCGCCTATCGGTTGTTAGTCTGCAGCCTAGTTGGCTTGTTTCTGCTCTTCAGCCCCCTGAGTCAGGCCAGCGGCCATCCACAAACCGGCTTACGTACTTTCGTCGACGCCAGTGGTGAGCTGGATCTGGCCGACATGCTTTCCAACCGTTATATCAACCGCTTCGTTCCCGCTCCGCCAGGACCTCTGCAACTGCCCGGCCAAGGTGCCGCCCTGTGGCTGATGCTGCCACTGGCCGACAATCACCCTAAGTGGCTGGAACTGGACAACCGGGTTATCCCCAGTATCCACTTCTACCTGCTCGAAGACGGTATTCCACGCAGCCGCTTCCACACCGGCGCCTATCAGCCGCCCAGCCAGCGCCCACTTCCCCATGCAGCATTCAGCTTTCCAGTCGAACCCCAGGCTGAAAGCCAGGCCGTCATCTACCTACGTCTGCACAGCGACTATGCCATGACTACCGGCCTGCACCTGCACGATACCCCAACAGCCATTGCCGAACACACTCTGGGGCAGGCCCTGAGCGGAATCCTGGTCGGCCTGATGCTAGCCATTATGCTCCATGGCCTACTCCAGGGCCTGGTTGGTCGCGACTTGTTACACCTGCTGCTGGCCCTGAGCGGACTGATTCTCAGCCTGTCCAGCCTGGGTACGATAGACTGGGCTGCCCGCCAGATTCCTCTGCTATACGGTCCGGCCAGCGATTTTCTCCACTTGCTGGCCATGCCGATCATTCTGCTATTGACTCTGGGCATGCTACCCGAACGCGACCCCACTCCAGCCCGTCGCGCCGTACTGGCCGGGGCGCTGCTTTGCGCCGCCTGTGCTTTGCTTGCCGCGCTGCAACCGGGGCTGATGCCGCATCTGTCCAGCCTGCTGCATCTGGGCGTACCACTGTTCACCATGGCCCTGATCGGTCATCTGTGGCTGCGCCAACAAGGTATCGACCGGACTTTCCTGTTTGGCGCGCTATTGATGATCGCCAGTTGGCTGGTGGAGACCGAACAATTACAGTTGGTTCACCACCAGAATCTGGCCGATTTCGTACTCTGGCTGGCCCTCGTCAGTTTTGCCTGGAGCCTGCACAAACGCCTGCAGCGCCAGCTTGCCAACCAGCGGCGCAGCAACAGCGCCGAGGCCACCCACCAAGCCGAGCGCCGGGCCAAAGCCGAGTTTCTGGCCCGCATCAGTCATGAAATCCGCACCCCTATGAACGGGGTACTGGGCATGAGCGAGCTGCTGCTCGATACCGCGCTGTCGGCCAAGCAACGCGATTACGTACAGACCATTCACAGTTCAGGCAATGACCTGCTCAACCTGATCAACGAAATTCTCGACATGTCACGCCTGGAATCAGGGCAACTGATTCTGGAAAACGTCCAATTCGACCTGCATGCGCTGGTCAATGACTGTTTGGATATTTTCCGCAGCCGGGTCGATGGTCACAGTCTGGAACTGATCAGCTTCGTCCATCCAGAGGTACCCAGAACCCTACAGGGTGATCCGACTCGCTTGCGCCAGATTCTGCTTAACCTGCTCACCAACGCCCTGCGCCACACCAGCCAGGGAGAGATCATGCTGGCAGTAGCCCTGGAAAAGAAATCCCGCGATGAACAGGTACTGCGCTTCGCGGTTCAGGACAGTGGCACCAGCATGCCCAGTGAAGCCCGTGACTGCCTGCTGCGCGCCGACCCGGGCCGCAGTCAGGCCGGACCATATGACGGCAGTGGGTATCTTGGCCTGGCCATCAGCCGTCAGCTCATCCATATGATGCACGGCCAACTCGGCATCAAGCAGGGCAACGAACAGGGCAATACGGTCTGGTTCACCCTCCCCGCTCAAGCAGTCACAAGCCAGACTGAACCCGACAGTGAGGGTCGCTGCCTGCAGGAGCGCAGCGTACTGATCGTCGACGACAACGCCACCTGCCGTAAGGTTCTCCAGCAGCAGACCAGCGCCTGGGGCATGCAGCCGCAAGTTGCCGCCAGCGGCAAAGAGGCACTAGCGCTCTTGCGTAGCCAAGCCAACCTGGGCACGCCTTTCGATATTCTGCTGGTCGATCAGTCGATGCCCGGCATGAGCGGCCTGGAACTGGCCAGCCGGCTCAAGGACGACCCCGGCATTCCCGACGACCTGCTGATCATCATGCTGACCGGCATCAATCAGCTTCCCAGTCGCGTGGTGGCTCGCAATGCCGGTATTCGTCGGGTGCTGAACAAGCCGGTGGCCGGCTATACCCTGCGTACCACCCTGATCGATGAGTGGCTCCAGCATCACGAACAAGCCCATACCGAAGCGCTAACAACGGAGTCCGATGCCAGCCTCGGCACTCCGTTTCGGGTACTGATCGCCGAAGATAACAGCATATCGACCAAAGTAATACGCGGCATGCTGAGCAAGCTCAAGATCGATGCGGAAGCCGTCAGCAATGGTCAACAGGCCCTGGAAGCGGCCAAGAGCGGACGTTTTGATCTAATTCTAATGGACTGCGAAATGCCCGAAATGGACGGTTTTACCGCCGCCGAACGCATTCGTCAGTGGGAGCAGCACAACGGTCGTCAGCCGTTGCCGATCATTGCCCTGACCGCACACATCTTGCCGGAACACCGTGAACGGGCACGCAAGGCCGGAATGGACGGCCACATGGCCAAACCGGTCGAACTGTCGCAACTCAAGGAACAGATGAGTTACTGGATTGAGCGCAGGAGCCTGAAAGCCTGAGCGGCTCAGGCATCACATTGAAAGCCTGGGCATCAGCTCACAATCGCTGACAGACTCAGTCGCCACTCCACTTGAGGCGGCGGCATAGCAGGCGAAGACATTACTCATCAGTTTGACAATCGACATGACAGATTCCTCCTGAAGCTGTTTGATCAGCTTAGTTGGCCCATGTCGACAACGCCATTAGAAAGCCTGTATGACCCTCATAGAGAAGCGTCAGCGCCCCGGACGCTGACGTCCCGGCTTACGCTTGGCCGGCTTACCGGCGCCAGTCTCGCGCGGCGGCAGGCCTGTATGCTGGGTCAGAATGCGTCCGGCCTTCTTGCTGCCGAGCGGTGTCGAGTTCTTGCGTCGGGCACTCTGGTAGCCATCGACCGCTGGCTGGAAAGTCGGGATCAACTGATGCTTGCCATTGCCGATCAGATCGGTCCGGCCCATGGCCTTGAGCGCTTCGCGCAGCAGCGGCCAGTTGTTCGGATCGTGATAACGCAGGAAGGCTTTGTGCAACCGGCGCTGACGCTCACCCTTGACGATGGTCACCCCATCACTCTTGTAGGTCACCTTGCGCAATGGGTTCTTGCCACTGTGATACATCGCGGTGGCAGTGGCCATCGGCGAAGGATAGAAGGCCTGCACCTGATCGGCCCGGAAACCATTGCGCTTGAGCCACAGCGCCAGGTTCATCATGTCTTCATCGGTGGTGCCCGGATGCGCAGCAATGAAGTACGGGATCAGGTATTGCTCCTTGCCCGCCTCCTTGCTGTACTTCTCGAACATCTGCTTGAAGCGGTCATAGGAACCGATGCCCGGCTTCATCATCTGATTCAGCGGCCCCTCTTCGGTATGCTCAGGGGCGATCTTCAGATAGCCACCAACATGATGAGTGACCAGTTCCTTGACGTACTCCGGCGACTCCACCGCCAGGTCATAGCGCAGCCCCGAGGCGATCAGAATCTTCTTGACCCCTGGCAACTCACGGGCCTTGCGGTACAGACCGATCAGTGAAGAGTGGTCGGTATTGAGGTTGTCACAGATGCCAGGGAACACGCACGAGGGCTTACGACAGGCTGCCTCAATTTCCGGACTCTTGCAGGCAACCCGATACATGTTGGCGGTTGGCCCCCCCAGATCGGAAATCACCCCAGTGAAACCCGGCACCTTGTCGCGGATTTCTTCGATCTCACGGATGATCGACTCATGCGAACGGTTCTGGATGATCCGTCCTTCGTGTTCGGTGATCGAGCAGAAGGTACAACCACCGAAACAGCCACGCATGATGTTGACCGAGAAGCGGATCATCTCGTAGGCCGGAATTTTCTCACCACCATAGGCCGGATGTGGCACCCGGGCATAGGGCAGCCCGAACACATAGTCCATTTCCTCGGTCGACAGCGGAATCGGCGGCGGATTGAACCAGACCTCCTGATCACCATGGCGCTGTACCAGCGCCCGGGCATTGCCAGGATTGGTTTCCAGGTGCAACACCCGATTGGCATGGGCATACAGTACAGGGTCGCTCTTGACCTTTTCATAAGCCGGCAAGCGAATCACCGTGCGATCACGCTCCAGACGTGGATGCGGCAGCAACTGCACCACCTGCGCACCGTCATCGGCTTCCGGCTCAGGGCCTTTGGCCTGCTCGACCGCACAGGCGCTGGTGTCCTGAGTATTGATATAGGGATTGATGATCTTGTCGATCTTGCCCGGCCGATCGATCCGACTCGAATCCAGCTCAAACCAGCCCTCTGGGCTGTCTCTGCGAATGAAAGCGGTACCACGAATGTCGGTCAACTGTTCGACTGCCTCGCCGCGGCTGAGCCGCTGGGCGACTTCGACCACCGCCCGCTCGGCATTGCCGAACAGCAGCAAGTCGGCCCTGGCATCGACAAGAATCGAGCGCCGCACCTTGTCCTGCCAATAATCGTAGTGGGCGATCCGGCGCAGCGAGGCCTCAATCCCACCGAGGATGATAGGCACATCCTTATAAGCTTCACGGCAGCGCTGACTATAGACCAGGCTGGCCCGATCCGGCCGGCTGCCACCCTTGCCACCAGCGGTATAGGCATCATCGGAACGGATCTTGCGGTCCGCGGTATAGCGGTTGATCATCGAATCCATATTGCCGGCGGCCACCCCGTAGAACAGGTTGGGCTTGCCCAGCTTCATAAAGTCGGCCTTGCTGTGCCAGTCCGGCTGACTGATGATCCCGACCCGGAAGCCCTGAGCTTCAAGCAGCCGACCAATCACCGCCATGCCGAACGATGGGTGGTCGACATAGGCATCGCCGGTGACGATGATGATGTCGCAGCTATCCCAGCCAAGCAGATCCATCTCTTCCTGCGACATGGGCAGAAAGGGTGCCGGACCAAAGCATTCAGCCCAGTATTTCGGATAATCGAACAGCGGTCGTGCCGCCGGCATGCTGGGGGCCAACATCATTACTCCTCCCCGTAGCCCTGGTAGGCGCCGGGGGCAAGGTTCTCGAAACGGGTGTACTTACCCAGGAAGGCCAGTCGGCAGGTACCGATCGGGCCGTTACGCTGTTTACCGATAATGATCTCGGCTATCCCCTTGTCTTGGGTGTCCGGGTGATAGACCTCGTCACGGTAGACGAACATGATCACGTCGGCGTCCTGCTCGATCGCTCCGGATTCACGCAAGTCGGAGTTGATCGGACGCTTGTTCGGGCGCTGCTCCAGCGAGCGGTTGAGCTGCGACAAGGCCACCACCGGAGTATTGAACTCCTTGGCCAACGCCTTGAGTGAGCGCGAGATTTCGGAAATTTCGTTGGTCCGGTTCTCCGAACCACTACCACCGATGCGCATCAGCTGCAGGTAGTCGATCATGATCAGGGCAATGTCGCCATGCTCACGGACAATCCGTCGAGCCCGGGCTCGCATCTCCATCGGCGACAGACCAGCGGTATCGTCAATAAACAGCTTGCGGTCGTTGAGCAGGTTTACCGCCGAGGTCAGACGCGGCCAGTCATCATCGTCAAGCCGACCCGAGCGCACCTTGGTCTGATCAATCCGCCCCAGCGACGATAGCATACGCATGATCAACGACTCACCCGGCATCTCCAGCGAGAACACAAGGACGACCTTGTCGCTGCGCAGCACCGCATTCTCGACCAGGTTCATGGAAAAAGTGGTCTTACCCATCGACGGACGACCGGCCACAATCACCAGATCCGCTGGCTGCAACCCGGATGTCATGTTGTCCAGATCGGTGAAGCCGGTCGACAGGCCGGTAATCGAGCCTTCGCTGTTGAACAGCGTATCGATACGATCAATGGCCTTGGTCAACAGGGTATTGACCGACTCGGGACCACCGGTCTTGGGTCGGCTCTCGGCGATAGCAAAGATCTTGCGCTCGGCCTCATCGAGCACCTCGGTCGCCTGCATCCCCTTGGGATTGAAGGCTGTGTCGGCAATATCAGAACTGATGCTGATCAACTGGCGCAAAGTGGCGCGCTCGCGAATGATCTGCGCATAGGTGCCGATATTGGCGGCCGAAGGAGTATTCTTGGCTAACTGCCCCAGATAGGCCAGACCTCCGACCTGATCAATCAGGCCTTCACGGTCCAGCTCCTCGGCCAGGGTCACCACATCAAACGGCATGTTGCGCGCAGCTAGACTGACCAGTGCACGGAAAATAAGCCGATGATCATGGCGGTAGAAATCGTTGTCGCTGACCTGTTCGGCCACCCGATCCCAGGCGCTGTTTTCCAGCATCACCCCACCCAGCACAGCCTGCTCGGCTTCAATCGAGTGCGGGGGAATCTTTAGCGCACTGGTCTGTAAGTCCAGTTCCGCGGTGCTAGCAACCATCGAATCATTCATCGGGACAGACTCAAAACAGCGACATCAGAAAAAGCAACACGGCGCCTGTCTGCGACAAGCGCCGTGTCCAGTCTAGCGGCAAAGTCCAGGCAAATCATCCGCAACGCCTCAACGTTGGCGACAATTGCCCCAGGCCCGCCTCCAGAGCACTGCTTAGCCGGCGATGACGACCAGCTTGACAGTGGCGTCCACATCGGTGTGCAGCTGCAGAGCGATTTCGAACTCACCAATGGCGCGCAGAGCACCTTCGGGCAGACGAACTTCGCTCTTCTCGATTTCAACACCGGCAGCGGTAACTGCGTCAGCGATGTCACGAGTACCGATCGAGCCAAACAGCTTGCCTTCTTCACCGGCATTGGCGGCGATAGTGACAACCAGGCCTTCCAGCTTGGCAGCACGAGCTTCGGCAGCAGCTTTCTTCTCGGCAGCAGCCTTCTCCAGCTCGGCGCGGCGAGCTTCGAAAGCAGCGATGTTATCGGCAGTTGCCTGAGTGGCCTTGCCGAACGGCAGCAGGAAATTGCGTGCGTAACCAGCTTTAACAGCGACCTTGTCGCCCAGGTTACCCAGATTCGCGATCTTTTCGAGCAGGATAACTTCCATTGCGATGACCTCTTGAAATTCAATCTCGGCCGTTCGAGTCGTCACCGTTGCGCGGCCCTTGTGCCGGCGCCATGCGGGAACGAAAATCGAACAGACTATCAACAAACGCCAACAACATAATCAGGGGGAAAGCAAACTGGGCAAAGACCAGCAGCAGCACATAGGTCACTACCAGCCAGGCGCTGCCCAGTCCCTTCAGACCGACCACGCCATGCACCAGAGCCAGACCGGCCAATACCAGCGGTACGCTGGCCACTGGCGACAGCAGGGCCAACTGACCGAACTGCGGACCGAACACGGTCAGTGCCAGCAGAACAATAGCCGCCACGCTCGGCAGGCGTAGACGATGGAACTCCTGACGGAAACCACCAGGGTTATACAACCCGGCCTGCCAGGAACGACCAATCATCAAGGCTACCAGCGCCATCATGGCGTGTACTGCGCCCATCAGGCCAGCCAGCAGCGGTACCAGCAAGCGCTCCAGGCGCGCCAGTACCGCACTATCGAGTTCGCCCAGCATCTGCGGCAACAACTGCTGAATCTGCCCGGCCAGGGCCTGCAGCGGCTCAGCCAGAAACAGCATCAGCACCAGGGCGTATACCAGCCCCAGCGGTACTGCCGCCAACACTACCGGCACCCAGTCACTGCGCTGACGCAGCAACACAGCCAGGCCCACACTACCAGCAAGCACCAGCAGCGGCGTCAGATCGCCTACAAAAGCCCAGGCCAGCGCTGGCAGCGCGCCCCAGACCATGACCGGCATGGCATCAGCCAGCCCCCGGCGCAGCACGATCAGTGCCAGCGCAGCAGCGCCCAGCCAGAACAGCAACGGAACGGCAGTCGAAACAGCCACCGCCAGGGTGGCCTGTTTGCGACCACGCATGATGTATTCCGCTAACGCGCGCATACCGGTTAAAACCCCTGATTACCTGTGACCGTTAACGATCAACGGCCGTGGCTATCGGTGTAAGGCAGCAGAGCCAGGTAGCGGGCGCGCTTGATAGCAGCAGCCAGCTGACGCTGATACTTGGCCTTGGTACCGGTGATACGGCTGGGTACGATCTTGCCGGTTTCGGTGATGTAGGCCTTCAGGGTGTTGAGATCCTTGTAATCGATCTCTTTTACGCCTTCAGCGGTGAAACGGCAGAACTTTCTGCGACGGAAAAAACGTGCCATGGCAGCGTCTCCTTAAAATTGGAAAAAATGAACCGGAAAACTTACTCGTCGTCGCCGTCTTCGGCGTCGTTGCTGTCAGCATCGTTATCGCTGTCGTTATCGCTATCAGCGCGCTCACGACGCTCACGACGCTCACCACGACCACCATCTTCGGGCTTGAGCATGTCAGACTGTTCGGTGATGGCTTCGTCACGACGGATGACCAGGTTACGAATAACCGCATCGTTGTAACGGAAGTTCTCGGTCAGTTCTTCCAGGGCATTGGCGCTGCACTCTACATTCAGCATGATGTAGTGAGCTTTGTGGATCTTGTCGATCGGGTAAGCCAGCTGGCGACGGCCCCAGTCTTCCAGGCGATGGATCTTGCCACCATCTTCCTCGATGAGCTTGGTGTAACGCTCAACCATGCCGTTAACCTGCTCACTCTGGTCCGGATGAACCAGGAATACGATTTCGTAATGACGCATAGGTGCTCCTTACGGGTTATAGCCAGCCGCCCAATACGGTCTGGCAAGGAGTGGAACATAGGATTGGGCCGGCCATTCTAGAGAACGACCGGGTTACTGGCAAGGGAAAACGCTGGCGCAACCGATCAAGGCTGCGAACGCTGGCGAACCGCCTCGAACAGACAGATACCGGTGGCAACCGAGACATTGAGGCTACTGACACTGCCAGCCATCGGCAGCTTGGCGAGAAAATCACAGTGCTCACGGGTCAAACGGCGCAAGCCGCTGCCTTCAGCGCCCATGACGATCACCGTAGGCACACTCATATCGACCTGATAGATCAACTGTTCGGCCTCGCCGGCAGCGCCGACCACCCACAGTCCACGCTGCTGCAACTGCTTAAGGGTGCGGGCCAGATTGGTCACGGCGACCAGAGGCACGGTTTCCGCCGCACCACAGGCCACCTTGCGCACCACCGGCGTCAACCCGGCGGAACGATCCTTGGGAATAATCACCGCCTGCGCCCCGGCGGCATCGGCGCTGCGCAGACAGGCTCCCAGATTATGCGGATCGGTGACGCCGTCGAGCACCAGCAGCAGTGCCGGTGTATCCAGCTTGTCGAGCAGGTGTCCGAGCATTTCCTCAGACCAGAGCTGGCTCGGTGCAACCTCGGCTACCACGCCCTGATGTACACCATCGGCCAACTGCTCCAACTCGTCAGCCCCCACCCGCTCAAGCTTCAGCCCCTGCGACTCGGCCAGATCCACCACAGCCTGCACCCGCCCATCCAGGCGACCACGCTGCAACAGCAGACGCTTGACCCGCTTGGGATTGCGCTGCAACAAGGCCTGCACCGCATGCAGGCCGAATACATATTCCTTGTCACTCATTTACTATCTACCTGGCCTTGCGTTTACGCGGTGCCCGCCCACCCGGAACCCCCTTGTCGGCAGTCGGCTTGCCCTTGCCCGGCGCCGGAGCCCTGGCTGTCGCCGACTTGCCGGTCTTGGCTTTTTTGCCTGCGACCTTTGCGCCTGACTTGCCCGAGCCCTTACGCTCCGACCTGCCTTTGCCTTCGGCCTGACGCACTTCGGCCATCAACCGTTCGCGCACTGCACGACTGGCATTCGGGTCGGGCTTGAGCGATCCGGCATCGACCACCAACTCGAAATCAATCTTGCGATCATCCAGATCAACCCGAGCCACCTTCACCCGCACCAGATCGCCCAAACGGAAGCTGCGCCCGGCGCGCTCGCCGGTCAGGCGATGGTGAATCTGATCGAAGTGGTAATAGTCGGCCGGCAAGGCGGTGATGTGCACCAACCCTTCGACATAGATGTCACGCAACTCAACGAACAGACCAAAGTTGGTCACCGCAGTCACCAGACCGTCGAAGTCCTCGCCGACCCGATCCTGCATGAACTCACACTTGAGCCAATTGACCACATCACGGGAAGCCTCATCGGCACGCCGCTCGTTCTGCGAACACTGAACCCCCAACTGATCGAGTTGCGGCAATTCATAGGGGTATATCCGCGCCTTGGGAATCACCCCACCACCAGCGCGTTGCACCCGGTCGGTCTTGCGCCGCGAGCGGATCACACTACGAATGGCGCGGTGAGTCAGCAAGTCCGGATAGCGCCGGATCGGCGAGGTGAAATGGGTATAAGCCTCGTAATTAAGGCCGAAGTGCCCAGCATTGTGCGGGCTATATACCGCCTGACTCAGCGAGCGCAGCATCACCGTCTGGATCAACTGGGCATCAGGCCGGCTCTGGATTTTCTGCAATACCGCACTGTAATCCTCGGGTGTGGGATCGCCCTTCTTGCGCGTCAGACTCAGACCCAGCGCCGACAAGAACTGACGCAGGCGCTCGAGCTTTTCCGCCTGAGGAGCATCGTGCACACGGTACAGCGCCGGAATTTCCAGCTCCTGCATGAAGCGCGCGGTGGCAACGTTGGCCGCCAGCATGCACTCCTCGATAATCTTGTGCGCGTCATTGCGCGTGGTCGGCAGAATCTCGGCGATCTTGCGATTCTCGCCAAACAAAATCCGCGTTTCTGTAGTTTCAAAATCAATCGCGCCACGCCCCTGACGAGCCTTGAACAGCGCTTTGTAGAGTTCGTAGAGATCCTTGAGGTGCGGCAGTACCGTAGCGAACTCCTGACTGAACAGCTTGCCTTCCTTGCTACGCGGGTGCTCAAGCATGGCCGAGACCTGGTTATAGGTCAGCCGGGCGTGAGAGTGAATCACCGCTTCGTAGAACTGGAAATCAGTCAGCTCGCCGTGCTTGGAAATAGTCATTTCGCAGACCATCGCCAACCGATCAACATGCGGATTGAGCGAGCACAGACCGTTGGACAAGGCCTCAGGCAACATCGGGATCACTTCGCTGGGGAAATACACCGAAGTACCACGCAGCTCGGCTTCGGCATCCAGCGCCGAACCAATAGTCACATAGTGAGACACATCGGCAATCGCCACATACAGCTTCCAGCCGCCGGAAAACAACTTCCAGCCGCTGGCCTTGTGCGGCTCGCAGTACACTGCGTCATCGAAGTCGCGAGCGTCCTCACCGTCGATGGTGACCAGCGGCAGGTGACGCAAGTCGACCCGTTTGAGCTTGTCTTTTTCCTCGACATAATCCTTGAGCCGGGCAGCTTCATCCAGCACCGCCTGCGGCCAGACGCTGGGGATATCGTAGCTACGCAGAGCCACTTCAATCTCAACCCCGGGCGCCATGTAATCGCCCACTACCTCAAAGACTTCACCCTGCGCCGGCCGGTGCAGAGTCGGCCACTGGGTGATCCGCACTTCCACGTACTGACCATGCACGGCTTGGCCGGCACAGCCCGGCGGAATCAGCACTTCATGATTGATCTTGGCGTTATCAGCCACCACGAAGGCAATGCCGTTTTCCTCATAGAAGCGCCCAACCAGGTATTCGTGGGCCCGCTCCAGTACCTCGACGATCGCACCTTCGCTGCGTCCGCGGCGATCAACTCCGGTGACCCGACCCAGCACTCGATCACCATCGAATACGAAGCGCATCTGGGTCGGACCGAGGAACAGATCTTCCCCGCCTTCATCAGGCACCAGAAAACCGAACCCGTCACGATGACCAACCACCCGCCCCTTGATCAGGTCGAGTTTGTCAACGGGAGCATAAGCCCCGCGCCGGGTATAGATGAGCTGGCCGTCACGCTCCATGGCTCGCAGGCGACGACGCAAGGCTTCGATCGCCTCGTCATCGTGCAAACCAAACTCGGCCTGTAGTTGAGCCCGGGTCGCCGGCGCACCGCGCTCGGCCAGCAGCCGCAGAATCAGTTCGCGACTGGGAATGGGGTTGTCGTATTTCTCCGCTTCACGCTGGGCGGCCGGATCGAATTGAGTCCAGTCGAGTACCCCGGCGGAGTCGGGGAAACCAGCGTTGCTCGGCACGGAGTCCGAGGCTTTGGATTTGCTTTTCTTCGTCATAGACACCTATTGAACCGCGAAACGACGTTTCATGCACCTTTTATCAATAGCCGTGAATTTTTTTTGCAAACAGGGGTTTACAAGCCCTTCGCAGCTTCGTATTATGCGCGCCGTCGACAGGGAAACAGTTGAACACAGCTAACCAAGACTGGTTAAGCTTAGTTCAAACAACCCAAACGGCACGCCCAGGTGGTGAAATTGGTAGACACGCTAGCTTCAGGTGCTAGTGGCCTTACGGCCGTGGAAGTTCGAGTCTTCTCCTGGGCACCAATTCAAGAAACCGAGTCCTTGTGACTCGGTTTTTTCGTTTCTGCTCCACAACCCTTCTTAGCAGAACACACTTGCTCCCTTCGTGCCGTAAACAGCAAAAAGGCGCCCGCAGGCGCCTTTGGCTTTTTACTCTGCGCTCAGAAAACCTGGCGCAGAATAATGGTCTCGTTCCGATCCGGACCGGTCGAGATAATATCGATCGGCGCACCAACCAACTGCTCGATCCGCTCGATATAAGCCCGGGCATTGGCCGGCAACTGCTCCATGGTCTTGGCCCCGACAGTCGATTCGTGCCAGCCAGGCACATCCTCGTACACCGGCTCCAGGCCGATATAGCTGTCAGCATCGGTCGGCGCTTCGATCACAGCACCCTCGGCATTGCGATAACCCACACAGATGCGAATCACGTCCAGACCATCGAGTACGTCCAGCTTGGTCAGACACAAGCCGCTGATACTATTGATCTCGATTGCCCGACGCAGAATCACTGCATCGAACCAGCCGCAGCGACGCGCACGCCCGGTGGTCGAACCAAACTCATGACCACGCTCGGCCAGGCGTGCACCGACATCATCGAACAACTCGGTCGGAAACGGACCAGAACCAACCCGCGTAGTGTAGGCTTTGGTAATGCCCAGCACATAATCCAGATACAACGGACCAAAACCCGAACCAGTAGCGGTACCACCAGCCGTGGTGTTGGAGCTGGTCACAAACGGATAGGTGCCGTGGTCGATATCCAGCAAGGAGCCCTGCGCACCCTCGAACATGATATTGGCGCCCTTGCGACGCAACTCATGCAGATGCGCAGTCACATCGGTCATCAGCGGTGCCAGCCACTCGGCATAGCCCATGGCCTCATCCAGAGTCTTCTGGAAGTCGATCGGATCGACCTTGTAGTAATGCTGCAGCGCGAAGTTGTGGTAATCCAGAACCTCACCCAACTTGGCAGCAAAGCGCTCACGATGAAACAGATCAGCCACTCGCAGACCGCGACGCGAGACCTTGTCTTCATAGGCCGGACCAATACCGCGCCCGGTAGTGCCGATCTTGGCCTCACCGCGAGCCTTTTCCCGAGCCTGATCCAACGCCACGTGATAGGGCAGAATCAGCGGACAGGCCGGGCTGATACGCAGGCGCTCACGCACCGGCACGCCGCGCTCTTCAAGCTGGGTCAACTCCTTGAGCAACGCCTCAGGCGACAGCACCACGCCATTACCAATCAGGCACATGACGTTGTCACGCAGGATGCCCGATGGAATCAGATGCAGCACGGTCTTCTGGCCATCAATCACCAAGGTGTGACCGGCATTGTGTCCGCCCTGATAACGCACCACGGCAGACACCTGATCGGTCAGCAGATCAACGATCTTGCCCTTACCCTCATCGCCCCACTGAGTGCCCAGAATGACAACATTCTTACCCATGTTCAGCTATTGCCTCGTTCGTAATGGACTGGCCCACGGCCATTGAATCAGTTAACCAGCGCCACGACCTGCCAGCGGTCGTGACTGAAACGCAGAATTCGATCACACCCATGCTCACGGGCAGCGCCATCGAGCTGCCCCGGCAGCGCGACAATTACCCGTTCGCCCGCCGCCCGCAAAGCGGCCACCTCAGCCTGTAGTCCAGGTTCCTCGGCATAGGGCGCCCAAATACCCGCCGAGCGTCGACCCCGAGCCACCTGCCCCCGCTCGACCAGGAACCGCAAATCGGTGGAAAAGCCCGTTGCCGGACGGGCACGACCGAAGTCGCGACCGATATCATCATAGCGACCGCCCTGCGCAACACTCTGACCCACCCCTGGCACAAACGCCGCAAACACGACGCCCGTGTGGTAATGATAGCCACGCAGCTCACCCAGATCGAAGTACAACGGTACATCCGGATAACGCCTGGACAGCGTCTGAGCAATCTCACTGAGGTCATCCAGCGCAGCCATCACCGATTCCGGCGCACCATCGAGCAGGGCATGAGCCCGTTCCAGCACCTCAGTCCCACCAGACAGCTCGACCAGGCTGCAGAGCATGGCCGCCAATGAAGCCTGGCCGATCTGGGCGGTTAGCACCTTGACCTCATCGACAGCTTTGCGCTGCAACGCATCGAACAGCGCGCGCTCAGCCACTTCATCGAGACTGGCGGCCTGAACCAAACCACGATAGATGCCAACATGGCCGATATCCAGATGCACGCCCTCAACCTGACAGGCGGTCAGGGTTTCCAGCATCAACGACATGACCTCGATGTCACTGGCACTGGAGGCGTCGCCATACAGCTCGGCACCCAGTTGAATCAGACTCCGGGCAGTAGACAGCGGTCTTGGCAGGGTATGCAGCACGCTACCGCAGTAGCACAGGCGGCTAGGGCCTTCGGCACCCAGGGTGTGAGCATCAATCCGGGCAACCTGCGGAGTGATGTCGGCGCGCAGACCGAGCATGCGCCCGGAAAGCTGATCGATCATCTTGAAGGTTTGCAGCTCCAGATCATGCCCGGCGCCGGTCAGCAGGGACTCCAGATACTCGATATGAGGGGTGATGACCAGGTCATAGCCCCAACAGGCGAACAGGTCCAGCAGTTGGCGACGTGCGGCTTCGATACGGGCGGCCTCTTCGGGCAGCACTTCCTCGATGCCATCGGGCAACAGCCAGCGATCAACAATCGGCATTTTCACAACCTTTCATTCGCGATGGCGGGCGATGGTCAGCGTATCAGATACAGCAAGGCGGTGCCGGTCAGCATGCTGGCCAACCCGATCACTCGCAACTGGCGATCACTGACCTGACTTACCGTGATCAGCATACGCTTCCAGCGAGCCGGTGCCAGAAACGGCATCAACCCCTCGATCACCAGCACCAGGCACAATGCTGTCGCCAGACTCTGCCACATTGCCCCACCCTTCGATTTGCCGGGCACCCGGAAAGAGCACGCCGGTCACAAAAAAGCCGGGATTTCCCGGCTGCGCGATTGTAACACGTTTTTTTCCAACCACACCCGCCGAAGCGACGGGTGTGGTTGCTCAACAGACTCAGCGTCGCTGTGCACCCTGCAAATACTTAAAGAACTCGCTATCCGGATCCAAAATCAGGATATCCGACTTGCTGGCAAAGCTCTCACGGTAGGCCTGCAAACTGCGGTAGAACGAGTAGAACTCGGGATCTTTCTGGTAGGCCTCGGCATAGATAGCCGCTGCCTGCGCATCACCATCACCACGAATCTGCTCGGCTTCACGGAAGGCCTCAGCCAGGATGACCCGCTGCTGACGGTCGGCATCAGCACGAATACCCTCACCCAGTTCTCGACCCTTGGCACGGTGCTCACGCGCTTCGCGCTCACGCTCGGTGCTCATCCGCTCAAATACGCTGCGGTTGACCTCGCGCGGAAGATCGATAGCCTTGACCCGCACGTCCAGCACTTCGATCCCCAGCTCACGCTGGGCGCTGGTATTGAGCGTAGCAGTGATATCGGCCATCAACTGATCGCGCTCACCTGATACCACCTCATGCAAGGTCCGACGTGCCACTTCGTTGCGCAGCCCTGACTCCAACTGGCGCGACAACCGCTCTTCGGCAATCGAACGCAGACCCGAGGTCGCGGTATAGAAGCGCTGCACATTGGCGATCCGCCACTTGGCGTAGGAATCGACCATCAGCGCTTTCTTTTCCAGAGTCAGATAACGCTGGGTCGCGGTATCCAGGGTCAGCAAGCGGCCGTCAAACAAATGTGCCTCTTGAACGAACGGCAATTTGAAGTGCAGACCCGGACTCAGATCGTCGCGCACAACCTTACCAAACTGCAGGACAATGCCCCGCTCGATCTGGCTAACCACGAAGAAACTTTGCCAGCCAACCACCACCAGAACCAGAGCGGCAATCAGCCCAAACATCGACTTGTTACTCATCAGCGGGTCTCCCTGGAACGCAGATCACGCTGCTGCAATTGAATGGGCAGGCGAGCGGTGCCGGTGTCAGCGCCACTTGCCGAAGCTGAACCACTTGGACTGGCGGAAGCACCAGCTCCCTGCTGAATCAGCCGGTCAAGCGGCAGATAGAGCAAGTTGTTGTTGCCATCGCCACTGGAAACCAGAACCTTGCTGGTGTTCTGCATCACATCCTGCACCGTTTCCAGGTACATGCGCTCACGCATGACACCAGGCGCCAGACGATACTGCTCGACCAACAGATTGAAGCGCTGGGCTTCACCATCGGCGCGTGCCACGACTTCATCACGATAACCGTTGGCCTCTTCCAGCAGACGCTGGGCCCGACCACGCGCTTCAGGAATCACGCTATTGGCGTAAGCCTCGGCCTGATTGCGCTCACGCACCTCGTCCTCACGGGCCCGGATCACGTCATCGAACGCATCCTGAACCTCGGCCGGTGCCTGGGCGCTTTCGATGTTGACCTGCACTACGGTAATGCCGGTGTTGTACAGATCCAGGTAGCGCTGCAGACGCTCGGTCACTTCAACCCCCATCTGCTCACGACCTTCGGTCAACACCTGGTGCATAGAGGTCGAACCGACCACATGACGCAGGGCACTCTCGGTAGCATGACGCAGACTGGTCTCAGGATCTTCGACCTTGAGTACAAAGTTCTCCAGATTGGAGATCCGATACTGAACCGCCAGTGGCACCTCAACGATGTTTTCATCTTCGGTCAGCATTTGACCGGCTTGCCGATAAGAACGTACCTGGGTCACGTTGCGTTGAAACTTGCGCTCAACCGGCGGGAAGTACAGGTGCAGACCCGACTCGACGGTACGATTGTATTCACCGAAGCGCAGAATCACTGCCTGCTCCTGCTCGTCAACCATGTAGACCGCATTGAACAGCCAGAAAACAAACAGAATCAGGCCGGCAATGGCCCACAGCCCCTTGGGAATCCCCTGACCGCCGCCTGCGCCGCGACCACCGCCCTTGTTGTCATCACCGCGCTTGTTGCTGCCGAACAGATTGTTCAGGCTGTCCTGCAGCTTGCGCAGTGCTTCATCGAGATCCGGCGGACCTTGTTTGCCACCACGGTTGCCACCGCGGTTACCGCCGCTTCCCCAGGGATCCTGGTTATTCGAATTGTTACCACCACCAGGCTCATTCCAGGCCATAGCGTTCTCCGTTGTCCAAACCACCATCGCGCCACAGGTTGCCGAAAAGCTCCCGCGGCCGTTTCGCCAATCGTACCGCAAATGCTCGACGCTGCGCGAACCGCAGCGCCGTCCATTATTGCAAAGTATGTTGAGTCAGGAAGGCCTCGGGCTGCCAACCCTCGCGCTTGAGCAATCTATTGAAGTCGCTGCGCGGCAAACGCAGATCAAGTTGCTGGCGACCATCATCAGCGATCGACTCATGCACAACTGCACCGAGCGCATAGAACTGGGCGCGCAAGCGCGCCTCGGCATGCTCCAGCACAATACGCTGCTGCAGAACATCTTCGCCCAGACGCTCAGCCATTGCCTGAGCCAGCAGATCAAGCCCCAGACCATCACGCGCAGACAGCCAAACCCGAATGGCCACCCCCTGCTCGTCACGTTGAATTCGTGGCTCGAATTCGTCCAGCAGGTCGATCTTGTTGTAGACCTCCAGCACCGGCAGCTCGGCAGCACCAATCTCATCCAGCACCAGATGAACCTGTTCGATATTCGACTGCCGCTCGGCATCCGCAGCATCAATCACATGCAACAGCAAGTCGGCCTGGCTCGATTCTTCCAGCGTAGCGCGGAAAGCCTCAACCAGCTTGTGCGGCAAATGACGGATAAAACCTACGGTGTCAGCCATGACCACCGGACCAATCTCGCTGAGTTCGATGCGTCGCAGGGTCGGGTCCAGTGTCGCGAACAACTGGTCAGCAGCGTACACCGCCGAAGCGGTCACGGTATTGAACAGGGTCGATTTTCCGGCGTTGGTATAACCTACCAGCGACACTACCGGAATTTCCGCACGGCGGCGCCCGCGCCTGGCCTGCTCGCGCTGGCTGCGCACTTTTTCCAGCCGTTTGAGGATCTGCTTGATACGCCCGCGCAACAAACGCCGGTCAGTTTCCAGCTGGGTTTCACCTGGCCCACGCAAACCAATCCCACCCTTCTGCCGCTCAAGGTGGGTCCAGCCTCTGACCAAACGAGTGCTCAGATGCTCGAGCTGAGCCAGCTCGACCTGCAGCTTACCCTCATGGGTACGGGCTCTCTGGGCGAAAATATCGAGAATCAGACCGGTACGATCAATCACCCGACACTCCAGCTCACGCTCCAGATTGCGCTCCTGGCTGGGAGTCAGGGTGTGGTTAAAAATAACCAGATCAGCCTCATGCCCCTTGACCAGGGCACGCAGCTCCTCAACCTTGCCGCTGCCAATCAGGAAGCGCGGGCTGGGCTGCTGTCGGTTGATCGTCAGAAAGGCAGCGATGTCGGCACCCGCAGAGCGGGCGAGTTCGAGAAATTCCTGGGGATCTTCGCGGGTCAGGTCATCCAGGCCTTCGAGGTGAACGAGTACCGCACGTTCACCTCCTTCATGGCGCTCAAAAAACAATCAGGCCTCCTGAACTACCATCAGGCGTTACCGCCCTCGGCTTCATCAACACCGCCCTGAGCCGGCAGACGTACGGGACGGCCAGGTACGACGGTAGAAATAGCGTGCTTATAGACCATCTGGCTGACAGTGTTCTTCAGCAGAATGACAAACTGGTCGAAAGACTCGATCTGGCCCTGCAGCTTGATGCCGTTGACCAGGTAAATGGATACCGGAACACGTTCCTTGCGCAGAACGTTCAGGTAAGGGTCTTGTAGAGAATGCCCTTTTGACATCGCTCACTCCTTATGGAAACCGTTTTTTGAGCATTAAAAATGCGTTTTATCCAACCTGTCCATTATCCTTAAGACGGGTTGGTCTGATTAAATGACTGCAAAAACAAGATTAGCAGAACACGCCGATCCTATATGGCGATAGTTTGCAAGGCTTTCAAGGCCTGCTCGAATCTTTTCGGATCCAGGCTATCAAGCCAGTCGATAGGATCGGACCAGCCCCGCAGCCAGGTGAACTGCCGCTTCGCCAATTGACGCGTGGCGATAACCCCCCGTTCGACCATGCCATCATAGGAGAGTTTCCCCTCCAGATAATCCCAGGCCTGACGATAGCCAACCGCGCGCACTGACGGCATCGAGCTGTCCAGATCACCGCGGGCATACAAGGACTGCACCTCGGCAATAAAGCCTTGCTGCAACATCAGAGAGAATCGCTGAGCGATACGCTCATGCAGGATATGCCGCTCCGTTGGAGCAACAGCCAGATAATGCATAGTATAAGGCATATTTTGCCCAACGGGCGGCTCTGAACGGGCTTTTTCCGCCGACTGGCGGGCGTGCCAGCCACTCAAGGGCACACCACTGAGCAAAAAGACCTCATAGGCCCGCTGAATTCGCTGCGGATCGTTGGGATGAATCCGTGCCGCCGACACCGGATCGACCTTGGCAAGCTCGGCATGCACCCCTGGCCAGCCAATCTCGGCGGCCTGCGCCTCAATCCGTTGACGCACCGCCGGATCGGCAGCCGGCATTGGCGCCAGCCCTTCGGCCAACGCCTTGTAGTAGAGCATGGTGCCACCAACCAGCAGCGGCAAACGCCCACGACCATGAATGTCATGGATCAGCGCCCGGGCATCCTCGGCGAAGCGAGCGGCCGAGTAGGCCTCGGCCGGATCAAGGATATCCACCAAGTGATGCGGGTAGGCCGCCAAGGTGGCTGCATCAGGCTTGGCCGTACCGATATCCATACCCCGATAGACCAGTGCCGAATCGACACTGACCAGCTCACAAGGCAAATGATCGGCCAGATACAGCGCCAGATCGGTCTTGCCTGCTGCAGTCGGCCCCATCAGGCAGATGACCGGAAGAGCCGGCGCACTCATGCAACACTCCGACACAGACTCATATCTCAACGCCCACGCAGGAACAGCTTGTCCAGCTCTGCCAGGCTCATCTGGGTCCAGGTCGGGCGCCCATGATTGCACTGACCACTGCGCTCGGTCTGCTCCATATCACGCAACAGCGCATTCATTTCCGCCAACGTCAGGCGCCGATTGGCCCGAATCGCGCCATGGCAAGCCATGGTCGCCAGCAGTTCATTACGGTGCGCCTGAATCCGATCACTGCTGCCATACTCCAGCAGGTCGGCCAGCACATCACGTACCAGTTGCGCCGCATCGGCCTGCCGCAGCAGCGCCGGAATCTCGCGAATCGCCAGGGTTTCAGGGCCCATGCGCTGCAGACCGAAACCCAACTGGGCAAACCAGGCGGCATGTTCCTCAGCGCAATCGGCCTCGCGCTGACTGACCGCAATCGATTCCGGCACCAGCAACGGCTGACTGCGCAGCCCCTCACTGTCCATGGCCTGCTTCAAGCGCTCATAGGTGATCCGCTCGTGGGCCGCGTGCATATCCACCACCACCAGCCCCTGGGCGTTCTCAGCGAGAATATAGATACCTTGCAACTGCGCCAGGGCATAGCCGAGCGGCGGCGCTTCTCCGGCTTCAGCGGCTGGCAGCTCGGGGCGCTGCAGCACTTCGCCAGCTCCGGCATACAGCTCAGCATACCCCTTAAGGACACCCGCTACCGCCTCGCTGGATGGTCGCTCCGGCACCTTGGGCGCTGGATTCCAGGCCGCCGCAGGCTCATTCAGCGGCATGCGCTCCTGGCCGGAAAAGACCCCAGCCGCCAGGCCACTGACGACCGGCTGAGCGACAGCTGGCTGCAGTCCTGGCTCGTCACTAGCCGCCCCAGCATCACCGGGACGCTGATCGGCCAGCGCCCGGTACAGAGTGCTGAACAGAAAATCATGCACCATCCGCCCATCACGGAACCGCACCTCATGTTTGGTCGGGTGCACATTGACATCCACCACCGCCGGATCCAGCTCCATGAACAACACGAACGTCGGATGCCGTCCATTGAACAGCACATCCCGATAGGCCTGGCGTACCGCATGGGCGACAAGCTTGTCCTTGATCATCCGGCCATTGACGAAGAAGTACTGCAAATCGGCCTGGCTGCGCGAAAAGGTTGGCAATCCGACCCAACCCCACAGGCGCAGCCCGGAGCGCTCGGAATCAACCTGCAACGATTGCTCGACAAAGGCCGGACCACAGACCGTGGCCACCCGCCGCCGGGCCTCTTGCTCGGTATTGGCTGGACGCAATGAGAAAATGGTCTTGCCATTGTGACGCAGACTGAAAGCCACATCGAAACGCGACAACGCCAGGCGCTTGACCACCTCTTCAAGGTGCGCGAACTCGGTTTTCTCGGTACGTAGGAACTTGCGCCGGGCCGGGGTATTGAAAAACAGATCGCGTACCTCAACCGTCGTACCCTGAGGATGGGCCGCCGGCTGTACTCGCGGAGCCATGTCGCGCCCCTCGGTCTCGACCTGCCAGGCCTGATCGGCGCTGGCGGCCCGTGAGGTCAGGGTCAGACGCGAAACCGAGCTGACCGAAGCCAGTGCCTCACCACGAAAGCCCAGCGTGGCAACCCGCTCCAGATCGTCAAGATCACGAATTTTGCTGGTGGCATGCCGCGACAGCGCCAAGGGCAGATCGTCTTCGACAATCCCGCCACCATCATCACGCACCCTGAGGAGCTTGACCCCGCCCTGCTCAACATCGATATCGATACGTGTGGCGCCGGCGTCCAGGCTATTTTCCAGCAACTCCTTGATAACAGAGGCGGGCCGTTCAACGACCTCCCCTGCCGCGATCTGGTTGGCCAGTCGCGGACTAAGCAGATGAATACGGGACATAATCAGTTCTGAACCAGCATACTACCGGCCGGCACCTTGAGTACCTGGCCGACACGAATCTGGTCGTTGGTCAGATTGTTGGCCTGGCGCAAACTGGCCAGGGAGACACTGTAGCGGGTAGCAATCATAGACAGGGTATCACCGCGCACCACGGTATGCTCGCGCGGCCCCTGGGCCTGCAGCCTGCCTTCGGCACGCAGTGCTGCCAGCCGGGTACCGGGCGGCGGGTTACGGTGAAAATAGTCGCGAATCCCATTATGCATGGCTCTGGCCAGGGTCTGCTGGTGGCTGCGGGTTACCAGTTTCTGCGCCTCGCCCGGATTGGAGATAAACCCGGTCTCGACCAGAATCGATGGGATATCCGGCGACTTGAGCACCATAAAACCCGCCTGCTCGACCCGCCGCTTGTGCAGCGGCGTAACCCGGCCAATCGAGTTGAGTACCAATTGCCCCACATCCAGGCTGGCCGACAGGGTGGCTGTCATGGACAGGTCCAGAAGCACGCTGGCCAGCACCTTGTCCTTGTCGTCCAGGGTCACGCCACCGACCCCACCGATAAGGTCCGAACGGTTCTCCCGGTCAGCCAGCAGCCGCGCGGTCTCGGAGGTGGCACCGCGATCAGACAGCGCGAAAACCGAGGCACCAAAGGCGCTGGCACGGGTAAAGGCGTCGGCATGAATCGAAACGAACAGGTCAGCATTGTGCTGACGGGCGATCTCGGTACGCCGACGCAGCGGAATGAAATAGTCCCCGGTCCGCACCAGTACCGCCTTGAACCCTGGCTCGGCGTCGAGCATCGCTTTCAGGTCACGGGAAATCGCCAGCACCACGTCCTTCTCACGGGCACCGCGATAGCCAACAGCGCCCGGATCTTCGCCACCATGGCCGGCATCCAGCGCAACAATGACGTCGCGATTGCCCGACTCGGCAGTACGCGCCGGCTGTTGCGGCAGTGGTGAGGCGCTGGGCTGGGTCGGAGCGGGCAGATCACTGCGTGGCGGTTCCTGATCAAACAGGTCAATCACCAGACGATGACCGTACTGTTGATTCGGCGGCAAACTAAAGCTTTTCGGGTTAACCTGACGCGATAGATCCAGCACCACCCGCAGGTCGCTGTCATTGCGTGGCGCCGAACGCATTCCGGTAAGCGGAGTACCTTCCAGCGGCAAATTGGCGGTATTGGCCGACAGCCGGGCACCGTTGATATCGATCACGATACGTTCGGGACTCGACAGGGTGAACAGAGTGTGGTCGGCTGGGCCCGACAGGTCAAAAACCAGGCGAGTGTTGTCCGGAGCGCGCCAGAGGCGCACATTGTTGATTTCAGCGGCTTGCACTAGCCCGCTGAAGGCGCTGACCAACCCTGCCCCCAAGCAGAGCGACGCCAATTTCAACATTCCCCCGATTGCCTTTGTCACGATTGTGCTTCACCCCTTATGTCACGCAGCCGCTGGCATGCCATCACTCCCTGGGCGCTGTGATGCTCAAGCGTCAGGAGGCGTCCGCCACCCTCTGCGCCTATGGTAATCGTCAGGTCTGGACTTGGCAAAACACCTGTGCCTTTTTCTGGCCACTCAACCAGACACAGGCTGTCATCGCGAAAATAGTCGCGAATCCCAAGAAACTCCAGCTCTTCCGGATCGACCAGCCGGTACAGGTCAAAATGGTAGATATTCAAGCCGTTCAGTTCATAGGGTTCAACCAGCGTGAAGGTCGGACTTTTTACCGCCCCAACATGCCCCAGGCCGCGAATCAGGCCTCGACTGAGGGTGGTCTTGCCCGCGCCCAGGTCGCCGTGCAGATACACTACCCCACGCCCCTCAAGGGCCCGACCCAACTCAGCCCCAAACGCCTCCATCACCTGCTCACCCAGCAGTTCCACACGATACTTCATGCTCGACCCCAAAAAATCAGGAAAACACTGATTAAATAAGTCCAGTGTTGGCCCAATTGTCGCTGACCTGTTCTGGACACGCCGTGAACCCCCTCCGGGTCCGGCCAACCGATCACAGATCGGTCGCCGTTCGGCGGCGCACGAAGCATGCTTCGTAAACGCTTGCCTCACCCCTGGGGGCTTGACGATGCCCGTCCAGGGCATCGACAGTCCAAAACAGGTCAGCGCCAACTGGGCTGCTGGGCTTGAGTGCAATTAATCAGTGCTTCCTTAGTTGAGTAACTGCCTAATAGGCTCAATCAAATCACTGGCCAGCACACCACGCTGGCCAGCCTGGGCCGCCTGATCGCCGGCCAGGGCATGCACCAGCACCGCATAACGGCCGGCATCGCCAACATCCAGGCCCTGAGCCAACAGAGCTCCGGCCAATCCCGAAAGCACGTCCCCCATTCCAGCGACAGCCATGCCCGGGTTGCCGTCGGAGCATAGCGCCAATGGTCGCTCGCCACCCGGCGGCCCGGCTATCAGACTGCCTACCCCTTTTAGTACCACTGCGCTGGCGTAACGTTCAGCCAAACGCTGCACCGCCACCAGTCGGTCAGCCTGGACTGCAGCAGTGTCCAGCCCCAATAAGCGGGCGGCTTCTGCCGGATGCGGTGTCAGCAGGCAGGGGCCGATTAGCCCCGGAACCTCCGCCTCGGCCAACAGGTTCAAGGCATCGGCATCGAGCACTTTGGGCAGTTCACTGGCCAGTATCTGACGCCAGAGTGAGCGCGCCCAGTCACTGCGCCCTAACCCCGGGCCTATCACCAGGCAGCTAGCCTGCTCCAGCAGTGGAGCCATAGCCGCCGGATCATCCAGTCCATGCACCATCACCTCCGGGCAACGACTGAGCAGCGCCGCTACATGCTCGGGCCTGGTCACCACGCTGACCCGGCCCGCACCACTGCGCAATGCGGTCTGAGCAGCCAGAATAATGGCTCCGCCCATGCCCCGCTCACCGCCGACCAGCAACACATGACCAAACAGCCCTTTGTGCGCCGCCCGCGGCCGGGCTGGCAGACAATCCCTCCAGTCGCCAAGGCGCAGGCGCACGCCTAATGCCGGCGGTACGTCCTCAGGCAGCCGCGCCAACGTGGCAAATACCAGGCGCCCCACATGGTCTGGCCCCTGGGCAGTCAGCAAACCAGGCTTGAGGGCAATAAAGGTAACCGTCAACTCGGCACGCACCGCCACACCCTGCGGCACCCCGGTATCAGCATCCAGCCCACTGGGAAGATCTACTGCTACGACAGGCAGCGCACTGCGGTTCAGCTGCTCGATCAGTTCAGCATACTGTGGCCTGACAGGCCCACTGAGCCCGGTACCAAGCAAGGCGTCGACCACAACGCCTGCCAGCTCGGCCTCAGCACACCAAGGCTTGATTACCAGCCCCTCATTCCGAGCCGCCTGCCAGGCCAGAGTAGCATCACCACGCAACTGCTCTGGTGCGCCCAACCAGTAAACAGTCACCTGCCAACCTGCCCGCTGCGCCAGCACACCAACCAGATAACCGTCACCCGCATTATTGCCTGTACCACACAGCACCGTCAGCCGAGCAGCCCCCGGCCAGCGCTGTAACACAGCCTCCCACACTGCTGTTGCGGCCCGCTGCATAAGCTCGAACCCGGGTATGCCGCCGGCAATCAGCCGGGCATCCAGTTCACGGGTTTGCGCCGCAGAATAAAAAACCGCAGGAAGACGAGAGGACATAGGCATGCCAATTTGTGAGATTCCTTCGTACAATTATATGAGTTCCTAGCGCATCAGCCCACCGAGCCAGCATGTCCGACATTCCCACTCCCGAGCAACTGGTCAGCCAGATTCGCAGCCTGGCCACAGAACTCGGCTTTCAGCAACTTGGCATCAGCCAGCCAGACATCGGCCAGCACGAACGCTGGCTGCAAGCCTGGCTGGCAGCCGGCTACCATGGTGATATGGAGTGGATGGCCAGCCACGGTAGCAAGCGTACCCGCCCGGCCGAGCTGGTGCCGGGCACCCAGCGGGTCATCTCGGTACGCATGGATTACCTGCCGGCCGAACCGGCCATGGCCAAACGCCTGGGCCAGCCCGAGCGTGCCTACATTTCCCGTTACGCCCTGGGTCGTGATTATCACAAGCTGATGCGCCGCCGGCTGCAACATCTGGCCGAACGCATCCAGGCCCTGGTCGGGCCGTTCGGCTATCGCGCCTTCGTCGACAGCGCGCCCGTCATGGAGCGGGCCCTGGCCACCCGCGCCGGGCTCGGCTGGATCGGCAAGAACACTATGCTGATCAATCGCCAGGCCGGCAGCTACTTCTTTCTGGGTGAACTCTATACCGATCTGCCGCTGCCGCTGGACTCCAGCTACGAACAGGAGCACTGTGGCCGCTGCCAGGCCTGCCTAGACAAGTGCCCGACCCAGGCCTTCGTCGGCCCCCATGTACTGGATGCGCGGCGCTGCATTTCCTACCTGACCATCGAACTCAAGGGCAGTATTCCACTGGAACTACGGCCGATGATGGGCAACCGGGTGTTCGGCTGCGATGATTGCCAACTGGTCTGCCCCTGGAACCGCTTCGCCAAACCCAGCGCTGAAGACGACTTCAAACCCCGCCACCAACTTGACCAGGCCGAGCTGGTCAGTCTGTTTCGTTGGGATGAAGAAACCTTTCTGCGCAACACTGAGGGCTCGCCAATTCGCCGGATCGGCCACGAACGCTGGCTACGCAACCTGGCGGTCGGTCTGGGCAATGCCACCAGCAGCATCCCGGTGATTGAAGCCCTCAAGAGCCGCGCCGACCACCCTTCGGAGTTGGTACGCGAGCATGTGCGCTGGGCCCTGGCGCGGCATGGGGAACTGCCCGCTTAGAGAACAAACCGAAAGCTCCGATCTTACGGCTGAACATTTCTTCAGACCTTGATGAAATGCTCACGATAATGGCGCAGCTCGGCAATCGAGTCGCGGATATCGTCGAGCGCCAGGTGACTGCTCTGTTTCTTGAACCCGTCCTTGACCTCTGGAGCCCAGCGCGCGGCCAGCTCTTTTAGCGTTGAAACATCAAGATTGCGGTAATGGAAATATTTCTCCAGCGCTGGCATGCCACGATAGAGAAAGCGTCGGTCCTGACAGATGCTGTTGCCACACATCGGTGAACGACCCGCCGGCACCCACTGTTGGAGAAACACCAGAGTCTGCCGTTCGGCCTCGGCCGCATCAATGCGACTGTCCTTGACCCGCTGGGTCAGGCCGGACTGGCCGTGCTGGCGAGTATTCCACTCATCCATGCCGTCAAGCAGTGCATCCGGCTGATGCACAGCAAACACCGGCCCCTCGGCCAGCACATTAAGCTGAGGATCAGTCACCACGGTGGCAATTTCAATGATCACGTCCTTGTCCGGATCCAGGCCGGTCATTTCCAGGTCGATCCAGATCAGGTTGTCGGGGTTTTGCATAAGGACTCCAGGCAAGGTTTAGGCTACACTGCCGCCATCTTAACCGACCTGAACCCATGGCCAAACGAAACCTTACCCGACGCCAGAGCTGGCGCATCCAGAAAATCCAGGAAGAGCGGACTGAGCGAGCCCGCCGCCGTGCCGAGCGTGCGGAAGAAACCCTTATGGGCGGCGACCTGGGGCCAGAGCAGCAGGGCCGGGTCATTGCCCACTTTGGTGTACAGGTCGATGTGGAGGGCGACGACGGACTGATCCGCCGTTGCCACATGCGTGCCAACCTGCCGGCACTGGTGACCGGCGATCAGGTCATTTGGCGCGCAGACAACCAGCAGGGTGGCGTGATCGTCGCCCAGTTGCCACGCAGCTCCGAGCTGTGCCGTCCGGATCAGCGTGGCCAGTTGAAACCGGTCGCCGCCAATGTCGATCAACTGGTAATCGTCTTTGCCCCGCTGCCCACCCCTTACAGCAACCTGATCGACCGCTATCTGGTAGCAGCCGAACAGGCCGGTCTGACGCCGCTGCTGGTACTCAACAAGGCCGATTTGATGCAGCAAGGTGAGTACCCGGAGTTGCGCGACTGGCTGGCCGACTACGCCAAGCTCGGGTATCGGGTGATGCACCTGTCGGCCGGTTCCGGTGAAGGCCTGGAACAACTGCGCACCGCCCTGCAGGATCGCATCAGCGTATTTGTTGGTCAGTCGGGGGTAGGCAAGTCGTCTCTGATCAACACCCTGCTGCCCGGTGTCGACCTAAGGGTTGGTGAGCTGTCCGAAGCGACCGGCAAAGGCACGCACACTACCACTACCGCCCGGCTATTTCACTTTCCGGCTGGCGGCGAACTGATCGACTCGCCCGGTATCCGTGAGTTCGGCCTGACCCATATCAGTCATGACGACCTGCTCGAAGGCTTTATCGAGTTTCGTCCTTTCCTTGGGCTGTGCCGTTTCCGTGACTGCCAGCACCTGCACGAGCCGGGCTGCGCCCTGCTGCAAGCGCTGGACGAAGGCAAGATATCGACCACCCGGATGGACAGCTATCGCCATATTCTGTCCAGCCTGAGCAGTTGATTACTGACCGCGCAACTGCTCCAGCGAGCCACCTTCCTCGAACAGATTGAGTGAGCGTCCACCAGGAATCCGCTCACCGCTGACCGGCACATCCAACGGCACCTGAGCGTCCTGTTCCTGATAAGCAGACTCGCTGACACCATCAAGCATCTGTTCTTCGGCCCGCTTGTTCAACACTACGATATCAATGCGCCGATTGACTGGATTGAGCGGATTGCTACGGTCAAACAGGGCCGAATCGGCAAACCCCACCACTCGGGCCAACTGCTGTTCAGGGTAGCCGGCAGCCAGCAGGGTTCGCCGCGCGGCATTGGCCCGATCCGCCGAGAGCTCCCAGTTTCCGTAATCGCGCCGGGCGACAAATGGCTGAGCATCGGTATGCCCGCTGATACTGATCTTCTTAGGCACCCGGGCTATGGTATCGCTCAGGGCAAGCAGGATTTCCTCGAAATAGGGTTGCAACCGGGCGCTGCCGCTGGCGAACATCGGCCGGTTCTCTGCGTCGACGATCTGGATACGCAAGCCGTCCTGAGTGATTTCCAGCAAAATCTGATCCTTGAACCGTTGTAGCACCGGATCGATATCAATCTGGTTTTGCAACTCCTGCAGCAACAGATCAAGCTGTTGCTGTTCCAGCTCATCTGCCAGCTCCTGAATCGACTCGGGGTCCAGCGGCACTGGATCAGTGACTGCACTTTCCTGCAGTGTGCGCTGTGGTGCCAGCTCCGGCGCCCCCCCCAGATCAATAACGTAAGGGCTGCCACCCTCGGAAAAACCGATGGGGTCCTGGAAATACCCTGAAACCATTTTCAACTGTTCCGGGGTCGCTGTGGCCAGCAGCCACATGACCAGGAAGAATGCCATCATGGCGACGGCGAAATCGGCGAAGGCGATCTTCCAGGAACCGCCGTGATGCCCGTCCGCCTTGCGGCTGACACGCTTGACGATGATTGGCTGATTGTTATCCATCCGCTCAGCGGCCCTTCACCGACGACTCGAGTTCAGTAAAGCTGGGACGGTGTTCCGGCAGCAGCGCCTTGCGCCCAAACTCCACCGCCAGAGCCGGCGGCAAGCCCTGGGCACTGGCTACCAGACACATCTTGATCGCCTCGTAGACATTGGCCTCTTCATGGGCCTCATGCCCCATGGCAGCGGCAAACGGGCCAACAAAGCCATAGGCCGCCCAGATCCCCAGGAAGGTTCCCACCAGAGCGGTGGCCACCTTTTCACCGATCTGGGTGTTGTCTGCATCACCCAGAATACCCATGGTAATCACGATCCCCAGCACCGCGGCGACAATCCCGAACCCCGGCAGCGCGTCGGCCACGCGGGTCACTGCATGCGCGGGACCGTGCAACTCTTCGGTAAGGCTGGAAATTTCAACATCGAACAACGCCTCAAGTTCATGCGGCGCCATGTTGCCCGTTGACATGATCCGCAGGTAATCGCAGATGAAGGCCGTCATGTGTTTGTCTTTGAGAATCGCCGGGTACTTGCTGAAAATCGGGCTCTGCTCCGGTTCTTCGATATCCGCCTCGATTGACATCATGCCCTCGCGCCGGCTCTTGTTGAGCACCTCGTAGAGCACGCCCAGCACATCAAGGTAAAACGGCTTACTGAACTTGTGGCCGAACAGGATGGCCGGTACCTTGCCAAACACCTTTTTCACCGTGGCAAAGTTGTTGGCCACCAGAAATGCCCCCAGCGCCGCCCCGCCGATAATAAGAATCTCGAAGGGATGCCAGAGCGCCGCCAGGTGGCCGCCCGACAGCATGAAGCCGCCGAGCACACAGATGAACACGACAATGAAACCGGCAATTTTCAGCATAAACCCGTCATTTCCTCATAATCCTTCAGGCCACCGACCTGCAATCCTCCGTGACGGAGGTAAAACTCCCGCGCTATAGTCTGCGACAAAACCTGGAGTGTAAAGTCGCCCTAGCCATGAGCCTAGACCAGCACGGCAAGATCGATCCACAAGACGCTATCGGCAGCCTGAGCGAAAGCCTGAGTGCAATAGTGTTACCCATTGAACGCCAGCAGCGCGATCTGCTGCTGCGGCATCTGAACAATGAATTGCTGAGTCTGAGCGATCTGAGCCAGGCGATTCTGCGCTCGCCAGTCGCAACTTTGCATGTCTGTCGCCAGGCCGGGCTGGCCGCGCGTCAGCGCGATATCGACATAATGACCCTGGAGCAGGCCTGCGGCCTGCTTGGCGTGGAACGCCTGCGCAGCCTGTTGCGTGAACTGCCGGTCATCGACCGTGAGCAAGCACCGCAACAATACCGGCAACTGCTTAGTCTTAGCGAGCATGCCCTGGCACAGGCCCAGGGACTGTTCGCCCAGCGCATGGCCAGACTCTGGCATGAGCTGTCACTGGCAAGCCTGCTGTTCTTGGCGCCCTTTTGGGTGATAGTTTACCAACGCCCCGAGTTGTTCGACGGCTGGGACCGACGCCATCTCGGGCTGGCGGCAGCTCCCAATACAGCCCCTGTCCCTAGTAACGCCGAACTGCTGGAGCTGGCCATTCAATTGGCCCAACGCTGGTGGTTACCACCCTGGATCATTCAGGGCTACCGCGCCCTTAGCGGTCGCCGCACCATGGTCAAGGCTCTGCATATCGCCCGCAACAGTGAACATCCGCGCGCCCAGCAGGCGGCTCTGGACGATGACCGCCCGCTGCTGCGCTGGCTGACCCAGCCGGCCAATAGCCTGTTGATGGCCAACGGTCTGGCTCTGGGTGCACACCATGACTGGGATGCCCGTCACACCCGGCGCTGGCAGCAACTCACGGCACTCTACCTTGGCTGTGCTCTGGACGAGATGCAAAGCGCCAGCCACCGCAACGCGGTCAGTCACGCCCAGCACAACCCCGAACTACGCAGTACCGGACTGTGGCACCCCGCCGAGGCACTGCTCTGGCCCCAAGGCACCCGTCGCCAGCCCCGCACTGCACCTCCCAAAACCCTTGCCGCTCGCGGCAACCCCGAACTCTGGCGTCAACGCTGCCTGACCCTGCGCCAGCACCCCAGCCCGTTTGCCAACCTGCTGAGCGCCCTCGACTGCGCGCTGGATGCGCTGGAACAGGGACTGGATATCAGACGAAGCTGGATTGCCCTGTATAATGGCCGCAAAGATCAACTGATGATCAGTGCCAACCGCGGCTTTGACGCTGCCAGTTTGGCCGGCGCTACGCTGGGCTCTTGCCGCGAAGGCCTGTGGGGACGCTGGCTGAGCAGCAGTGACTGTCATGACCTGAGCCCGGAGCGCCTGCGTCAGCTCGCCCAGTTGATGCCAGCCAGTTGCAAAACGCTACTGGCTGAACATGGACACCTGTTGCCCCTGCTCCATCGAGAGCGGGTAATAGGCCTGATCCATGTTGCGCCAGCCAACGGCCAGCTCGACCAACGCCGCAGGGCCGCTCTGATCAAGACCGCGCAAAGTCTTTACCAGGCCCTGATAACCTTCAAGCAGCCGAACTGAACCGGCTCGCCTGACCCATACAACAGGAGCACAACCGATGAACGAGCTAGCACTATTGCTCGAGCCCACCGATTTGCCTGATATCGGTACCAACCCGGACCTGCGCCTGGTTGATTTGAGCAAGACCGAGCAATACCTGAGCGGCCATATCCCCGGCGCCGTGCACCTTGCCCCGAGCCGGATCGTGCATCCGGCGCCCACCCCTGGCTATCTGCCGGACCTGATCAGCCTGAGCGCACTGCTGGGCGAGCTGGGTCATCACGAGCGGCTGCACTACATTGTTTACGATGATGAGGGCGGCGGCTGGGCCGGGCGCTTTATCTGGCTGCTCGACTGCATCGGTCACACGCACTACAGCTATCTCAACGGCGGCCTCAAGGCCTGGCAGCTAGCTGGTCTGGCGCTGGAGCAGCACGCAAACCAAGCCCCCCCGACACAGCCACAACTGCAGTTGAATGACGCCCCGACCATCCACTTGGAGCAACTGCTGGCCGACCTGGACAACCCGCAGCGGGTAATCTGGGATGCCCGCTCACCAGCAGAGTACCGTGGCGACAAGGTACTGGCGGCCAAGGGCGGACACATTCCCGGCGCGATCAATTTAGAGTGGACTGCTGGCATGGACCCAGAACGCGGCCTGCGCCTGCGTAGCGACCTGGCCGAGCAGTTGCAGGCCCTGGGCATCACTCCAGACAAGGAAATCGTCACCCACTGCCAGACCCATCACCGCTCCGGGTTTACCTATCTGGCCGCGAAAATTCTCGGTTACCCCCGGGTCAGAGCCTATGCCGGCTCCTGGTCCGAGTGGGGCAACCACCCCGACACCCCTGTTGAAACCTGAGGACCCCGCATGCGCGAGCGCCTGTTCATCATTTCCCAATACCTACTGCCCCAGCATCTGCTGTCACGCCTGGCCGGCGGCCTAGCCAACTGCACCTGGAGCTGGGTCAAGAACCCTTTCATCACCTGGTTTGTGAAGCGCTATCAGGTCGACATGAGCGAGGCGGCCGAAGAAAATCCGACCGCCTACGCCTGTTTCAATGACTTCTTTACCCGCGCACTTAAAGATGGCGTCAGGCCATTGGCCGACGGCGATGGAGTACTGTGCCCAGCCGATGGCGCCATCAGCCAATTGGGCCGTATTGAACACGGCCGCATCTTCCAGGCCAAAGGCCAGAGCTTCAGCGTGCTGGAACTGCTCGGCGGCAACCCGGAACACGCCGCACTGTTCCAGGGCGGCGAGTTTGCCACTGTATATCTGTCACCACGCGACTATCACCGGGTACACATGCCGCTGGGTGGCACCCTGACTGACATGATCTACGTGCCCGGCAAGCTGTTCTCGGTCAATCAGACCACGGCGGAAAACGTACCCGAGCTGTTTGCCCGCAACGAACGGGTAGTCTGTCTGTTCGATACCCCGGCCGGACCAATGGCCGTGGTGCTGGTCGGTGCCATGATCGTCGCCTCGGTGGAAACCGTCTGGGCCGGCCTGGTCGCTCCACCCAGTCGGCAACTGAACAGTCAGCGCTACGGCCAGGCAGCACCAGAGCTGGCACGCGGGGCGGAAATGGGCCGCTTCAAGCTGGGCTCGACTGCCATCGTCCTGTTCGGTCCGGACAAGGTAGAGTGGGTCAAAGAACTGGCCGCCGGCAGTGCTGTGCGTATGGGTCAGGCGATGGGCACCGTGCGCTAGGGAAACACTGATTAAATCTGTTTCGGTGCCGGCCCAGGGTCTGTTACCGCAAGCAGCTGCTTTTCCTGGGAGCCTGGAGCATCCGCTCCAGGCTGGAGCTGCGGTGAATTGACTAGAGAGCAGCTACCCCCCTGCCAGACGAGGGTCAAGCACGCTCCAGGGTAAAAGCCACCACCTGATCGATCCGGCTGGCGCCCAGTGCCAGCATCACCAGGCGGTCCACGCCCAAGGCCACACCGGCGCAGTCCGGCAGTCCCGAACGCAGCGCGTCGACCAGATGCAGGTCAATCGGCAGCACCGGCCGCCCAAGCGACTGGCGCTGCAACTGATCAGCCTCAAAACGCCGCAACTGCTCGTCGGCGTCACTGAGTTCATAATAACCGTTGGCCAACTCCATGCCGTCGATAAACAATTCGAAACGCGCGGCACTGGGCGCCTGATCATCACCATCGACCACCCGGGCCAGCGCCGCTTGGGACACCGGAAAGGCGTAGACCAGGGTCGGCTCGATCAGGGTCGGCTCAATGCAGTGGGAAAACAGTAAATTGAGCCAGCCATCGCGGTCCAGTTGCCCGTCGAAGCTACAGTGGGAGCGACCAAGCGCAGCCAGTTCCTCCTGTTGACAGGTATGGATATCGACGCCCAGTTGCTGGGCGAACAGCGCCGCATAGGTCACGCGCCGGGCCGGCGCCGAGCCGAGGATTTGCCTGACCAGTTCATCGACTTCATCCATCAGCTGGTGATGATCAAAGTCCGGTCGATACCATTCGAGCATGCTGAACTCGGGATTGTGCCGCCGGCCACTTTCGCCATTGCGAAAAACCTTGGCCAGCTGCCAGATCGGTCCACTTCCGGCAGCCAGCAGGCGCTTCATCGGATATTCCGGCGAGGTATGCAGGTACAGCGGCTGCGCCGACCCGCCGCCTTCGGGCACGTAGTCGCAGACAAATGGAAACAGGTGCGGATCACTGACTGCCGCTGCAGACAGGCTCGGTGTTTCCACCTCCAGCACCTCGCGCTGGCGAAAGAACGTACGAATCTGGTCAATGATCGCCGCGCGCCGGCGCAGTGCATCCAGCGTAGCGCTGGGCTGCCAGTTACTCATTGGGCACTCCACATTTGAGCCTTACAACGCAAAACCGGGGCCTTGGCCCCGGTTGATGACGAACGCCAATGACGCTAATCAGGCACGACCAACGTAATCGCTGGTGCGAGTGTCGACCTTGAGTACATCGCCAACGTTGATGAACAACGGCACCTTGACCACCGCGCCAGTCACCAGCTTGGCCGGCTTGTTGCCGCCGCCGGAGGTATCACCGCGCACGCCCGGGTCGGTCTCGACCACTTCCAGCTCGACAAAGTTCGGCGGAGTTACGGCAATCGGCGAACCATTGAACAGGGTCACAGTGTAGATCACCTGCTCCTTGATCCAGTTGATGCAATCGCCCACAGCTTTCTCGTCAGCACCTACTTGTTCGAAGGAACCGTCGGTGGCCATGAAGTGCCAGAACTCACCATCGGCGTAAAGGAACTCCATCTCGCGGTCCATTACGTCGGCGCCTTCCAGGCTGTCGCCGGACTTGAAGGTGCGCTCGTTGACCCGACCGGTCTTCAGGTTACGCACCTTGACCCGGTTGAAAGCCTGGCCCTTGCCCGGCTTGACGTACTCGTTCTCGAGGATCGAGCAGGGGTCACCGTCGAGCATCACTTTGAGACCCGGCTTGAATTCGTTGGTAGAATAACTGGCCATAACTTTCCCACTTCAGTTTGAACGGTAGATCCGGAATCGCGCCCGGATGCTCTGCCACCCTTGCGCGGAAAAACGCCAATGATACATGGAACTTCGGCGCCTGTTGAGTCTGTCGACTGGCAAACGCTGCTGGCCACCAGCATTACCGATGTACGGACTCTGCTGGAGAGGCTCGAACTCGATACCACTCTGCTCGAACCGGGGCTGGCGGCTTGCGCCGAATTTCCGTTGCGAGTGCCTGAACCCTACCTGGCAAGAATGCAACCCGGCGAGCTCAACGACCCGCTTTTGCGCCAGGTTTTACCAGTCGGAGAGGAACTGCAGGAGCAGCCCGGCTTTATCCTCGACCCACTGGGCGAGCAGCACAGCAATGCCCGTCCGGGGATCATTCACAAGTATCACGGCCGGCTGCTGCTGATTGTCAGTGGCGGCTGTGCGATCAACTGTCGTTACTGCTTCCGCCGGCATTTCCCCTATGCCGACAACAACCTGAGCAGCCAGGAATGGGAGCAGGCGCTGGACTACATCCGGGCCGACAGCTCCATCAGCGAAGTAATATATAGCGGTGGCGACCCCCTGGCGGCCAATGACAAACGCCTGCACTGGTTGACCCGGCGTATTGCCGAGATCCCGCATGTTCGCCGCCTGCGGGTCCATACCCGACTGCCGGTGGTCATTCCCCAACGGGTCACCGATAGCCTGCTCGAAGCACTGTGTGACACTCGACTGCCAGTAACCATGGTGCTGCACTGCAACCATGCCAATGAACTGGATCAGGCTCTGGCCGGCGCCGCATCCCAGCTGCGAGGCGCCGGCATGCTGCTGCTCAATCAGGCAGTGCTGCTCAAGGGTGTGAATGACCGACTGGAAGACCAGATCGCCCTCAGCGAACGCCTAGGCGATAATGGCATTTTGCCCTATTATCTCCATGTTCTGGATCATGTGCGTGGTGCCGGGCATTTCCACATCGATGACCAACAGGCCAAAGAGCTGGTAGGCCGGATGCTGACTCGCCTGCCGGGCTTTCTGGTGCCCAAGCTGGTACGTGAGGTGGCCGGCCGGGCAAGCAAGGTACCTCTGCCTATCGAACTGCTGGAAGACTGAGCCGGGACTCGAAAGCGTCACAGCCGTCCGCTGAACTCGACCGGCCAGCAGTTGGTTTAGCATCGCCAGGGCATAACTGCTACAGTGTGAGCAGTTACTCCATTATACCCGGAGCTCGGTTTTGTAGTCCGTCAGGTTGGAGCCGGAACCTCCAGTACTGGATAATGACCACCATGGACAGCACACCACACAAACTGCTGCTGCGCATTCCCAAGCAGACCCGTGACAACCTGAGTTTCGCCGAGCCCAGTGAGAAAGGCATTGCCCGCTGGATCGCCAATCTGCCCAAGGCCAATATCGGTGAGACTGCCAGGCAGTTGTACCAAGGTTTGATCGAAATCAACCAGTACGATATGCCTGCCGAACTCAGGCTGGCGATACTCGAACGGATTCGCCCCGAGGTTAACTACGTCTGCACTTCCCTGTCCAAGTATTACCTGGGCCAGGCCATCGTTCTTGAAGAGCGGCCACGCAAGGTTGCCAACCTATCGCAATCACTGCAGAACCACCTAGCCAATGGCTACAAGATCGTGGTGGCCCAGGAACGCACTCTCAAAGCCCGGGAACATGGTGAGTTGTTTACCCTGGCGATCCAGCGCGCCATGCGTTCACTGTGCGGTCCATTGCTGCGGGCCTATCAGCTCTATTGCCCGGTCGCCGAAGGCATCTGGCTGGAGCTGCACCAGCTGTACCAACTTGCCCGCCATCGCAAGATCCATAACCTCCCGGTAGCAGACCCACTCAGCCGCAACCAGGCGCCGCTGAGTATTGAACATTGCTATCTGAGCGCCCTGCTGATGGGCGCAGCGCAGCCTAACCAGATGCGCCAAAGCGCCATGGCCCGCCTCTTCAGCACACTGGAAGCCTGGTGCCAGTTGGCGAGCCTGGTTCCGGCCAACGAGAGTTCCTCGCTGCTGATTGTAAATCCGACAGTAGACAGCGCTCCGCGCTATCGCTCACTACTGCAGAACGAAGACCTGAGCCGCAGTTTCGGACTCGACACTCACCGCCTAGTCGAAGGCATCAAGCGATATATGCTAAATGACGCCGAGGCAAGCCTGATTGTGCCCGAGTCACTAGGCGTGGAATTACTGCAGCACCTTAGTCAAAGCTGGGGCGATCTGGCCGAACGTACCTTCAACCGAGTACCTGGACGCGGCACGTTAAAGGTCAGTATCGGCATGAGTGCCACCCACTTCCGGATTGCCAAGCGCGCCTTTGCCAATTTCATCAATATCGACGAGCAACAACTCAACCCGTTTTCCGATATGGCGCAACGCGCCCGACATGGTGCTGGCTGGGGCTCGGCTTTCGATGGCGACCGGTCAGTGGAGTGGGTGAGCTCTGACTACCAGGCCATTGACTACACTCCAGGCGCCAGCGTACTCCAACGCGAGAACAGCGAAACCGAAGAGAACGAAGCAAGCTATCCGATCCACGAGCTGCCGATCGTCAATCACAGTCCGGGGGGATTTTGCCTGACCTGGCCCAAGGAAGTGCCAAAGCAACTACAGGCCGGTGAACTTCTGAGTGTCCAGGAAGCTCGCGAGCAGGACTGGAGCCTGGCGGTGGTTCGCTGGATTCGCCAGGTCCGCGGAGGCGGTACACAAATGGGCGTCGAACTGATCGCCCCCCATTGCACCCCGTGCGCGGTTAAGCTGGTACGCAAGACCGGTGAGCCAAGTCATTTTCTGCGCGCCCTGATGCTTCCGGCAGTCAGCGCCATCGACCGCCCGGCAACCTTGATCACCCCACGCCTGCCTTTCCAGGTCAACAGCAAGGTGATCATTCACCTGGGCAGTCACGAGCTACGTGGCCACCTGACCGACCGGATAGCCGCCACTGGCAGCTTCAACCAGTTTGAATACCGTATTCTTGAGCAGCCCGAGAGTGGAAAAGCCCATTCCGAGACTCACAGCACATCTTTGGGGACCGGCAACGAGGATGACTTTGACTCACTCTGGAAGTCCTTGTAAATTCAAAAGCCTATATGACCAAAAGAGCAGGTTCTGCCTGCTCCGACGCGGACGACCATGGGTACCGACACCAACGCCATCAGGCTACTGATTCTCGAAGACTCGCAAAACAACGCCGAGCATCTGGTAAGCATCCTGCGCAATGCCGGCCATGCCACCCGCGCCCACCGCATCAGTTCCCTGGAGGATTTGCAGGAGTCACTGCAACAAACCTGGGACCTTTGTCTGGCGATTCCCGAAACCAGCTTCATGAGCGCTACTCAGGCCTGTACCCTGATCGGCCAGGCTCGAGATCTGCCGTTTATTCTGCTACTGGAAGAGGAATCTACCGAAGCTCGCCGCGAAGCCTTGAACCAAGGCATGCAGGATGCCGTTCCGGTCAGTGCCGAGTCTCTGCTGACTCTGGTGGTAAAACGCGAACTGACCAATCTTACTGCCAGACGGCAACAGCGCATCGCAGAACAGGCCCTGCGTGAAGCCGAAAAACGCTGTCAGTTGCTGCTCGATAGTTCGGTCGATGCCATCGCCTATGTCCATGATGGCATGCACATCTATGCCAACCAGGCCTATCTTCAGCTGTTCGGCTACGATGACCCGGACGATCTCGCTGCCGAGCCTATGGTTGGCTTGATTGCCGCCAAGGATCAATCGGCTTTCAAGGACTTCCTGCGCCACTATATAGACCGAGGCGAGTGCAACGAGATGCGCTGCAGCGGAGTGGACATCGAAGGCCGCGAGCTGCCGCTGTTGCTGACCTTTTCTCCTGCGACCTACGACGGCGAACCCTGCACCCAGGTGGTGATCCGGGTTGAAACCGCCAGCGCCGAGTTTGAAGAGAAGCTCAAGGTCATGACCAGCCAGGATCTGGTCACCGGCTTATACAACCGCAACTACTTTCAGGAACAGCTGGAAAGCATCAGCGAGCACGCAGTACGCCTGGGCCGCCCGAGCACTCTGGCCTATCTGAGCATAGATGGCTTCAACAGCCTGCAAGCCGACATTGGTATTGGCGGAGCCGATCTGGTCCTGACCGATCTGGCCCAGATCCTCAAGGAAAGCTTCCCGGCCGAAACCCTGATGGCCCGCTTTGGCGACGACGCCTGCAGCATTCTTATTGAAGGCCAGGAGCCTGAAAGTCAGGCGGAACAGCTTGAACAACTGCGCCAACGGATAGAGTCCAATCTATTCGAGGCCAACGGTCGCACGGTCCAAATCACGGTCAGCGTGGGGGTAGCTGCCATCAGCGAAACCAGCCCCAAGCCAGCCGAAGCGATTGACCGTGCCCATCGCCTGGCCGACCAGCTCAGCCAGGCTGGCGGTAACGCCATCAAGTTGTTCAACCCGCTGGATGAACTGGCACACCAGGCCAACCGCGGAGATCTGATCGCCCTGATCCAGCACACCCTGGAAACCAACGCCTTCCGCCTGCTGTTTCAGCCCATAATTAGTCTGCGCGGGGATAATGCCGAGCAGTATGAAGTGTTCTTGCGCCTGCTCAACCGTGAGGGCGAAGAGGTTCCAGCCGGTGATTTCCTCCCTGCCGCCCAGGAAGCTGGGCTGGCCGGAACCATCGACCGCTGGATGATTGAACGCGCCATCAAGCTGCTGGCCAACCATCGTAACAAAGGCGCCGACACCCATCTGCTGCTCAATCTGACAGGTGCCAGCCTGCAGGATCCGGAATTGGTCCCATGGATCTCCGGACTGCTCAAGGCCGCCCGACTACCCGCTGATGCCATCGGCTTCCAATTCAATGACGCCGACGCCAACACCTATATGAAGCAGGCCAAGATCCTCACCGAGGCCATGGCCGCTCTGCACTGCAAGATCTCGCTCCGGCACTTCGGTTGTGCCCTGAACCCCTATGCAGCCTTGAAACACCTGCATGTGGATGCCGTCAAGATTGACGGCTCCTTCAGCCGCGACCTGTCCAGCCCCGAGGCGGTGGAAACCCTGAAAGACATGATCAGTGCGCTGCACAGTCAGGGAAAACTGACCATAGTGCCGTTCGTCGACAGCGCCGCCATGATTCCGACCCTCTGGCAGGCCGGTGCCAACTACATCCAGGGGCACTACCTGCAGGCCCCAAGCGACAGCATGAATTACGACTTCTCAGCCGAGTGAAACTGGGGGCTTTCAGCCCCCTTCGCGATCCCGGAACCCCAGCAAGTACAAAATGCCATCCAGCCCCAGGGTAGAGATAGCCTGCTTGGCTGATTGCTTGACCAGAGGCTTGGCCCGGAAAGCAACCCCCAGCCCGGCGATCGACAACATGGGCAGGTCATTGGCGCCATCACCCACCGCAATGGTCTGCTCCAGACTAATCCCTTCGCGCTGGGCCAGCTCCCGCAACAGATCAGCCTTGCGCTGGCCATCGACAATCGGCTCCAGCGCCTCACCCGTGACCTTGCCATCCTTGACCGGCAAGGCGTTGGCATAGACGTAATCTATTCCCAAGCGCTGCTGCAGGCGCTCAGCAAAATAATTGAAGCCACCCGACAGAATCGCGGTTTTATAGCCCAGCCGGCGCAATTGACTGATCAGCGTTTCCGCACCTTCAGTCAGACGCAAAGACTCTGCAATCCCCTCCAACACCGACTCTGGCAATCCCTTGAGCAGCGCCATGCGTTCACGGAAGCTGGCCTTGAAGTCCAGCTCGCCGCGCATCGCCCGCTCGGTGATTTCCGCCACCTGATCACCAACTCCGGCCGCTTTGGCCAGTTCATCGATCACTTCAGCATCGATCAGGGTCGAGTCCATGTCGAACACCACAAGACGCCGGTTGCGACGGAAAATACTGTCCTGCTGGAAGGCGATATCGACATTCAGTTCCTGGGCAATGGCTAGAAACTCGGCGCGCAGCGCCGCCGGGTCGGCTGGTTCGCCGCGTACGGAAAACTCGATACAGCCTTTACCCTGATCGGCTGGCAAACCTTCGGGAATGCGTCCGGAGAGTCGATCGATATGGTCGATGTTGAGCCCGTAGCGAGCAGTGATTTCACTCACCCTCGCAATATGCTCGGCAGTCACCCGTCGCGCCAGCAGCGTCACGATATGCCGAGGCTTGCCCTGCCCGGTAACCCAGCGCGCATATTCATCAGCACTGACCGGAGTGAAGCGCACCTGCTGATCCAGCTCGTAGCCGCGAAACAGGATATCCTTGAACACATCGGATTTTCCTTCCACACCGCTCATTTCGACCAGAATGCCGAAAGACAGCGTGTCATGGATAACGGCCTGACCGATATCGAGGATATTCACATCGGCGCGGGCCAGCACACCGGTAATGGCGGCGGTCAGCCCGGGACGATCAGGGCCGGTGATGTTGATCAGGACGATTTCCTTCAACGGGGTTTCTCCAGTCGCAGCGGCAAAGCCGTTATTCTACCTGCATTTACCCTGCGTCTTACAGATGCGCCCTTTTGCCGTTGCAGTTGAATGGCTATACTCGAAACGCCTTTAACGCACGGATAATGAGCATCTTCCGGCCGTCCTGGGTCCGCCCTTAGCTATCGAATCGAGTTTCACTTTGAATCGTTCATCGTCTCCGACCGACAATCTGTTCCTGCGCTGGTATGCAGCGCTTCGCAACCAACGCCTGACCCTGGCGACCCGACTGCAGATTCTGGTGCTGCTGCCGTTGCTGTTAAGCTTGCTGGCCACCCTCTGGTTCGGCCAACTGCAGTGGCAACGCGATACTGCGCGTCAGGCCGATGCCGTAGGTAGCGAACTGGCCCGTCAGATCGCAGCCTCAGTAGCCGACCCACTGGCCGCCAACGATCAACTCAGCCTCAACATCCTCCTGGCTCAATGGAATCAGAACCCACTGATTGCCCATACCAGCCTGTACAGCGTGGACAATCGCATTATCGCCGAAGCCGGGCAACGACTGGGACGTGAGGCCCTGGCCCCGGGTCAGGGACGGTTCGTAGCTGCGGTACATTTCCAGGATATCCTGTCCGGCCAACTGCAACTGAGCCTGGCCCGTGAGCCATTCACCAGCGCTCACCAGGCTCTGGTCAAGCACCTGATCTGGACGTTGTTGGTCCTGATGCTGGGCTTCGCCCTGCTGACCTGGCGCCAGGTCAGCATCATGCGACGCACATTATCTGAACTGGGTAACTGGTACGCCGAGAGCGGCCAACCGGCACCTGGACAACAGCGCAGTGATGAAATTGGCGATCTGGCCCGCCGGCTGGCGGCACGCCGGATTACCGATCTGCCGCCTGAACCTGAGCCTGAACCCGAATCTGAACCTGAACTGGTTGACGACACCAAGCAGCAGCCGGTGTCGACGGACAACCCAACCGAGCTGCCAGAATCCGAATCGTCGCACAAGGTGATCGATCTGACTGCCGGAATCCCCGACGGTGACTATGAGCCAACTGAGCCGCAAGAATCCCCGCAAGCCGACGATATGGCTAGCGCTTCGATACCGCAGCAGGACTATAGCGAAACAATCGAAGCCAGCGACCCCATTGTAGCGGCACAGCCCAGTACCGCTCTGGTTGCCATCCGCCTAGGCAACCAGGAGGCTCTGAGCAAGCTGCCCCGGGAGCGCCTGCTGGCTCTGCTCGAACGCTACCGCACCCACGTCCAGCAAGCCTGCCAACTGTACGCCGGGCGCCAGCACACTCTGCTCGACGGCACCTCACTGCTGCTGTTCCACGCGGCTGACTGCAACCAGGATGAACTGACCCATGCGCTATGCTGCGGCGAGTTGCTACGGATTCTTGGCCATGACCTGCAGATCGAAATTGCCGATACCGGCATCGCCCTGCAACTGCAGCTAGGCCTGAGCCACAGTCCCTGCCTGAAGGATTTCAGCCTCGAAGAGTTGGCCAGTAATGCGCATTGCCAACAGAGCCTGGAACAGGTTCAGTACAGCCGCAACCTGCTGCTGCTGGATGCCGAACTGGCCTCTGGCTCGCTGGTGCGCAGCCGTGCAGTAATCCGGCGCCTGGCCAGCCAGCAGGGTCTGTATTGTGTCGAGCGTCTGCAAGAGCCCTATCAGTCCCTGCTTGAGCAGCAACTGAACCAACTCTACAGCCAGCGGCACTGAGTTACCGGCTACGCGCCCCAAGTGCGCGTAGCCGCAAACCCGCCATCATAGCGCGGGCGTCTCCACCTGCATCAGATCGACTTTCTGGAATCCGCGTGGCAGCTTGTTGCCACGTCGGCCACGCTCACCCCGATAATGTTCCAGATCCGCTGGCTTGAGCGTCAGCGTGCGCTTGCCGGCAGTCAATATCAGACTGGCACCTTCCGGTACAACCGTCAGTGCCGAGACGAACTCTTCCCGCGCCTTGACCCGAGCCGACGGTACCGACAGGATCTTGTTGCCTTTGCCCTTGGCCAACTGCGGCAGATCTGCCACCGGGAACACCAGCAACCGCCCTTCGTTGGACAGCGCCGCCAGCAGTTCGCCCTTGGCATTGGTCACAGCCTGGGGTGGCATTACCCGGCTACCATCAGGTAGCGACAAAAGCGCCTTGCCGTTCTTGTTCTTGGCCAGCAGATCGCCGCCCTGGGCAATGAAGCCATAGCCAGCATCGGAAGCCAGCAGATAGAGTTTCGTCTCTTCGGGCATCAGTACATGCTCGAAGCTAGCCCCCGAAGGCGGACTCAAACGGCCGGTCAGCGGTTCGCCTTGCCCCCTGGCCGAAGGCAGGGTATGTGCCGCCAGCGAATAACTGCGCCCGGTCGAGTCCAGGAACACCGCCTGCTGGTTGGAGCGCCCGCTGGCCTGAGCCTGAAAGCGATCACCGGCCTTGTATGACAACCCCAGCCCATCGACGTCATTGCCCTTGGCACAACGCACCCAACCTTTTTCCGACAGCACCACGGTAACCGGCTCGGTTGGCACCAGATCGGTTTCCGACAGCGCTTTGGCTTCAGCCCGCTCGACCAACGGTGAACGACGCTCATCACCGTAGGTTTCGGCGTCAGCCAGCAACTCGTCGCGCACCTTGCTACGCAGCAAGCGCTCATCGCCCAGGATCCGTTGCAACTGGTCACGCTCTTCAGCCAGGGCATCCTGCTCACCACGAATCTTCATCTCTTCCAGACGCGCCAGTTGCCGCAGGCGGGTGTCGAGAATGTAGTCGGCCTGCACCTCGGTCAGCCCAAAGCGAGCCATCAACTCAGCCTTGGGATGCTCCTCGGTACGGATGATATGGATCACCTCGTCGAGGTTGAGGAAGGCGATCATCAAGCCTTCCAACAGGTGCAGGCGGGCCAGCACCTTGTCCAGCCGGAACTGCAGACGGCGGCGCACGGTGGCGATACGGAAGCCCAGCCACTCGCACAGCAGGCCGTAGAGGTCCTTGACCGCCGGTTTGCCGTCGGTGCCGATCACGTTCATGTTGACCCGGTAGCTGTTCTCCAGATCGGTGGTGGCAAACAGATGCTGCATCAGCTCATCCAGATCGACCCGATTGGAGCGCGGTACGATCACGATGCGGGTGGGGTTCTCATGATCGGACTCGTCACGCAGATCGGCCACCAGCGGCAGCTTTTTGGCCTGCATCTGAGCCGCGATCTGCTCCAGCACCTTGGCCCCGGAGACCTGATGCGGCAAGGCAGTAATAACGATTTCACCGTCCTCCTTGCTCCAGACCGCCCGGCAGCGAATCGAACCACGGCCGCTGGCATAGATCTTCAGCAATTCATGGCGCGGGGTGATGATCTCGGCTTCGGTGGGGAAATCCGGCCCCTGAACATGCTCGCACAACTCATCCAGCCCGGCACCTGGGTCATCCAGCAAGCGCACGCAGGCGGCTGCCACCTCCCGCAGGTTGTGCGGCGGAATATCGGTCGCCATACCCACGGCAATGCCCGTAGTACCATTGAGCAGCAGGTTCGGCAGGCGCGCCGGCATTACCTTTGGCTCGTCCATGGTGCCGTCAAAATTCGGCTGCCAGTCGACCGTTCCCTGCCCCAGCTCGCTGAGCAGCACTTCACTGTAACGAGCCAGTCGCGCTTCGGTGTAGCGCATGGCGGCAAAGGATTTCGGATCGTCCGGTGCCCCCCAGTTACCCTGCCCGTCAACCAACGGATAGCGATAGGAGAACGGCTGGGCCATCAGCACCATGGCCTCGTAACAGGCCGAGTCACCGTGCGGGTGATATTTACCCAGCACGTCACCAACGGTACGCGCCGATTTCTTGTGCTTGGAACTGGCACTCAAACCCAGCTCGCTCATGGCGTAAATGATGCGTCGCTGTACCGGCTTGAGGCCATCGCCGATGTGCGGCAAGGCCCGGTCCATGATCACGTACATCGAGTAATTGAGATAGGCCTCCTCGGTAAAGGAAGCCAGTGAACGGCGCTCGATGCCGTCCATACTCAAATCCAGGCTGTCACTCATGCGTGTCCTCTCGTTCAGCGCGGTTGGCGCAATATCAATTCTCGACCCTGCTGGGCAAACTCCAGCTGTTTCAGGGCACTCATCCCCAACAACACCTCATCGCCACCCATACCGGGCACGATCCCGGCACTAACATCCCGAAGCAGAATGTCGCCCAGGCGCAGGCTGTCGATGCGGGTACTGTAACTTTCTGTCATCCCGTTGGCGGTATTGACCATGAATGGCCGTCCGCGTTGTAACCCCAACTCCCCGGCAAGACCGGCGGGGACAGCAACAAAGGTCGCCCCGGTGTCGAGCAGGAAGGTTACGCGTTGTTCGTTAATCCGCCCCGAGGCCATGTAATGGCCCTGGGCGTTGCGCTCCAGGCGCACTTCAATATAGCCATCAACGGCCAGCGAGACGGGCTGGGTGTTGGGGTTGCGACGACGCTCCTCAACCCCGGAGAACCACTGCACCGCCAGGGCCATGCCGGCCAACCAGGCCAGTACCAGCATAACGGTGCCGATACGCCGGCTTGATGGCGGCTGACTCACCGGCCATACCCTTGCTGCCAGTCATCCGGCAAACTGAAATGGAACAGCCAGGGCCGGGTATCCCCATCAGCCCGCGCCAGCGCATTGTTGTCCAGACCGATCAGAATGCCCTGCTCGTCGACATGAATGGCTTCGGCCAGACCAAAGGATGCTTTCGGATACACATAAGGGACGCTCAGCAGGGTTGCGGCAAAGGACCAGCAACGCTCTCGTTGGCCAGATAGTGGGTGGCGTCGGCAGACCTGATGCTCATTGCGCTCCAGAGTCCACAAGCGCCCCTGCCAAAGACTCAACCCGGCAAAGTCCAATGCCATGACTTCGCGATTAAGTACACCTGGACCGAAAGGTTCCGGCGGCAGATAACGACGCTCGGCCAGTAGCACACAACCAGCCAGCGGGCATTGCCAGCGGCCATCCTGCAACTCCAGCCTGACCAGTCCACGCGACTGCCGCTCGGCTGCGAGCCACAGGGTCTTGCCATCTCCGGCCACCGCTATGCCTTCGGCCAGGGCATTGATTTGCTGCCATAGGCCACGACTTTCACCTTCGCTGTAGAGCTCTTCGGCCAGTTCCAGCCAGACCCCGGCAACCGGTCCGTCCTCGCCTGGTGGCGGCAGCTTGAGTATCCCCAACAGACTTTCGCTGAGCAGATAACGATTGCCTTCGGCATCGCAACTGATGCCCTCGAAATCCAGCGCCTGCCCGCGCAAACCACGCAGCCAGGCACCTGCCAACAACGGCACGGGCAACATCGAGGGGTTCTGCTCGGGCCGGGTAAAGTTCTCAGGCTCAGCCTGCCAGACCCGATCACCGGGCTCCAGTTGATACAACCGGCTGTCTTCACGATCCGATACTGCCAGCAACCGATCCCCGCAACGGGCCAGCCCGGACAGATTGCCCCGAGCAATGCCATCCACTGCCAGCGCGTGCTCCAGAGTCAGCTCAGGAGCACGCTCAAAGGCTCCAAGCCCACCGGTATAGAGAACTGCGGACGCCGCCAACAAAGCCAGCAAAGGCCTGCCGGTCACAGCAAGGCCTCGGCCAGGTTGCCCTTCTGCTCAAGCCAGATCTTACGGTCACCAGAGCGTTTCTTGGCCAGCAGCATGTCCATCAACGCCTCGGTTCCAGCCATATCCTCGACGGTCAGTTGCACCAGTCGCCGGGTATCCGGAGCCATGGTGGTTTCCCGCAGTTGCATGGGGTTCATCTCGCCCAGCCCCTTGAAACGGGTGACCTGGATCTTGCCACGCTTGCCTTCGGCTTCGATGCGATCAAGCACGCCCTGCTTTTCAGCATCGTCCAGGGCATAGTAAACATCCTTGCCGATGTCGATACGGTACAGCGGCGGCATGGCGACAAACACATGTCCGGCCTCGACCAATGCCTGGAAGTGACGCACGAACAGCGCACACAGCAAGGTGGCGATATGCAGGCCATCAGAGTCGGCGTCAGCCAGAATGCAAATCTTGCCGTAGCGCAGTTGCTCAAGATTGCTGGAGCCGGGGTCAACGCCAATCGCCACGGCAATGTCGTGTACTTCCTGGGAGCCCAGTACCTGCCCGGAATCCACTTCCCAGGTGTTGAGGATCTTGCCGCGCAGCGGCATCACCGCCTGGAATTCCTTATCGCGCGCCTGCTTGGCGCTGCCACCGGCCGAGTCGCCTTCAACCAGAAACAGTTCGGAGCGGCGGCTGTCCTGTCCCACGCAGTCGGCCAGTTTGCCCGGCAGGGCCGGGCCCTGGGTGATCCGTTTGCGCTCAATCTTCTTGCCGGCCTTGAGCCGGCGGCTGGCATGACTGATGGCCATTTCCGCCAGTTGCTGACCGATGTCGGCGTGCTGATTGAGCCACAGGCTGAAAGCGTCCTTGACCACCCCGGAGACGAACGCCGCCGACTCACGCGACGACAGCCGCTCCTTGGTCTGGCCGGAGAACTGGGCCTCGGCCATTTTCAGCGACAGCACATAGCTGACCCGCTCCCAGACATCCTCAGGAGCAAGCTTGACCCCACGTGGCAATAGATTGCGAAACTCGCAGAATTCACGGATGGCCTCCAGCAAACCGGCCCGTAAGCCGTTGACATGGGTGCCACCCTGAGCTGTGGGAATCAGGTTGACGTAACTTTCCTGAATCAGCTCGCCGCCCTCGGGCAGCCACAGCACCGCCCAGTCGACCGCCTCCTGACGGGCAGCAAAAACGCCGGTGAAAGGCTCTTCTGGCAGCTTAGGCCACTCACTGCAGGCATCCACCAGGTAGTCGCGCAGCCCATCCTCGTAATACCAACTGACCTGTTCGCCGTTCTGGCGATCATGGAAATCGACTTTCAGACCCGGACACAACACTGCCTTGGCCTTGAGCAGGTGCTTGAGCCGGCTGATGCTGAACTTGGCCGAATCGAAATATCGGGCATCTGGCCAGAATTTGACGGTGGTACCGGTATTGCGCTTACCGACACTGCCCACCACCTGCAACTCGCTTACCTTTTCGCCATGTTCGAAACTCATGGCGTATTCACTGCTATCACGCCGCACACGGACCTCGACCCGCAGCGACAGGGCATTGACCACCGAAATCCCTACCCCGTGCAGACCACCGGAGAACTGGTAGTTCTTGTTCGAGAACTTGCCGCCGGCATGCAGTCGGGTCAGAATCAGCTCGACCCCGGAAACCCCTTCCTCAGGGTGGATATCAACTGGCATGCCGCGCCCGTCATCGCTTACTTCCAGGGCGTTGTCCTCATGCAGGACCACGCTGATGCTACGGGCATGCCCGGCCAGCGCTTCGTCGACACTGTTATCGATAACTTCCTGGGCCAAATGGTTGGGTCGGGTGGTGTCGGTATACATACCCGGGCGCCGACGCACCGGGTCCAGGCCGCTGAGCACTTCCAGGGCATCGGCATTGTAGGTCGATTGAGACATAACTTGTCTGGTTATCCTTGATTCTTACTGGCAAGCAGCGTGACTCTGACTGGCAAGCAGCTTACCGCTTGAAGAGCTCCGCTTGAAGCCTCAGAGGGTGTTTACAGGTGAGTAAGCGACGAGCACCCGTCGCCCCCCTGTTTTCAGCATTCCATCTAATACCCGGTCGCACCCGGATCAGGCAGGAAACGCCCTGGCGCGAGCCGCTCTACAGCGGTTTCGATTCGCCCATCGGGGTACAGGCGCAACCAGCGATAGCCAGGCGCCAGGGTATCAGTGGCAAAATCCTGGCTGGCGACGGCGAACTGCACGCAGGTCGAGGGCGTAGCCAACAACCGCACGGCTCCACGTTGCTGGTCAAAAGACTGGTGCACGTGCCCCCAAAGCACCGCTCGCACCTGCGCACAGGCATCCAGTCGCTGCCAAAAAGGCTCGGGATTGAGCAGGCCGATGGACTCCATCCATTCACACCCGATCGACACCGGGTGATGATGTAGACAGACCATGACATGGCGCTCACCAGCCTCGCTCAGGGCCTGCTCGAGCAGGGCAAGCTGGGTATCGGCCAGATGTCCCGGCACGGCGCCAGGAATACTCGAGTCCAGCATCACGATACGCCAATTGCCGAGATCCAGACAGGTCTGATTGAGCCCATGGGCCTGCCCCAGCTCCGCCATCAGTTCGGCGTCGTCGTGATTGCCGGCAATCCAACTGCACGGCACCGGCAGACGACTGGATGCCTCGATGAAACGTTCGTATGCGCCCAGTGAACCATCCTGGGTAATATCCCCGGTCGCCAGTACATGATCGATTCTGGGTTGCTCGACCAATACCTGATCGATGACCGCCTGCAGGCTGGCGTAGGTATCCATGCCCAACAATGCCTGATCCGCTCCGGCATAGAGGTGGCTGTCCGTAAGCTGAACCAAGCAGATAGGGTCGGTATCGGTTACCGCAGTCGACATCGCAGGCCTGTTCCTTATCCTTGTGTAGCCATTATGATGGCAAGAGCCAGCGGACTAATCCAGCGATTGGTTCACAGGGAGCCGCTGAAAAACCACAGCTCAGTTTATCGGCTCAATTCCACTGGCACGGCACTTTGGCCATGACGCTGGCAATGCCCAAGCCACTCGCCCAGAAACAGATTGAGCTGATACTTTTCATCCGGCTGCAGCATTTGCTCGTTGGGATAGGGATAAACCCCGCGGAAACGCCGACGATTGTAGGCCGCAACCACTTCGGCCATACCAGCGTCGTGGTAAAGCCGTACTTCCATACTGGGTGGTACCAGCCACTCGTGCACCCGCTCGTGCAACAACTGCAGCGTCGAGGTGTAGCGGCAACGCTCCAGTACCCGCATAACCAGCGCCTGGGACTGACCATCGCCGGTATCCACCGCGATGCGACGCTCATCCTGATCTGCCATGGCAGGCATCAGCCGCAGCAAGCGCCAGTAGTTGGCCTCACACACGGCCTGCAGATCACTCAGATCGACCCGATATCGGGATTTGAAGAAGCTCATGGCTGCGCTCCCGCGCCAGCGCGCAGGCGCTCGCCATGCAGACCCAACCATTGCAGGGCGATGATGCTGGCAGCGTTGTCGATACGGCCCTGCTCAACCGCCAGTAGCGCCTGCTCCCGAGGCCAGACGCTGACACGAATATCCTCACCTTCGTGTTCCAGACCATGGAGGCCGCCAGCCCCCCGACTGTCGACCAGCGCGCAGTACAGGTGCACACGTTCATCACTGCCACCAGGCGAAGGGAAATAGCGGGTAATGGGAATCAGCTCAAGCAGAGTCAGCCCGGCTTCCTCATCAGCCTCGCGGTGAGCCACCTGCTCGGGTGACTCGCCCGGCTCGATCAGGCCGGCTACCACCTCGATCATCCAGGGGTTGTTGCTCTTGTCGACGGCTCCCACGCGCATCTGCTCCTGCAGTACTACCGTGTCCTGCCAGGGGTCATAGGGCAGAACACAGACTGCATCCGGCCGCACAAAGAGTTCGCGACGCAGCTCCGGCCCCCAGCCGCCGGCAAACAGCCGGTGGCGCAGGGTGAGGATATCCAGCCGGTAAAAGCCACTGAAACCGGGCTCACGGCGGATGATGTCTACGTCGGCGCGCGTAAATGACAAAGTTGTAACCCCCAAGGATCAAGCTAAATGCTTTGACTCAAAGCTCGCACACCCAGGGGGGCTACCGCAAGCCCTAGGGGCGGTTGTGATGAAACCGCAACCGACCCTAGACCTTCTGATACAACTGCGACCCCGTTTGTCGGAATTCGGCAGACTTGGCCTTCATGCCCTCTTCGACCGCCAGATCGACCGCCTCGATACGCTGCTCGGCAGCGTACTCACGGACCTCCTGGGTGATCTTCATGGAGCAGAACTTGGGCCCGCACATGGAGCAGAAGTGCGCGACCTTGGCCGACTCTTTGGGCAGGGTCTCGTCGTGGAAAGCGCGGGCGGTGTCCGGGTCCAGCCCCAGGTTGAACTGGTCTTCCCAGCGGAACTCGAAGCGTGCCTTGGATAGCGCATTGTCGCGGATCTGCGCACCCGGATGCCCCTTGGCCAGATCCGCCGCGTGGGCAGCGATCTTGTAGGTGATGATGCCGGTCTTCACATCATCACGATTCGGCAGCCCCAGGTGCTCCTTGGGCGTGACGTAGCAGAGCATAGCGCAACCAAACCAGCCGATCATCGCCGCGCCAATGCCGCTGGTGATGTGGTCATAGCCCGGCGCGATGTCGGTGGTCAGTGGGCCGAGGGTATAGAACGGCGCCTCGTCGCAGCATTCGAGCTGCTTATCCATATTTTCCTTGATCAACTGCATCGGCACATGGCCGGGGCCTTCGATCATCACCTGCACGTCGTGTTTCCAGGCGATCTTGGTCAGCTCGCCAAGGGTTTCCAGCTCACCGAACTGGGCCTCATCGTTGGCATCGGCAATCGAGCCGGGGCGCAGACCGTCGCCAAGGGAGAAGGACACGTCGTAGGCCTTCATGATTTCGCAGATTTCCTCGAAGTGGGTGTAGAGGAAATTCTCCTTATGGTGCGCCAGACACCACTTGGCCATGATCGAGCCGCCGCGCGAAACGATGCCGGTCACTCGCTTGGCGGTCATCGGCACATAGCGCAGCAGCACGCCGGCGTGGATAGTGAAGTAGTCCACGCCCTGCTCGGCCTGCTCGATCAGGGTGTCGCGGAAGATCTCCCAGGTCAGGTTTTCGGCAATGCCGTCGACCTTTTCCAGCGCCTGATAGATAGGTACGGTGCCGATCGGCACCGGCGAGTTGCGGATGATCCACTCGCGGGTTTCATGGATGTTCTTGCCGGTGGACAGGTCCATGATGGTGTCAGAGCCCCAGCGTATGCCCCAGGTCATCTTCTCGACCTCTTCCTCGATAGAGGAACCCAGCGCCGAGTTGCCGATATTGCCGTTGATCTTCACCAGGAAGTTACGGCCGATGATCATTGGTTCCAGCTCGGTGTGGTTGATGTTGGCCGGGATGATCGCGCGACCACGGGCGATTTCCTCACGGACGAACTCGGCGGTGATCTCTTTGGGGATGCTGGCCCCGAAGCTGTGGCCGGCATGCTGCTCGGCCAGCAGACCGGCCTCGCGGGCCTCCTGCAGCTTCATGTTCTCGCGGATGGCGACGTATTCCATTTCCGGGGTGATGATGCCCTGGCGCGCATAGTGCATCTGGGTGACGTTGCACCCGGCCTTGGCCCGGCGCGGGGTGCGTACATGGGCAAAACGCAATGGATCCAATGATGGATCGGACAGACGAGCACTACCGAATTCCGAGGTCAAACCCGGCAGAATCTCGGTGTCGCCGCGCTCGTCGATCCAGACACTGCGCACATCGGCCAGACCCGCGCGCAGATCGATCTGCACAGTCGGGTCGGTGTAGGGGCCGGAGGTGTCATACACCAGTACCGGGGAATTCTTTTCGCCACCAAAGTCGGTCGGAGTATCGGCCAGACTGATTTCGCGCATCGGTACGCGAATGTCCGGGCGCGAACCTGTCACGTAGATCTTGCGCGAATTGGGAAAGGGTTGGGTCGCGGCGCTGTCGGCCCCCGAAGTGGCGATGGCGGTATCAGGCAACTTGCTGTTCATTATTGTGCTCCACTGCATGTATTGAACGCAGGGAACCGAAAAGGCGAGTGTCCTGCGCGCAACAGCCATGCAGTGGACACGCATCTCGATTCCTACGCCGGTACTAACCGGTTCAGGTTCAACGGGTGTGATCTCAGCCGGCTTTCACGGCACCCCGTCAAGATGAGTGCAAAGCCTAGCCTAATCCGGTGCAGCACGCCACCGCCGCCGGTCATTGAAGCTTATGAAGCTCAGGGGAAAACAGCTTTTAGGGCTTCTTGGCAACACTTTGTTCCCTGCCCGCCCCCTATGCTGCTTGACCGCCAAGTGCCAGCTCTTTAGCCTTGACGGATTATCCATCCATGCGAAGGAATTCTGCATGTTGCGACCGATCTCTCTGGCATTGATGCTTGCCGGCCTGTCCTCCGCTGCACTGGCCAACACCAACCTGCTGACCGTTTATCAGGAAGCACTGGAAAACAGTGCCGATCTGGCTGCCGCTCAGGCAGACGCCCTGGCCCGCCAGGAAGCCCTGCCCCAGGCACGCTCATTGCTATTGCCCAGCATTGGCCTGGGTGGTGGCGCCGCCCGTGAACGGGTTGATATCGATGGCATGGGAACCGACAGTTACTCCACTCATTACTATCAGGCCAGCCTGACCCAGCCGCTGTTCCGTGCTGACCGCTGGTTCGACTATCAGGCCGCCAAGTTCCTCAGCCAACAGGCCGAGGTCGAGTTTTCCGCAACGCAGCAGGCTCTGATTCTGGAAGTGGCGCAGGCCTACTTCAGCGTTCTGCAGGCCAGCGACAACCTGGCCACTGCCCGCGCCGAGGAACAGGCCTTCGAACGGCAAATGGAGCAGGCTCGCGAACGTTTTGAAGTCGGCCTCTCGGCCCGTACCGATGTACTTGAGGCCCAAGCTGGCTATGACAGCGCTCGCGCCGCCCGGCTGACCGCACAGACCAACCTGGATGTAAGCTATCAGGCACTGACCCGACTGACCAACCGGGACTATGAGAAACTGTATGGCATCAGCCACGACTTGCCGGTCCTGCCGCCAACGCCAGACAATCTGCAACAGTGGGTCGATACCGCCGCGCAACAGAACCTGGGGCTGCAGGCCGTGCGCCTGTCGGTCGATACGGCATCGGAATCACTGCGCAGCAGCAAGGCCGGTCACGCCCCATCCGTGGACGCCTTTGTACGCTACAACAACACCCATGGCGGCACCAATTTGGGCACCGGCAGCCGCGACACCGAACTGACTACCTTCGGCGTTGAGCTGACCCTGCCACTGTACACTGGCGGCGGCACCAGCTCCCGGGTACGCGAGTCGACCTACCGCCTGACCCAGGCCGAGCAGCTCAGCGAAGCCCAGCTGCGCCGCGTGGTGGAAAGTACCCGTAACCTGTACCGCACCGTTACCTCGAGCGTCGAGGAAGTCGATGCTCGGCGTCAGGCCATCATCTCCGCCCAAGCCGCCCTGGACGCAACCCAGACCGGTTACGAAGTCGGCACCCGCAACGTGGTTGATGTACTGGAAGCCCAACGCAACCTGTACCGCGCGGTCCGCGATTACAACACCGTGCGTTACGGCTACATCATCGACAACCTGAGCCTCAAGCAGGCGGCTGGCACTCTGAGCCCGCAGGATCTGCAGGATCTGTCGCAGTGGCTGAACCCGGATTACGACCCGGATCGCGACTTCATTCCTCCGTTCACCGAAGAGGAAGCCCAGCGCATGTCGATCGGCCGCCAGCCACCGGCCAGCGAAGAAGAACGGCGGATGCGTACTTCGTTCTGACCAGGGCCTGTTGCGCGGCCGCGGGCCGCGCAACAGGCTCAAGCGCCCTCAGTCCTTCGGCGCTCCGGCAACAAACCTCCCCACCCCTTCGAGCAAACGTTGCAGCGCCCCCTGATTGGCCTGCACCACAGCCTGACCGGCAGCACCCGCGCTGCGAGCCCGATCCGGCTGCTCAAGCCACAGCACCACCTGCCCAGCCAGGGCATCGGCCCCATCGATCTCAACCAGCGCACCAGCACCTTCGAGCAGCTCGCTGATTTCGGTGAAGTTGAACCGATGCGGTCCAGACAGAATTGGCAGCCCCAGAGCCGCGGGCTCCAGATAATTGTGCCCGCCGGTAGCGACCAACGACCCACCTACAAAAGCGATATCGGCACAACCGTAGAACATCATCAGCTCGCCCATACTGTCACCGAGAAACACCTGATCGGTGGCCGCAGGCACGCGTTGTTCACTGCGCCGTACCACACTGAAACCTGCGTCCTGAGCCAGCCTGGCGACATTGTCGAAGCGTTCGGGATGCCTGGGCACCAGCACCAGCAAGGCATCAGGCTGAGCCACCAGCACTTGACGATGAGCGACCAGCACCTGCTCGTCTTCCCCGGCATGGGTACTGGCGGCTATCCAGACCGGGCGCAAGCCCCATTGCCCCCGCAACTCGGCTGCCTGGGCCAGCGTTTCGGGTGTCGGCTCCAGGTCGAACTTGATACTGCCGGTCACCGTCATGGCAGCCTCCGGCACCCCCAGCTCACGAAAACGCGCTGCCTCGGCATGCGTTTGCACGGCAACCCAGTCCAACGCTGCAAACATCGGCTGTACCAAGGCACTCACCCGGGCATAGCCACGGGCCGAGCGTTCAGACAAGCGCGCATTGGCCAGCACCACCGGCACCCTGGCACGCTTGCACTCAGCCACCAGATTGGGCCACAACTCGGTCTCCATGATGATCGCCACCTGTGGCTGCAAGCGGCGGATCAACCGGCGCTGCAGCCAGGGCAAATCGTAGGGCAGGTAGGCATGACCGACCCGGCCACCGAACAGCTTGCGAATCTGCTCCGAGCCGGTCGGCGTCATGCAGGTCACGGTGACCGGTAACTGCGGATAGCGTTCCAGCAGTGCACGGACCATGGGCGCAGCGGCGATCGACTCACCCACCGAAACCGCATGCACCCAGATACCACCCGAACGCACATCACCCCCTAGGGCAAAACGCTCCGACCAACGCCGGGCATAGGCCGGCGCCCGCCAGGCACGATACAACAGGCGCAACACAACCAGGGGCAGGCATAGAGTAAAAATCAGGCTATAGAGCAAACGCGGCATGGATGAACTCCTGAAAACTGCGGCATAGAGTAGCAGATGTGACCTCGGCAGCTGTCCCTGTCTATACTAGGCTCCCTCTTTTGCTGTTAAAGAACCTGGAGCCCATGAGCACCACGCTGGAAACCGACATCTGCATCCTCGGCGGTGGCATCGCCGGCCTCTGGCTGAACGCTCGCCTGCGCCAGCAGGGCTTTCAGACCCTGCTGATCGAACACGGCGCACTAGGTGGTGGCCAAAGCGTCAAGTCCCAAGGCATCATCCATGGCGGCACCAAATATGCCCTGCACGGTAGCCTGACCACCGCAGCCGAAGCCATTTCCGGCATGCCCGCGCGCTGGCGTGCCTGTCTGCAGGGGCAGGGCGAACTGGATCTGCGTGGTGCCCGCCTGCTGTCGCAGCATCACTACCTGTGGTCACCGGGCAGCCTGATCAGCAATCTGGCCGGATTTTTCGCCAGCAAGGCCCTGCGTGGCCGGGTCGAAGCTGTCAAAGGTGAGCAGCTCCCTGCGGCATTCGCCAACCGGGCGTTCAAGGGCAAGGTCTACCGCCTGGATGAACTGGTGCTGGATGTGCCCAGCGTCCTCCAGCAACTGGCCGAACTGGGTGCCGGCAGCCTGATCGCCGACAGCCACGCGCAGATCGAGCGCGGCGCCAACGGCGAAATCAGTAGCGTGCAGGTGCAAGGTGGCAAAATCCGGGCCCAGCGTTATGTATTGACTGCTGGCGAGGGCAATGAGGCGCTGCTGAGCGACTGGGGTGTATCAGAACCGCGCATGCAACGCCGCCCCCTGCAGATGGTACTGGTCAAGGGCCCGGCCCTGCCGGCGCTCTATGCCCACTGCCTGGGCAACAGCCCAAAACCACGCCTGACCATCACAACCCACCCCTGTAGCGACGGACAATGGTGCTGGTATCTGGGCGGTGAACTAGCCGAACAAGGGGTTGGTCAGAGTGCCGATAACCTGATCACCAAGGCCCGAAACGAGCTCACGGAGCTGCTACCCTGGGTCGATCTCAGTGCCTGCCAATGGGCCACCCTGGAGGTCAATCGCGCCGAGCCCGCCCAGAGCGGCTTGGTGCGCCCGGACAGCGCCTACGTGCAAGCCATCGGCAACGCGCTGATCGGCTGGCCAACCAAGCTGGCTCTGGCGCCCAACCTCAGCGATCTGGTTATAGAACAGTTGGCGCGCCAGGCAATTACCCCGCAGGCCAGCGTCAGCCAACATGAATTGACGCCCCCCAGCGTCGCCGCACCTGCCTGGGAGAGTTGCTTTCGATGAACAGCCTGAGTGCATTCCACAGACCGTTGGGCAGCACCGGGCTGCAGGTCTCCCCGCTTGGGCTCGGCACCGTCAAGCTGGGCCGCAACCAGGGAGTCAAGTATCCCAACGGCTTTGAGCTGCCAGATGACCGGCAAGCCAGCGCCCTGCTGGATCTGGCTCGCGATCTGGGTATCAATCTGCTCGATACCGCCCCGGCCTACGGCATCAGCGAGCAGCGTCTGGGGCCTCTCTTGCGTGGCCAGCGCCAACACTGGGTGATCTGCACCAAGGTTGGCGAAGAATTCGAGAACGGCCACTCGGCCTTCGACTTTTCCGCCCGGCACACCCGTTTCTCAGTCGAGCGCTCGCTGCAACGACTTGAAACCGATTACCTGGACCTGGTACTGGTGCATTCCAATGGAGATGATCAGACTGTGCTGGATGATCAGGTCTATCCGACGTTGGCCCAGCTCAAGCGCGAGGGTTTGATCCGCGCCTATGGCTTCTCTGGAAAAACCGTTGAGGGTGGCATCCGCGCCTTGGAACAAGGCGACTGCGCCATGGTCACCTACAACCTCAACGAACAGGCCGAGCGTCCGGTACTCGACTTCGCCCTGTCACACAACAAGGGCATCCTGATCAAGAAAGCTTTGGCCAGCGGTCATCTTTGCCTGCACGGTGAAGACCCGGTCGCCAAGGGCCTGGAACTGGTGTTCGCCCACCCGGCAGTCGGTAGCGCCATCATCGGCACCATCAATCCGCACCATCTAGAACAGAACGTGGCCACGGCTATTGAGGTGCTTGGGCGCTAAAACCGCAACAATACAAACAACAAAGGGGGATGCTGATGTCGCGCATCATTGCACGCAAGAATCCGGTGGTTTTCAAAACCCAGGCCATCCACGTCAAGGCCACACCCGAAGTGCTGTGCTATACCCCAGTCGGCAACCCCCTGAGCTTTTCCGAAATGCAGGCCTTGCGTCAGCCCATCCAGATTGATGATCCCGATAACTTTGAGCTGACCGTGGCTAACCTCGGCGTTTCGGTCGATCTGACTTTGCACTGGCAAGGCCGCAGCTTTCATGTACTGGTCCGTCAGGAGCGCCCGGATCATGGCGACAACGTACTCAAGCTGATTTCCGGGTACGTGCCGGCCCACGAGTTGCGCATCCCGATGCTCACGGTGATGACTGAGATCGCCGAGGAACTACTGCTGGAAACCGAGCGCGGATGGTTGCAGGGCTGCTATCAGGGCACCTGGTTACCCACCCCCTATGCCGAGACTCTGCCACTGTATGAAAAGCTCAACTTCGAACTGACTCCGCACAGTGGTGCAACCCGCCCGGTGCTGTGCCGCGAACTGCATCTGATCGAGCGTCCACGAGCCTATGTCCACCTGCCAACCAATTCACTGCAACTGGTCTATCAGATGCGTATCGATCTGCCCGATCGCTGCCGCAAACTGACGGCCCTGCATGCCGACGAGTACCTCGACAACCATGGCCAGCTGATCGCCAGCATCGACTACCGACGCCCGGAACTGTTCCTGGTCGAAATCGAAAATGGCCGGCCAAATGGCCAGTTATTCAGCCTGGAGCAGGGTGAACTGGTCAACCGCCGCCCCAAGCACCTGTGGCTCAGCGAAGCACTGGCGCCGCAGCGGGGCTGGATCATCGACCAACCACGCAGCCCCTGGCCTGACGGCCTTGAACGCCTGTAATCACTTCCTGGCGGTATTACTGAGTGCTGTTCAGCCGAGGTTCAGGAAGAGTTCAGGCCCGGTTCAGCAAGACTTGGGCAAGATGTCTCCCGTAGCAAGCATATGACCCCAACGGAGAGGCAATCATGAAAACAACCCTGAAGACCCTTGCTGTAGGTACCACCCTGGCCTTCGCCAGCGTTGCCGCCCATGCCAATGACACCTTCGTCGGCCTGACCTGGGGCGAAACCAGCAACAACATCCAGCGTTCCGACAGTCTCAAGCAGAACCTGGGCAATACCAACCTGGACAAGGTTATCGATAACACCGGGACCTGGGGCCTGCGCGCCGGCCAGATCAATGAGCGCGGCCGTTTCTACGCCACCTACGAAAACCTGTCCGACAGCTACGCCAGCCAGTACAAGCTGCGTCAGCAGAACCTGCTCGGTAGCTACGACCTGTTCCTGCCGATTACCGACAGCACCCGTCTGTTCGGTGGCGCCACGCTGGGTGCGGTAAAACTCGAACAGGAGTCCAAAGGCTTCAAGCGTGATAGCGATATCGGCTATGCTGCAGGTCTGCAGGCCGGCATCCTCCAGCAGTTGACCCCTAACGTATCGCTGGAGGGCGGCTACCGCTACCTGCGCAGCAACGCCAGCACCGAACTGAGCTCCCGGACTGCAGGCAAACAGGGCTCGGCCAAGCTGCACAGCAGTGAACTGGCTTACCTGGGTGTGAACTACCAGTTCTAACCCCCCGGTACCCAAGCAAGTCAGCAGGCCTGCCCGATCCCACGGGCAGGCCTTGCCGTTTGAAACAAAGGCTGAAACGGGAGGCAACATGAAACTGCTGCTGGTGGAAGATGAAGCCCTGCTGCGCCACCACCTATCCACCCGTTTTACCGAAACCAGCCACGTCGTCGATGCCGTGGCCAATGCTGAAGAAGCTCTCTACCAGGCCAGTGAATTCAATCACGACCTGGCCATCGTCGACCTCGGCCTGCCGGGCATGAGCGGCCTGGACCTGATACGCCAACTGCGCAGCCTGGGCAAGACCCTGCCGATCCTGATTCTGACCGCTCGCGGCAACTGGCAAGACAAAGTCGAAGGGCTGTCCGCCGGCGCTGACGACTACGTGGTCAAACCTTTCCAGTTCGAAGAGCTGGAAGCCCGCTTGCACGCGCTGCTGCGCCGCTCGGCTGGCTTCGTCCAGGCCAGCATCCAGGCCGGCCCGCTAACCCTGGACCTGAACCGCAAACAGGCCAGCGTCGACCAGGAGCCACTGGCCCTGACCGCCTATGAGTACCGGATTCTTGAATACCTGATGCGTCATCATCAGCAGGTGGTGGCCAAGGAGCGGCTGATGGAGCAGCTCTACAGCGATGACGAGGAACGCGACCCCAATGTCATCGAAGTCCTGGTCGGACGCTTGCGTCGCAAGCTGGAAGCCGCCTGCTCGCTCAAACCTATTGAGACCATCCGCGGTCAGGGCTACCTGTTTACCGAGCGCTGCCGATGATTCGCTCCCTGCGCTCCCGGCTGATGGCGGGCGCCGCCCTGCTAGCTGTACTGTTCATGCTGACTCTGTTCCCGGTACTGCAAAGTGCCTTCAATCAGACTCTGGAGCAGGTCATAGTCCAGCGCCTGGCCGCCGACGCCAACAGCCTGATCAGTGCCGCCCAGCTTGAAGACGGGCAATTGCGTATGCCCGACAAGCTGCCTGATGAGGAATTCAACCTGCCCGAAGCCAAACTGCTCGGCTTCATTTTCGATATAGACGGCAACCTCATCTGGCAATCACGTTCGGCCACCGGTCAGCAGATCGACTACATCCCGCGTTACGATGGCGGAGTCACCGACTTTCTGCGCATCAGCAATCGAGATGGCCGGGAATATTACGTCTACGACGTCGAACTGCACCTCAACGACAACCATGAGTTGCCGTTCAGTTTCATCACCATGTTGCCAACCAGCGAGTTTCGCTCGCTGTTTCGCGATTTCCAGAAACAGCTCTACCGCTGGCTCAGCGCCAGCCTGCTGGTACTACTGCTGTTGTTATGGCTGGGTCTGACCTGGGCACTGCGCTCACTGAAGAACCTGCGCGCGGAGCTGGACCAGATCGAGAGCGGTGGCCGAGAGCGGCTCAGTGACAGACACCCACATGAAGTACTGCGCCTGACCCGTTCACTCAACCGCCTACTCGACAGCGAACGCCGTCAGCGTGAGCGCTATCGCGACACACTTGGTGACCTGGCCCACAGCCTAAAGACCCCTCTGGCAGTATTGCAGGGCGTTTCCGAAACCCTGAGCAACCAGCCGCAGCAGCGCGAACAGGCCAAGGTTCTGAACGGCCAGATTGAGCGTATGAGCCAACAGATCGGTTACCAACTACAACGCGCAAGCCTGCGCAAAAGCGGCCTGATACAACACCGGGTCATGCTCGCCCCCCTGCTTGAGCTACTGAGTGGAACCCTGAACAAGGTCTATCACGGCAAACGAGTTGTGCTGCATCAGCAATTCAGTGAACGCTTCTGGGTGCCGATGGAAAAAGGTGCCTTGATGGAGCTGCTGGGCAATCTGCTGGAAAACAGTTACCGACTCTGCCTGCATCAGATCCGGGTCAGCGCCCGCTATACCGACACCGCCTGCGAGCTGCGTATTGAAGATGATGGTCCGGGCGTACCCGAACATCAGCGTGAACGCATTCTGCGCCGGGGTGAGCGCCTGGACACCCAACATCCTGGCCAGGGGATAGGTCTGTCAGTGGTCAAGGACATCATTGAAAGCTATGACGGCGAACTGAGCCTGGGCGACTCCGAACTGGGTGGTGCCGCGTTCCTGATTCGGCTGCCGATCGAAGGTGCGCTGTTTGCCGAGTTCAGCGGCGCACCCTGGTACCAACTGGGGCGCCCCAGCCGACGCCAGACACGCCCCAGGTAGATCAGTAGAGATATGCTCAGCTTTTCTCGGTCTTGCGGATCTGCTCGACAATCGCCGTGGTGGAACAACTTTCGACGAAATTAAGCACCTTGACCTCGCCGCCGTAGGCTTTGACGATCGGCGCCCCCACAACCTGGTCGACGCTGTAATCACCGCCCTTGACCAGTACATCCGGGCGTACCTGCTCAAGCAACTGCTCGGGCGTGTCTTCGGCAAAGCTTACCACCCAGTCCACCGCCCCCAGACCGGCCAATACGGTCATGCGCCGATCCACACTATTGATCGGCCGCCCAGGCCCCTTGAGCCGGGTTACCGAAGCATCGTCATTGATCGCTACGACCAGCCGGTCACCCTGACTGCGGGCTTCCTCCAGATAACCGACATGGCCAGCGTGGATAATGTCGAAACAGCCGTTGGTGAAGACAATCCGCTCGCCATGGGCACGAGCGTCTTCAATCGCTACCAGCAGTTGCTCGACACTCAGCACACCGCGTTCGCTGCCCTGCTCACGCTGCACAGCGCGGCGCAGTTCCGGAGCACTGACGGTTGCCGTTCCCAACTTGCCAACCACAATACCCGCCGCAAGGTTGGCCAAAGCTACCGCTTGGGGATAATCCTCACCCGCCGCCAGCGCTGTTGCCAGGGTCGAGATCACGGTATCGCCGGCACCGGTAACGTCGAATACCTCGCGCGCCCGGGCAGGCAAATGCAGCGGCGCCTCACCTTTGCGCAACAAGGTCATGCCCTGCTCACTGCGAGTCACCAGCAAGGCCTCAAGCTTTAGTTCATCGATCAGCGCCAGTCCCTTCTCGACCAGTTGCTGCTCACTGTTGCAATGCCCAACCACCGCCTCGAACTCGGACAGGTTGGGCGTAATCAGACTGGCTCCGCGGTAGATGGAGAAATCCTGGCCCTTGGGGTCAGCCAGCACCGGTATACCGCGCTCACGAGCAACAGCAATCAACGCCTGATGATTGACCAGCGCCCCTTTGCCGTAGTCAGACAGGATCATCACCTTGACCCCGTCCAGCAACCGACTCACCTCCGCCAGCAGCGCCGGAGCATCGGTATTGAAGCCTTCCTCAAAGTCCACCCGGATCAATTGCTGATGCCGGCTCATGACCCGCAACTTGGTGATGGTCGGCTGCTCAGGATGCTTCTGAAACGCGCAATAGACACCGGCGGCCTCCAAACGCTGACTCAGTTTGGCAGCCGCCTCATCGTCCCCGGTCACGCCAACCAACCAGGCTGGCGCACCCAGGGCTGCAATATTCAGCGCCACGTTACCAGCGCCACCAGGGCGATCCTCGATCTGATCAACCTTGACCACCGGTACCGGAGCCTCCGGAGAAATCCGCCGAGTCGGCCCGTGCCAGTAACGGTCCAGCATGACATCCCCCACCACCAGAACCGGGGCCGAGTCAAAACGGGGCATGGATACTTTCATCGGCATTCTCTCTTGCTTGCTCTTGGTCTATCAAACATCGGACAGGCTCAGGCAGACGTAGTCTCATCCTGAAACTGCATACTGTGCAGGCGGGCATAGTAACCATTGCGCGCCAGCAGTTCAGCATGGCTACCCTGCTCAACAATCCGGCCCTGATCCATCACCATGATCACATCGGCCTTCTCAATGGTCGACAGCCTGTGCGCAATTACCAGCGTAGTGCGCCCCTGCATCACCCGATCCAGCGCTGCCTGAATATGCCGCTCAGACTCGGTATCCAGCGCCGAGGTCGCCTCATCCAGAATCAGAATAGGGGCATCTTTGAGCAGCGCCCGGGCAATTGCCAGGCGCTGACGCTGACCACCGGACAACAACACGCCATTTTCGCCTACCAGGGTATCCAGCCCCTTGGGCAGTTTGGCAATGAACTCACTGGCATAAGCGGCCTCGGCTGCAGCCTCAATGGCTTCACGCGGCGCATCGGCCAGATCACCGTAGGCAATATTTCGGGCAATGCTGTCATTGAACAGGGTCACATGCTGGGTTACCAGGGCAATATGTTTACGCAAGTTACGCAGCCGGTAATCCTCGACATCCACCCCATCGATCAGAATCTTCCCGGCGGCATGATGGTAAAAACGCGGAATCAGACTGGCCAGAGTCGACTTGCCGCTGCCTGAGCGGCCCACCAGCGCAACCATCTGACCGGGCTCGACGGTGAAATTGATATCTTCCAGTACCTGCTTGTCGGTTCCCGGATAACTGAAGCTCAGGTTACGGACTTCGACCCGCCCTTCAACCCGCTCACGCTCCACCGTACCGTGATCGACTTCCGGCTCTTCATCAAGCTGCTCAAAAATGTTCTCCGCCGCAGCAATCCCCTTTTGGATATTGGCGCTGACCTCAGACAACTGACGAATCGGCTTGGGTAACAACCCCGCAGCAGTGATGTAGGACACCAGATCACCTGCGGTCGCATCCCCGCGCAGGAACAGCACCAGAAACATCACCACGGCCATGGCACTGTAGGTCACCAGTTGCAGACTCGGGGTAAATACCGCACCGGTACGGGTCATTTTCAGGCCACGGTCACGGTTCGCTTCGCTCGCGGTATTGAAACGCTCGCGCTCATACTCCTCACCACCAAAACTGCGCACCACCCGATACCCGGTGATGGTTTCCGAAGATACATGGGTGACATCGCCCATTGCTGTCTGGATCTTCTTACTCTGCTTGCGAAATTTCTTGCTGGCACTGGTCACCATCAGACCGATCACCGGCAGGATCGCCATCAGCACCAGTGTCAGCTTCCAGTTCATCCACAACAGATAACCGAACAGGAAAATAACCGTCATGCCTTCACGGAACACCACCTTGATCGCATCGGTAGCAGCGCCAGTGACCATGGTGGTGTTGAAGGTAATCCGCGAGACCAGATGGCCCGAGTTGTGATTGTCCAGATAGCGGTTGGGTAGCGTCAGCAGGTTGTTGAACAGATTAGTGCGCAAATCATGGACTACGCTCAGAGATACCTTGGCCAGGAAGTAATTACCCAGGTAGGAGCCAACCCCTTGGTAGAACGCCACCGCGATAATGAACAGGGGGAAACCCCACAGAAGGGGGACACCAAGGAACTGAGCACTATCACCCTCGGTCAGACCATCGACAAAATACTTGAGCATCCAGGCCATGGCTGGCTGGCTCGAAGCGAAAATAGTAAAGCCCAGGATACTGATGGCGAACGCCACCCAATAGGTTTTCACATAACCCAGCAGGCGTAGATAAATGCGTGCACTGGAGCGGATAAAGCTTTCGGGCTGCTGTTCAGACATGAGCACATCACGTTACGAGAAGGTTTGAGAGTTTATCATAGGCCATGTAGATTCCATGCTTTTTACAGGAAACGGTCGGGATGTTCGAGCTTGAATCCATAGTGCGCATCGCCCAGGAAGCGGGCGAACAGATCATGCAGGTCTATCAACGCAGCTTCGATGTTGCTCACAAGGACGACAGCAGTCCGGTGACCGAGGCGGACCTGGCGGCGCACCAGCACATCCTTGCCTGCCTGAACCAACTAACCCCCGACACTCCGGTACTCTCAGAAGAATCGACAGCCGAGGAAATAGCTCAACGCCACAGCTGGCCGAAACTGTGGCTGGTCGACCCATTGGATGGCACCAAGGAATTCATCAAGCGTAACGGTGAGTTCACCGTCAACATCGCCCTGATTGAACACGGCATCCCGGTAGCTGGAGTGGTCCATGCGCCGGCGCTGGGGGTAACCTATGCCGGCCAATCAGGGGCCGGGGCTTATAAACTCCTGGCCGATGGCAACCAGGTAGCAATTCGGGTCGCCACGACACCAAGCGCCGGCGCCATGTGGCGAGTAGTAGGCAGCCGCTCACACGCGAGCGAAGCGGTTCACAAGTTTCTGCAAAGACTGCCAAATGCCGAATTGGTAAGCATGGGCAGCTCCCTGAAACTGTGCCTGATAGCCGAAGGCCAGGCCGATCTGTATCCGCGCCTGGGGCCAACCAGCGAATGGGATACCGCCGCCGCCCAGGCCGTGGTTGAAGCAGCCGGAGGTCAGGTACTGAGCTGGCCCGAACTGCAGCCGCTGCGCTACAACCAGCGCCATGACACGCTGCTCAATCCCTATTTCATCGTGTGCGCTGGATTGCATCCGGATTGGCTGAACGCGGACCAGACCCACGTTTTGCGTTAGACTAGGCCTTTTGCCAACGGCCACAATGATGAAACCGCTTAGCCGCGAACAGTACGAAACCTGGCTCAAGACCGCAGAAGTCCTCGAACAAGACGGCCACGGAGTGAAAGTCCTGCGTTTGGCAGACGGCACCTTTTTGAAGCTGTTTCGGCGCAAAAGCTGGTTTTCTAAGACTGTACTTTTCCCGCCAGCCAAGCGCTTTGCTGCTAATGCTGTCAAACTGGAAAAACTGGGAATACCCTGCCCTAAGGTGATACAGCTTTACAAACTGAAAAAGCCCTACCGCTCAGTGGTGCACTATCTGCCATTGGAAGGTGAAACTCTCCGCAAAATGGCCGAGTCTAACCGGGGATCCTTAGCTACCAGCTTAATAAAAAGACTAGCCGACTTTATCCGGGAGCTACATGACCACGGCGTTTATTTTCGCTCGCTGCACCTAGGCAACATTGTACTGACGCCTCAAGGCAGGCTAGGACTGATAGATATTTCCGACATGCAGTGCACTGGAAAGACCCTGTCTGCACGCTTACGACGCCGAAACATGGAGCACCTATTCAGATATACAAAAGAGTGGGACCAGCAAAGCAGGGAACAAATCGTAAGCTTACTTAAAGGCCAATCAGGAAAAAATAACTCAGCAGCCATTCAAGAACAAAAAAAACCGACAGCATGAAAGCACTGAAAAAACTCAAGGACTACTACTGGAAACGCTGGCTTCGTCACAGAGGAGTCAAGATTTCCAGAGGGATCAACTCAATTGCCCAAAAAGCCACCATCATATTGGAGCCTGAAGTATCCCTTGGCAACGTAGAACTCGATACAGCACTGCTGAAAATAGGCTACCGCACCTACATCAGAAGCGGCAGCCTGCTTCAGGAGGTCGAAAGCATTGGACGTTACTGCTCCATAGGTAACAATGCTCTCATCGGATTACAGCGAAATGCTCACCCACTTCATTGGGTAACAACCCACCCGTTCGCGTACACAGAAACCAACCTAAAATATCAGCCAACCCCGGAGCCTGCGACAATCGAGCACGATGTCTGGGTAGGCAGAAATGCCGTCATCATGTCCGGAGTCAAAATTTACACAGGCGCCATCATTGCCGCCAACTCAGTAGTGACCAAAGATGTTCCTCCATACACCATTGTCGGAGGCAATCCCGCCAGAGAGATAAAAAAACGATTTAGTCCCGAACTGATAGAGCGCTTACTTGCTTCCGAGTGGTGGAATATCGAACCGCTGTCATTAAGAGAGCTGCCAATGGATGACCCTACCGCATTCCTTAAAGCTCTAGAGACAAAGACACTCCCCAAGGCCCGATACCCACTTATACAGGTGAGACGAACTCACTGCCACGAGCTAAAGTAAAGGCCGATCCTCAATATTCACAATAAAAGCTAGCTACACATCAGGTCTGGCTGACCGCGGCTGGTACAGATGTACGCCCCAAACCCAACGCAATCCCCAAAGATAACCATGTCAGAAACCATTCAGGCCTGGGTGTTCCCCACAGGCTGGATGCGTCAAACAGACAGGCCATGGTAGAGAACACTACAGAAGCACACAAAAGGCTACCCAAAGGGGTCTTGTGGTGCTGCCAGGCTTTCCACGCTACTAGCCCCCAGATCACCATCCACAACAAGGCTGCCGGCACGCCTGAGGTTACTGCAACATCCAGCAGCAGATTATGCGCATGCGGGAAAACCTTCCCACTTTCACCAACTATGTGATAGTCACCAGCAAAGCCAACACCCCAAACAGGGGAAAGGCCAATCAGCTCCAGACTTTTCAGCCAGATTTCTGGTCGATAAGAAAATCCACGCAGCAGAATCACATCTATAAATACGAATGCCAACGGGGCAAAAATAAGCATTAGTAACAGAAGCGGTACCCATCCTCGCCGGGAAGACCGCCAAACTGGCATAAGCACACATACCGCTAAGAAGGCAAGCCAAACGCCGCGACTCTGAGTCAATAGCATAAAGACCAACAGCAATATCACTGATACCAACTTGAGCCAACGGTTAACTGAACTACACAGCAGCCATGCCGCCATCAAACCAATGACATAGCCCCCCAGAATCGGGTGAAAAAGCTGACCAATACCTTGCAAGCGTCTACGTAACGGATGCCCTTGAAGACCATAAAAGTCCACCATAGACACCAGCGCAGCTATAGCCATCAACAAAGCTGCCACAATAAATACACGGTACGCGAGTTGTCGATCATAGGTGACCAACATCCCAACACCTAGAAGAAAAAGCCCAACGTAAAGCTGTCGTTTCAACTCTCTGGCGAACAAGTCAGGTTCATTCTGCAGCAAGCCTGCAGCAGACCAGATGAACAATCCCGTAAAAGCCAAGAATAAAGGGAGATTAGAGCGTACCAGTACCCAACAATGTGCCGGCCTAATGAAAAGCGTTAACAGTGCTGGTAGCCACAGAAAAGCGACCAAGCCCTGTTGATACAGCTTGTTAGTCGGCATCCAGGCAATCGCCGCCAGGAACCACAGCACCCCAACCAGCAACCACATCGCAAGCCAGCGCGGAAGCACCTGTTTTTGAGCAGAAAAATCCATTATGGAGTTACAACCAGATCAATCATTCGACACCCAACAACTTATTCCACTCACTGCAGAATTCATGCCATGCATTATCCAGTACTAGGTGTGAGCGCTGCTCCGCCGCTAACTCTCCATATTCCCCATTGCTAATCAGCATCTCTATACGATCCGCCCATGCCTGAGCATCGTCCACAGGAAGATATGGACCAACCTTACCTAACTGCTCTCTGAAAACAGGTAAATCACTGGCTAAAACAGGAACACCAGCAATCACTGCTTCTTGTAACACCAAACCCAGTCCTTCTTTGTGTGACGGGATCAATACCATGTCAAAAGCTCGATACAGGTGAGCAGCATTCGATATATGTCCGGGTAGCAAAATATCATCAGCAAGCCCCAAATCGCTGATAAGCCCCTCCAGATCACCTCGTCTCTCACCATCACCTAATATCAGCAATTTAAATTTTTCACCACGCTTCTTTATCAAGCTAAGTGCTCGTACGACGGTATCAAAGCCCTTGCTCTCGACAAGCCGCCCAACCGCCCCGAGCACAGGCACATTTTCTGCCTCAATCCCAAGCCTGAGACGTGCTTCATAACGGTTCAACAGCTGCTCACTGCTTTTGACGGGATCAAACGCTGAAACAACTGTGATGACAGGCACCCCCAGATCACGCTCCAATTCATCAGCCAAGTCCTGCGACACTGCTACGACTTTTACCTGCCCTGCACACCGGTGGAATAAGCGCCTGTCCCCAGCACGAATTCGAGTCTTGCCATGAAAAAGCACGCATGCCTGTAGCTCTGGCCGAGATCTCAATAGCGGAAGTATCAGCCTGGCAGTACCCAGTCCGTCAATCAGAAGCAGTTGAGCCTCTGACGCATTAAGACGTTTAGATAAATCTCTTCTTGTGAAAAATTGAACCAGCAGTCCTAATCTCTTTGGCTTTAACCTACGTTTCGACCACTTCCATTGATATGTCGGGATCTCAAGATCCTTATCTGCCTCACCCTGAAGCACCCAGTTTTCTATCAACGAGCCAGGCGGTAACAATTCCAGAATTTGAGTATGCACTTTATGCACGGAGGCATAGGCAGAGCCAAACGACCACATGATATTGATCACACGCATATAAATAAGCTGGCCTCAGTACCCGCCCAGGAAACTCGGCAGATAGCTACGCCAGCCTCGCACTTGGGCTCTGGGAGTCAATGGTTTTTCCAAAAGCCCAAACAGCCTCTGGCCCATACGGTCATAAGCAAAAACCTCCCGGGCATGGATTGCTCCTGCTTCAGCAATCTTCTTCAGCAAGCCAGGCTCATCACGCAGCAACTGAAGGCGCTCATCAAACTCCTGTTGGTTCCTGAATAGCACTACATTCTTCATGTCTTCAAAACCGACAGCGCGATTTTCTACCTCTCCCTGGCTGTAGGTTAGCAACAGGCATCCTGCCGCCATGGCCTCGAAGTTTTTTGCCATGTATTCACCCAGACCAATGTCAGCAGAAACAAAAATCTGTATCCGGGACAACATTTGCGCATAAGCCTGGCCAGGCGCAGTTTGCAGAACCTGCAGACCATGCCGCTTAGCCTGTTCCTCAATAAAGTCTTTACGCGACTTGTACATATTGGCTTTTAATCGACCAACAAATGCCAGCGGAATATCCCTGACTCCGCAACTATTTTGAATGACACGAGGATCATAGCCCTTGGGCATAAAGTGGGCTTCAAACCCTTCGCTCTTAAGCCGGTCTGCCACTTGCGCCCCAGAGACGATCAAACGGGGTCCACCCAGGCGACGGTAATGACGAGAAAATTTCCCTTCATACTTGCCGCCAGGCATGTAGTTCTGACAGGAATCGTATTCAAAGATGACAAGGTTGGGGATGGCCCGAAAAGCACGCCACTGACGCATTTCCTTTTTCGTCCGCAGAATAGTCATCACTCGATCATAAGCGGAAAAGTCAAAGCGCTTGAGCGTCACACCAAGACGATCCTGGTCCTCAGCAGTCAAACGAACCAGCTCGACCTCTGCGTAATGCGCCAGCGCATCAGCCAGCACCTCGAACGCATGGACCTCATAACTCTGGATCAGCCATAGAATTTTCATTGGCAAGCTCCGCGTTGCGTGCAACGCATCTTAAACATCACGCGAGTGAAAGCCTTCGCTATCGACACTCCAACACTCATCACTAGCCAAACGAGTAATGTGCGCAGCGTCTCCAGTCTTGCCATGTTTCCAGAGACTCTTCCAGACAACAAAGTGGAAATAAGGAAATTCCCTTGTCTGACTCGTGTCATTGGTCAGATGCCCTGCACTCCAATACCACCTCTGCGGAAAATCATACCCGCCATCAATCCATGCCACTTTTGCGTATGGAGTACTGAACGCCTCACGAAACTCCGCAACTCGCCGCAGAGGGTTGAACAGACCAACAAATTTGAACAAAGGCTTAGGGAAGTTTTTGCGCCACAGGAACAGCCGGGTGAAACCACCTTCATCCAGAGCATGATGCTGATGATCCTCAATCCGCTTGCGGAAATCAGAAATGCGCCAGAACAAGGTTCTGAAATGCTCGTTATTGCGCATCACACACAAATGCCCTGAGACTCGCCGCTCATGGGTCGAAAAGAAGTCGTATCGCTTCAGTTTCTCCGCCGTGAAATAGGCTCTCAAATCGCCGTAAATCAGATCCAGATCCCCAAATCCCCAGAAATCATACCCTTGGGTATCGTCTTGATGGATAAAGCCATAGGCCGGCTTGAGATCACAAAGCTTATAGGGATTAGTCGGGTGGAAGTTCAGCCCAAGCCGTTCAGACACCAAATCACAATAATCGGCAAAGGACGAGTAGCGGTAGCGGACATTAGCCGGCAGCCCCTCAGGTTCGCCACAATCCCCTATCAACAACCAGTTGATATCCGGATTGTGCTCGCAGCTTTTCAGAAACAGCGGCATCCAGAACGGCCACTGACCAAAATAGGGAATCAGGAGCAGGATACTTGGTGCGGTAGCTTGCATAGCCCACTCTCCTGCAACAGATCAAAAAACAGCGGACGAACCGCGTCGTCGGTGTAGTGGGTATTGAGGCTTGTCAGCATCGCCTGGCGCTTGCTTTCCAGATCCTGGGGTGACAGACCTGCTACCGCTTGAAGACACCCTGCCAACGCCTGGACATCGCCCAGCGGGAACAGCGGCCCCAGGCCGGCAACAATTTCACGGGCACCGCCGCAGTCGCTACTGATCAACGGCACTCCAGCAGCCATGGCTTCCAGCAGTACCATACCGAATGGCTCGTGATCGGAGCTCAAGGCAAATACATCGAAAGCCTTGAAGTAGCGTCGGCCGTGCTTAACCTGACCGAGAAACAGCACCTTGTCCTCAAGCCCCAGCTCACTCACCAACGCCTTGAGCCGGCTTTCAAGCCGACCACTGCCCATGATCGCCAGCAGGCTATTGGCCGGCAGGGTCGGCAGGGCCGCGGCAAAACCGCGAATCAGGGTATCTTGATCCTTGTCTGGATGCAGGCGGCCAACATTGCCTACCACCCAGGCATCCTGCGGCAGCCCCAAGTGTTCCCGGGCCTGCTCCCGCTCGACCTGATCGCCTTGCACGGCAGCCAGATCGATGCGGTTATACAGGCGCTGCACCCGCTGCTCCGGCCAGTTACGCAGATCGGTGCGAACCTCGTCCCGAATCGCGTCGGACACTCCCAGCAACAGCAGGCGCTTGCGGAAACGGTTGACGACAAAGCGTCGGTTCCAGCGATTGTAAACGCCAAAGGAGTGATGGATGCCCACCACTGGTAAACGAGTAGCCAGCAAAGCGATGTAGATCGGCTTGAAGCGATGGGCAATGCAGAAGGCATATTCGCGCTGACGGGTCAGACGGCGCAGATCTCGCATCGCTCGCAGCTTCAGGCCCTTGATGTCCTTTGGCTCATAACCAAGGAAGATCACCTCGTCCGAGGCCGAGCCCTGCTCAACCTCGGCATTCGGCTGTCCAGACAGATACACGGTCGCGACCTTATATCCGCTGTTTTTGAACAGCACGGCATATTGGCGGGCGCAGTCGGTAAAAGGGCCGTAATAAGAGTGGCAGAACTGCAGTACCCACTGTTCCCGATTACTCAAGCGGATCTCCTCAGGCTACCTTGCAGACCAGGATGTCTTCCATGATCAGATACTGCAGATCCGAGCCGTAGAACATGTTCAACGCGTCAGTCGGCGAGCAGACCATCGGCTCGCCACGGCGGTTCAGCGAAGTATTGAGCACTACCCCGTTGCCGGTCAGGCGCTCCAGTTCCTTCATCAGATCGTAGTAACGCGGATTGTATTCACGCTTAAGCACCTGAGCACGGGCGGTGCCGTCCTCGTGCACTACTTCCGGCACACGGGTTTTCCACTCCTCGTTGACCTCGAAGGTAAAGGTCATGAACGGCGACGGATGATCCACGCTGAGCATCTGCGGCGCTACCGTGTCGATCATCGACGGGCAGAATGGGCGCCAGCGCTCGCGGAACTTGATCTGCTCATTGATACGGTCGGCCACACCCTTGAAACTCGGGCAACCGATGATCGAGCGACCACCCAGGGCGCGCGGACCAAACTCCATGCGACCCTGGAACCAGGCCACCGGATTACCCTCGGCCAGCACTTCGGCAATGTACTCAGGTACGTTGTCGAGCTTTTTCCATTCGGGCTTGTTCGGATGACGGGCGCAGGCGGCAATGACATCTTCATTGCTGTAACTGGGGCCGAGATAGACGTGCTCCATCTTCTCGACCGGCACACCATTTTTGACCGAGACATAGGCTGCGGCGCCTACGGCAGTACCGGCATCCCCAGCCGCTGGCTGAACGAACAGCTCCTTGACCTCGGGGCGCGCGATGATGCGCTGGTTGAGCTTGACGTTCAGCGCACAGCCACCAGCAAAGGCAATACGACCGGTTTCACGCAGAATGTCGCCCAGATAGTACTCCATCATCTCCAGCGCCAGCTTCTCGAACAGGGCCTGCATGCTGGCGGCGTAATGGATGTAGGGATCGTCGGCGATGTCGCCTTCGCGCTTGGGCCCAAGCCATTCGATCAGCTTGGGCGAAAAGTAATAGCCCTTGCCCTTTTCCTTGTAACGGCGGAAGCCAATCACGTTGGCGTAATCGGTATTGATGATCAGCTCGCCATTCTCGAACTTGGCCAGCCGTGAGAAGTCGTATTTGGCGGCATCGCCATAGGGTGCCATGCCCATGACCTTGAACTCGCCATCAAGCATCTCAAAGCCCAGGTACTCGGTCAGCGCGCCATACAGACCGCCCAGCGAATCCGGATCAAAGAACTCCTTGATCTTGTGGATCTTGCCGTTTTCGCCATAACCAAAGAACGTGGTGGCGTACTCACCCTTGCCGTCAATACCGAGAATTGCGGTCTTTTCCTGGAATCCCGAGCAGTGATAGGCACTGGAGGCATGCGCCAGGTGATGCTCAACCGGCTCGAGCTTGACCTTCTTCAGGTCAAAACCAAGTTGCTGCAGACACCACTCGATGCGCTTCTTGTAACGCTTGAAGCGCCGATTGCCCATCAAGATGGCATCCAGCGCACGATCCGGGGCGTACCAGTATCGCTTGGCGTATTTCCAGCGAGCCGGGCCAAAAATACTGATCGGGGCAAAGGGAATGGTGACGATATCCACGTCTTCAGGCTTGATACCCGCCTGCTCCAGACAGAACTTCGCCGATTCGTAGGGCATGCGATTCTTCGCATGCTTGTCTCGTACGAAACGCTCTTCCTCCACTGCCGCGATCAGTTTACCGTCGATATACAGTGCGGCGGACGGGTCATGGCTCAAAGCGCCGGAAAGTCCGAGGATGGTCAGTGCCACAGGAGTCCCTCTTCAGTGCGAACTGTCAGTAAAAAGCGGATTTTACACGGATATGCCGAGGCGTGCCGCATTCAGCGCGGCAACTGTTCATCCAGCCAGAGCCCCAGCGGACTGCCCGCAGGCCAGTTGCGAATCAACCGGGCCCGATCCTCGGCCCAGGCCCGCCGCCAAGCGGCTTCGCTGGAGTGGGCCTGCATGGCATCCAAATCGATCAGCCAGACCCGGCCCTGGTGCCACAGCAGATTGGTGGCCTTGCAGTCGCCGTGACTGATACGCTGGCGGGCCAGTTCGGAAAAGACTTTGAGCAACGCCTGGCACTGCTCTGGTGCAGGCAATTCTTGCCCCGTTGGATCGAACAGGCTTAGCAAGTCCTGCCCGGGACAGAACTCAGTCACCAACCAGGCGCGCCGACGCAGTGGACCAAAGCGACTCTCACACATGGCAAGCGGCGCTGGCGTAGCGATGTCGAGAAATTGCAAGCGGTGGGCAGCCAACCAGGAATGCCAGGCCCGGCTCGGCCGCCAGAAGCGCCGCAACCAGTGCCCCAGGCTTTTGATGTTGTAGCGCTTGACCACCAGCGTCCGCTCGCCCCGCGTAAAACGGGTCACGGTACTGCTACCCCCATCCTTGAGCAGCGGCTCACTGTCAAACAAACTATCAGGCTCATTCATAACCGGCAGCAGCTCGGCACTTTCGCTACGCTTGATCGAGAGAAATCGCCACCAGTTGCGTCGGACGCTGAACAGGCTGCAATCACGCAAGGCCTTGCCGAGATAGTCTTGTAAACGCCATTGGCGCCCGCGCTCAAGCGCCTGAAGCACGCGCTGAGGATCTATCGCACGCGCGCTGTTCACCCCAAGATAGCCGACCAGCAGCAGTTCCAGTTGCTCTTCCCAGGCCACCGGCAGTTGGGCGAAAAAGGCCCCTAGGTTATCCGCCGCATCTCGGGCGTTCAGCGCCTCGCTGGACGACTGTACGCTGACAGCATCGCCATCGATCACATACAACTGCCCCTGATGCCAGAGAAAGTTGCCCATGTGCAGATCACTTTGGGTCAGTCCCTGCGCATGCATGCGCGCCAACATGGCTACCACCTCGGCAACCAGACCCTGTGCTTCGGCACTGGCTGGCTCGGTGGAACTCAGTGCCTCCCAGCGTTGTTGCTGGGTTTGAGCACCGGATAGAAAGCGGGTCAGCAAGTAATGACCGCCGCCCGGAATCCGCCCACTGGCAACCAGCCCCGGGGTTGGTATTGCCTTGAGCTGCAAGGCCTCAACGCCCTGTTTCTCGCGTGACCAGTGACGCTCAGCGCCATGGGCAATGAACAGTTTGGCAAGCACCAGCTCGCCGTCCAACAGCGCTTGGCCTACCAGCCGCTTGCCGGGCAAAATCCGCAGCCACTGCAAAATCTGCAGTGAGCGCCCATCATCCAGGGTCAGGCTCAGAGGTTGCGGCGGACGACGCCCATAAGCTCTGAGCTGCCGGGTATCAATCACCGCCGCCGCTCCTTGCGCTGATGCTTGCGTGCGATGTCAGCGATCAACTGACGAACCTCGGCATCGACCCTAGTCTTGCCGGTATAGGCCAGCATGAAACGCAACCGTTGAGTCCGCGGCAGTGGCGCACTGCGCCGCAACAGGGTTTCCAGATCGGCAACGAAGTCTCGCTGACCACGCCAGGCCCGGCGGGTCTTTTCCAGATCAATCAACCGCGCACCAGCGCCGTCGCCATCAACCTTCAGGAAAATATGCTTGAAATACAAGCAGTTGTGCACCATTCCGGCATTATGCAGCGCCCGCACCAAAGCACCGGTCGCCACCACCAGATCGTGCCTGGCCGCCCAGCCTAAGGTTGGCCAGCGCTGATACCAGTCGTCGGCATCCTGATAATCATCCAGCGCCCGGGTCAGCAGAATGGCCTGGCGATGTCCCGGCTCACGTCGCTCGGCATAAAACGCTGCTTCGAGCGCCGGCACACCATGCCGGGCGTAGGCCTGAATGTAACGAAACTCACGGGCGAAGGTAGGCTCACCCCATGGGGCCTGGAGGCTACGGGTCAGATGATTATCCTGACGCTTGAGATAAAAGCTCTGCAGCTGGCCATCAGCGCCCTCCAGCTCCAGACGGTAAACACTGCTCCAGCCACCTCGATTGACATTGGGCTCATCGATCGCATCCAGCTTCAGCTCCCACAGCGCCTGAAACGTATCCAGACCATGACGGGCCAAAATATCCCGGGCATTTACCGCAATAAAAGGCAAAGCGCTCATTCGCGTCCCTCAAAGAATTTCAGCACCCGACGAATAAAATGCTTGTCGGCGGCGTCCAGCCGTTGTTTGCCACTGTAATCACGATAAAAGCGCAAACGCTGGCTGCGCGTGAAATGCAGCTTGCCCAGCTTGTCCAGGCAAGCCAGGTCCTTGATGATTCGGTAACGCAGCATCGGGCCCCACCAGAAAGCACCGGCAGGGCAATCGATCAGGTATACCCGCGCCTTGGCGTCGACCAGAATATTGCGCCACTTGAAGTCGTTATGCACAAAGCGCTGGTCATGCATCATCCGCGCAGCATGGGCAACCTGATGACAGACGCTGCGCACCCATACCGGGTCCTTGAAACAGTCGGCCTGCTGTTCGGCCAGTCGAGCCAGGTCCGTGGTATTGTCCAGCGCCTCGGTAATCATGGCGCCACGCACGAACAGCCCCGCTCGCCGCTCCATGCCAAAGCCCACGACAGTCGCCGCCGGAATCCCCCAGGCCTTGAAGCTGAGCAGGTTCTCCCACTCGGCAACCACGCGTGGCCGGCCCAGGTAACGGCGCAGATGCTTGCCTGCGGCATGATAACGCTTGAGGTAGTAATGCCGATCTCCAATCCATACCCGGTGTACCGTGCTCAACGGGTCGCGGGTAATGAACTCGCCTTCCAGCGCAAACACGCTATCCAGATCGGCAAACGCCAGACCACTGTGCCCGGTTGCGTATTCCGGGTTGAGCGTCCACTTGATCATTGCCCGGCACCTGGAGCAAAACGTCGGTACCAGCGATCCAGCAGCTTGTCGGCACGCTTTTCCAGCCAGCGCAACAGCACAGCCTCGGAGTTCAGAATCTCACGCAAGGGGCGTTGAAAGTACAAGCGCAGAAAGCGCAGCTTGTCGCGCCGGGTCAGACCAATTTGCAGAGCGGAGAAATACAGCGCTGCCAGATCCTTGTTGCGCCAGCGCTCGGGCACCCGATCGCGAATTTGCGCACGGTGCAGGTCGATCAGCGAAACCCGCAGGCAGTCCGGCGTCGGCGCCGGCTCGGTATGCAAAAGAAAATGCACCAGATAACAATCTCTATGGTTGATTCCGGCCCTGTGCATGCGCCCCACCATATCCGCCACCCGGGCGATCAGCGCGCGCTTGAGCGCTGGCGACGGCGGATTGGTCGGCCAGTCCCGACAGAAATCCTCCAGGCTGACGGTAGGGGCCAGGGCCTGAGTAATGATGAACGAGTGCTGGCGCGCCGGGTTGGCGCCGCGTTCGCCAAAGGCCACTGCGGTCATGGTGGCGACCCCGGCCCGGGTCAGCGCCTCAATCGCCCGCCATTCCTGGGCCGCGCCTAGCACCGGTTTTTTCAGTAGAAACAGGTTTTTGGCGATTTCGGCCCAGCCAATGCCGCGATGAATCTTGACGAAATAGTCGTCACCTTCCACCCGGGTACACAAGGTACGCCGGCCTTCCAGGGCACGAAAAATCTCGCCATCCAGTGCTTCGACTTCGGCAAAGGGGTCCTTGTCGACCCAAAGCCGCGCGAACGGTTCGTGCAGAACCAGCGTACCGGGCTTCAGCGGCCTGGGCATCAGACGGCAGCCCCAACGATGACGTCAGCCGCCTTCTGCGGCATGCTGTAAAGATCCTGTTCCCCGGCATAGCGCAGTGCATTGGCCTGCCAGCGGGCCCGGGCAGCATCATCGCCCAGCATCATCGCCAACTGGCGATTGAAGCCGGCCTGATCGAAGGGCTCAGGCGCCACCAGGCCACAGTCGGCATCCAGAACATGATGGGCATAGCCACAGACTTCGGTCACCAGCAGCGGTAATCCGGCAACCAGCGCTTCCAGCAGCACGGTACCGGTATTCTCATGACGAGCCGGATGCAGCAGCAGATCGGATGCCAGCAGAAAGTCCGGCACATCTTTACGACCACCGGGCATGAATACCTGTTTGCCAACGCCATGCTGGTCGGCCAGCGCCTGCATTCTGGCTGGATTATCGGCCCCCAGCGCCACCAGGCGAGTACGCACCCGCAGCGCTTCAGGCAAGGCCGCCAAGGCCTGGATACTGCGATCCAGACCCTTGCGATAAAAATCCGAACCGATTTGTACCAGCAACAGGCCATCGGCCGGCAGGTCGAACTCCTGTCCCAGGCGCTCACGCGCCAGTCGGCGCAAGTGTTCCGCATTGGCAGGCGCGCGGCGATCGGGCGAGATCCCCGGAGGCAGTAAATGAAAACGCTGAGCGGGGGTTGCATAGTAGTGCTTGAACAACTCCTGCTGAGTGGCCGAGATCATCAAGAGCTCGGTCTTGCCCTGCGGATCGAATACCGCCCGTTCGTAGGCAGAGAAATGCCGGTAACGCGGACTGTAGCGATACATCGCTTTACGCAGATGGCGCGACTTGTCCTCATAGCAAGGGTCGGCCGCGTAATACACATCCAGTCCCGGCATCTTGTTGAAACCAACCACCCGATCTACCGGCCGTCGGCGCATATCCGCCTGGACCCAACGGGTAAACTTGGCATAACGGCGATGATTGAGCAGCGACCGGACCGGCACCTTGACCAGCTCAAAGCCTTCGGGCACCTCACCTTCCCAGCTCAGGGTATAGACACGAATACTGTGCCCACGCTGCTGGCATTCCTGGGCGATCCGGACAAAGTCACGCTGCAAACCGCCAAAGGGAAAGTACTTGTACAGCAGAAAAGCCAGTTGCATCAGAGAGATTCCTTGTTCGCCAACAGTTCGAGCAGACGGCGCATAACGGTTTCCGGCGCGAGCCGGGTAAAGCATAGCGGCTGTTCCCGCGTCAGGTCGAACCGGGTCTTGTCGTCGGTGGTTGGCTGGTAGCTGCAGGTTTTCTTCAAGCAGGGCGCACAGGCAAAATCGCTGGCCAGGTGTTGCTGGCTGGCACCGTAAGCACCGGTAAAGCCCGGATTGGTCGGACCGAACAAGGACAGGGTCGGCACATCAAGCGCGGCGGCCAGGTGCCCCAGTCCAGTATCCACGGCCACACAGGCACTGGCGCCAGCCAGTACCCGGGCAACCCCCGCAAGGTTCAGTCGCGGCAGTACCAACACGCCTGGCAAACCGGCGGCGATGCGTTCGGCCCGAGCATTTTCCTGGTCATTGCCCCACGGCAGGCGTATCTGCCAGCCGGCCGCGACGGCCTGCTCGGCCAACTGCCGCCAATACAGCTCAGGCCAATGTTTGGTAACCCAGGTCGTGCCGTGCAGGAACAACAGATAAGGCTCACCCTGCGGCTCACCAGCCAATCGGGCCCGGTTCAGGCCGTAATCACCAACGCCGTCCGGCAACGGATAGCCCAGCGCCAGGGCAAACAGTTGGCGCACTCGCTCGACCGCATGCTGCCCCCAGGCTACTGATTTTTTTTCCTGATAAAACCGGCTGGCCCATGGTTCACGCGCCGACTGGCGATCCAGCCCCACCACCGGGGCTTGGGCGTAGCGGGTCAGCCAGGCGCTTTTCAGCAGACCCTGGGCATCGATCACCAGATCATAGCGCTGGCCGGCCAGACGCTGTTTAAAGCGTGCCCACTCGCCACTGCGCCAGGTTTTCAGCGGGCTCTTGCGCCAGCGGCGAATCGCGACCGGTATGACCTCGGCCACCGCCGGGTGCCAGGCGGGGATTTCGGCAAAGCCTTCCTCAACCACCCAGTCAAAGGCAATACCGGGAATCGCCCGCTGGGCGTCGGTCAGTGCCGGCAGAGTATGGATGACATCCCCCATGGAGGAGGTCTTAATCAGTAGCACACGCATCAATCAGGCATCCAGCGGATCGGCCAGCGGATCACCTACCAGACGATCCAGCGCGTCTATAACCTGTTGCGGCGGCAGTTCACGCAGACAGTTGTAATGACCGTAGCGGCAGGTCCGGTCAAAGCAGGGGCTGCATTCCAGCCCCAGGCGCACGATTTCCACTTGTTCAGCCAGCGGCGGGGTGAATTGTGGCGAAGTCGAGCCGTAAACCGACACCAATGGTCGGTCCAACGCGGCGGCAACATGCATCAGCCCGGAATCGTTACTGACCACAGCAGTCGCGCAGGACAGCAGATCAATAGCTTCGGCCAGACTAGTTTCACCACAGAGGTTGACCGACTCCTCACGCAGCCCGGGAATCAGCCGGCTGCGAATATCCTCGGCCACAGCATGATCGTTCTTTGAACCGAACAGCCAAACCTGCCAGCCCATGCGGACCTTGGCGTCCGCGACCTCGGCATAGTGTTCGCTCGGCCAGCGTTTGGCCTCACCAAACTCGGCGCCTGGGCACAGCGCCAGCACCGGGCGATCCAGCTCCAGGCCGAACCGGACCAATGCCGCCGCGCGACTGGCTGGCTCAATCCGCAGTTGCGGGCGTGGGTAAGGTTTGGGCAGAGCTGCACCTGGCTCAAAGGCCAGCGCCATGAAGCGCTCGATCATCAGCGGGTACTGCTGCTTGTCGAGCTTGCGGATATCGTTGAGCAACCGGTAACGCATCTCGCCGCGCCAGCCGGTACGCTTGGGAATGTTGGCGAAATACGGCACCAGGGCCGACTTCAGCGAGTTGGGTAGCAGAATCGCCTGATCATATTGACCAGCAAGGGACTTGCCGATCTTCTTGCGGGTCGCCAGCTCCAGTACCCCGTGGCCGAGCGGAAAGCTCAGCGCCTGGTTGACCTCGGGCATCCGCTCGAGAATCGGCCGGCTCCACTCTGGCGCCAGTACATCGATCAGGCACTGCTCGCCATGGCGCTGCTTGAGGCAGACAAACAGCGTCTGCGCCATCACCATGTCGCCTACCCAACTGGGACCAATAATCAGGATCTTCATATAAAGCCGCTTAGAGGCTGGAAGCTGAAGCTGGAAGCACAGCCCCCAGCGTTCAGCTTGTGACCTTCAGCTAGTTTCAGCCGACCAGTGTGCGCCACTCGGCGTGGGCTCCGCTTTTGCCGGTGACCAGATCGAAGTAGGCTTTCTGCAGTTTCTCGGTTACCGGGCCACGGCGGCCGGCACCAATCTGGCGGCCATCCAGCTCGCGAATCGGCGTGACTTCGGCAGCGGTGCCAGTGAAGAAGGCTTCATCAGCGATATACACTTCATCACGGGTGATGCGCTTCTCGACGACCGGAATGCCGAACTCGTTGGCCAGGCTCAGTACGGTGCCACGAGTGATGCCATTCAGGCAGGCAGTCACTTCCGGGGTATAGATCACGCCACCTTTGACGATGAACACGTTCTCACCCGAGCCCTCGGCCACATAGCCTTCCGGATCCAGCAGCAGCGCTTCGTCGGCTCCGGCGGAAACCGCTTCCTGCAACGCCAGCATCGAGTTCATGTAGGCACCGCTGGCCTTGGCCCGGGTCATGGTGATGTTGACGTGGTGGCGGGTGAAGGAGCTGGTGCGGATCTTGATGCCAGTCTCCAGCGCCTCCTCACCCATGTAGGCGCCCCAGTGCCAGGCCGCGATAGCCACATGCACCTTGAGGTTGTCAGCGCGAATACCCATGCCTTCCGATCCGTAGAATACCAGCGGGCGGATGTAGGCGGTTTCCAGCTTGTTCTCGCGCACCACGGCACGCTGGGCTTCGTTGAGCTGTTCCTTGGTGAACGGAATCTTCATGCCCATGATGTGGGCCGAGTCGAACAGCCGGTCAGTATGAGCCTGCAAGCGGAAGATCGCTGTGCCATCCGGAGTGCTGTAGGCGCGTACACCTTCAAACACGCCCATGCCGTAGTGCAGCGAGTGGGTCAGTACATGCACGTTGGCCTCGCGCCACGGCACCATTTCACCATCAAACCAGATAACACCATCACGATCGGCCATCGACATAGCAGCCAGCTCCATTCACTAATCTTTACGTGCGTTCAAATTTCAGTTGTCTGCCTGAGCGCGCCAGTTCAGGCAGAGTGGTTATCCGCCTGCTGGTCGGGCAGCAGTTGCTGCCAGAGCTTGATGACTCCATGCCGGAAATCATGAAACTGGTCGCCGCTGACTGTGCCTGGCTGGTTTTGCAAAGCCAGGCGATGGGCTGCCGCGCGGTAGGCCTTGTAAGCCTCCTGCAGTCGCTGAACGTCCTCACCGGGGATCAATCCGGCGTCACGCAACCCATCGAGAATCCTGATGTTATCGGTATAGCGCAGTAACTCGGGGTACCGGCACGACCAGGCTAGAACCGCATATTGCACCATAAATTCGATATCGACGATACCTCCGGCATCATGCTTGAGACTAAAGGTCGCATCCGCCGTGAACGCCGACACATCAAAGCCGCCCCGAGTAGCGGCGGTTGCCAGGTTATCCCGCATTTTCTGGCGCATCTGCCCGACTTCGGCCCGCAGGCCAGGTTCATCACGCTGGCGTCCCAGTACTTCGGCCCGCAACTCGTCAAACCGATGGCCCAGACGCTTGCAACCGGTCAGCACCCGGGCCCGGACCAGCGCCTGATGCTCCCAGGTCCAGGCCTCCTCGCGCTGGTAACGGGCAAAGGCCGCAAGCGAAGTCACCAGCAAACCGGAGTTGCCCGATGGGCGCAGGCGCATATCGACCTCATACAATGCTCCAGAAGTGGTTTGCGCGGTCAGGATATGAATGATGCGCTGGCCCAGCCGGGTGTAGAACTTGCTGCCATCGATTGGCCGCTCGCCATTGGTCTCCGACTGTGGATCACCGTCATGGATGAACACCAGATCCAGGTCGGAACCATGCCCCAGCTCGATCCCCCCAACCTTGCCATAGCCAACAATGATGAAATCCAGCTCGCACGGCGAGCCATCGGTGCGCCGCGGCACCCCATGGCGCAGACTCATTTCGCGCCAGGCCAGTTGCAGCACCTGCTGCAAAATCGCCTCGGCAATCCAGGTCAGGTAATCACTGACCTTCATCAGCGGCAGACTACCGGCGATTTCCGACGCCGCCACCCGCAACACATGGGCCCGTTTGAAATAGCGCAGGGTTTCCATCTGCTGTTCAAGGTCATCCTCGGGAATGCGCAGCAGTTGCTGGCGCAGCTCATCGACCAACTCATCCGGCTCTGGCGGCCGATACAGCCGCCCGGCATTGAGCAATTCATCGAGCACCACCGGATAGCGGGTAATCTGCTCAGCGACCCACGGACTGGCGCTGCACAGCACCAGCAACTCACGCAATGCTCCAGGGTTCTCGGTCAGCAGCAACAAATAGGCTGAGCGCCGGGCCACCGCCTCAACCAAGGGCAGCACCCGCTCCAGTGCCAGATCGGGATCATCCTGCTCACTGGCCATGGCCAGCAGCCGCGGCATGAATACATCCAGCCGGTCGCGCCCAAGCTTCTGCATAGCCCGCACCCGCCCCGACTGCAACAAGCCCTGCAACCGTTGCCAGGCTGATTCCGGCTGTTTAAAGCCTGCTCCCGCCAACAACTCATGAGCCTGCTCCGACTCCAGCAGTCCCTCCCAAAGCGGCGCCAGATTGTCACAGGACGGGCAGCTATCCTCTTCATCCTCATCCGGGTCGGCGATCACATTGGCAAAATGCCGGGCCACCCGCTCGCGCTGGCTTTCCAGGGCCTGGCGAAACTCGCCCCAGCCCTCATAGCCCATGGCCCAGGCCACCCGCTCCTGCCCTTGCGGATCGGTCGGCAGCATCTGGGTCTGACGATCATCTATAGCTTGCAGCACATGTTCGGTATCGCGCAGAAACAGATAGGCCCCCTTGAGCTCATCCACCGCGCTATCAGGTAGGTAGCTGTTGGTTGCCAGCATGTCCAGCACCGGCAGGATCGGCCGCTGCTGCAAGGCCCGATCGCGACCGCCATGGATCAACTGGAACGCCTGGCCGATGAACTCGATCTCGCGAATCCCCCCGCTGCCCAGCTTGACGTTGTCCTGCATGCCCTTGCGCTGCACTTCACGTTGAATCATCTGCTTGAGGCTGCGCAGCGCTTCGATTGCGGTGAAGTCCAGATAGCGGCGATAGACAAACGGCTTGAGCATGGCCAGGAGCTCCGCCCCGGCCACCTGATCACCGCCGACCACCCGCGCCTTGATCATCGCGTAGCGCTCCCAGTCACGCCCCTGGCTCTGGTAATACTGCTCCAGCGCATCGAAGCTGAATACCAGTGCACCACTGTCACCATAGGGGCGCAGACGCATGTCGACCCGGAACACGAAACCATCCACAGTCGGCGCATCCAGAGCCTTGATCAGCCGCTGCCCGACCCGGATGAAAAATTCCTGATTGGACAGGCTGCGACGCCCGCCCTGGGTTTCCCCGGCCTCGGGATAGGCAAAGATCAGGTCGATATCGGAAGACAGGTTGAGTTCCTGAGCGCCCAGCTTGCCCATGCCCAGAATCACCATATGCTGGGGCTCGCCACTGTACCCGAGCGGCGTCCCGAAACTGCTGCAAGCCTGTTGATAGCACCAACGGTAGGCCTGATCGATACAGGCATCGGCCATATCCGACAGATCGCGGCAAGTTTCCTGGGTACTGGCCTGACGGGTCAGGTCACGCCAGATGATTCGCACTTGCTGAGTCTGACGAAAGCGCCTCAAGGCTTTCAGCAGCTCCTCCTCAGACTCGACTCCGGCCAGCGCTACAGCCAACAGCTCGGCCATCTCACCTGAGCGCAGACTGCGCCACAACAGCCGCTCCTCTTGCAGCCGCCAGGCCATGGCGGGATCACGGCGCAATTGCTCGGCCACAAAGTCGCTCACGGCCAGCACCTGCACCAGCGCATTCATGAACTCATCATCCAGTTCCGGCAGGCTGGACTCCAGCTCGTTCAACTGCAGGGCGCTGCGCCACTGATCCAGATGATGTTCAGTCAACGCCTGCAATGTCGCAGGTACCGGCAGAGGAGAAGAAAACGCCATGGTCTATCCTTATTGTGCTCTTAACTCAGCTTGCCACGGGCACGGCGTTCGGAAAAGCCCGAAGACACAGAACTGATCGGTCACAATGTAGCTTTACTACAAAAACATTACCAATACACTGGAATGCGGCCCATTTTTGTAGTAAAACTACATTCACCGCATATACCCATGCCGACGGCCGCACGATCACGTAACGACCGCCGGTGAGGCCCACAAGGTCTGGAGAACACAATGAAGCACAACGATATCGATCCGCTCGAAACCCAGGAATGGCTCGATTCCCTGGAGTCGGTTCTCGCCAAAGAAGGCGAAGACCGCGCCCACTACCTGCTGACCCGCATGGGTGAACTGGCCAGCCGTAGCGGCACCCAGTTGCCCTACGCTATCACCACCCCGTACCGCAACACCATTCCGGTCACCCACGAGGCGCGCATGCCCGGCGACCTGTTCATGGAGCGGCGGATTCGCTCCATGGTGCGCTGGAATGCCCTGGCCATGGTGATGCGTACCAACCAGCAGGACCCCGACCTGGGCGGTCATATCTCCACCTTCGCCTCCAGCGCCACGCTGTACGACATCGGCTTCAACTACTTCTTCAAGGCCCCGACCGACGAACACGGTGGCGACCTGGTGTTCTTCCAGGGCCACGCATCGCCCGGCATCTATGCCCGCGCATTCCTCGAAGGCCGGATCACTGAAGATCAGCTCAACAACTTCCGCCAGGAGGTAGATGGCCAGGGCCTGTCGTCCTACCCACACCCCTGGCTGATGCCCGATTTCTGGCAATTCCCTACCGTGTCCATGGGCCTGGGTCCGATCCAGGCGATCTATCAGGCTCGGTTCATGAAATACCTCGAGCACCGTGGCTTCATCGAGCCGGGCAAGCAGAAGGTCTGGTGTTTCGTCGGCGACGGTGAAACCGACGAGCCGGAAACCCTCGGCGCCATCTCGCTGGCTGGTCGCGAGAAGCTCGACAACCTGATCTTCGTCATCAACTGCAACCTGCAGCGCCTGGACGGCCCAGTGCGCGGCAACGGCAAGATCATCCAGGAACTCGAAGGCGTATTCCGCGGCGCTGACTGGAACGTGATCAAGGTCATCTGGGGACGCTTCTGGGACCCGCTGCTTGCCAAGGACCATGATGGTCTGCTGCAACAGCGTATGGAAGAAGCCGTGGACGGCGACTACCAGAACTACAAGGCCAAGGACGGAGCCTTCGTGCGCGAGCACTTCTTCGGCACCCGCCCCGAGCTGCAGGAGATGGTCAAAGACCTGTCCGACGAGGAAATCTGGAAGCTCAACCGCGGTGGCCATGACCCCTACAAGGTCTATGCCGCCTACCACAACGCGGTCAACCATGAAGGTCAGCCCAGTGTCATCCTGGCCAAAACCATCAAGGGGTACGGCACCGGCGCCGGCCAGGGCCAGAACACCGCGCACAACACCAAGAAAGTCGATATCGAGAGCCTGAAAAAATTCCGCGATCGCTTCGACATCCCGGTCAATGACGACCAACTGGAAAAACTGCCGTTCTACCGCCCGGAAGAAGGCAGCGCCGAATACAAGTACCTGCACGAACGCCGTCAGGCACTGGGTGGCTATATGCCGCAGCGCCGTGCGGAAAGCTTCAAGGTGCCGGTACCGCCGCTCGATACCCTCAAGAGCATTCTCGACGGCACCGGCGAACGGGAAATTTCCACCACTATGGCCTTCGTGCGGATTCTCTCGCAACTGGTCAAGGACAAGGAACTCGGCCCGCGCATCGTACCCATCGTCCCCGACGAAGCCCGCACCTTTGGTATGGAAGGCATGTTCCGTCAGCTCGGCATCTACTCCTCGGTCGGCCAGCTGTACGAACCGGTCGACAAGGACCAGGTGATGTTTTACCGCGAGGACAAGAAAGGCCAGATCCTCGAAGAAGGCATCAACGAAGCCGGCGCCATGTCCAGCTGGATCGCTGCCGGCACCGCCTACAGCACACACAACCAGCCGATGCTGCCGTTCTACATCTTCTATTCGATGTTCGGCTTCCAGCGCATAGGCGACTTGGCCTGGGCCGCCGGCGACAGCCGCGCCAAGGGCTTTTTGCTCGGCGGCACCGCCGGACGCACCACCCTCAACGGCGAAGGTTTGCAGCACGAGGACGGCCACAGCCACATCCTCGCCGCCACCATCCCCAACTGCCGCAGCTATGACCCGACCTACGCCTACGAACTGGCAGTGATCATTCGCGAAGGCGCACGGCGCATGATGGAAGAGCAGGAAAACGTCTTCTATTACCTGACCGTGATGAATGAGGCTTACCAGCAGCCGCCAATGCCGACCACCAAAGGCGTGGAAGACGGCATCATCCGCGGCATGTACCTGCTCGAAGAAGCCAGCAAGCCCGCCAAGCTGCACGTGCAATTGATGGGCAGCGGCACAATCCTGCGCGAAGTACGTGAAGCCGCCAAGATTCTGGCCGACGACTTTGGCGTAACCAGTGACATCTGGAGCGTCACCAGCTTCAACGAACTGCGTCGCGACGGCCTGGCGGTTGAGCGCCAAAACCGTCTGCACCCGGGCAAGAAAGCCCAGGCCAGTTACGTCGAGCAGAACCTGGCTGGGCGCAACGGCCCGGTAATCGCCGCCACCGACTACATGAAGCTGTACGCTGAACAGATTCGCCAATGGGTGCCGGGAACCTACAAGGTTCTGGGGACTGACGGCTTCGGCCGCAGCGACACCCGCCGCAAACTGCGTCACTTCTTCGAAGTGGACCGCTATTGGGTGGCCTATACCGCTCTCAGCGCCCTGGCCGAGTCCGGTGCGATCAAACCCAAGGTACTGACCGATGCCCTCAAGGCATTCGGTATCGACCCTGACAAGACCAACCCGCTGGATTGCTGAGGAGCGACATTATGAGTGAAGTAATCAAGTTGCCCGATATCGGCGGCGAAGGCGAAGTCATTGAAATTCTGGTCAAGGAAGGCGACCGGGTTGAGGCGGAACAGTCTCTGCTGGTACTGGAGTCCGACAAGGCCAGCATGGAAGTCCCCAGTCCCAAGGCCGGAGTCATCAAGAGTCTCAAGTTCAAACTGGGCGACACCCTGAAGGAAGGTGACGCTCTGCTGGAGCTGGAAGTGGAAGGCGCTACCGACCAGGCAGCGGCACCCGCCAAGCAAGAGCAAAAACCAGCCGCCGAAGCGCCGAAAGCCCAACCTGCAGCCGAGCAGCCAAAGCAGGCACAACCTGCCGCCAGCAGCATCGAGGCAATCCGGATTCCGGATATCGGCAGCACCGAAGCCAAGATCATCGAGATTCTGGTCAGCAGCGGCGACAGCGTCGAAGTCGACCAGTCGCTGCTGGTACTGGAGTCGGACAAGGCCAGCATGGAGATCCCCTCGCCCGTGGCCGGGGTAATCGAATCAATCGAGGCAAAGCTCGAGCAGGACGTCAAAACCGGCGACCTGATCATGCATATCAAGACCGAAGGCGCGGCCGGCAGCCCGGCACCGGCTGCCGAGTCCGCCAGCCCCGCAGCCACGGTTGAAACTGAAGCTGCCGCACAGCCCAAGGCCAGCACACCCAGCGAGCCACAGAGCCCGCCACCGGTTGGCGGCCCCAGCCGCGACGGCCAGAAAGTCCATGCCGGCCCGGCAGTACGCAAGCTGGCCCGCGAACTCGGCGTTGAGCTGACTGAGGTCAAGCCCAGCGGCCCGCGCGAGCGCATCCTCAAGGAAGATGTCGACGCCTTCGTCAAACAGGTCATGCAACAGCGCAAAGCCGCACCGGCCGGTGCCGCTGGCGGCATGGGTATCCCGCCGGTACCGGAAGTTGATTTCAGCCGGTTTGGCGAGGTCGAGATCAAAGACATGACCCGTCTGCAACAAGTCGGCGCCATGAACTTGCACCGCAGTTGGCTCAACGTACCGCACGTGACCCAGTTCGATCAGGCCGACATCAGCGAACTGGAAGACTTCCGCAAGGCGCAAAAAACCGTCGCCGAGAAAGCCGGCGTCAAGCTCACGGTCCTGCCGTTCCTACTCAAGGCCTGTGCCCATCTGCTACGCGAACAGCCGAACTTCAACGTCTCGCTGGCCGGCAATGGCAAGCAACTGGTACACAAGCAGTACGTGCATATCGGCTTTGCCGTCGACACCCCGGATGGCCTGCTGGTGCCGGTGATTCGTGACGTCGACCAAAAGAGCCTGTTGCAACTGGCTGCCGAGGCAGCTGAACTGGCCGACAAGGCGCGCAACAAGAAGCTCGGTGCCGACGCCATGCAAGGCGCCTGCTTCACCATCTCCAGCCTGGGCCACATCGGCGGCACCTACTTCACGCCGATCGTCAACAGCCCGGAGGTGGCCATCCTTGGCGTATCCAAGGCCACCATGCAACCGGTCTGGGACGGCAAAGCCTTCCAGCCTCGGCTGATGCTGCCGCTGTCGCTGTCCTACGACCACCGGGCCATCAACGGCGCCGCCGCCGCCCAGTTCACCAAACGCCTCGGCGAACTGCTGGCGGATATCCGGTCGATGTTGTTGTAGTTGCACGCTTCCCGGGGTTCTCCTGGGAGCCTTGAGCATCTGCTCAAGGTAGGCGTTCCTGGGAGCCTCGAGCATCTGCTCGAGGTAAGCGTTGCACGGCAGCCCGCCGCGGGAGCAGATGCTCCCGCCTCCCAGGGGCTTCTCCTGGGAACCTTGAGCATCTGCTCAAGGTAAGCATTGCACGATAGTCCGCTACGGCAGCAGATACTCCCGCCTCCCGGGCTTACCTCCTACTGGCACTAGACCACGGCCAATGCTCAGGCGCTGCACATAACCCGGCTTTGGCCGGGTTGCTGTGAATGTAATCCACCACAGCAAGATGATGCCGCTCATCACGAATGAAACGATCCCAGTACCCGGGCATCCACAACCTGCCCAAGGGCAACCTCAACCCCAGCGTTTTGCTGTTCAACATGACCCAGCGACCGGTAAAGCCTTTCCAGCTCTGAACGATCCGCGACAGGGAGTAATGCGGCTCGATCAGTACATGAACGTGATTGGGCATGATGCACCAGGCTAGCAACCTGTAGCGGCTGTTCTGCCAACGCATCAACCCATCCGCCATAACCTGGGCCACCTGTGCGTGTTGCAGAGCACAACAGCCCAAGCCCTGATCCAGCCAGAACTCAATGCGCTGTCGGCGTTTCTGTTCCCGCGTATTTTCAGGCAAGAGCCTGAGTTCCTGCTCCAGACTGCGCTGTGTTTTGACAGGCAAAGCATCCGCCAGACGGAAGGTGATGAACTGGGCTACAGCGGGATTATCGCAATGGGGCAAGCGCCCAACGAGATACCAGCCCTTGTGATCCGGGGTAAGTACCATGACATACGTCCTTGTTATGTCGTTGAGCGCGAAATGTAGCAGGCTATCCGATGGAATGATGTGCGAAAACGCACAAAGCTACACTTGGATTCCTGGTAGGCGGGTGCACCTCGGACCGCCCGCGAACCACTCTGCGGCCCTTCCTGGGAGGCGGGAGCATCCGCTCCCGCAGCGGACTATCGTGCAATGCTTACCTTGAGCAGATGCTCAAGGCTCCCAGGAAAACCCAAAACCCCGGGGAAGCCCAGAGTTCCATCACCCCTCAACCAAAATCCTGCTTCTCCATCCACGGAATAATCCGCTCAAAGGCCTGTTCGATCTTGTCCAGCGAGGTCGAGTAGCTGAGACGCAGGGCGTTGCTGCAGTGATTGCCAAAGGTTTCGCCGGGGATGGTGCACACGCCAGTTTCCTTAAGCAGTCGCAGCGCCACGTTGGTGCCGTTGACTCCATCTGGCAACGAGGGGAACAGGTAAAAAGCACCTTCAGGCTTGTAGCCGGTCAGCCATGGCGTCTGCTCAACCAGCTCGACAATACGGTCACGCCGGCGGGTGTACTCGGCCAGCATGCCGTCGATAAACTCCCGACCGTGATGCAACGCCGCCACTCCGGCCCACTGGCACGGAGTATTGGCCACGGTAGTAGTGAACATATGGTAGCGCCGCAACTTCTTGATAGCCGCCTGGCTGGCGATCAGCCAGCCAATACGCAACCCAGCCATGCTGTAGGTCTTGGAAAAACTGCTGATGACCATGACGTTGTCCAGGTCGCTGCAACTGGCCAAGACCGAAGGATAGGTCTTGCCGTCGTAGATCAGGTGATCGTAAACCTCGTCGCTGATCACATGGATATCGCGGTAGGCCGCCTCCTGCAGGATCGCCTCCAGAGTTTCCTTCGGGTACAGGGTGCCGGTCGGGTTGCTTGGTGAGTTGAGCACGATCGCATAGGTGTTGGGCTGGATGGCATCGAGCACTTCCTGCGGATCGAGCTGGTGGTTGTGCTCGGCGCGGGTCGGGACTTCGGTCACCTCGCCACCGTTCATGCGGATCAACGGTGCATAGAGCATAAATGCCGGGTCCGGCACAATGAAGTGCCGCCCCGGCGCAGACACCGAAGTCAACGCCAGGTACACCGCTTCTGTGGCGCCGGTGGTGACCAGGATATTGTCCGCCGTCAGCGGCCGCTGGTAGCGCTCACCGTAGTACAGCGCCAGTGATTCGAGCAGCTCCGGCAGGCCGGCATCCATGGTATAGCCGGTCTGCCCGGCCTGGAACGCCTCGACGGCGGCATTAATCACCGTATCCGGCGCCGGCAAATCCGGCTGACCGATCGACAGGTGAATCACATCCGGCAGGCTGGCAGCCAGATTGACCATCTTGCGGATCCCGGGAATCGGCATAGTGCGCAGCGCCGGATTCCAGATCGGATCCTCGGATTCGTACATCTCGATATCCATGTTGCTCAGCGGCATGGGCACCTCCGGATCAGGAGTGAAATAGCGGCGGTCGTCGCGCGGTCAGCGGCGCGGCCTGCTGGTAGGCATGCCCGGCGCGCAGCACCAGGGCATCATTGAAGCGTGCGCCGACCAGTTGCAGGCCAATCGGCAAACCCTGGTTGTCGAACCCGCAGGGCACCGACAGGCCCGGCTGGCCGGTCATGTTGAATGGGTAAGTAAACGGGGTCCAGGTCGGCCAGCGGGTGTGCGGCCAGTCCTCGGGTACTTCCCGCCCGGTCTTGAAGGCGGTGATCGGCAGCGTCGGTGTCAGCAGCAGATCGTACTTCTGATGGAAGTTGGCCATGCGTTCGCGCAGCGCCATCGACTCGTTCACCGCCCCCATGTAGTCAAGCATGCTGAGCTTGGCGGCGCGCTCGGCCACGCTGACCAACGCCGGGTCCATCAGCTCACGCTTCTTCGGCCCCAGATCACGCATGGCATTGGCCGCGCCGCCATAGAACAGATGCCCGAAAGCGGCCAACGGATCACTGAAACCGGGATCGACGCGCACCACCTCGGCACCCAGTTGCTCGAACACCTTAACCGCCTCAGCCACAGCAGCCTCCACCTCGGGATCGACATCGACATAACCAAGGTTCGGGCTGTAGGCAATTTTCAGCCCGCGCACCCCGCCCTTGAGTTCCGCCAGATAATCGATGCCACGCCGGGGAATGGCGTGGGTATCACGATGATCGGCCTCGGTCAGCACATTCATCATCAGCGCGCAGTCCTCGACCGTCCAGGTCATCGGCCCGGCATGCGCCAGCGTGCCAAAGGGGCTGGCCGGCCAGTGCGGCACTTCACCGAACGACGGCTTGAGCCCGACAATTCCGCAAAACGCAGCCGGAATGCGGATCGACCCACCGGCATCGGTACCCAGCGCCAGCGGCGCCATCCCCAGCGCCACCGCCACCGCACTGCCACCACTGGAACCACCAGCGGTGCGCTCCGGGTTCCAGGGGTTGTTGGTGACACCGTCGATGGGGTTGTCGGTTACCCCTTTCCAGCCCAGCTCCGGCGTGGTGGTCTTGCCGATCGGTACATAGCCATGGCGCGCCAGCGCGGCCGTGGTGGGTGCCGACTTGTTCAGCGTCGTGGCCGGATCAACCGTGCGCGAGCCTCGCAGCGTCGGCCACATGGGAGTGAGAAACACATCCTTTACCGCCACCGGCACGCCGTCGAGCAGCCCCTGTGCCTCACCGTGCAGGTAACGCTGCTCGGCCTCGCGCGCCAACCCAAGGCTGGTGTCACGATCGACCAGACAGAAGCCGTTGGTATGATCGTCCACGCGCTCGATCTGATCGAGCATGGCCGTCGCCACCTCAACCGGCGACAGGCGTTTGTCACGATAGTGCTGCAACAACTCGACGGCGGTCAGGGCGAGAATCTCGTGGGACATGGGCTTCTCCTGTGTTGGTTCAAGAGGTCATAACGACAAACAAACGCCAGGCAACGCTCCCGGGGGGCGGGAGCATCTGCTCCCGCAGCGAACCTCCGTGCACCACCTAGCTCGAGCAAATGCTCGAGGCACCCAGGAACACCCCAAGGTTTACCCCCGCTCCACCCGGTTATGCAGTGCCTCCCCGGCCTGCCAGCGCAGGAAGTTGGTAACGAACTGCTCGCCCAACGCCCGGCGCCAGCCGAGAAAGTCACCGGCCATATGGGCAGAGATCATCACGTTGGGTTGCTGCCACAGCGGGTGATCCTCGGGCAACGGTTCCTGCTCGAAGACATCCAGCGCGGCGCCGCTTAGCTGCCCCCGCTCCAGCGCACGCAACAGCGCGGCGGTATCGACAATCGACCCACGGCCAACATTGATCAGCCGCGCGCCGGGCTTCATCGCGGCAAACGCCTGGTCGTTGAACAGGCCGCGGGTGTCGTCGGTCAGCGGCGCGGTGATGACCACGAAATCGGCCAGCGCCAACTGCTCAGGCAACGCCGCACTGGCATGCACCGCATCAAAGCGCGCATCGGCGCGCGCCGTGCGCGCCAGGCCGACCACCTGCATGCCCACGGCGCGCAGCAGCGTGGCCACCTCACCACCAATCGAACCGGCGCCGACCACCAGCACCCGGCGCTGCTCGATCAATTCGGTATCGCGGTGTTGCCACTGACGATGCCGCTGCAACCGCAGATTGCCGAGAGTGTCCTTGGCGAACATCAGCACCGCGCCGAGTACATACTCGGCAATGCCCCGATCAAACAGCCCGCGCGCATTGGTGATGGTGACAGGACTATCCCAAAGCGCCGGGAACATCAGTGCATCGACCCCGGCACTGGTGGCATGCACCCAGCGCAGGCGATTTTGGGCTGGCCAGCAGCGCTCAAGCAGGCCAGAACGAAAGTCCGTCACTACCAGCACCTCCGCCTCGGGCAAGGCCTGGCGCAAGGCGTCCTCATCCTGCACGCAGCGCAGCCGCACGCTTGCCGGCAAACCATCCAGACCAGGCAACTCGGTGTCTTCAGGGGCCATTAACAGCAGTACATCGGTCATGCCGCGATCTCCTGCAAGGCGCGTTCAAAGCGCGCCACACCCTCATTGATGTCGGCCTCGCTGACCACCAGCGGCGGCAACCAGCGCACAATCTGGCCGTCGATGCCACAGCGCAGCAGCAACAGCCCCTGCTGCTCGCAGGCGGCGGTGAGCCGGGCGGCGATATCGGCACGCGGCTGGAGGCGGCTTTCAGCTATCTCCATCCCCAGCATCAGGCCCTTGCCACGGATGGTGGCGATCAGCGGATGCTGGCGCTGTAGCGCCTGCAATTGTTCCAGCAACTGCTGCCCGCGCTGAGCGGCGTTATCGACCAACTGCTCGTGTTCGATCACCTCCAGCGTTGCCAGGGCCGCCGCGCAGGCCACCGCATTAGCGCCGTAAGTGCCGCCCTGCGAGCCGGGTGCGCCACGGCGCATCAGCGCTTCGGACGCAGCGATGGCCGACAGCGGAAACCCGCTGGCCAGCCCCTTGGCGGTAATCACGATATCCGGCTGCACGGCGAAGTGCTGGTGGCTCCAGAATTTGCCGGTGCGCCCATAGCCAGCCTGAATTTCATCGCAGATCAGCAAGATGCCGTGCTGACGGCAGCGCTCAGCAAGCCCCTGCATGAAGGCCGTGTTGGCCGGGTAGTAGCCGTACTCGCCCTGTACCGGCTCGATCAGCATGGCCGCGGTGTCATCAGGCGCCGACTGGGTCTTGAAGATATGATCCAGCTCGCGCAGGCAGAACTCGGTGGCTTCCTGCTCGCTCCAGCCATAGCGCCAGGCATGCGGAAACGGCGCCACCACCACCCCAGCCATCATTGGGTGAAAGCCGCTGCGCACCTTGGTGCCCGAAGTGGTTAGCGAGGCAGCAGCCATGGTGCGACCATGAAAGCCGCCGTTGAAAACAATCACGTTGGCTCGGCCAGTGGCCTGACGCGCCAGACGCAGGGCCATTTCCACCGCCTCAGAGCCGGAATTGCTGAACGCCACCGCGTCAATCTCAGCGGGCATTTTCTCCACCAGGCGGTCGGTCAGCTCAAGCATCGGCGGGTGAGTTACCGTGGTGTACTGAGCATGAATGACCTTGCCGACCTGGGCGCGGGCGGCCTCAACCACGGTCGGATGACAATGGCCGGTCGAGGTCACACCAATGCCCGAGGTAAAATCCAGATAGGCCTTGCCGTTGACGTCATACAGCCAGCTCCCCTGACCGCGTTCGGCGCAGACCTGGGTGGCTTGTTTCAGCAGCGGCGACAGATGACTCATGACTGACTCCTGTTGCAGTGTGGCGGCCTGCGGCCGCGTATTCAATTTGCAGTACTGCTGTTCGCGCTCGCAGAGCGCTCCTAAAGTTGGGCGATCACCCCAGCGGTAACAGCCGCGCAGCTGCGTGACTGCCCTGACGCACTGAGCAGGTCACGCGCAACGGCCACGCGCAGGCGCTCGGCAGCGGCCACAAAACCCAACCACTCGAGCAGCATCGCCGTGGTCAACAGCATCGCCGCCGGATTAGCCAGACCCTGACCGGCAATGTCCGGAGCGCTGCCGTGGGTCGGTTCAAACAAAGCCGGGGTATCGCGGCGGGCCGGATTGATATTGCACGAGGGCGCCAACCCCAGACCGCCAGACAGCACCGCCGCCAGATCGGTGAGAATGTCGCCATGCAGGTTGCTGGCGACCACCACATCAAACTGCCACGGGCATTGCACGAATTTCATACAGGCGGCATCGACCAGTTCGTGATGGATACCAATCTCGGGAAACTCCAACGCCACCTCGGCGAACACTTCGCTATACAGCTCACCCCAGGCCGGCTGAGCATTACGCTTGGTGATCAGGCAAACCTGCGCGTGAGCCTCGCCCTTGTCGGCACACTGGAAACGCCGGCTCTCCCCGCGCTGGGCCAGACGCTGACGGGCGCGTGAGAAGGCATGCCGGATCAGCCGTTCGGTCGCGGCGCGGGTAAAGACCTCAAGCTGCGTGGCCACCTCATGCGGCGTGCCCGGATGCAGTCTCCCACCCTGACCGACATACTCACCTTCGCTGTTTTCACGGATCACCAGCATATCGACTTCGGCCGCACGCGGATCGGCCAGGTAACGTGGCGCCCCGGGCAGCAGCCGGGCCGGGCGCTCGCAGGCCCACAGATCCAGACCCTTGCGAAAACGCAGCAGCGGCTCCAGTGATACCCCGTCCGGCAGCCGGTAACGTCCTGCGTCACTGAGCGGACCGGGGTCACCCAGCGCGCCGAGCAGCAGCACATCGAAGGCGCGTACCTGATCCAGCGCATCGTCCGGCATCATGCGTCCGTGCATTTGGTGCCAGGCGGTACTTGGCCAGTCCAGGCGTTGCCAGTCGAGCGCCAGAGCCTCGCGTTCGCGCAGAACAGTGAGCACCTGCTCGGTGGCCTGCATGACCTCGACCCCGATGCCATCCCCCGGCATCAGAGCAATACGCTTGCGCGGCAGCTCGGCCATCAGCCCGCCCCCATGCACAGGTACTTGAGTTCGGTGTATTCCTCCAGCCCGTGACGCGAACCCTCACGCCCCAGGCCCGAAGCCTTGACGCCGCCAAAGGGCGCCGCCGGATTGGAGATCGCGCCTTCATTGACGCCAACAATGCCGGCCTCAAGCGCCTCGGCAACGCGCCAGCAGCGGTGAACGTCACGGCTATAGAAATAGGCCGCCAACCCGTAGGGCGTGGCATTGGCCAATTCGATGGCCTGCTGCTCGGTGTCGAACGGCATCACTGCCGCCAGCGGGCCAAAGGTTTCTTCGTGACACAGCTGCATGCTCGGGTTCACCTCGGTGATCAGCACCGGCTCGACGAAGTTGCCCTGCCCGCCATCCGGTACTGCACCACTGACGTGCCGTGCGCCCTTGTCCAGCGCATCACGGTAATGCTGCTGCACCTTGCGCACCGCCGCCTGGTTGATCAGCGGCGCCTGGGTTACACCCGGCTCAAAGCCGTTACCCAGCCGCAGCTTGGCCATGGCCGCCGCCAGCTTGTCGACAAACGCCTCGTGCACGCTGCGCTGCACCAGGAAACGGTTGGCGCAGACGCAGGTCTGGCCGGTATTGCGGAACTTGCTGGCCATGGCGCCTTCAACGGCACGGTCCAGGTCGGCATCTTCGAACACAATGAACGGCGCATTGCCACCCAGCTCCAGCGAGACCTTCTGGATATGCTCGGCACATTGCGCCATCAACTGCCGGCCAACCGCTGTCGAGCCAGTAAAACTGAGCTTGCGCACCACCGGACTGGCGGTCAGTACCTGGCCAATCAGTTTGGCCTCGCCAGTGATGACATTGAACACCCCAGGCGGCAACCCGGCCTCCTCGGCCAGTACAGCCAGCGCCAGCGCCGTATAGGGGGTAGCCTCGGCCGGCTTGACGATCATGCTGCAACCCGCCGCCAGGGCAGCGCCGGCCTTGCGGGTAATCATCGCAGCCGGGAAATTCCACGGCGTAATGGCCGATGTGACCCCGACCGGCTGGCGCAGCACGACGATCTGCTGGCCCGGCTTGGCGCCGGGAATGGTCTCGCCATAGACCCGCCGCGCTTCCTCGGCAAACCAGCGCAGGAAAGACGCGGCATAATCCACCTCGCCCTGCGCCTCGGCCAATGGCTTGCCCTGCTCCAGGGTCATCAGAATGGCGATGTCCTCACGGTTTGCCAGCACCAGATCGTGCCAGCGCAGCAACATATCGGCACGCTGCTGCGCGGTACGCGCACGCCAGTCGATGAAAGCGGATTGCGCGGTATCGATCGCGGCCTCGACCTGCGCCGCCGTGAGGGAAGGAATGCGACCGAACACCTCGCCGCTGGCGGGATTATCGACCTCGATGGTGCTGCCGTCTTCTGCGTCTACCCAAGTACCGCCGACATGGCACTGCTGGCGAAACAAACGTAGCGAACTCAACCGGGAGAGTGACATAAGCCTCCTCGTGTGTTTGCCCGTTGTCGATCAAGCTGACAGGGTCAGGGTAGGACCCAGGGGCGCGGTACGCAAACCGCGGTCGGCTTTCGTGGTACCGGCACAATAGTGCTGTGGCCCAGGGCCATGAGTGCTGAAAAAGGCAGAGCACGAGGGTTTGGGCGCAACGAGACGATGGACATATGGGGTAATAATTTGCTGCCCGAGAGTTTCCTGGGCTTTGGGTTTTCCCGGGAGCCTGGAGCATCTGCTCCAGGTAGGTGCTGCACGACAGTTCGCCGCGGGAGCGGATGCTCCCGCCTCCCGGGAATCACCCAACCCACCTCTACCGTCCCAACAATCCCGACTCAATGGCCTGCTCCACCAGCCAACCACGCAGCAGACGCAACCCCGGCTCATTGCGGCGGCTGGTTTTCCAGGCGAAATAAAACTGGTCGCCGGTAGTCAGGGCATGGCAGGGCAAACGCACAAAATCGGCCGAATCGGCCCGGTTGCTGAGCATGTAGTCATTGGTCAAGGCAATGCCCTGGTGAAAGCGCGCCGCCTCCAACGCCAGCAGCATATGGCTGAAATGCTGCAGCCTTGCGCCAGATGGCAAGCTCTGGCCGGCAACGGCGTACCAGTGGATCCAGTCACCACCGGCACGGTTGTAGATGCTGTGGGTCGACAACAGCGGATAGGCCGCCAGGCGCTGCGGCGCCAGCTCCGGCTGGTGCACACCCAGCGCCGGGTCCAGTCCCAGCTCGCGGCACAGCGTCTGCCAATATTGCTGGCTACAGACCGGGAACAGTTGTTCGGTGTAGATCAACTCGTAACTGTAGGCCGGCACATCGGTACGCACAGTGATGAAGCAGTCAGCTACCCGGTCAGACAGGCGCGGATGCCCGCCGCTCATGTCCAGCGCCAATTCCAATTGTGGCAACTCCCGGTGCAGAGCCGGCAAGCGCGGCACCAGCCAGCGCACGGCGAAGGAACTGAACACCGACAGCCGCAACGCCATGGTCTCCTGCCCCAGCAACTGTTCGCTGGCCTGCTCGATCTGCCGCAAGGCACCGCTGACCGCCTCATAGTACTGGCGCCCCTCCTCGGTCAGACTGAGGTAGCGCCCGGTGCGCAGAAACAACTGCTCGCCGAGGTAGTGCTCGAGCTGCTTGATCTGGTGGCTGACCGCACTCTGACTGACCGCCAGTTCCTCGGCAGCCTGGGAAAAACTGTTGAGCCGGGCAACAGCCTCGAAGACCGGCAGAGCTTTTAGGGGTGGAAGCTTCATTATCCAATTTTCTAATAGATGCGCAACAAAGATCATTTTATCGGATAAATGCGGATCGCTACACTGGCGGCGATAAATAGCTAGCCTGCGACCCCTGCCTGGGAGGCGGGAGCATCCGCTCCCGCAGCGAACTACCATGCAGCACCTACCTGGAGCAGATGCTCCAGGCTCCCAGGAAAACCCCAAACCCCAAACCCCAAACCCCAAACCCAGGAGCTCCCATGTCCGGCAAGACCGTCAACAGCGCCATCTTATTGCTGGTCATCGGCAATGCCCTGGCGTTGATTTCGGATGTATTCATCAAGCTGCTTGAAGGTGATTCGGCGGTGTTTCAGTACGCGTTCATGCGCTGCTTGATCACCCTGGCCCTGTTGCTGCCGTTCTGGCGTCAGATCGATACCGGGCACTTCTTCGAGGGCGGAGTCTTGCACGCCATTCGCGGCCATGTGCATCTGGTCGGCATTGTTTGCATGGTAGTGGCGCTAGTCAGCCTGCCGCTGGCCACGGCCAACGCGGTGTTCTACGTCGCACCGATTCTGGTGATGATTCTCTCGGCGGTATTTTTTGGCGAGCGCCTGACCCGCTGGAGTCTGCTGGCGGTGTTCGGCGGGTTTGCCGGCATTCTGGTAATCCTGCGCCCGGTCGACATCAGTTGGGCGGCACTGGCGGCGCTGGGCTCAGCCGCCGCTCTGGCGATCAATGCAGTATTGGTACGCAAGCTGCCAGCCCGGCAGTCCACCGTACACAAGCTGTTTCTCAACTACCTGATGATCACCCCAGTGTGTCTGCTGCTGATGCTCTGGGAAGGCGCGCCCTGGAGCAACGCTGTGCTGCTCAGCGCAGTAGGCTCATCGGTGTTCATCCTCGGCTACAACGTCTGCGTACTGCTGGCCTATCGGCAGGTGGATGCCAACCAGATCACCAGCGCCGAATACACCGGACTGATCTGGGCGGTGCTGATCGGCTGGTGGTGGTTTGCCGAAGTGCCGGATCTGTGGTTCTTCACCGGCAGTCTGATGATCGTCGTACCACTGTTGCTAATCGGCTGGCAGCAACGCCGCCAGCCCAAAACCAGCAGTCACGAGGTTGCCGACACCTACTATCACGGCGCCAAGGCAGAGTAGTCCGCACGCGGCAGGCACTGCACCTCAGCGCCGGTAAGATACGGCATCAGAAACGGCGCCATGCCCCGCAACACCTGAACCGGCAAGGCCGAGGTAAAGCGAAAACCCTCGGCAGCCTGACCCGGCACAAAGGCAGTCAGCGTGCCGAAATGCTCATCCCCCAGGAAAAACACGAAAGTGGCAGTGCGGTTCATTACCTGACTGCCGATTGAGCGACCATCAGCAGCCATGCTGTGAATCCGGTTGTCTCCGGTGCCGGTCTTGCCACCAGTCAGCACCACCTGCCCTTCCTGTACAAAAGCTCCCTGCAGGCGCCGCGCCGTACCACCTTCAACCACATCGGCCAGTACATTGCGCAATACCCTCGCCACTGTGCGAGGTATGACCTGCTGACCGGGCTCGACCACCCGTTCAAAACGGGTTTCATAGGGCGTGTCGCCAGCAAAGTGCAGGGTATTGATCCGCCAGGTCCGGTAGCGCAACCCTTCGTTATTGATGATCCCCATCAGCTCGGCCAGAGCTGCCGGGCGGTCACCGGCGCTGCCCAGCGCACTGCCCAGCGACGGCACCATGTGCTCGAACGGATAACCCAAACGCTGCCAGCGCCGATGAATATCCAGAAACGCCTCGACTTCAAGCATAGTTCTGATCCGCACATCCCGGGCGCCCCGGTGCCGGGTGCGAAACAGCCAGCCATACACCTCCTGGCGCTCGGCGCGGCTAGCCTCAACCGCATCAAGGAACTGGGCCTCAGGGTTCTCGCGCAAATACCCCAGCAGCCACAACTCCAGCGGGTGGACCCGGGCAATGTAGCCCTGATCCGGCAGGTTGTAGCGGCCCGGGCCGTAATCGCGGTGCAAGGTGTTGATCCGTGACTCGCTCAGTTGTTCGCCCGTACGCCGCGCCAGAAACTCCGCCAGTTCCTCTGGTGTGGACTCGGGATACAGGTATCGGTACACCGCAGCCAGACGGGTGACGGTCGGGCGCAAGCCATCAAGGAAGGTTTCCATGCGCTCGGCCTCGTTTTTACCGCTGTACTTGCGCCAGAAACGTAACAGGAAAGTACGCCCCTCCCGGTCAGCAAACTGCTCCAGATACTGAGCCCGACGCGGGTCGCGATCATCACGCAACAACTGAATACTGCTACCCGGGGTCTGGTGAATGGTGTAACGCACAATATCGCGCAGCAAGCGAACGAACGGCAGGTTGATCGACTCGCGGATAGCCTCACGCACGGTCGGATTGCGACCATTGTCTTCATTGCGGAAGTTGCTGAAACGCTGCACCCCGCCCCCGGTAAAGAACTGCTCATGCGGACTGGCCGAATAGCGCCGCTCCAGCGCGGCTTCGAGCATCTGTTCCAGGGTCGCCTCAGGGTTGGCCCGCAACCAGGTCGCAGCCCAGACACTGATACGGTCATCCGGCTCGGAGAGCGCTTCCTGAATAGCCTCGGTTGCCCCCTCGGACAACTGGTCGTACAGCTCGGCAATGATTTCCAGATAAGTGACCAGCACCCGCAGCTTGGCAGTAGACCCCAGCTCCAGCTTGCTGCCTTCGTTCAGATCAAAGGGCAGGCCGGTATTGTCGGTCTGCACCCGGACCTGATTGCCTTCAGGCGTGCGCTGCATCAGGGTAAAGCTGTAACGCACCTCGCCAACCTTCTCCGGCGACAGCAGACGCTCACCAAACAGGCCGATGCGCCCGGCCACCTCGGGATCTGCCAGGCTTTCCAGATACTCGCTGGCAGCCCGTTGCAGCTCCAGATGCAGGCTGCTGTCGACCTGTAAATCCATACGATCGATGCCGTACAGAGTCTGGCCAAGCAACCCAGCGATTCGGCTGCGGGTCACGGTCACGGCCTTGTCGGCGGCAACCCGCGGACGTACCGGTTGCCGGCTCCAGTCACGAAAGCGCACATGCGTCTCCAGCGCCGCCTGACGCAACTGCGGATCTACAATCCCTTCCCGGGCGAGCAGGCGAATATGACTGTCTACCAGTTCATGCATATCTTCGCGGCCCTGCAACAGGTAGTAAGACGGTCGCCGCTGGGCTATCAACATGGACAGAGCCTGACGCAGGGCCAGCGCCTGGGCCTGCAAGCCATGATCACCGCGCAGGTTCTGGTTAAAACGATGAAAATCCTCGACATACCAGACCCACAGAGCATCGCCCAGACCAATCACCTCGCCATGCCCCGGCGCGGCTGCCAGCGGCACGGTATTGAGGTAATCCAGCACCAGGCGCTGACGCGCCGCCTCGGTATTAGGCCCATCCAGATAGGCCCGAAAACTGGCCGAACCCATTTGCAACAGCTTGTCCTTCGGACCATGAGTCCGCCCCTCAGGCGAGTGTCGGTACTTTTCAATTTGCGTTGCCAAGGTGCTGGCCCCAGGGGATGAACCACCGTTCTCATCCCAGCGGTTGCTGACCAGTGATAGTGATGCCTTTAGAAAGCGCGGCCAGTCCACCGCCGGGTTGGCCAACGGCGCGTCAGGGTTAAGCAAATGGCGGTTTTCGATAAACAGCAAACTGCTGACCAAAAGCGGCGGAATATGATCGAAGGAGGCATACTGGCGCAGCGGATAGCGGAACTGATAGATCGAGTCAGCCTTGCAGTCGCGCACTTGCAGGCCGGAACGGGTTTTCTCACGATAAGGGGGGTACAAACCCTTGTCAGCATACGCCAACAGCTCATCACTGAAGCGCACCTGATGGGTCACGGCAAAGCCCTGATCCTGCAACCGCCCGATAAAGTCCGGCAACAGGCTGTACCCCAGACGCTGATTGAACGGGCCAAACTCGGGGTAACGCAGGCGCTCGCTGACACCCTCTTCCAGGTTGTAGGTCAGGGTCGAAGCATGACGGCTAAACCACTGCGACTGATAAAAGGAACTGCGCATTTCATCCCTGATCAACCACCCCAATGCCAGCACTGCTACAGTCAAAAGAATCCACAGTCTCAGCCGCATATGTCCCCCTTAACCGCTACAGCCTCAGTGTAGACAAGGGTCCAGATAAAGGCCTGCTCAGGCCAGGGCCAGACGCCTGATCACGCCGTCGTTATAGTCCACCTTACCCTGATCGACACTGACCGCCCCCTCGCGCTGCAAGGCCTCATACACCCGCCCTACCAGCAAAGGGTCACTTTTGAACTTGTTGTGAATACTGTTGCGCAATGTGTCCTCACGCGCAGGACGATTCTTGCTGTAGGTCAGCAGGTGGTTGCAGTACAACTGAATGGCCTCGTCATCGTCACCGTTAAGGCCGTTCTCGATCTTCTGCGACCCCACTCGCTCGGCCGAACGGCCATGGCTACGCAGCAGACTGACCGTGTGATCCAGATCAGTATCATTGGAGACAATCACGAAGTGGGTATTGTCCGGCAACTCATGCAGCAAAAGCCCGGCGAAGAAGCAAATGCCGAAATCTGCAGCGTTCTTGCCTGTCTGCTCCATTTTGTGAATGGTCAGGCGTTCATGCTGGATCGCCTTGGCCAGCGGCATCAGCCAATCCAGCGGCACCTTGGGCCCGCGTTGGGCATAGCAAATGATCACCCGGTCAAACTGTTCCAGGTTTTGCGGCAAATGATTGAGGTGGTGCGGGCAGTTCTCCAGGTCCAGCAACAGCACACTGGGTACTGCCGGATTATCCGGCTCTTGCATCATGACAAGCCATCCCGATCCCGTTTCCTTGAGCATAGCTCAAGGAGGGCTGACCGAAGTCGCTGAAAACCATCGAGTTATGCTTCCCGGAGAACCACATTTAACTAGCCGAACAGAATCAAAACGAGGCACTATCCATACCTGTACCAGTAATCCGCACAAACACGAACACAACCCCAGTTTGTGACCAAAATCACATTTTACACCTCACAACCAAAGCAGCACTCGGCTAACATTGCACTTTGCCAGCAAGCAAAAGGCAGCATAAACTCTGGATCTTGGCCGCCATTTATCGGCCAAGTGCTACCACTCGTGAAATAACAGCAGAAAAAAACACCGGTTCGCACAGCAGCGTCTTGAGCTCTGTTTATACTGGGTACGGCATCCGAGGAGTATCCGCCCCATGCGTAGTACCAAGGGCTTCACCCTGATTGAAGTGATGATCGTGGTGGTCATTGTTGCCATCCTGGCGACTATCGCCTATCCCAGCTACCAGCAATACGTCATCCGCTCCAACCGCGCTGCCGCCCAGGCGGTGATGATGGACCTGGCCAATCGTCAGCAGCAGTTCCTGATGGCCAATCGTGCCTATGCCAGCAAAACCCAATTGGAAAACAGCGGTTTTAGTCTGCCCAGCGAACTAACTGGCCGCTATACCTGGGACGTTACCGTCGGCACCGACGCCGTACCCAGCTTCACAGTCACCTTCAGTCCCACCGGCCCCCAGAGCAGCGACGTAACACTGAGCCTCAACCATCAGGGCGTCAAAACGCCTGCGGACAAATGGTGACGCCCATGCCAAGACATGCATTACCTGGCAAGCAACGGGGCCTGACCATGATCGAACTGATGGTCACCGTAGTTATTCTGCTGGTCGGCCTGATGGGGCTGGCGGGGTTGCAATCACGTCTGCAGCAATCTGAGATGGAGTCCTATCAACGCGCCCAGGCGCTGATCCTGCTCAATGACATGGCCAGTCGGATCATGGCCAACCGCCTCAATGCCGGCGACTACCCAACCACCAGCCCGCTGGGCAGCGGCGGCAATTGCCCAGCCGCCGGCAGCACGCGCCAGAGCGTCGACTACAACGAATGGTGTCTGGCACTGCAAGGTGCCGCAGAAACCATCGGCGGCAGTTCGGTCGGCACCTTGATCGGCGGCCGCGGCTGCGTGGAAGATTTGGGCGCCAACACCTATATGGTCACTGTCGCCTGGCAGGGCCTGATCCCGCTTGAGCCACCGCCAGCCAGCGTGTCCTGCGGCATCAACGCCTTCAACGACGCCGGCTCCTGTGCCCAGGATCGTTGCCGACGCGCCGTCACCACCATCGTCCGGATCGCCGAACTATGAGCAGCCCAATCATGACGCCCGGCAACCGGCAACGGGGTTTCAGCCTGATCGAACTGATGGTCGCCATCACCATCAGTCTGCTGATTCTGGCCGCAGTACTACGCCTGTTTCTCGACATCAGCCGCACCAACGATGAACTGGCCAAAACCAATGCCCAGATCGAAAATGGCCGCTTTGCCATTCAGTTGCTGCAACGCGACCTGATGCACGCCGGCTTCTGGGATGGCTATATCCATCCATTCGACGACCCGATCAGCAGCTCATCTGCACCACCGCCAGATACCGTCCCTGACCCCTGCCAGGCCTTCAGCACCTGGGATCAGGCCTACCGCGACAGCCTGATCGGCATACCAGCCCAGGTTTATTCCGGGGTTCCAGCCGGTTGCGCCAGCGTGGTCACCAGCAAACGCGCCAATACCGATGTACTGGTTACCCGCCATGCCGAAACCTGCGTCGCCGGCACCCCTGGCTGTAGCGCCGATGTCACCAACGCGCTGTATGTGCAGGTTTCACGCTGCATTGACGACCTGACCCGCTACGTTGTTGGCCAGACCGGCACTGCCAGCTTCAACCTGCGCCAACGTGACTGCGCAGCCAACCCGATTGCCAACAAGCGCAAATTCATTTCGCATATCTACTACGTCCAGGATGGCGACATTCCCACCCTGGTCCGCTCCAGTCTTGATCTAAACAGCAGCACCGTACAGTTCAACGCCCCGCAAGCACTGATCGAAGGCGTGGAAGCCTTGCGTATCGAACTGGGTATCGACAACTTCAACGCCACCGAAGGCGCGGCGGTGGATTACGCAGCCGGCATCCGCGGCGATGGCGCTCCTAATACCTACATCCATTGCGGTGCAGGCTGTGCAGCCGACGATCTGGTCAACGCCGTCAGCGCCCAGATCTACGTATTAGTGCGCAGTACCCGCCCTACCCCCGGCTATAGCGACGCAAAAACCTATCAGCTCGGGGGCCAGACGCTCGGCCCTTTCAACGACAACTTCAAGCGTCACGTCTTCAGCACCAACGTCCGCTTCAACAACGTATCGGGACGCCGCGAAGTACCTGCCGGCATGCCTCCGGGCACACCGCCCAGCGACGATGACGACGGGGATGACGACGATGACACTCCTTAAAAAGGGAGCCGAACAATGAACACAGGTTCCATGCCAGCCAAGCAGCGCGGCGCCACCCTAGTAGTCGGACTTATCATGTTGCTGTTGCTGACCCTGATGGTCGGCAGCGCCTTTACCCTGAGCACCACCAACCTCAAAGCGGTTGGCAATATGCAAGTACGCGAAGAAGCGATTGCCGCGGCCAACGCAGCGATTGAGCAAATCATCAGTGGTGCCTTTGCCACCAATCCGGTAGCTCAGCAGATTCTGATCGACATCAACAATAACGGCACGACCGATTACACAGTTGAAGTCGCCCAGCCTCAGTGCGTCGGTTTTACCCTCGCCGCTGCAGCGGCTGCCAGCAGCGTGACCCTCGGCACCATGTCAGACAGCACCTGGGACACACTCTGGGAAATAACAGCTACGGTCAATGACGTGAGCAGCGGAGCCAGCGCCACCGTTCGCCAGGGCATCCGTGTGCGCCTGGGCAACGCCCAGAAAACCAATCTCTGCTCCTAACCAAGGCGATTCAGGAGAACACCATGAACCTTCGCACTTTCAAAGCCCTGATCGCCGCCGCGCTCCTGAGTCTGACCTTGCCCATTCAGGCCGAGGATATTGACCTGTTTGTTGGCGTGCCGCCTGCGGCCGATGGTGACCTGCCCAACGTGCTGTTCGTGGTAGACAACACTGCCAACTGGGGCAGCGGCAACAACCCTCAGCCATTCACCAATCTTAAAGCCGCCCTTGCCAGCACCTTTGCCGGACTGCCGGAGAACCGTTTCCGCGTGGGCATCATGTTCTATAACGAGACTGGCAACCCCAACAACAACGTAACCGGCGGTTATGTTCGGGCTGCGATCCGCGCCATGAACAGCACGACCAAGCCGCTGTACACCAACCTGATCAACGACCTGCACCCTATTAATGATCGAGGCAATGGGGCAATCGGCAGCCTGGTCATGGCTGAAGCCTGGTATTACTACAAAGGCAAGAATGCCTATGCCGGCACCAACAAGGTCAAAACTGACTACAGTGGCAATACCAGTGGTCCAGCCTCCAATAACGCCGTCTGGGCCTTGTCTGGCAATGCCCTGAACAGCTTCACCGGCACCACCTACAACAGCCCGGTAATGGATGAGTCCTGCGCCAGAAACTTCATCATCTACCTGAGCAACGGCCCGTCGACCGACAACAACTCGGTGCGTACCGAATCGCGCAACCGGTTGGCAGCCGAAGGCGGCAACACTACTACCATCCCGCTGTCGCCAAGCGGCCTGCAGGACAACCCGATCGATGAATGGTCACGCTTCATGAAGCAAAGTGACCTGGGTATCACCACTTACACCATTGAAATCAATCCCGGCACCACAGGCCAGGGCCCGAACTGGACCGCGGTATTGCAGAGCATGGCCAATATCAGTGGCGGCAAATACTTCCCGGTCAGCTCCAGCAGTGGCAACAACCCAGCAGCCCAGGATATCGCTGACGCTATCAATACCGCCCTGTCGGAAATCCAGGCAGTCAACAGCGTATATGCGTCTGTCAGCCTACCGGTCAGCGTCAATACCCAGGGAACCTACCTCAATCAGGTATTCGTCGGCATGTTCCGCCCGGCCCAGAGCGCACTGCCGCGCTGGGACGGCAACCTGAAGCAATACAAACTGGGGTTCTATCCGTCAGGCACTACCAACCTGCAGACCCTTGACGCCACGGACCAGCCCGCAATCAACAGCGCCACCGGGTTTATCGCCGAATGTGCCCGCAGTTTCTGGACTCCTGCTGGAGCCGACAGCTACTGGGCCAACATTGATGAACAGCAGTGCCTGGCCACCAACGCCCCCGGCTCATCCAACAGTCCGGACGGCAACATGGTCGAAAAGGGCGGCCAAGGCTTTGTACTGCGCGGCACTACGCCAGCCAGCCGCACCGTGTACTTTGATAACGGCGGTCAATTGAGTTCTCTGACTTCCAGCTCGCTGAACAACCAGCTAGTCGGAGCAGCGAACGATACCGAACGTGGCCTGCTGCTTAACTGGATACGCGGCCACAACAACAGAACCACTGACGCCCAGGACAACTTTATCGCCAGCACCGCCATGCGCCCGTCCGTACATGGCGACGTAGTGCACTCTCGCCCAGTCGCCATCAACTTCGGCACCGACAGCTCGCCGGATGTACGGGTGTTCTACGGCGCCAACGACGGCATGCTGCGCGCCATTAATGGCAACCGTAACGGCGGCAATGAACTCTGGTCATTCCTGCCCAGAGAGTTCTACAGCAAGATCAAGCGCCTGCGCGACAATGACCCGCCTGTGTTCTTCCCCGGCCTGGATCTGGATGGCGCCACCCGTAAGGACTACGGCTTTGACGGCCCCATCGTCGCCTACCAGGCCAAAACCAACAGTACCGACCCGAGCATCAGCACTGCCTGGCTGTATGCAACCATGCGTCGTGGCGGCCAAGCCCTCTATGCCCTCGACGTATCCAACCCGGCAAGCCCCAGCCTGATGTGGCGCCAGGGCTGTTTCGGCGGCAGTTGCACCACCGGCTTTGAAGCGCTGGGGCAAACCTGGGCTGCTCCTGCCATCGTCAAGGCCGCTGGTTACCAGTCAGGCGGCAAACCGCTGCTGCTCATGGGTGGTGGTTACGATACTTGCGAAGACACCCACCCCAATACCTGCACCAGCAGCTCCAAGGGTAACCGGCTGTATGTCATCGACGGCGAGCTTGGCACCGTGGTACGCCAGTTCGTTACCGAGCGCGGTATCGTCGCGGATGTCACCCCGGTCAAAGACGAAATGGGTCGACTGATGTACGGTTATACCGCCGACATGGGCGGCAACGTCTATCGTCTGTCTGGCCCCAACGGCTCCCCCATCGCCAGCTACGCCCCGGCCGACTGGGCCCTGACTCGCATCGCCTCACTGGGCTGCGACACCGCACAGGCAAGCTGCAACAATCGCAAGTTCCTCTATGCACCGGACGTAGTCTTTGAGGGCAACACCTACTTCCTGCTGCTCGGCTCAGGCGACCGGGAAAAACCCCTGGGCCAGTCTGGCGACGTGCAGAATCACTTCTTCATGCTCAAGGACCGCCCCGAAGTCGATACCTGGCTGAGCGCCGAGTCGGCAACCTGTGGCGTCAACATGATATGCCTCAACTCACTGCTGGAGATCGATACCGATGCCACACCCAGTGACAGCGACCTTAGCACCAAAAAAGGCTGGTATCTGGAGCTGAACCCCAAGGAACAGGTCGTCACCTCCGCCATTACCGTCTTTGGCACCGTCACCTTCAGCACCCACGAGCCTACTCCTCCACAAGCCGGCCAGTGCAGCAACAACCTCGGCATCGCCAGGGTCTACAATATCAACTACCTTAATGCTGCCCCGGCCAACGGCTCCAACCAGCGCAGCGAAATGATCCCCGGTGGCGGCCTGCCGCCCTCACCGGTCGCCGGTATGGTCCAGCTTGATGACGGCACCACCGTACCCTTCATCATCGGCTCCGACCCGTCCTCACCGCTGGCTGGCCGCCAACCGGAAGCTCCCGAACTGGCTGGAGCGCCCAAAGGCCGTGTTTACTGGAATCTGGAAGAATGAACAGTCAGCATCCGACAACCACCGGCAAACGCCTGAGCGCCAACAAGCGCTCAGGCTTCACCCTGATCGAGCTGATGATCACCATCGCCGTGGCGGCCATCCTGCTGACCATTGCCGTGCCCTCGTTTCTTGAAGCCACACTCAGCAGCAAACTACGCGCCACCGCCAACAACCTGGCTTCCAGCGCCTTCCTGGCCCGCTCCGAAGCGATCAAGCGCAACACTCCCGCCACGCTGTGCGCCTCAAGCAATGGCACCAGTTGCACCGGAAGCTGGGATCAGGGCTGGATCGTAACCCTGGCCGACGGCACCATCATTCACCAACAGGGTAAAGTGCCCAACGGCTTCAGAGTAATCGGCGCCGTCACCACCCTGAGCTTTCAGCCCAGCGGCGTAGGCGCCACCACCGCAGACTTCACCGTCTGCCGGGAAAGCCCCAGCGTTGGCAGTCAGGAACGGGCCGTGAATATCAGCGCAACCGGACGGCCGAGCGTAGAGAAAACGACTAACGGGGCCTGCGGCTAACCCCCCCTTGGGAGGCGGGAAAATCCCGGGGCGCGTTCGGACCGGGCCGCGGTCGGCTCCCGCGCCAATTACCCTACAACGCCAACCCCGAGCAGATACGCAGAGCACTTCGGCGGGGCGTTCCCACGCAGAGCGTGTGAACGATCTAAACCTTAAGAAGAAAAGCTGCCGAATCCGGAAATACGCCCCAGGATCTTTTCGTACTTCTCAAATCGGGCATACCCCAGCAGCACGCTAGGCAAGAGCAGACCAGAGCCCAGACAAAAGCCAATCAAAGCGCCTGCTACTGAACCTATTAGCACCATGCCAATACCAAAAACCAGGAAAATAGTACCAATTAACGCATATCCCTTACGCGAACGAGACTGATCCGGGTAGCGGTTAAATACATTAAGTGGTTTATTCATGGAGGACTGCCTTGTAGTTCTACAGTTATAAACTGCGACAAATAAGCAGCAGATAGAGACTTATAAACACCAAACCCCGGCGAACCGGGGTTTGGTTTAGTACTACTATTAGGTCAAACTAGCAACAAAAGCCGCCCAACCCATAGCATTAGGGGCGGCAAGCCGAGGGCAGGAACTTCGGATCCAGATCGTCACACTCCCAACGTGCAATTTGATTACCTGCGCCACTTTCGATGGGAGTAAGAGTCATGTTATTTCCAGAGTGCACGCCCGAATCAAAATCGACCTGCAAGACGCCGTCAGCCAGAAGACTCACGCTACCAGCATTGAAGTATTTACCTTCCAAGTCAGCAATAGCATCATCCAAAGTGGTGGAGTCACCGGGCCCAGGGAGAGCACCTTCCTCTGACAAATAAACTGCAATATCAGCACGAAGACCAGCAGTAGCGCTCAAAGCCTCAGAAGCCTGAGCACGGCCAGTGTAGTCCTGATAAGCCGGCAGCGCGATGGCAGCCAGAATACCGATGATCGCAACAACGATCATCAGTTCGATCAAAGTAAAGCCTTTTTGAGCCTTCATTATCATCAACTCCTTAACGTTATAAGAACAGCCTGTTGGCTACACGAATAAAAAGCACAGTCCGTGCCAGGCGCATTATTCCACTCGCAACCTGCTGTTGTTAGCCGGTATTTTGTGACTTACATCAAGGTTCCAGGCTTTATCCCGCCTTATATATCGCACTGCCATCACCAATAACCGGGCGCGCAACGCCAAAAAGTGACAAATTTTGTCAGCTAGTGACGTAACACTCATCTGGGAGGCGGGGCATCTGCTCCCGCAGCAAACTCGCTGCATCCGCGTCCTGGAGCAGATGCTCCAAGCTCCCAGGAAAGCGTTGAGTGCTGATAACTCGGCGTGGATTAAGAACAAGCCCCAATAGGCTGGCAAGCCGTACTGGTTCGCTTTTTTGCCCTATTGCGGTGTGCAGCGCCCTTGCACTGTACTATAGTCCGCACATAACCCTACAAACTGTACCGAGACACGTCGTACCTTATGGAAACCCCTGTGCTCTCCGGGCTGGCCCGGCGTATTGTTCAAGTCGAGCTGCTTGACCCCCAGGTCGCCAGCAAAGCCAGTAAACAGGCCCACCAGGACAAGATCCCGCTGATCACCTATCTGGTGCAGAACAAGCTGGCCAACCCCCGTGACCTGGCTATGGTCTGCGCCGAGGAATTCGGCTACCCCTATTTCGACCTTGTCTCGCTGGACAAGGAAAGCCAGCCACCCCAGGATCTGGTCAGCGAAAAGCTGGTGCGCCAGCACAATGTACTGCCGCTGTTCAAACGCGGCTCAAGACTTTACCTGGCGCTGAGCGACCCAACCAATCAGCAGGCGCTGAGCGACATCCAGTTTCATACCGGGCTGATGACCGATGCCGTCATTGTTGAAGACGACAAGCTGCACAGCGCCATCGACAAATATCTGGACAGCCCAACCGGTGGGCTCGGCGACATGTCCGATGCCGATCTGGACAATCTGGACGTACAGGCCGGTAAGGATGAAGACAAGGGTGAAGCAACAGATGGTGCTGACGATGCGCCGATCGTGCGCTTCGTCAACAAGATGCTGCTGGATGCCATTCGCATGGGCTCATCGGATTTGCACTTTGAGCCCTATGAAAAGCTCTACCGGGTGCGCTTTCGTACCGATGGCGTACTGCACGAGATGGCCAAGCCACCGGTACAGCTGGGGGTGCGTATTGCTGCCCGCCTGAAGGTCATGTCAGCCATGGACATGGCCGAACGGCGCAAACCCCAGGATGGCCGGATCAAGATGAAGATTTCCAAGACCAAGGCCATCGATTTCCGGGTCAATACCCTGCCCACGCTGTGGGGCGAGAAGGTGGTGCTGCGTATTCTCGACTCGGACAGCGCCAAGATGGGTATCGACTCGCTGGGCTATGAGGAAGACCAGAAACAGATGTACCTGGACGCCCTGGCCAAACCACAGGGCATGATCCTGGTTACCGGCCCAACCGGCTCGGGCAAGACCGTCTCCCTTTATACCGGCCTGAATATTCTCAATACCATGGAACGGAATATCTCCACTGCCGAAGATCCGGTGGAAATCAACCTTGAAGGTATCAACCAGGTCAACGTCAATCCCAAGCAGGGCCTGGACTTTGCCCAGGCCCTGCGCGCCTTTTTGCGTCAGGACCCGGATATCATCATGGTTGGTGAGATCCGCGACCTGGAAACGGCGGAAATCGCCATCAAGGCAGCCCAGACCGGGCACATGGTAATGTCTACCCTGCACACCAACAGTGCGGCAGAAACCCTGACCCGTTTGCGCAACATGGGTGTGCCCTCATTCAACATTGCTACCTCTGTCAATCTGATCATCGCCCAGCGTCTGGCGCGGCGGCTGTGCAAAAGTTGCAAGCAGCCGATGGAGGTGCCACGTGACACATTGCTGGCCGAAGGCTTTACTGAACAACAGATAGATGCCGGGCTGACCATTTATGGACCGGTGGGTTGTGAAAATTGCAAGGACGGATACAAGGGCCGTGTCGGGATTTATGAAGTAGTTAAAATAACGCAGGCCATGCAACGTATTATCATGGAAGAAGGTAATTCCATTCAGATTTCGGATGTCGCCCAAAGCGAAGGCTTCCGCGACCTGCGCCAGTCAGCCCTGCTGAAAGTACAGCAGGGTGTGACCAGCCTGGCGGAAGTCAACCGAGTGACCAAGGACTAAGTCATGGCGCAACAAGCAGCAGTCAAAAAGCCTGTCACAGCCAAAAAGGCCAAAGAAGAAAAGGTCTACGCCTACAAGTGGGAAGGCAAGGACCGCAAGGGCACCAAGGTGACCGGCGAGATGCAGGGCGCCAACGCCGCGCTGATCAAGGCGCAACTGCGCAAGCAGGGAGTACTGGTCACCAAGGTGAACAAGAAGTCGACCCTGTTCGGCAAACGCGCCAAGCCGATCAAGCCACTGGATATCGCCTTCTTTACCCGTCAGTTGGCCACCATGATGGAGGCCGGGGTGCCAATTATCCAGTCCTTCGAGATTATTGCCGAGGGCGCGGAAAACCCCAATCTGGCCAAGCTGGTCAACGATATTAAGGTTGATGTAGCCGCCGGTAACACCCTGGCCGACTCGCTACGCAAGCACCCCAAGTATTTCGACGACCTGTTTTGCAACCTGGTGCAGTCTGGCGAACAGTCAGGCCGACTGGAGTCGCTGCTTGACCGCATCGCCACCTACAAGGAAAAGACCGAAGCGCTCAAGGCCAAGATCAAGAAGGCCATGACCTACCCGATTGCAGTTATCGTCGTGGCGGTTATCGTTACCGCCATTCTGCTGCTCAAGGTGGTGCCACAGTTCAAGGAGGTATTCTCCAACTTTGGCGCCGAATTGCCAGCCTTTACTCTATTTGTCATCGGCCTATCGGAATGGCTGCAATCCTGGTGGTTCATCATTTTGATTGGCTTCATCGCTCTTGGCTTTGCCTATAAGCAGATCCACCTCCGCTCTAAGCCGTTCCGTGACGGCCAGGATCGGGCCCTGCTCAAGGCGCCCGTAGTTGGTGAGATCATCTACCAGGCAGCAGTAGCACGTTACGCTCGCACCCTGTCGACCACCTTCGCCGCTGGTGTACCGCTGGTCGATGCGCTGGACTCGGTCGCCGGTGCGGCGGGCAACGTGGTGTTCTATAACGCCGTAATGAAGATCAAGGACGACGTATCCGCCGGCACCCAGCTCAACTTCGCCATGCGAACCACCAATGTATTCCCCTCATTGGCAGTACAGATGGCCGGCATTGGTGAAGAGTCCGGCTCGCTGGATGAAATGCTGGAAAAGGTCGCCGACTACTACGAGGCCGAGGTAGACAACAAGGTCGATAACCTCACCACTCTGCTCGAACCGCTGATCATGTCTGTTCTGGGTATTCTGGTGGGCGGCCTGATCATCGCCATGTACCTGCCGATCTTCCAGTTGGGCGCCGTCGTCTAATATGCCGCTTCTCGATTATCTGGCCAGCCATGTGCTGGCCTTTGTTTTGCTTTGCGGATTACTCGGGCTGATTGTTGGCAGCTTCCTCAACGTGGTGATTCATCGCCTGCCCATCATGCTTGAGCGCGATTGGCGTCGGCAATGCCAGGAAATGCTCGAACCCGAGGTTGAACAGCCACCGCTGCCAACCTACAACCTGATTCTGCCGCATTCACACTGCCCGCACTGCCAGAGCGAAATCAAACCCTGGCAGAACCTGCCGGTAATCAGCTACCTGATTCTGCGCGGCCGCTGTGGCCACTGTAAGGAGCGCATCAGCCCACGCTACCCGCTGGTGGAGCTGCTGACCGGTGGATTATCAATGCTGATAGCCTGGCAGCTCGGCTTCGGCTGGGCCGCCGCCGCCATGCTGCTGCTGACCTGGGCACTGATCAGCCTCAGCCTTATCGATGCCGACACCCAGTTGCTGCCCGATGTAATAGTGCTGCCAATGCTGTGGCTGGGCCTGATCGTCAACAGCTTTGGCCTGTTCACCGATCTGGGCACTGCCCTGTGGGGTGCGGTACTTGGCTACCTGAGCCTGTGGTCGGTGTACTGGCTGTTCAAGTTGGTGACCGGCAAGGAAGGCATGGGTTATGGCGACTTCAAGCTGCTGGCCATGCTCGGCGCCTGGGGCGGCTGGCAAGTGCTGCCCCTGACCATTCTGTTGTCTTCACTGGTGGGCGCCATTCTCGGCATCATCATCCTCAAGACCCGCGGCCAATCCAACACCACCCCCCTCCCCTTCGGCCCCTACCTGGCCATTGCCGGCTGGATTGCGTTGATCTGGGGTGACACAATAACCAGTGGATATCTCAAGTTCGCTGGATTTTAATTGCATGATTATTGGCCTGACCGGCGGCATTGGCAGCGGCAAGAGTGCCGCCGCCGATCGCTTTGCCCAAGCTCACGGCATCCATGTGGTGGATGCCGATCTCAAATCCCGCGTAGTGGTCGAGCCCGGGCGGCCGGCGCTGGGGCAGATTGTCGACCGCTTTGGCGACGCGATTCTGCTCGATAGCGGCGAGCTGGATCGCGCGGCGCTGCGGGAGAAGGTGTTTGCCGAACCGGCCGAGCGGCGCTGGCTGGAGGCTTTGCTGCACCCGCTGATCCGCGAAGAGATCACCTCTGATCTTAGCCGGGCAGAATCACCCTACGCTCTACTGGTTTCCCCTTTGCTGGTGGAGTCTGGCCAGCACCAGATGACTCAGCGCATTCTGGTCGTCGATGTGCCGGAGGCTCTGCAAATCGCCCGGACTGCCCAGCGTGATCAGGTGCCTGAGACTCAGGTTCGCGCCATCATGCAGGCTCAGGCGCAGCGTGAGGAACGCCTGCGTCACGCCCACGATGTGATCAGCAACGACCGCGATCTGGCGGCGCTGCATGCTCAGGTCGATGCCCTGCACCAGCGCTATCTGGCACTGACCCAAGGAGCCCATGCATGACCCTGACCGTCGAGTGTCCAACCTGCAAGGCGCCCGTTGCCTGGGACGACAACTTCCCTGACCGACCCTTCTGCTCTGCTCGCTGCCGCCTGATCGATCTCGGCGCCTGGGCAGCGGAAGAACATGTCATCCCCGGCAAGGACGACGATGAGCATGATGTGTTCTCCGAAGACTTGCCGGAGCGCTAGCGAGCTTCCTGGCAGTACATCACAGCTCTTATTCCACGTCATTGCGAGGTGCGAAGCACCGTGGCAATCCACCATCCCTGGACTGCCACGGGCCTGCGGCCCTCGCAATGACAGTGTTGTTATTCTTCAGAGGCTCCCTCAGTGAAACGCATACATGTCATGGCTGCCGTAATCCGTAATGCGGCGGGGCAGATCCTTATCGCCAAACGCCCGGACGATGCTCATCAGGGTGGTTTATGGGAGTTTCCTGGCGGCAAGCTGGAGACCGACGAAGATCGCGCTACCGGGTTGCGCCGGGAGCTGCTGGAAGAGCTTGGTATCAGCGTGACTCAGGCCCGCCCGCTGATCGATATTCGTCACGACTACCCTGACAAGTCGGTACGACTGGATGTGTGGCTGGTGACCGGGTTCAACGGTGAAGCCCATGGCGCCGAGGGTCAGCCGGTGTGCTGGGTTGCGCCTTCAGAGCTGGGCAACTACAGCTTTCCAGCCGCCAATGCTCCTATCGTGCAGGCTGCCCAGCTGCCCGAACGTTATCTGATTACCCCTGACATGGCTGACGAAGGCGCGCTGTTCGCCGGGTTGGAGCAGACTCTTGAAAACGGGATCAGGCTGGTGCAGCTGCGCCAGACCCAGCTTGCTGAGCGAGAGTATCGTGCCCTAACCGAGCGGGTGCTGGCCCGGTTTGGGGAGCGGTTCGACTGGCTGTTAAAGGGGAACGAGCCCCCAGAGTATCCCGGCGTTGGCTGGCATCTGACAGCCAGGCAGTTGCATGAGTTAGGTAGTCACGGGCTGCCGCCGCGCAGCAGCACAGGCTGGCTGGCGGCGTCCTGCCACAATGCCGAGGAATTAAGCCTGGCGCAGCAGTTGGGCGTGGACTTTGTCACGCTGTCGCCGGTACTGCCAACACCCAGCCATCCTGACGCTGCTGGACTGGGCTGGGAGGCTGCTCAGGCGCTGATTGGTAGTATCAACAAGCCCGTCTATCTGTTGGGCGGGATGAGCCCAGAGCGGCTATCGGAGGCCTTTGATGCCGGCGCACAGGGGATCGCCGGGATTCGGGGGTTGTTTTAACCCGGGAGGCGGGAGCATCCGCTCCCGCAGCGGACCACTCTGCAACACCTGCCTGGAGCAGATGCTCCAGGCTCCCAGGAAATCCCCCCAGGAAACCAGCATCCGCATCACCCCACCTGCACTACCCGCAATTCCTTGGGCATGCTGAATACGATGTTTTCTTCCTGCCCGGCCAGCTCTTCGGCACCGCGGGCTCCCCACTCATGCAAACGGGCGATGACTTCACGCACCAGCACATCAGGCGCGGAAGCCCCGGCAGTGACACCAACGTTGTTGACGCCCTCAAGCCAGTCACGCTGAATTTCATCGGCACCATCGATCAGATAGGCCGGCGTGCCCATACGCTCGGACAGTTCGCGCAGGCGGTTGGAGTTGGAGCTATTGGGGCTGCCAACCACCAGAACCAGCTCGCATTCCGCCGCCAGTTGCTTGACCGCATCCTGACGATTCTGGGTGGCGTAGCAAATATCGTCTTTGCGCGGCCCATCAATGGCCGGGAAGCGTGCGCGCAGGGCATCGATCACCCGGGCGGTATCATCCATCGACAGGGTGGTCTGGGTCACAAAGGCCAAACGCTGCGGGTCACGCACCTGCAGGTTGGCAACATCTTCTTCATCCTCGACCAGATAGATCGCGCCGCCGTTGCTGGCGTCGTACTGACCCATGGTGCCCTCGACTTCAGGATGCCCGGCATGGCCGATGAGAATGCACTCACGACCATCGCGGCTGTAGCGGGCAACCTCCATATGCACCTTGGTCACCAGCGGGCAGGTGGCATCAAACACCTTGAGGCCGCGCTCAGCCGCCTGCTTACGCACAGCCTGGGACACGCCGTGGGCGCTGAAGATGACGATCACATCATCCGGCACCTGATCCACTTCCTCGACGAATACCGCACCACGGCTGCGCAGATCCTCAACCACGAATTTGTTGTGCACCACTTCATGGCGCACATAGATCGGTGGGCCGAAGACTTCCAGAGCGCGGTTGACGATCTCGATGGCGCGGTCGACACCGGCACAAAAACCACGGGGATTGGCCAGTTTGATCTGCATGGGGGCCTCAGGGCTGAAACGGGTGAAGGGTCTGGGGATTATATCAGGGTTGGGGCGTGGGTTTTCTAGCGCCTGAAGGTGTTGCGTGCCAACGCGACACAGAGCCATCCTGCCCCGCCGTGCTATCTGACAGTTCCAGCATCAGTCAGCAGCTTACGCCCTCAAGCGACGTCGAGAATCTCTACTTCGAAGGTTACTACCTTGCCGGCCAGCGGGTGATTGAAGTCGATTTCAACCACGGTGTCGCTGACGCTCTTGACCACTCCGGGCATTTCACCGCCGGCGGCGTCCTGGAAGATGATCATCAGGCCCGGCTCAGGCTCCATGTCCTTGAAACCATCCCGCGGCATGCTCTGCACATTCTGCGGGTTACCCTGACCAAAGCCGCGCTCGGGCTCGATCTCGAAGCTGCGCTGATCGCCGGCCTTGAGTCCGAACAGGCTCTGCTCGAAGCCCGGCAGCAGGCTGCCGTCACCGACCTTGAAGGTTGCGGGTTTCTTGCCAACGGTAGTGTCAACCACCTCTCCGCCGGGCAGTTTCAGGGTGAAATGCAGAGTAACCTGGCTGTCGTGAGTGATGCGGATGTCGGTCATGTACGAAACTCAAAAATGTATGCGTTTAGGCGGTTTTCTTGCGTGGCCAGAACATGTCGGCGATCAACAGCACCGCGCCAACGGTAATCGCGCTGTCGGCAATGTTGAAGGCCGGGAAGAACCAGCTCTGCTGCCAGTGCACCAGGATAAAGTCCACCACATGCCCATGCACTACGCGGTCATACAGGTTGCCCAGTGCGCCGCCCAGGATCAACGCCAGCGCCATGGCCTCCAGCCATTTTTCCCGGGCCAGCCGGGCCAGCCAGATCACCAACAGCACGCTGACCCCCACCGCCACGGCGATGAAGAACCAGCGCTGCCAACCACCGGAGTCAGCCAGGAAGCTGAACGCGGCGCCCGGGTTGTAGGCCAGAGTAAAACTGAACAACCCCGGAATCACCGGCACCTGCTGGTACATCTGCAGCGTGCTGTCAGCCAGCCATTTGGTCGACAGGTCGAGGACGATCACCAGAGCCGACAACCACAGCCACAGCAAGCTGCCACGCCGGGTATCAGGCATGCTGACGCACCTCGCCAGCGCCGTCGATATTCTCGACACAGCGGCCACAGATTTCCTCATGACCGGCATGCTGGCCGACATCTTCGCGGAAGTGCCAGCAGCGCACACACTTGCCGTGCCCGCTCTTGACCACCTTGAGCTTGAGTCCGGCCAGCTCGGTCTCTACCGCATCGCTACCGGCCTCGGCCAGATCAGCCACGCTGGCGTAGGAGGTGATCAGCACAAACCGCAGCTCATCGCCCAGCTTGGCCAGGGTCGCGGCCAGTGCGGGCTCGGCGTACAGCGTCACTTCGGCCTGCAGGTTACCGCCGATAACCTTGGCGTTGCGCTGATTTTCCAGCTCTTTGTTGACCGCCGCCTTGACTTCGATCACTTGGTCCCAAAACGTCCGACCCAGTTCGGCATCAGCCGGCAAGGCAGTCAGCCCTTGATACCAGGTGTTGAGCATCACTGACTCATTGCGCTCGCCCGGCAGGTATTGCCAGATTTCTTCGGCCGTGAACGCCAGAATCGGGGCAATCCAGCGCACCAGGGCTTCGGCGATGTGGTACATGGCGCTCTGGCAGGAGCGGCGCGCTACGCTGTCAGTCTGGGTGGTGTACTGACGATCCTTGATGATGTCTAGGTAGAAACCACCCAGCTCCTGCACGCAGAAGTTGTGCACTTTCTGATAGACGTTCCAGAACTTGTAGCTGTCGTAAGCTTCAACGATCTCCTGCTGCAGGCGCAGGCTGTAATCGACTGCCCAGCGATCCAGATCGAGCATCTGCTCGGGAGCCAGCAGGTCGCGGGCCGGATCGAAGCCATTGAGGTTCGACAGCAGGAATCGCGCGGTATTGCGGATCCGCCGATAGGCGTCGGCGCTGCGTTGGAGAATCTGCTCGGACACCGCCATTTCAGCCGAATAGTCGGTGGATGAAACCCATAGCCGCAGAATATCGGCGCCCAGGGTATCGTTGACCTTCTGCGGGGCAATGGTGTTGCCCAGCGACTTGGACATCTTGCGGCCGTTTTCATCGACAGTGAAACCGTGGGTCAGCAGTCCGCGATAGGGTGCGTTGCCGTCAATCGCACAGCCGGTCAGCAAGGAGGAATGGAACCAGCCGCGATGCTGGTCCGAGCCTTCCAGATACAGGTCAGCGCGCGGGCCCTGCTCATGCCCCATCGGGTGCGAGCCACGCATCACGTGCCAGTGGGTGGTGCCGGAGTCGAACCAGACATCCAGGGTGTCGCTGATCTTGTCGTACTGGGCCGCTTCGTCACCCAGCAGCTCGGCTGCATCCAGGTTGAACCAGGCATCGATACCGCCCTGCTCGACCCGCTGCGCCACCTGCTCGATCAGCTCGACAGTGCGCGGGTGCAGCTCACCGGTTTCCTTATGCAGGAAGAACGGGATCGGTACGCCCCAGTTGCGCTGACGCGAGATACACCAGTCAGGGCGCCCGGCAATCATATTGTGCAGGCGCTGCTTGCCCCATTCGGGCACGAACTTGGTTTGCTCAATGGCCTTGAGCGCGCGCTGGCGCAGGGTTTCACCATTGCCGACCTCGACATCCATGCCGACAAACCACTGGGCAGTGGCCCGGTAGATCAGCGGAGTTTTATGCCGCCAGCAGTGCATGTAGCTGTGGGTGATAGTCTCGTGCTTGAGCAACGCACCGAGTTCTTCCAGCTTGGCAACGATGCTGGGGTTGGCCTTCCAGATGAACTGGCCACCAAAGAACGGCAGGTCACTGGCGTAGACGCCGTTGCTCTGCACCGGCGTGAGAATGTCGTCATTGCTCATGCCGTGCTGCTTGCAGGTACGGAAGTCGTCTTCACCGTAGGCCGGGGCCGAGTGCACCACGCCAGTACCGGCGCCCAGTTCGACATAGTCGGCCAGATAGACCGGTGACAGACGTTCGTAGAGCGGGTGACGGAAGCGGATCAGGTCCAGCGCCGCACCGGCGCAGGTACCAAGCACCTGACCTTGCAGGCCGTAGCGCTCCAGACAGGCCTCGACCAGTTCCTCAGCCAGTACCAGCAAGCGCTCACCGGTATCGACCAGCGCATAGTTGAATTCAGGATGCACGTTCAGCGCCTGGTTGGCCGGAATGGTCCAGGGTGTGGTAGTCCAGATCACGATCGCCGCTGGCTTGGGCAGGGCATCCAGACCAAAGGCCGCAGCCAGCTTGTCGGTATCTTCGATGGCGAAGGCCACGTCGATAGCGTCGGACTTTTTGTCCTGGTATTCGACCTCGGCCTCGGCCAGCGCCGAGCCACAGTCAAAGCACCAGTTAACCGGCTTCAGCCCCTTGAACACAAAGCCCTGCTCAACCATCTTGCCCAGTGCGCGGATCTCGCCGGCTTCGTTGGCGTAATTCATGGTCAGATAGGGATTATCCCAGTCGCCCAGCACACCCAGGCGAATGAAATCGGCTTTCTGACCCTCGACCTGCTCGGCGGCATAGGCGCGGCTCAGCTCACGGGTCTTGCCGGGCTCCAGATGTTTGCCATGCAGGGTTTCGATCTTGTGTTCGATCGGCAGACCGTGACAGTCCCAGCCTGGCACGTAGGGGGCATCAAACCCGGACAGGGTCTTGGAGCGGACAATCATGTCCTTGAGGATCTTGTTGACCGCATGACCGATATGAATACTGCCGTTGGCGTAGGGCGGGCCATCATGCAGGATGAACTGCGGGCGGCCCTGGCTAACCTCGCGAATGCGCTGGTACAGGCCATCGAGACGCTTGAGGGCTTCCGGCTCGCGGGTCGGCAGGCCGGCCTTCATCGGAAAATCCGTGGCGGGCAGATTCAGTGTCGCTTTGTAGTCGGTCATCTCGGTCCAGGCTCTTTATCGGTTACAAGCCCCATCGGGCCCTGGCTGCGGCAAAATCAGCCTTGATCGCCGCCTGCAATGCGTCCAACGAGTCAAACCGTTGTTCGTCGCGCAGTTTTTCATGAAACATCACGGTCAGGGTGCGACCGTACAGGTCGCCGGAGAAGTCGAACAGATGGACTTCCAGGTGCGGGCGGCCATCACCCTCGACCGTAGGGCGGGTGCCAATATTGGCCACCCCTTTGAGCAACACCCCATCCAGCACGGTGCTGACCCGGTACACCCCGTTGAGAGGCGCACGCAGACGCTTGAGCTGAATGTTGGCGGTCGGCGCGCCAAGCTGGCGGCCAAGCTTTTGACCATGCAGAACACGGCCAGTGATGCTGAATGGACGACCCAGCAGACGCTCGGCCTGGGAAAAGTCGCCGCTGTCGAGCACTTCGCGGATACGGGTACTGCTGATCCGCTCGCCGCCCTCGATAATGGTATTGGCCGCTTCCACGCTAAAACCGTGGCGCTGGCCGCTTTGCTCCAGATAGGCGAAATCGCCAGTGCGATCACAGCCAAAACGGAAGTCGTCACCAACCTCCAGGTGCCGGACCCCAAGCCCGTCGACCAGCACCTGCTGAACGAACTGCTCGGCACTGAGCTCACGCAGCCGCCGGTTGAACGCCAGACACAAAACCCGATCAACACCCTGAGCTTCGAGCAGCTCCAGTTTGTCGCGCAGCCGGCTGATACGTGCCGGTGCCGCCTTGGGAGCAAAGAATTCGCGTGGTTGCGGCTCGAAGATCACTACACAGCCCGGCAGCCCCAGACGCTGGGAATGCGCGCGCAAGCGCTCGAGAATAGTCTGATGCCCGGCATGTACACCGTCGAAATTGCCGATGGTTGCCACACAGCCCCGATGCCGGGGCCGCAGGTTATGTAGGCCGCGGACCAGTTCCATAATACTCGTTGCGTGGAAGATGAATGAAACCCGGGAGTATACAGGTTTACGGGTTCCAACCGCTACCGACGCCGTAGGCACACCCGGATCGCCACGAGCCTGTGGCCCACGCGATAACGGGGCGCAGAAATGCGGAGGGTATTAGGCTCTGTACGAAAAGTCGCCGAGCGAAGGTCAGGCAAGGCAAAAACAGCCGAAGAAGCGCAGTTTACGTGTTGTAAATGAGCATTCTGAGGCTGTTTTTAACGCAGCATCACCGAGCGCAGGCACTTTTCGTACAGAGCCTAGCGGCGAATATGCCGCAGCCGCAACCCAGCCGCCAACAGCGCGGCAATATAGACCCCGCCTCCGGCGCAAACCAGCACGCTCATGTGCCAGACTTTCTGCCGCCAGCCCCAGGCCAGCCATTGCTCAACCGCCGGAGTCAGCCACAACACTAGCGCCCCCATGGCGAAACAGGCCAACAACAGGCGCACAGCGAACACCGGCCAGCCCGGCTGGGCCTGGAATACCCCAATCTTGCGCAGCCCCCACCACAGCAAGCCGGCATTGAGCAGCGCCGACAACGAAGTGGCCAACGCCAGGCCGACGTGCTTGAGCGGCCAGATCAGGATCAGGTTCAGCACCATGTTGGCAACCATGCAGATGATCGCGATCTTGACCGGGGTCTTGGTGTCCTGACGGGCAAAGTAGCCCGGCGCCAACACCTTGATCAGCATAAAGGTCATCACCCCCACCGCATAGGCGCGCAGCGCCGCCGCCGACTGCAGCACGTCACGCTCGGTCATGGCGCCATAATGGAACAGCGTGGCAATCAACGGCTCAGCCAACAGCAGCAGCGCCAGTGCCGCCGGCACCCCGACCAGCAGCACCATGCGCACCGCCCAGTCCAGGGTTGCGGCAAAGGCCTTGGGGTCATCACCGGCATGCTGACGCGACAGCGCCGGCAGAATCACCGTGCCCACGGCAATGCCGAAGGCCCCCAGCGGCAGCTCGGACAGCCGGTCGGCGTAGTACAGCCAGGAAATGCTGCCGGTCTGCAGAAAGGACGCCAGCACGGTATCCAGCATCAGGTTGATCTGGCTGACCGAGACCCCGAACAACGCCGGAATCATCAACGTCATGATCCGTTTGACGCCTTCATGCTTGCGGTCCGGACGCGGCACCGGCAGCAGCCTGATCTGCGCCAGAAATGGCAACTGGAACAGCAACTGCAGCACCCCGGCGATGAACACACCCCAGGCCAACGCCATGATCGGCTGATCGAAGTACGGCGTCAGGCACAGCGTGGCGCCAATCATGCTGAGGTTCAGCAGCACCGGGGTGAATGCCGGCACCGCGAAACGGTTGTAGCTGTTGAGAATAGAGCCGCACAGCGCGGTCAGCGAGATCAGCAGCAGATAGGGGAAGGTAATCCGCAGCATATCGGTCGCCAGCCCGAGTTTTTCGCTGTCGCCATGAAACCCTGGAGCAAACAGGGTGATCAGCACTGGCGCCCCGGCCACCCCCAGCGCGGTAATCCCCACCAGCGTCAGCCCCAGGGTGCCGGCGACCTTATCGACCAGCAGCTTGACCTCAGCCAGGCTGCGTTTGGTGCGGTACTCCGACAGCACCGGCACAAACGCCTGGGCAAAAGCGCCCTCAGCGAACAGCCGCCGCAAGAAGTTGGGGATTTTGAAAGCAATGAAGAAGGCGTCGGCTTCGGACTTGGAGCCGAAATAGTTGGCCACCACCACATCACGGACCAGTCCCAGCACCCGCGACAACATGGTCATGAAGCTGACCACCAACCCTGAGCGCAGCAAGCCGGGAGCTTTGGCGTCGGGAGCGGGATTGGGTGTGGTATCGGTCATGGAAGACTCATCCGGCAAAACCGCGATGATAGCCTGTGTAGAGGGTAGAACGCACAAAAAAGCCGGCTCAAGGCCGGCTTTTTCTACAACAAGCGAACACGATCAGGCGGCTTCAGCCATGGCCTTGATGTGAGCGTTCAGGCGGCTCTTGTGGCGAGCGGCCTTGTTCTTGTTGATGATGCCCTTATCAGCCATACGGTCGATGACCGGCACAGCAGCGGTGTAGGCTGCCTTGGCTTTGTCGAGATCTTTGGCGTCGATGGCCTTGACCACGTTCTTGATATAGGTGCGGACCATGGAGCGCAGGCTGGCATTGTGGCTGCGGCGCTTCTCGGCCTGCTTGGCGCGTTTCTTGGCTTGAGGTGAGTTGGCCACCGTCGTGCTCCTCAGAAAAACAGATGAATTAGGTACAAATAAGGTCGCGTACTATGCCGTCAGGGTTAGCTAATGTCAAGCCCGAAACACAGCCTTAAACCAACACCAGGTTATCCCGGTGCACCAATTCCGGCTCATCCAGATAACCCAGAATCCGGGAGATCGCCTCGGTCGGCTGGCCGATGATTCTGGCGGCATCCTGGGCACTGTAGTTGACCAGCCCGCGTGCCACCTCGCGCCCGTCCGGACCAACACAGACAACCATTTCGCCGCGGCGGAAATTACCCTCTACGGCCTTGACGCCAACCGGCAGCAAACTTCTACGCCCGGCAGTCAATGCCTTGACCGCACCTTCATCAATCAGCAACCGGCCACGGGTCTGCAGGTGCCCGGCCAGCCACTGCTTGCGCGCAGCCAGCATACCCTTCTCCGGCAGCAGCAGGGTGCCCAGCACCTCCCCGGCCTGCAGCCGCTCAATCACCCGCTCGATCCTGCCACCAACAATCACCGTGCCAGCCCCGGAACGTGCCGCCAGTCGCGCTGCACGCAGCTTGGTCAGCATGCCGCCACGCCCCAACGCCCCGGCACTGCCACCAGCCATGGCGTCAAGCTTGGAATCATCGGCCATGGCCTGGGTAACCAGTTCGGCATCCGGGTTATTGCGCGGGTCGGCAGTAAACAACCCGTCCCGGTCGGTCAGAATCACCAACAGATCACCTTCGACCAGATTGGTGACCAGCGCTCCCAGGGTATCGTTGTCACCGAAGCGGATTTCATCGGTCACCACGGTATCGTTCTCATTGATCACCGGGATAACCCCGAGATCCAGCAACGCCCGCAAGGTGCTGCGCGCATTCAGATAACGCTTGCGGTCCGACAAATCATCGTGGGTCAGCAATACCTGCGCGGTCGACAGACCGTGTGCCTGGAAGCTGGACTCCCAGGCCTGGACCAATCCCATCTGACCAATCGCGGCGGCGGCCTGCATTTCATGAATGGTTTTGGGTCTTTCGCTCCAGCCCAGACGACTCATGCCTGCGGCCACGGCGCCCGATGACACCAGCACCAGTTCAGCACCCGCCTTACGCAGTGCCACCAACTGCTCAACCCATACCGCCATGGCCGCACGATCCAGCCCACGACCATCACTGGTCAGCAAGGCACTACCGATCTTGACCACCCAACGCCGGGCGTTGGTTACCTTTTCACGCATGCTGATTCCATCAACCGAGGACAATGGGAAAACCGGCGCTCATTGTATTGCATGACGCAAGAGGGAGGCTATCGCCTCCCCCTCTCAACGCACGTAGATGATTTCCGGACCATCCTCGCCATCGTCGTCATCAAAGTCGTCGTCATCTTCATCCTTGAGCAGCCCTTGCTTGCGCAGGGCACGACGATCATCCAGAGCCTGGATATGGGCACGCGCCTCATCTTCAATGGCCTGATCCAGATCAGCCATGGCAGCGGCGTACTCCTCATCCTCGGCCATCAGACGCTCACGCTCTTCCAGCCAGTTCATCGCCGCCTGCGCCAACTCATCGGTACCCTGACGATCAGCCGCCGAGATCACGAACACCGGGGCTTCCCACTCCAGACGCTCGACCACATCATCGAGAATCGCCTGCTGCTCATCTTCCAGCAACTGGTCGCACTTGTTCAGCACCAACCAGCGCTCACGCAACAGCAACGACGGACTGAACTTGCCCAACTCATGCACAATGGTCTCTACTGCCTCAACCGGGTCGCTTTGATCCAGGGGCGCCATATCGACCAGATGCAACAACAACCGGGTACGTGACAGATGCTTGAGGAACCGCGTTCCCAGCCCCGCACCCTCAGCCGCGCCCTCGATCACCCCGGGAATATCGGCAATCACAAAGCTGCGCAGCCGCCCAACATCTACTACACCCAGATTCGGCACCATAGTGGTGAACGGGTAGTCGGCGACTTTCGGCTTGGCGGCAGACACCGCCCGAATCAGCGTGCTCTTGCCCGCATTGGGCAAACCCAGCAGCCCAACATCAGCCAGCACTTTCAGCTCCAGCTTAAGGTCACGCAACTCCCCCAGACTACCCTGAGTAGTCTGACGCGGGGCACGGTTGACACTCGATTTGAAGCGGGTGTTGCCCAGCCCATGCCAGCCACCCTGAGCCACCAGCAGGCGCTGACCGGCTTCGGTCAGGTCACCAATGATCTCCTGGGTACCCGCATCAATGACCGTAGTCCCAACCGGCACCGGCAGCTCCATATCTTCGCCCTTGGCGCCGGTGCAGTCCTTGCCGCGACCGTTCTCACCACGCTGCGCGTTGAAGCGGCGGGTATAACGGTAATCAACCAACGTGTTCAGATTGGGGTCGGCCACCAGGTAGATGGAGCCACCATCACCGCCATCACCCCCATCCGGACCACCCTTGGGAATGAATTTTTCGCGACGGAAGCTCATGCATCCGTTGCCGCCATCACCAGCCTTGACCGTGATGGATACCTCATCGACAAATTTCATCGCTCTCCCCTCCCGAGCGGGATGGGTTTATAAACACATGGAAAGAATAAGCCACAAACAACACGAACAAAACAAACAAAAAAGCCCCGTCTTACGACAGGGCTTTTTCAGTTCAGAGCCGATCAGGCGGTTACGACATTAACGTAACGACGACCGAACTTGCCCTTCACTTCGAACTTGATCACGCCGTCAGCCTTGGCGAACAGAGTGTGATCCTTGCCCATGCCAACGTTCTTGCCGGGGTGGAACTCAGTGCCACGCTGACGAACGATGATGTTGCCGGCAGTAGCAGCCTGGCCGCCGTACAGCTTGACGCCAAGTCGTTTGGATTCTGAATCGCGGCCGTTACGCGTGGAACCGCCTGCTTTTTTGTGTGCCATGAGTATTAACTCCTCAATCGCTTAGGCAGAGATGCCAGTAATCTTGATCTCGGTGTACCACTGACGGTGGCCCTGACGCTTCATGTGGTGCTTACGACGACGGAACTTGATGATCCGCACTTTGTCGCCACGACCATGCTCGGTCACTTCGGCAGTCACTTTGGCGCCTTCGACAACCGGGGCACCGATCTTGACGTCGTCACCATTGCCAACCAGCAGAACGCGGTCGAACTCGATGCTGGCGCCGGTTTCGGCTTCCAGCTTCTCGACCTTCAGGTATTCGCCTTCGGCGACTTTGTACTGCTTGCCACCGGTAACAATCACTGCGTACATGTTGCTTTCTCCGTAATCCTGCTCACCCGGCGCTTGGGAATAATGGTTAGTGGCCGGCATGGCTGCAAGTGAACCCGCCTATCGGGCCCGAGCTTGCCATTGTCAAAACAGGGATGCTGTGAATCGGGTTTTCGAGGGCGTGGATTCTACGCAAAGAGCAACGCCTGCGCAAGCCCAAACAGCACCCAGCCCGTCAGGCCGCATCCCGCAGCGGTGGTGGGTTTCCTTGACACCAACAGCCCCGCCACCTAGCATGCCGCCAATCTTCAGGAAAGTGTACGGTCAATGACTACCCTGCCTTTTTATTCTGCCGTGAAGGATGACTTCGAGGCGGTAAACCAGCTCATCATGCGCCAGCTCCACTCCCGGGTTCCGCTGGTCGAAAAAATTGGTCACTACATTATCGGTGCCGGCGGCAAGCGACTGCGCCCACTGGTAGTCCTGCTCGGTGCTCGGGCTTGCGGCCTTAGCGACTCGCGCCAACACAGCCTGGCGGCGATTATCGAGTTCCTGCATACCGCCACTCTGTTACATGACGACGTGGTCGACACGTCGGATCTGCGCCGCGGTCGCTCGACCGCCAACGCCCTTTGGGGCAACGCGCCGAGTGTACTGGTAGGCGACTTCCTTTATTCCCGCGCCTTCGAAATGATGGTCGAACTGGGCGACATGGCCATCATGCGTACTTTGGCCAATGCCACCAACGTGATCGCCGAGGGCGAAGTGCTGCAACTGTCCAAGGTCCGCGACGCCAGTACTGACGAAGCGACCTATATGGAAGTGATCCGCAGCAAGACCGCCATGCTGTTCGAGGCCTCGACCCATTGTGCCGGATTGCTGGCCGGTGCCAGCCAGACGCAGACCGAAGCCTTGCGCCAGTACGGCAATGCTCTGGGGATTGCTTTCCAGCTGGTCGATGACGTGCTCGACTATACCGGCGACGCCGAGTCCATGGGCAAGAATGTCGGAGACGATCTGGCCGAAGGCAAGCCAACACTGCCTTTGATCTACACCATGCGCGAAGGCACTGCCGAGCAGGCTCAACTGGTGCGCCAGGCCATCCAGAAAGGCGGCCTGGAAGACATCACGCCGATCCAGCAGGCGGTCAGGGATTGCGGAGCGCTGGACTACACTCTGAATCTGGCGCGCAGCCAGGTTGATGAGGCGGTTGAATTGCTGCAGACACTACCGGCTTCAACCTACCGCGATTCACTGGAACAACTGGCGCGCTTCTCGATTGATCGCAGCTTCTAATAGCTCAGAGGGCAGATAGCCTCCTGGACCTCAACTCCCAATACCCCCCCCTGGGAGGCGGGAGCATCCGCTCCCGCAGCGCAAGCCCGCTGCATCCCCATCCTGGAGCAGATGCTCCAGGCTCCCAGGAAACCCGGGGAAAGCGCATGGGTCGCTCCAGCCTCAGCTTAGAGTACTTTCAACAGCTCAATATCAAACACCAGGGTGCTGTGCGGCGGGATGCTGCCGGCGGCGCGGGCGCCGTAGGCCAGCTCCGAAGGAATATACAGCCGCCACTTGGCGCCTTCCTTCATCAGTTGCAGCGCCTCGGTCCAGCCGGCAATTACGCCACCAACCGGGAATTCGGCGGGCTGGCCGCGCTTGTAGGAGCTATCGAACACCTCGCCGCTGATCAGAGTGCCTTCGTAGTGAGTCTGCACAGTCGAGCTGGCAGTTGGGGTGGCGCCAGTACCTTCGCTGACAACCTCATACTGCAGACCTGACGGCAGGGTTACGACACCTTCACGCTTGGCGTTGTCCGCCAGATAGTCCACGCCCGCCTGACGCGCAGCCTGAGCGGCCTGCTCGGCTACTGCCTGCATCTTTTCCTGCAATGCCTGGAAGGCAGCCTGCAGCGCAGCTTCCTCAACTTGGCTCGGCTGACCAGCAAAGGCATCGCGCAGACCGGCAACCACAGCATCAATGCTCAGATCAGGGATATTGCTGCCAGCCAGCTGATCGCCCATCTGGCGACCGATACCATAGCTGACGCGCTGGGCGTCGTTGTCAAAACTCAGGGTCATGGCGGTTCTCCGCAAGAAAATGGCCGTAAAGCCTGACACAACGACAGGAGAAATTCACTAAAAGTGTCTTGATTAAGGTAGAATCGGGCGCTTTTTCAGCCCTTACACCTTGGGATACCTCCATGCTGGAAAAGCTCTTCCAACTTAAAGCCCACGGCACGACCGTTCGCACCGAAGTCATTGCCGGCCTGACCACCTTCCTGACCATGGCCTACATCATCTTCGTCAATCCGACGATGATGAGCGACGCTGGTATCGATCCTGGAGCGGCCTTTGTCGCCACCTGTCTGGCAGCCGCTATTGGCACATTGATCATGGGCCTGTGGGCCAACTACCCGATTGCCCTCGCCCCCGGCATGGGGCTGAACGCGATGTTCAGCTATACCGTGGTCGGCTCGATGGGCTATAGCTGGGAAGTTGCCCTGGGGGCGGTCTTCATTTCCGGTTTTCTGTTTTTCCTGCTGAGCATCTTCAAGGTCCGTGAGTGGATCATCAACAGCATTCCGCTGGCGCTGCGCTCGGCGATTGCCGCCGGGATCGGACTGTTCCTAGCGCTGATCGCCCTGAAGAACGCCGGACTGGTGGTCGATCACCCGGTTACACTGGTAACCTTGGGCGATATGCGCCAACCAGCACCGGTTCTGGCCGCACTGGGTTTTGCCCTGATCGTCGCCCTGGCCTATCGCAAGGTTACTGGTGCGGTCATGATCGGCATTCTGGTGGTGACCGGCATCAGCTTGCTGGCTGGCCTGACCTCGTTCACTGGCGTGGTCTCGGCACCGCCGAGCCTGAAACCGACCTTCATGGAGCTGGATATCCTTGGCGCGCTGGAAGTCGGGATGATCAGCGTGATCTTCGCCTTCCTGTTCGTTGACCTGTTCGACACTTCCGGCACCCTGATCGGGGTCGCGCAACGGGCCAATCTGGTTGACAAGGACGGCAAGCTGCCGCGTCTGGGCCGTGCCCTGATGGCCGACAGTACCGCAACTATGGCCGGTGCCGCCCTGGGTACTTCGACCACCACCAGCTATGTTGAATCAGCGGCCGGCACCAGCGCCGGTGGCCGTACCGGCCTGACTGCCTGCGTGGTTGCCCTGCTGTTTCTGCTGTGCCTGTTCTTTTCGCCGCTGGCCGGCACTGTGCCTGACTACGCAACTGCGCCGGCCCTGCTGTTCGTTGCAGTACTGATGACCGGTGGCCTGGTCCAGATCGACTGGGAAGATCTGACCGTCGCCGCGCCGGTCGTGATTACCGCCATCTCCATGCCACTGACCTTCTCGATCGCGCATGGCATCGCCCTGGGTTTCATCAGTTGGACGGTAATCAAGCTGCTGGCCGGGCGCTGGCGTGACCTCAACCCCAGCCTGTATATTCTGGCCGGACTGTTCATCATCAAACTGGCGATCTTCCACTGATGGGTCTGGAATTCAATCCGCACAACTACGACCAGCAACTGGCGGACAAGCGCCAGCGGCTGGTCGACTTGCTCGCCCCCTTCGGCGCCCCGGAACCGGAGCTGTTCGCCTCACCGCCCGAACACTTCCGCCTGCGCGCCGAGTTCCGTCTGTGGTATGAGCAGGGCGTGCCGCACTATGCGATGTTCGAGCAGGGCGACAAGCGCGCGCCGGTTCTGCTGGAACAGTTGCCGATTGCCAGCCGACGCATCAATGCGCTGATGGGTCCCTTGCTGGATGCCTGCAAGGCCAATCCAGAGTTGGGCCGCAAGCTGTTCCAGGTCGAGTTTCTCACTACGCTATCAGGCCAGGCACTGGTCACCCTGTGCTACCACCGGCCGATCGACGAGAGCTGGGATCAGGCGGCCCGAGGACTGGCCGAGGCACTCGACATTCAGTTGATCGGCCGCAGCCGAGGCCGCAAGCGGGTCCTGGCCCAGGACTACATCACCGAAACCCTGACAGTCGACGAGCGCTCCTGGCATTACCAGCAGGTCGAAGGCGGTTTCACCCAGCCCAATGGCGAGGTTAACCAGAAGATGCTGAGCTGGGCGCTGAGTGCGGCCGGACACAGCGAGCGCGACCTGTTGGAACTGTATTGCGGCAACGGCAATTTCACCCTGCCGCTGTCGACCCGCTTCCGCCGGGTACTGGCCACAGAACTGGCCAAGCGCTCAGTGCATGCCGCTCAGGAAAATCTGCGCATGAACGGAGTCGAGAATGTCACCCTGGTGCGTCTGGCCAGCGAGGAAGTCACCCAGGCTCTGACCGGCGTACGCGAATTCCGCAGGCTGCAGGGTATTGATCTGGCCGGTTTCGAGTTCGACACCATATTCGTCGACCCGCCACGCGCCGGCCTGGACCCTGCGACCTTGGAGCTGGTCCGTGGCTATCCACGCATCCTCTACATCTCCTGCAACCCGGAAACCCTGGCCGCCAACCTGACGCAGTTGAACAGCACGCACCAGATCACCCGCTGCGCCCTGTTCGACCAGTTCCCCTATACCCATCACATGGAAGCCGGGGTATTGCTGGAACGGCGCTGACCGGCTGGTTAACCATGCCATGAGGCTGGCCAGACCAGCCTCATTCCACCCCAATCCGTCATTTGCGAGGGCCGAAGGCCCGCAGCAATACCCCACTCCGCCACTCCCCCCAACCCGTCATTGCGAGGGCCATAGGCCCGTGGCAACCCAGGGGGCTACGCCAAAACCTCTGGATTGCCACGTCGGCGGCTGGCCGCCCCCTGCTACTCGCAATGACGCCGAATATGGCATCAGTATGGCGCCTTGCCTATAGTCGTTATAGGGCCAGGAAAGGGAGGGCGTTCGATGATGTCACGCCACGGGTTTGCTGTAGCACTCGGCATCCTGGGATTGAGCCTGGTATCCCAGTCATGGGCCGACACTCCCACGAACGCCAGCCAGATCAGCCTGAGCGTCCTGTCCAGCGCCCCCGATCAGATCAGCGGCAGCGATGTTCTGCTGGGTCTGGAGGGCGACCCCGAACTGTTACAGCGAGCCCTTGGAAACCTTGAGTTTCGCGTCAACCAGCACCCTGTCCAGCCTCTGCGCCTGACCCAACGCGATGGCCGACTGGAAGTGCTGATCGACGGCCTGAACATCGGTCGCAATCAACTGGAGCTGCACCATCAGCGGCTGGGACAACTGCATGAACTGACCTTGACCAGCTATCCGTTGAGCGGCCCTATTTTCTCCGGCCCCCAGCAGTTTCCTTTCGTCTGCACCGTAACCAGCGAGCTGGAGCGCCAGCCTCTGGTCGATAGCGACCAGCCGCCGGGTTTTCCTGTGCACGACGACACCGGGGCACTAGTCGGCTATAGCAACGATTGCATGATTGAGGCCTATGTCGACTGGCTCTATCGCACTACCGAAGGCCGCTATCAACCCCTGCCAGAGGATGGCAGCTACCCAGAGGATGTTGCCACCACGGTTCTGACCGATGGCCGCGAAGTGGACTTCATCGTGCGCCGGGAGATCGGCACCATCAACCGTTTCATCTACAGTTTTGCCACTCTGGCGCACTTCGAGGATGCGCCATCCGGGCTTTCAACCGATCTATGGAACGGCCGTCTGCTGTTTCACTTCGAAGGTGGCGTGGGGGTCGGCCATAGCCAGGGACGGGTAACCCGCCGCTCGCTCGAGCCGGAGGCGCTGGGCCTGGGTTATGCGGTGATTTACTCCAGCGGCACCCGTACCAGCACACACTACAACCTGCAACTGGGCGGCGAAACCGCGCTAATGACCAAGGAGCACTTTATCAAGCGCTTTGGGGTTCCTGACTACACCGTAGCCATTGGCGGCTCCGGTGGCGGCATCCAGCAATACATCTACGCTCAGAACCATCCCGGCCTGATCGATGCCGGCGTACCACAGTACGCCTACCCGGACATGGTCACCCAGATGATTCACGGCCTGGATTGTGAATTGCTGGAACACTTCATGGACGTAACCGACAAGAACAATCGGCGCTGGCGCACCACCACCAACCGCAGCCTGCTGGTCGGGCTCAATGCCGTTGCGCACTTCCTCGATCCTTTCGCTCTCGGCAAGCTATTGCTGGGCTACTCCAGTGCACCCGGCATGAGCGAATGCGTCCCCGGCTGGCGCGGCCTCACCCCTCTGGTCCTTAACCCACACTATGGGCGGGCCCGCAATCAGGAGCTGATGCAGCCAGAAAAACTGATGTCAACGGTACGCTGGACCCACTATCAGGACCTGCGCAACATCTACGGCGTGGATGAACAAGGCGAACCCCGTACCCTGTATGACAATGTTGGTGTGCAATACGGCCTGCGCGCCCTGACCGACGGCAAGATCACACCGGAAGAGTTTCTCCGTCTCAACGCTTTGGTCGGCGGCTGGAAGCGGCCAGCGGATATGGTTCAGGAGGGTTACCCGTTTATCGGCTCACTACCCCATGTACTGGCATCCCCCAGCCGCCGCTTCGATGCCTGGAGCCGGCGCAATATGACCCTGAGCCCGGACCACATCACCCCGGCGCCCCGCACTGTGGGCGATCCCGAAGCCATTCGAGCAGCTTACCGATCCGGCCTGGTATTCGAAGGCCAGCTGGATATCCCGCTGATCGACTGGCGGCATTACCTTGAAGATGTGCTGGACATGCACAACAGCCATCAATCGTTCTCTGCCCGGCAACGGATCATCAACCGAATGGGGCACGCCGATCACCAGTTGATCTGGTTCACCGATACCCGGCCCACCGACATCAGCAATCCACTGCGACCGCGCGCCAACAAGGAAGCCAATCACACCTGGCTGGCCCTGGAAGTGCTGCATGAGTGGCTGATGAACATCCGCGCCAACCCGCACCTGAGTATCGCCGAGAACCGCCCGGCCAATGCGCTCGACAGCTGCTTTGACGCCGACGGCGCTCTGATCGCCGCCGGCGACGACGTCTGGGCCGGCAAGCTCGACGACCAGCCTCCCGGAGCCTGCAGCCAGATATTCCCGACCTACACCACCTCACGCATGGTTGCTGGCGGGCCGATTGAAGGTGGGATTTTCAAATGCGCACTGAAATCGGTGGACACCGCCTTGAACGATGGTACCTATGGTCACTGGCGACCGGACGCCTACCAGGCCGCCAGACTCAAGGAAATCTTCCCTGACGGGGTATGTGATTACACCCAGCCAGACCAGGGAAGGCCGCACGACTAACCCAAAGCGCACAATTTTGGCGCACAGCACTCACCCCACCTATACTCTTGGGTCTGAGGCCACTAACAACAATCTGGCCCACGTCCGCAGGAAGCCGAGACGATACACCCATGGCCCACGAACTCTTTCTGTACGAGAGCATCAGTCAACGCTTGCGCAAACATATCCTCGGCGGCAGCTATCGCGCTGGCGAGCGCTTGCCCTCGATACGCCATCTGAGCCAGCTGTTCGGCGTCAGTATCAACACCATCATGCAGTGCTTTCGTCAGCTTGAGCTGGATGGCTTCATTGAAGTGCGTCCGCGTTCCGGGGTCTATGTCAGCCAGGATCCGCCGCGCCAACCGGACAACGAGCACCCCGCACACTTCCCCTTGCTGCCGGTAGAGGTTTCGCTCAGTGAGGACATCCTTCACTACATGGAACCCCACGCCGAACAGGACCTGATCCGCCTGGGTATCGCACTACCCAGCCCGAGCAGCATGCCTGTTGAAAGGGTACTGCGGACCCTGCGCGAGGTCACCCGGACTCATCCGCTGGAGGCCTGGGACTATATGCATCCACACGGCCATCCGCGGTTTACCCATCAACTGGCTAGGCGCAGTCTGAAGTACGACGTCCCCATCACCGAACAGGACCTGATCGTCACCAATGGTTGCATGGAAGCCATTGAGCTGGCTTTGCGCGCGGTCACCCGACGCGGCGATAGCGTGGCCGTGGAAACCCCAACCTACTACGGCACGCTGGTGGCCCTGGATGTACTGCAACGGCGGGTGGTGGAAATCCCCACCCATTACCGCGACGGCATCTGTCTGTACTCTCTGGAGCAGGCCTTCAAGCGCGGCCAGGTCAGCGCCTGTCTGGTTTCGCCCAATGCCCAGAATCCGCTGGGTTTCAGCATGCCGGCCGAGCGCAAGCGCAAACTGGTAGCCCTGGCCAACCGTTATCAGATTCCGCTGATCGAGAACGATATCTGGGGCGACACCGTTTACGCTGACAAGGCACTGCCGGCCAAGGCCTATGACGAGCACGGGATGGTGATCTACTGCAACTCCTTCTCCAAAACCTTGATGCCCGGGCTGCGGCTCGGCTGGGTTGCTCCTGGGCGCTTTCACCACCGGCTGCGCGAACTCAAACAGATCAGCAGCATTACCACCGCCTCGGCCCCACAGTTGCTGCTCGGGCGCCTGATGGAAAGCGGCTTCTATGCCCAGCACCTGCAACGCTTGCGTCGACAGCTGCAGCAGCAAAGCCGTGATACCGCAGCCTTGATACGGGCCACCTTTCCTGCTGGTACACGGGTAGAAGAGCCCGCCGGCGGCTGCGTGTTATGGGTAAAGCTGCCGGGCCAGTCAGACTCCAGACAGCTGTTCGATCAGGCGCTGGCCGCCGGCATTCATATCTTCCCCGGCAATGTGTTTTCCGCCGGCGCACGGCATTACAACTATCTGCGTATCAACGCTGGGCACCCGGTTACGCCAGCCATCCGCCAGGCCATCGCTACACTCGGCAAACTGGCCAGCCGGCTCTAAATCCCATCTGTTCCAGTCAAATCGCCGAATCTGTACCTGTTTTGTCGGCACATCGCCCCCTAGCATGGGTCAGGCCATAACCACAACAAGATACAGGCCACACGAGGGACGCACCCATGTCACTGACTAGACGCTATCTTTTACCCGGCACTATCAGCCTGCTGACGCTGGCACTGAGTGGCTGCCTGAACAGCTCCAGTTCCAGCTCAAATCGTCAGCAACCAGCCATTCCCGACTTCAACCTGGAAACCCTGTCCAGCGCAGCCGATCAGGTCAGCGGCCAGGATGTGCTGGTAAGCATTCTCGGCGATCCGGATCTGATTGAGCAGGAACTGGAGCGACTGGAGTTCTGGCTCAACGACCAGCAGATCGAGCCTAGCCGGACCATCAGCCGCCTTGGGCGCATGGAGGTTCTGATCGAAGGGCTGGAGCCGGGCGACAACCGGCTTGAATTGCACCATACCCAGCACGGCCCACTGGACAGCCTGAGCCTGACCAGCCACTCGCTCAGCGGCCCGATTTTCTCCGGCCCGCAGCAATACCCCTTTGTCTGTACCGTCACCACTGAACTGGGCCGTCAGCCACTGGTCGATACCGACGACAATGCCGGCTTCCCGGTGTTTGAGGGCGGTACGCTGATCGGCTACAGCAAGGACTGCATGATCGAACCCTATGTCGAGTTTCTCTATCGGGCGACCGACAATAGCTACAAACCACTGCCCGGTGACGGCAGCCGCCCGGCCGATATGGCAACCACCACACTGACCGATGGCCGCGAAGTGGACTTTGTAGTGCGCCGCGAGGTCGGCACGCTCAACCGCTTCATCTACAGCTTCGCGACCCTGGCCAGTCTCGGCGACAACGCCGACAGCGCCTCTACAGAACTGTGGAACGACCGGTTGCTGTTTCACTTCGAAGGCGGGGTCGCCATTGGCCACACCCAGGGCCGCCTGAGCGGTCGCGCGCTGTCTCCCCAGGCGCTAGGCCAGGGTTATGCGGTGATCTATTCCACCGGCACCCGCACCAATACTCACTACAATCTGCAGGTCGGCGGTGAAGCAGCGCTGATGACCAAGGAGCACTTCGTCAAGCGCTTCGGCATGCCAGACTATACCGTCGCCATTGGCGGTTCCGGCGGCGGCATTCAGCAATATGTCTACGCCCAGAATCATCCCGGCCTGATTGACGCCGGTGTGCCCCAGTACGCCTACCCGGACATGGTGACCCAGACCATTCATATCGGTGACTGCGAACTGCTTGAGCATTATATGGACGCCACCGACCGGACCAACCCGCTATGGCAGACCACCGCCAACCGCAGTCTGCTGGTCGGCCTCAACTCGACCGATGACTACCCCGATCCGCTGGCTGGCGCCAAGACCATGCTGGGCTATGCCACCGCTCCCGGCATGACCGAGTGCATCCCGGCCTGGCGTGGCCTGACTCCGCTGGTCATGAACCCGCTGTTCGGTCAGGTCACCAATCAGCAATTGATGGAACCCGCCGGCATCATGAACAGCGTCAAGTGGACCCACTACGACGACTTGCGCAACATCTACGGTGTCGATGATCAGGGCGAGCCGCGCACGCTGTACGACAACGTCGGAGTTCAATACGGCCTTCAGGCCCTGGTCGACGGCGCCATCACCCCGGCAGAGTTCCTGCACCTGAATGCCTTTGTCGGCGGCTGGAAACAGCCAAATGAAATGGTCCAGGAGGGATTTCCGTTCCTCGGCAGCATCAATGACGTAATGGCAGACCCCAGCCTCTTCGACCCCTGGAGCATGCGCAATATGAACCTGAGCCCGGACGGCATAGCGCCCGCGCCCCGGACTGCCGGTGACCTGCAGGCTATCCAGGCGGCCTATAGCTCAGGGATGGTGTTCGACGGACAGCTGGATATTCCAGTGATCGACTGGCGCAACTACCTGGAAGAAGTACTGGACATGCACAACAGCCATCAGTCGTTCTCGGCCCGGCAGCGAATCATCAACCGGATGGGGCATGCCGACAACCAGGTGATCTGGTTTACCGATACCCGTCCCACTAATACCAGCGATCCGAACCGTCCGCGCCCAGGCCAGGAGTTCGACCAGACATGGATGGCTCTGGAGGTGCTGCATGACTGGCTGATGAACATCCGCGCCAACCCGGATCAGAGCATTGGTGAAAACCGTCCGGCTCAGGCGGTGGATAGCTGCTTCGACAGCGACGGCGAACTGATGGCCGCAGGCGATGATGTATGGAACGGCATTCTCGACACTCAGAGCGCCGGCACCTGTACCCAGGCCTTCCCGACCTACACCACTTCGCGAATGGTCGCTGGCGGACCAATCGAAGGCAGCGTCTTCAAATGCAGCCTCAAACCGGTCGCCACGGCCATAACCGATGGAACCTACGGGAGCTGGGCCCCAGATGCCGGCCAAGTCGCACGACTAAACGAAATCTTCCCTGACGGGGTATGCGATTACAGCCAGCCCGACCAGGGGCGACCCAACCCGTAACCCCAGGGTAAGAGCGGCCTTCGGCCGCTCTTACCAAGCCTGTTGCCGTATTCAAAACCACTTATCCCTTCTCTTCAACCACCCATCACCCAACCCGTGCTCCTGGCTAATCAACTCTGTACCTTTGCCGCTGAAAAGGTCTATGGAGCTGATCATGACACCTGGAAGTTCGAAGGGATTTACACTGGTAGAGCTGATGATAGTGATTGCACTACTCGTCATTCTGTCAGTGATAGCCGTTCCCGGCTTCAACACGCTGGTTCGCGATAATCGCATTCAGTCCCAGGCGGAAGAGTTCAACGCACTGCTGCAATACGCCCGCAGCGAGGCAGTCATCCGCAAGGTTCCCGTACAGGTCGCCATCGATGCTGCCGCCGGCAGCATCGAGGTCAGCGCGCGCGGAGAGCCGCTTCGCACCACCACCCTGACCCTGGGCGGTGTCGACTTCCGCGCCAGCGCCAGCCAACTGGGCTATCGCCCCAACGGCACCGCCACCGTCCCCGATTTTCGCTCGACCTTCTGCCGCGATGATGACGCCGGTACAGGGCTGCTACTGACCGTCTCTGGCAGTGGCTCCACCACCCTTCACCACAAAGGCCAGAATGCCACAGGCGGTAGCCTGGGGAGTTGCACACCATGAACCATAGAGATATGCGGGGCTTCAGTCTGCTGGAAGTTCTGATCACCATACTGCTGACCGCCATCGGTATCCTCGGCATGGTAGCGATGCAGGGGCGGGCCATTCAGTACACCCAGGACTCAGTTCAACGCACCCAGGCCGTCATTCTGGCCAGTGAGCTGCTGGAAATCGTGCGCACCAACCCAGGCTCTCTGGAAGCTGACAGTGATGATTCCCCACTGTTCGCCAGCTTGCCAACCAGCGCCAATGGCGACTGCCTGGAAGCGGGCAACCCTACCACTCTGGTTGGCGACCAACTGGCCTGCTGGGCCCGCAAGGTACGCCTGCTGTTACCAGGGGCCGACGAGTTCGGCAATCAGATCTATAGCTGCCTGTCTTCGGCCCCCGGCACCTGCAATGACAATGCAGCGGCCATTGAGATTCAACTGGCCTGGCGGGCGGTAGGCAACGAGTGCCCGCAAGCCGGTGACTCGACCCCCGAGTTCTGCACTTATCGCTTCCGGACCCAGATATGAACAACTACTTCAACCACGCTGAACGCGGACTGTCGATGATCGAACTGCTGATCGCCCTTGCCATCAGCAGCCTGCTGATTCTGGGTATCACCCAGATCTACGTCGACAACAAGGGCAACTACCTGTTCCAGCAGGGTCAATCCGACAATGTCGAGAATGCCCGCTACACCCTGTTGATTCTGGAGGAAGAACTGCAGCGGGTCGGCTATCGCAACCGGCCCGACGACTCCTTCGAAAATACCTTCCGGGCCGCTACTGCCGGAACCTGCACATTCGCAGCCGGGGAGGTGATCAATTTCCATGCCGCCAGCCAACGCCTGTGCATTCGCTATCAACCCAACGTGCCAGGCGTCGCCTCCTGTGACGGAACAGAGCTGGATGCCGCCGATGAGCCCTACACCAACCCGGCAGAGCCGGCCATTGTGCGTCTGCAGGTGGTTGATGGCGCCCTGCTCTGCAACGGCGTGGCCATTGTCGACAACCTGGTCGACTTCAAGCTCGAGTTTGGTGTCAGTGGCGGAGAAAGCCGTGAGGCCGCCAGGTACACCCTGGCGCCTGCCGCCGGTGAAACCATTCGTTCGGTGCGCTACTCCGCCCTGCTGAAAAGCCGTGCGCAGAACCTGGCCGATAGCAACGCCAGCCCGGCCTACCAGCGCTGGCAAGCCACCTGGTACGACAACGGCCGGGCCACCGCCCCGGATCGGGCGCTTTATCTGATCGCAGAAAGTACGGTCAACCTCAGGAATCTGACACGATGAAAACACCACACCATTACCAGCAGCGCGGCGCTGCCCTGGTCATCGCCCTGGTCTTTCTGCTGATCCTTACGACCCTGGCTATCACCAATATGCGCGAAGTCACCCTTGAAGCGCGGATCACTGGCAACCTGGTTGATCAGAAACAACTGTTCAATGCTGCCGAGGCCGGTCTGCGCGACGGCGAGTACCGGACCATCGGCACCCGCCGGCAAATCCCTGGCTCCTATGATCTGGCTACCGCACTGCGACCGCTCAATGCCGTGAATCAGTGCCCAAACAACCTGCAGCCCGAAGCTCCCTGTCTGATCAACAGAGCCCCAGACTACCAACAGTTCTTTGACTCCATCAAAACCCAGGTTTATTCGCCGGACGACGTAACCAGCTTCGCAGAAACAATCAACTGGTATGCCATTCCCGCCCCTGGCGGAGCCGACACCGGGGAAAACGAGAACCCCGAATACGGCAACATGCTGATGGGCATTGGCCTGTTCCGCTATGAAATCAACAGCCGGGCCGCCAGCGACAACAGCGAGCTTCACATGCGCTCAACCACCGCCCGCGTATACAACTGACAAAAGGCTGATCGACCCATGAAAACTCTTGGCGCCGCACGCAAAACGGCTCTCAGCACTCTGGCCTTTTCCTTGTACCTGCATGCTGCTTCAAGCTATGCCGCCGCACTGGATGTCAGCCAGCAGCCACTGATGTTGGTGGACTCGGTTGCACCGAACCTGATTTTTACCCTGGATGATTCACGCAGTATGTGGCGGGCATCGGTGCCTGACGACAACGGTCCACGCAATACTGTCAGAGCAAAATCATCAGCCTTTAACCCGCTGTACTACAACCCCAACGTCACCTATGAAATTCCGCGTGGGGTCAATAGCTCGGGCACCCCGGTCACCTACAGCACCAGCTTCACCAGTGCTTACCACAACGGCTTCGATACCAGCAAAGGCTCGGTAGACCTGAGCAAAGACTACCGGGTCGATTGGTACTGCAACCATAACAACATGTCTGGCTGCACCAGTTACACGGGGACCACCATTGGTAATATGCTGGCGGAAAACCCGAGTAATGACTATGACATATCGGTCTCACTCACAAACGGCTCCAGTACTACGATAACCACCCCAGGCGGTGCGCGGTACACTATAAGACGAACCGCAAGCGGCAGTTGTGAGGTCACTGGTGCGGGCTACACAAGTAGCTCTCAACGCTGCACGCAAACCAGTGGCTCCGGTGCTCGCACCGCAAGGGCCAACCTGACACGCCAACCAGTACAAGCCTATTATTACCTTTTCGATTCAACGCTGCCCGGATGCAGTGCAACCTCGATTGCCAACGATGATTGCTACCGTATCGTTCAGGTCAGTGATACCTCTGGCCCGAATGGCACAGACGAACGCCAGAACTTTGCCATCTGGTACTCTTTCTATCGGGATCGCGGATTGGCCACCATTTCAGCCAGCCACCAGGCTTTCTACGATATGTCGGCCGCCGTGCGCATCACCTGGCAGGGCCTGACTGACTGCACCACCCTGAACTCGAACAACAACACGGCCAAATGCCAGGACAACCGTTTCCGGGCGTTCGGCAATCAGCACAAGGGCAATTTTTACAGCTGGCTACGCGGCTTCCAGTTTGTTGGCGGGACGCCTCTACGCGGTTCACTGACTCGGGCCGGAGAGTTTCTGCGTACCGACTCCGACGCCTGGGCTTACAATCCCAACCCCATTACCGGATCGACTCAGGTCGAACCGCGCTACACCTGCCGCCCCAGCTTTCATATTCTGATGACCGACGGCATGTGGAACCAGGACAGCGGCTTTACTCATCCAAACAGAGCCGATGACAACAGTTTTACCCTGCCTGATGGAACTGAATATTCCGGCAGCTTGGCACCTTTTGCTGACAGCACCGAAAGTACGCTGGCCGACGTTGCCATGCATTATTGGGCTACCGACCTGAACCCTAATCTGGATAATGAGCTCAAACCCTACATCCGCCACAGTAATGCCAACGCCAGCACCCAATACTGGGACCCTCGCAATAATCCGGCAACCTGGCAGCATATGAGCAACTTCATGGTTGGTCTTGGCCTGAGTAGCGCTCTAAATAACGCCAATATTCCCTGGACCGGCGACACTTTTAAGGGTGCTGGTTATCAAGCCTTGGCTGGCGGCACGGTCAACTGGCCTGCGGCTTCTTCCGACAACAGCAACAACGTATATGACCTATGGCATGCGGCAATCAACTCGCGCGGCGAGTTTTTCAGCGCCGATAGCCCCGAGGATCTGGTCAAGGCCTTCGAAAGTGTTCTCAACCGTATCGCCGAGCGCACCGCCACAGCCGCCAAACCCGGGGTCTCCACTTCTATTGGCGATCAGGATATCGACAGCTTCACCGTAACCAACCGGCTGTTCTACTCATCTTATGACAGTGCCGACTGGAGTGGCGATCTGGTGCGTTACAACAGCAAGCGCTTCTCCAACGGAGCAGTCACCCAGGAACAGGCATGGTCAGCCCGCGAGCAACTACCGGCGGCTGGCAGCCGCACGATCATGATGGCTGGCGGCGGTGGCGCCAGCGGCCTTCAAGCATTCAGTTACAACAACCTTAGCAGTGACTTGAGGACTATCTTCAACACTAACCCTGACAGCCTGAGCGGCGCCCTCGATGATCGCGGTGGCGAGCGAGCCAGTTATATCCGCGGCGACCGCAGTAAGGAAGGTGATTCCGATGGCAGTTTCCGCCGCCGCTCCAGCCCCCTGGGCGATATCATCAACTCCAGTCCAGTGGTGGTCGGTACCCCGAGTTACCTGCCTTACCTGGCTGACAGAATTGATGGCCGCCCAGGTGATTACCTGACTTTCCAGCAAGCTAACCGGGCTCCATCGGAAGACGCTGAGGAAAGCACCGGTGGGCGCAAGGAGCTGGTCTATGTCGGCGCCAACGACGGCATGCTTCATGCCTTTAACGCCAAGACCGGGGCTGAGGAGTTCGCCTTTATCCCCAGTGCAGTGCTGCCCAACCTGCCAAGATTGACGGCTCAAAGCTACCAGGGCGGTGCCCACCGCTATTTTGTCGATGGCACTCCGGTAGTTCGCGATGTGTACATCAACAGTCAGTGGCGTACCGTGCTGGTCGGCACCCTGCGCGCTGGCGGCAAGGGCCTGTTCGCCCTGGATATTACCGATCCGGGTAACGTCCAGCTCCTCTGGGAGATCAGCAATCAGACCCAAGGCTACGGAAATCTGGGTTATACCTTTGCCGAGCCTGAGATCGTCCGCTTGCACAGTGGTCAATGGGGGATTCTGCTGGGCAACGGCTATGACAGCGAGAATGATGCGGCCTCGCTGTTCGTCATTGATATTCAGAACGGTAATCTGCTCAAAGAGTTGGTCGTCGATGACGGCAGCAGTGGTGCCAATGGCCTTTCCAGCGTACGCGGTGCCGACAATAACGGCGACGGTGTGGTGGACTACGCCTATGCCGGCGACCTGCGGGGCAACCTCTGGCGCTTCGACCTGATCAACACCACTACGACCAATCAGGAGGTTCCCGATCCCTTTGCCCGTTCAGTCCAGGGTAACGTTCAGGCATCCAGTTTTGCCATATCCTATGGTGGCCAGCCGCTGTATACCGCTCGCGCGGTATCGGATGACGCCGGCAACCAGATCCAGCCAATTACCGCCATTCCGTCACTGGTGCGCCACCCAACCCGTCGGGGCTACATCGTGATCTTTGGCACCGGCAAGTACTTCGAGACCCAGGATGCAGCCCCTGACACCAGCAGAGCGATGACCGTATACGGCATCTGGGATCGCAAGACCCGTGCACAGTCCACCAGCACCTCGGACCGGCCCAGCATCAGCCGTAGCAATCTGCATGAGCAAAGCATCAGTGCCGAGCAGGTGCATGGCTTCGACGGCACAACACATAGTGTGCGGGTGGTCAGCCAGACCCCACCACAGTGGTACCAGGACAACACCACTCCGGCCCAGGAAGAGTATGACAACCGGGTGCAGGACTGGGGCTGGTTTATCGACCTGCGAGTACAGGGCCAGGCCCTGGAAGGCGAGATGATGGTCAACCGCATGGAGGTACGTGGTGACACCGTGCTGTTCAGCTCACTGATTCCCAACGAGGACCCCTGTGCCGACGGCACCTCCGGTTGGATCTATGCGCTCAACGCCCAAACCGGAGCACGCACTTTCCACCCGGCACTGGACTTCAATGCCGATGGCCGCTTTGATGCCAACGATACCATTGATGGCCTGGTCGCCTCGGGTTACAAGCAGAACTCCCCTGGCGGCATTGCGCTCTCGGGTGATGGTTCCATCTTTGGCGCCGACCCGACGCCGGTTGGCTTCAGCCCCTCTCCCGAACTTGAAGGCCGCCAGAGCTGGCAGGTCATCCCCCTGGAGGACAATTGATGTCTTTGGTCGCTATCAAATCCAACCGTGGTTTCAGCTTGCTGGAGGTCATGATCGTAGTGGTCATCGTCGGAATTCTGGCCAGTATCGCCTACCCGTCCTACCGCGAGCATGTACTGCGCGGCAACCGGGTTGAAGGCCAGGCGCTGCTGATGGAGGCTGCGGCACGGCAGGAACGCTTTTATGCCCAGAACAACAGCTACGTCACCAGCGATACCAACCGCAGCCAACTGAACGTGGGTGAAAGCAAGTACGCCAAGTACTACACCCTCAGCGTCGGCCAGGCTGCCAATGACGGAGGCTATACGCTGACCGCCACCCAGCAGTTCGGTGACAGCGCCTGTGGCAACCTGACCCTGAACGCCAGAGGTGAGAAGGGGCGCACAGGTTCGGGCAAAACCCAGGAAGAATGCTGGCGCTGATCCATCACTGATCTATCATCAAGCCGGGCACAGGATCGTAGCCCGGCTTTTTTATTTTCAGTATTCATTTCACGGAAGAAGATGCCATGCCCACCCAAGGTTTCACCTTGCTTGAGCTGTTGGCTGCCATTGCCCTGACCGCCATACTGCTGGCCATCGCCATTCCCGGCGTTGGCGCAGCGATTGATCGCCAGCGGCTCGACAGCAGCATCAGTTACCTGACCGGCAGTCTGAATGCTGCTCGTCAGGAAGCGATTCTACGCAACCGCCCGGTTACTCTGGCCCCGATCGATGGCGACTGGAGCCAGGGTTGGCAGATGTTTCTCGATAGCAACAATAATGGCCGCTACGATTCGGGCGAACAGCTCCTCAGAGAGCTGAAACCCAGCCGAGTCAGAGGCATACACGCCAATGGGGTACTGGCCCAGTATGTGCGGTTCAACGCGCTGGGCGAGACAGAAATGCTGAACGGTGGTTTTCTGGCTGGAACATTCCGCCTCTGCCCAGCCCGTAGCGAGCTGGAGGGCCGGCGTGTAATTCTCAACCGGGTTGGCCGCCATCGGGTGGAACGCGGCCAGATCGAGGCGCAGTATTGCCCGTAGGAGCAGGCCTGCGGTCGCTACTGCTGGGGTATGAACTACACAACTGTTCCAGCCGGACTCAGCATGGATCGCCACGACGCTGCGCGCCTCGCGATGACGGAAAGGAGAGCCGGGTTACAGGCACCGGGTATCCGCATCATGTCTTGTCATTGCGAGGGCCGAAGGCCCGCGGCAATCCATTAAGCGATACGATGACGAACGCAGATCAGGTACGGTACTCAGCATTGATCCGCACATACTCATGGGACAGATCGGTAGTCCACAGCGTTTCACTGTGTTGGCCGCGCCCAAGTTCGATGCGGATGGTGATTTCCTCCTGGGCCATCACCCGGGCACCCTGCTCCTCGGTATAGTCCGCCGCCCGGCCACCCTGACGGGTAATGCAGACTTCATCCAGATAGACATCGATCTTTTCGACATTCAATTCCGGCACACCGGCATAGCCGACCGCAGCAAGAATGCGTCCCCAGTTCGGATCAGAGGCGAACAGTGCCGTCTTGATCAGTGGTGAATGGGCCACCGCGTAGGCCACATCAAGACACTCGTCCTGATTGCCACCGCCATTGACCTGAATGGTGACGAACTTGGTCGCCCCCTCGCCATCACGCACGATCGCCTGGGCCAGCTCCAGCATCACGCCCTTGACCGCATCACTCAGAGCCCGGTAATCGGCACTGGCGTAGTCGATGATCTCGACCATATCGGCCTGACCGGTGGCAATCAGCATGCAGGAATCGTTGGTGCTGGTGTCACCGTCGATGGTGATGCGGTTGAAGGACAGGTCGGCCGCCTCCTTGACCAGACGCTGCAGCAACGGCGGAGCAATCTTGGCGTCGGTGGCAATATAACCGAGCATGGTCGCCATGTTCGGACGAATCATGCCGGCCCCCTTGGAGATACCGGTAATGGTCACGGTCTGCCCACCAAGGCTGATCTGCCGGCTACAGCCCTTGGGCAGGGTGTCGGTGGTCATGATGCCCTCGGCGGCCTCGACCCAGTTGCCTTCAGCCAGGTTTGCCAAGGCCTGCGGCAATACCGCGATGATTTTGTCGGCCGGCAGCAGCTCACCAATTACACCGGTACTGAACGGCAACACCTGCTCTGGACCAACTTGGACCAGCTCGGCCAACGCTTCACAGGTTCGCACCGCTGCCTGCATGCCCGGCTTGCCGGTTCCGGCATTGGCATTGCCGGTATTGACCAGCAGATAGCGTGGGTGATGGGCCAGATGCTGCTTGCACAGGGTAACCGGTGCCGCGCAGAAGGCGTTGGTGGTGAATACCCCGGCAATCACCGAGCCCGGAGCCGCTTCCATGACCACCACATCCTTGCGCCCTGCCCGCTTGATTCCGGCCGACGCAATACCCAGACGAAAACCGGGAACAGGATGCAACACAGGCAAAGGACCGAGACCAACAGGCATGGGAAGGACTCCAAAGGAATGAATAACAACTGATTCTAGCTGGTAGGAGCGTCCTGCAGACGTGAACGACTGCTGGCGCTGGCTGCAAAGCCCATTCGCGGCCACAGGCCGCTCCTACCGATTAAAACCTCTGAAAAACGCAGTATTGCCAACGCAGGTAGTTTTTCAGTGGTTCCTTAGCCGATCTGACCGTGACAGTGCTTGTACTTCTTGCCCGAACCACAGGGGCAAGGATCATTGCGTCCTACTTTCGGGCCGTCACGGGTTATCGGTGCCGCGCTGGCGGGTTGTGCTGCACCGCCTTCGGCCTCAGGGGCGGCATCCAACGCGCTGCTCTGGTCATGCTTGAACTGCATGCGCCGGGCCATTTCCTCAGCCTGACGACGCATCCGCGCCTCCTCTTCGGCCGGGTCTTCACGGCGAACCTGAACATGGCTGAGAATGCGAATGGTGTCATGCTTGAGCGAGTCCAGCAGTTGCTCGAACAGGTTGAACGCCTCGCGCTTGTATTCCTGCTTGGGGTTCTTCTGGGCATAACCGCGCAAGTGGATACCCTGACGCAGATGATCCATGGTCGCCAGATGCTCCTTCCAGCGATCATCCAATACCCGCAGCAACATCTGTTTCTCGAAGGTGCGCAGTGCCTCGGCGCCGGCCATCTCTTCTTTCTCGGCGTAGGCCTTAACCAGTTCATCGAGGATGCGCTGGCGCAGCCCTTCCTCGTGCAGATGATCGTCCTCGTCGAGCCATTGCTGGATCGGCAGTTTGAGCGCCAGCTCGCTGGCCAGATGCTGCTCAAGCCCAGGGATGTCCCACTGCTCAGGCAGGCTCTGGGGCGGAATGAACTGGCTGATTGCGTCAGCCACCACATCTGCACGGATGGCCTTGATGGTTTCTTCAACCGAGTCGGCGGCCAAAATGTCATTGCGCTGGCGGTACACCACCTTGCGCTGTTCGTTGGCGACGTCGTCGTATTCCAACAACTGCTTACGGATGTCGAAGTTGCGCCCTTCAACCTTGCGCTGGGCCTTCTCGATGGCGTTGGTCACCATGCGGTGCTCAATTGCCTCGCCCTTCTCCATACCCAGGGCCTTCATGAAATTCTTCACCCGGTCGGAGGCGAAGATCCGCATCAGATTATCTTCCAGCGAAAGGTAGAAACGGCTGGAACCCGGATCACCCTGACGACCGGCGCGACCACGCAACTGGTTGTCGATACGACGCGATTCGTGCCGCTCGCAGGCGATGATATGCAGACCACCGGCATTCAGTACCTGCTGGTGGCGCTGCTGCCACTCATCCTTGATCTGCGCAATCTGATCTTCAGTCGGGTTTTCCAGGCTGGCAACCTCGGCTTCCCAGCTACCGCCAAGAATAATATCGGTACCACGACCAGCCATGTTGGTGGCGATGGTCACGGCCCCAGGGCGACCAGCCTGGGCAACGATTTCCGCTTCTTTCTCGTGGTACTTGGCATTCAGTACCTGATGCGGAACACCCTTCTGCTGCAGCAGTTGCGAAACCACCTCAGAAGACTCGATCGAAGCCGTACCTACCAGTACCGGGCGCTGCTTTTCCATGCAGTCCTTGATGTCGGCAGCGATTGCTGCAAACTTTTCCTCGATGGTCAGATAGACCAAGTCGTTATAGTCCTTGCGGATCATCGGCTTGTTGGTAGGAATAACCACCACGTCAAGGCCATAGATCTGGCGAAACTCGAAGGCCTCGGTATCAGCAGTACCAGTCATGCCGGACAGCTTGTCATACAGACGGAAGTAGTTCTGGAAGGTGGTCGAAGCCAGCGTCTGGCTTTCGGCCTGAATCTGTAACCCTTCCTTAGCCTCGATGGCCTGATGCAGGCCCTCGGACAGACGACGGCCCGGCATGGTCCGCCCAGTATGCTCATCCACCAGAATGACCTGGTTGTTCTGGACGATGTACTCGACATTACGGTGGAACAGGGTATGCGCCCGCAACGCCGAATTCACATGATGCAACAGACCGAGGTTTTGAGCCGCGTACAGGCTGTCACCCTCAGGTAGCAGACCCTGCTGGACCAGCAGATCCTCGACGTACTGGAAACCTTCTTCGTTGAGTTCGACCTGACGGGTCTTCTCATCGATAACGTAATGACCCTCAACTTCAGCTTCGGCCTCTTCAGCCGGGATCGCCCGCTTGAGGCTGGGAATCAGCTTGTTGATGGTCATGTACATCTGCGAACTGTCTTCAGCCGGCCCGGAGATGATCAGCGGCGTGCGTGCCTCGTCGATCAGAATCGAGTCGACTTCGTCGACGATGGCGAAGTTCTGGCCGCGCTGGAACTTGTCTTCGAGCCGGAACGCCATGTTGTCGCGCAGATAGTCGAAGCCGAACTCGTTGTTGGTCCCGTAGGTGATATCGCACTGGTAGGCCTTGCGCTTTTCCTCGGGGTCCTGGAACGGCACCACCACGCCTACGCTCAGCCCCAGGAACTCATGCAGCGGACGGACGTTATTGGCATCACGGCGCGCCAGATAATCATTGACTGTGACCACATGCACGCCCTTGCCGGACAGTGCATTCAGGTAGGATGGCAAGGTCGCCACCAGAGTCTTGCCCTCACCGGTCTTCATCTCGGCGATCTTGCCTTCATGCAGCACCAGACCACCGATCAACTGGACGTCGAAATGGCGCATGCCCAGTACCCGCTTGCTCGCCTCACGCACTACGGCAAACGCATCAGGGAGGATATCGTCAAGAGTTTCGCCTTTGGCCAGCCGGTCCTTGAGCACCTGGGTCTGGGCCTTCAACTGTTCATCGCTCAGGGCGTTCAGTTTTTCTTCGAGGGCATTGACCGATGCGACCATCTTGCCCATGCGCTTCAACTCACGCTCGTTTTTGCTTCCAAACAGTTTCTTCAATAAAGGCGCAAACATAGTCGACCTGATTTCCGTTTGATGGAGGCCAGGGCCGGCTGAGATTATCCGGCCATGACGACATAAAAGGGGTCATTCTACTCTGAATATCGCGCCACAATAAACCGCCGGACAGGTATCGACGCGATATGGGAAGGCGGGGCCCCGAATCACTTCAGGGCAATATAGCGAGCCGGATTAACCGCCATGCCGTTGCGGTAGATTTCCAGATGCAGATGCGGCCCTGTGGAGCGGCCAGTGGAGCCCACTGTGGCGATCTGCTGGCCCTTCTGAACCAGATCACCTTTCTTCACACCCAGCGTATGAGCATGGGCGTAGCGAGTCTTGTAACCACCACCATGGGTGATTTCGACCATATTGCCGTAGGCGCCATTGCGCCCGGAGAAGGTCACCACCCCGGCACCCACCGCATAGATCGGGGTGCCACGCGGAGCGGCAAAGTCCAGCCCGGTGTGCAGGGCCATGCGCCCGGTAATCGGATCGACCCGACGGCCAAAGCCGGAGGAAATGTGACCTACCTGCACTGGTTTGAAGTCCAACAGGGCATTGGCATCGGTCTGGCGGTTTAGCATCAGCTCTTCAAGCAGCTTGAGCTGCTGGGTGCGATTGTCGATCCGCTCAGCCAGTTGGTCGATCACGGTCTGGACATCCGGTGTTTCGTAGCGCAGCGATTCCTTGCGAAGCTCCGGTCCACCCATGCCAGGGTCGCTGTTGAAGTCGAATTCGCCATCCGACAGCTCGGCCATTTCGGTCAACCGCTCACCCAGGGCATCAAGCCGGGTCAGCCGGGTTTGCAACCGGGCCAGCTGCTGAGTCATCCGCTCGAGCTGGGACTGGGATTCATCACTGGCCGAATGGCTGGCCATTTCGTCCAGAGTACGCTGCCAGACCCTGTCATAGTCCTGGGCACTGACTACCACTTCAGTGGTCGGCGCCATGACTTTCCAGGTCAATAGCGCGGCGATGATCGGCAGGGCCAGCACGGTCAGTACCGTCCCAATCACCCAGGGCGGACTCAAGGTCAACGCCCGGGCCGCTCCGTGGCGGCCGGTCAAGATAATGATATTCACAGAATAATCCCCAAACACCTAAATACGCGGTTCTGCTAGGATGACCGCTGTGTATCACTCCACAGGCACTGTCATGTCGTTTACTCCGCTGGATGCTCGCCGTCCAGGCGATCTACTTCGCACCCATACCACCCTCAAGGGGTTGTTTGCCGGAGCCAGTACCGTCAAGCGCCTCCAGGCCCTGGTGGAAACCCAACTGGAGCCGGCGGCGCGCGAACATTGCCGGGTAGCCTCGCTGCGCGACGGAGTCTTGCGTCTGGTGGTCAGCGACAGCCACTGGGCCACACGCCTGCGTTACCAACAAAAACGCCTGATCCGCCAATTGCAGGTCTACACGGAATTCGCAACCTTAACTAAAATCTACTGCAAGGTACAACCGCCGTTGGTCAAAAAATCACCACCACTTCACAAAATGAAGCATTCGATCGTGGCGGCTCAAAGCTTGGAAGAGACCGCCGAAGTGGTAAGCGACCCAGCACTAAAAGCTGCGCTTGAGCGTCTGGCGCGGCACCATCGCGAGTCCTAGCAAGCCGATCCTAGGCCACTGCGATTACAGGGTTTTGATAAATAAAAAAACGGCTGCCGAGGCAGCCGTCCAAAACAACGAAACGAGTGTTCTATCAGACAGCAGCGGCAGGACGCATAAAGGAGATGGGTGCGGTGCCGGCGTCTTCAAAGGTGACAATTTCCCAAGCATCCTTGTTCGCCAGTAGCGTACGCAGAAGCTTGTTGTTCAGAGCGTGACCCGATTTCTCGCCACGGAACTCGCCAACCAGGCTCTTGCCCAGCAGATAGAGATCACCGATGGCATCAAGGATCTTGTGCCGAACGAATTCGTCTTCGTAACGCAGGCCGTCTTCGTTCAGAACCCGGTACTCGTCAACCACGATGGCGTTATCGACACTGCCGCCCAGCGCCAGATTCTGCGAGCGCAGGTATTCGATATCGCGCATGAACCCAAAGGTCCGGGCCCGGCTGACTTCCTTGACGAACGAGGTACTGGAAAAATCGACGCTGGCAAACTGGCTGCGGCCACGAAATACCGGGTGATCGAAATCAATGGCAAAGGACACCTTGAAGCCCTCGAAAGGTACGAAGGTGGCACGCTTGCCCGGCTCTTCCACGCTGATTTCGCGCTTGATCCGAATGAACTGCTTGGGCGCGTCCTGCTCCTCAATACCAGCGGACTGGATCAGGAACACGAACGGACCGGCACTGCCATCCATGATCGGCACTTCCGGAGCACTCAGTTCAACATAGGCGTTGTCGATGCCCAGGCCGGCCATGGCCGACAACAGGTGCTCGACGGTATCCACCTTGGCACCATCCTTTACCAGGGTGGTGGACATGGTGGTTTCACCCACAAACTCGGCACGCGCCGGGATCTCGACCATAGGGTCGAGATCGGTCCGGCAGAACACAATCCCGGTGTCCACAGGAGCCGGTTTCAGGGTGAGATAAACCTTCTCACCCGAATGTAGGCCCACACCGGTGGCCCGGATTACGTTCTTCAGTGTGCGCTGTCTGATCATGTGTGACCTGGCTTCCGCTTAGTTGCGAATAATTTTCAACAATTGGCGTGCATGATAGCAAAGCATGCCTCCGTTGAATACCAATCAGCCCTATGCCGTCGATTGATCCAATCAATCAGCCTGACGCCGCAGGAACGCCGGGATATCCAGATAATCCAGATCTTCAGCCGGCTGGCTCAGGCGTGCGGCAGCAGCATTGCCGGCCGGAGCCTGATTGCGCATGACGGTCGGACGATCCAGATCCCGGTAGTTCGGCGCACTGCTGTTCTCCACCTGGCGAGTGGCAGCTGGAGCCGCGGTATTGTCGACCACCTTGACCGGCTTGTCGGCGCGACTGCCCAGTCCGGTAGCTACGACGGTCACGCGCAGTTCATCACGCAGCTCAGGATCAATCACAGTACCAACCACCACAGTGGCTGACTCGGAGGCAAACTCCTCGACGGTGCTACCGACTTCGGAGAACTCACCCAGTGACAGATCCGGACCAGCGGTGATGTTAACCAGGATGCCGCGTGCGCCCATCAGGTTGACATCTTCCAGCAGCGGGCTGCGGATCGCCGCTTCAGCCGCCTCACGGGCGCGGTTCGGGCCGCTGGCGTGACCGGTTCCCATCATGGCCATGCCCATTTCGCTCATGACGGTTTTAACGTCAGCAAAGTCAACGTTGATCATACCCGGACGCATGATCAGGTCGGCGATGCCCTGTACAGCACCGAGCAGTACATCATTGGCCTTGCTGAAGGCAGCCAGCAAGCTGGCGTCCTTACCCAGTACGGTCAACAGTTTTTCGTTGGGAATGGTGATCAGCGAGTCGACATGCTGGCTCAGTTCGCGGATACCTTCATCAGCGACCTGCATGCGCTTGCGGCCTTCGAACGGGAACGGCTTGGTTACCACGGCCACAGTCAGGATGCCCAGTTCACGCGCCACTTCGGCAACGATCGGCGCGGCACCGGTACCGGTACCACCACCCATGCCGGCGGTGATGAACACCATGTCGGAGCCTTGCAGTACTTCAGCAATGCGCTCGCGATCTTCGATCGCCGCTTCCCGGCCGATCAACGGGTTAGCCCCGGCACCCAGGCCCTTGGTCACTGCCGAGCCGAGCTGCAACACGGTACGCGCACTGACGTTCTTCAGTGCCTGAGCATCGGTATTGGCGCAGATGAAATCGACGCCTTCAACGTTGTTCACCACCATGTGCTGCAGCGCATTACCGCCACCGCCGCCGACGCCAACAACCTTGATAACTGCATTTTGCGGTACGTTATCGATCAATTCGAACATGGTCCCATCTCCTTGAGTTTGTACTCGTTGTATTGCTTCGTTTCGTTGCTACGACCCGCTTGAGGCGGGCTTCTTTAAAAATTGCCCTTGAACCAGCGCTTGACCCGTTCAAGGGTCGATTCGCGGTTCGACTCCGAGCCCGGACTGGACTCGCCCTGATGTTTGATGCCGTAGTGCAGAAGACCTACGCTGGTGGCGTAGATCGGGTTACGCACCACATCGGTCAGCCCCTTGAATTCCTGCGGCACGCCCAGGCGTACCGGCATATGGAAGATCTCCTCGGCAAGCTCGACAGCTCCTTCCATTTTCGAGGTGCCGCCGGTCAGGACTATTCCGGCCGGGATCATGTCCTCGTAACCGGAACGGCGCAGCTCGGCCTGGATCAGGGTGAACAGCTCGTCGTAGCGCGGCTCAACCACTTCAGCCAGAGCCTGGCGTGACAGGTCACGCGGCGGGCGCTCACCAACACTGGGCACCTTGATGGTTTCTTCCGGGCCAGCCAGCTTGGCCAGCGCACAGGCATAGCGAATCTTGATCTCTTCGGCGTACTGGGTTGGAGTCCGTAGCGCCATGGCGATATCGTTGGTCACCTGATCGCCAGCAATCGGAATCACCGAGGTGTGGCGGATCGCGCCTTCGGTGAAAATGGCGATGTCGGTGGTACCGCCACCGATGTCCACCAGGCAGACGCCCAGTTCCTTTTCATCCTCGGTCAGCACGGCATAACTGGAGGCCAACTGTTCGAGGATCACGTCCTCAACTTCCAGGCCGCAGCGGCGAATGCACTTCTCGATGTTCTGTACCGCGTTCAACGCACAGGTCACCAGATGCACCTTGGCCTCCAGGCGTACCCCGGACATGCCCAAAGGCTCACGTACGCCTTCCTGGTTATCGATCACATACTCCTGCGGCAGAATGTGCAGCACCTTCTGGTCAGCGGGAATCGCCACCGCCTGGCCGGCATCCAGTACCCGATCAATATCGGCCGGCACCACTTCGCGATCTCGGATGGCGACGATGCCATGCGAGTTCAGGCTGCGAATGTGGTTACCGGCAATGCCGGCAAAGACCGAGTGAATCTGGCAGCCAGCCATCAGTTCGGCTTCTTCGATCGCGCGCTGGATCGACTGCACGGTGGATTCGATATTGACCACCACGCCTTTTTTCAGGCCACGCGAGGGATGCGAGCCGATACCGACGATTTCCAGTTCGCCGTTCGCTCCGATCTCGCCGACCAGCGCCACCACCTTGGAGGTGCCGATATCCAGCCCGACGATCATCCTGCTACCCTGCTTGCTTGCCATAAGCCTGTGTCACTCCCCGATTAATCCACGTTGGCCGGCGTGCGCCAGGCCACCGCCATGCTGTTGCTGTAGCGCAGATCGACCCGCGCTATTTGTTCCCGACGCTCGGACAACACCAGTTGATCGATGGTCAGAAACCGCTGCATCTTCTCCACTACGTTGTCGCGTCCGAGCAGAATCTGAATCCCGTCCTGGGTGGTCAGAAACCAGCTCCCGCGATCACGCAGCTCCAACTGCGCCACACCGTGGCCATAGGGCCTCAGCAGTCGATTGAACTGCTGGTACTGCTGCATCACCCGCTGTTTGGCTCGCTGCGGCCCGTTCAACTGGGGCAGATCGGCAAATCTCGCGATCTCATCCGGCTCAAAGGCCCGCCCTTCGTTATTGAGCAGCGCATTGCTACCCCAGCGGGCAACCGGCAGCTGTTCGTCCAGATGAATCACCAGCTGATCCGGCCAGACCCGCTGTACCGACGCTTTGGCGACCCAGGGCATGGCCGCCAGATCGCTTTGCAGGCCCCGCAGGTTGATGCTCAGGAAGCTGTCCTGCAGATAAGGCTGGATCACTCCCTGCACCGCGTCGTGGTCGATGTACTGCAACTCGCCCTGTACGCTGATCAGCGCAATCGGCCGGTCGGCCAGCGGCCACAGCCGACTGCCCAACTCGTACAGCCCCATGCCCAGGGCCACCAGCAACAACGGCCAAAGTACCTGCTGCAGACGCATCCCCAGACCGTTCATGGCAGGCAGGCTGAAGCTCAGCCGCGGCCGGCTGCGCGGGGCTGGCGGGGTCACGCGCACGGCGCCACGACCCGACGCCTGGCGTCGAGTCGCAGGCTTGCCTGCTCGCGGATCCCTGATCATCAGCCCCAACATCTAACAGACTCCTCAGTACCGGGCGCTGGCGAGGATCGCCAGCACCAGATCGGTAAAACTCTTGCCCGCAGCCTTAGCAGCCATCGGCACCAGGCTGTGATCGGTCATGCCCGGCACCGTGTTGACTTCAAGCAGATAGAACTGTCCGGTCTGGTCCTGCATCACATCGACCCGCCCCCAACCATGGCAACCCACGGCGTTGAAAGCCTTCAGGCACAATTCGGCCAGTTCCGCTTCCTTGTCCGCCGGCAGGCCACAGGGGCAGATGTACTGGGTGTCATTGGCCAGGTACTTGGCGTCGTAGTCGTAAAAGGTGTGCGGGGTCTGCAACCGAATTGCCGGCAGCGCCTGCCCATCTAGAATCGCTACGGTGAACTCGGCGCCGGTGATCCACTGTTCGACCAGTGCTACATCGTCGTACTGACGCGCCGACTGCCAGGCGCTACGCAGCGCGGCCTCGCTGTCGACCTTGGCCATGCCGATGCTCGAGCCTTCATGGATCGGTTTGATGATCAGCGGTGCACCCAGGCGCTCGACAATCGCCGCGCACTCGGCCTCATCGGCCAGCACGGCGTAGGGCGGCGTCGGCAGTCCCAGGCTTTGCCACACCAGCTTGGTCCGCAGCTTGTCCATGCCCAGCGCAGAAGCCATCACGCCACTGCCGGTATAAGGCAGCTTCAGGCTTTCCAGCAGCCCCTGCAGGCTACCGTCCTCGCCGCCACGACCATGCAGGGCAATGAACACCCGGTCCGGGCGCTCGGCAATCAGGCGCTGCGCCAGATCGTCTCCGGCATCGATACCATAGGCGTCTACCCCGGCACCTTTGAGCGACTCGAGTACCGCCTTGCCGGACTTGAGCGACACTTCCCGTTCGGCCGAATGACCGCCATAAAGTACTGCGACACGGCCCAAAGCTTTTACGTCAACCATCAGGCCTTACCCTCCGTAACGGTTTGCCCCAGCCGGCTCAAGGCTTCGGCCAGTTGCGGCGCCAGGCCACCGATATCCCCGGCACCCTGGGTCAACAGAATGTCGCCAGGCTGCAGCACCGCTTCCAGCAGTGGCATCACGTCGGCGTCACGATCAACATAAATCGGGTCCACCTGGCCTCGCTGACGGATGCTGCGGCACAGATGCTTGCTGTCGGCGCCCGGAATCGGCTCCTCGCCAGCCGGGTAGACCTCCATCAGGAGCAGCGCATTGGTTTCGGCCAGAACCTGAACGAAGTCTTCATACAGGTCGCGGGTCCGGGTAAAGCGGTGCGGCTGATAGATCATCACCAGCCGCCGTTCCGGCCAGCCGGCGCGCACAGCCTTGATCACCGCCTGAACTTCGCGCGGGTGATGGCCGTAATCGTCGACCAACATCACCTCGCCGTCAGACAGCGGATAATTGCCATAGACCTGGAAACGCCGGCCAACGCCCTCAAAACCGGTCAAGCCCTTGACGATCGCGGCATCGCTGATGCCCTCGTCGGTGGCCACAGCAATGGTCGCCAGCGCATTCAGCACGTTGTGCACGCCCGGCATGTTGACGCACACCCGCAGCGGCTCATGTCCTTCACGCAAGACAGTGAAATGGGTCTGCATGCCCTTTTGCTCGATATCCACAGCGCGGACATCGGCATCCTCGCTCAGACCATAGGTAATGACCTGGCGGTTAACCTGCGGCAGAATCTCGCGCACGACCGGGTCATCCACACACAGTACCGCCAGGCCGTAGAACGGCAGGTTGTGCAGAAACTCCACAAAGGTCCGCTTGAGCTTGCTGAAGTCACCTTCGTAGGTAGCCATGTGGTCGGCATCGATGTTGGTCACGATCGCCACCATCGGCTGCAAATGCAGGAACGAGGCATCGCTTTCATCGGCCTCGGCCACCAGATAACGGCTCTCACCCAGTTGCGCGTTGGTCCCGGCGCTGGTCAGACGACCACCGATTACGAATGTCGGGCTCAAGCCTTCAGCCGCCAGTACCGACGCGATAAGGCTGGTGGTGGTGGTCTTGCCATGAGTTCCGGCAACTGCGATACCGTGGCGATAACGCATCAGCTCAGCCAGCATCTCTGCGCGCGGCACTACCGGAATGCGCTTTTCAATCGCCGCGGCCACTTCCGGGTTGCTCGGATTGATCGCGCTGGACACCACCAGTACATCGGCGTTGGCCAGATTTTCGGCGCGGTGGCCAATATCGATCCGGGCACCGAAACTCTCCAGGCGCTGGGTCACGGTCGAACGCTTGAGGTCGGAACCGGACACCTGATAGCCCAGGTTCAGCAACACCTCGGCAATACCGCACATGCCAACCCCGCCGATACCGACGAAGTGAATCCGGCGAATACGGCGCATTTCCGGCAGGGTGAAGGTCGCCTTAGGACTCACGGGCCACCTCCAGGCAGGCGCGCACCACATCCGCCGTAGCGTTCGGGGTCGCCTGTTTACGAGCAAGTTCTGCCATCTGTTGCAGTTTCTCCGGTTGCGAGAAAAGAAAATTCAGCCGCTGCGCCAGTAGCTCCGGGGTCAGACTGGCTTGCGGCAGCAGTTCTGCGGCTCCGCGATCAGCCAGGAACCGGGCATTGGCGCTCTGATGGTCATCAATGGCATGCGGCAGTGGCACCAGCAGCGACGGCCGGCCAGCGGCCGCCAGTTCGCAGACAGTCAGCGCGCCGGCCCGGCACACCACCAGATCGGCCCACTCATAGGCGCCAGCCATATCAGCAATGAACGGCTCCACAATCGCCGCCACACCGGCCATCTGATAAGCCTCGCGGGTATCCTCGACATGCTGTTTGCCGCACTGATGAACGATTTCCGGGCGCTTGTCATGATCGACCAGCGCCAGCCCCAGCGGCAGCAGACGGTTCAGCGGCGCAGCGCCCAGACTGCCACCCAGAATCAACAGGCGTGGCCGGCGGCTGCCGTCCCAGCTCAGTTCCGGGGTCTGGAAAATATCTTCACGCACAGGGTTGCCAGTACTCAGGCGTTTGGCCGGATTAACGAAGCTGCCCGGGAAACCCTCACAGCAGCGATCAGCCCAGCGCGCCAGCAACCGGTTGGCGGTGCCGACCACTGCATTTTGCTCATGGATAACCAGCGGAATCCGCTTGATCCGGGCAGCCAATCCACCAGGACCGGTGACATAGCCACCGGCACCAAGCACGCAGATCGGCTTGAGCCGGTCCAGTAGCTTCAGCGACTGCAGCAACGCACGCAGAATCCGCACCGGTGCCTTGAGCAGATCCAGCTTACCCTTGCCGCGCACACCCTGAATGTCGATATAGTGGATCGGGAACCCGGCATCGGGCACCAGCTCAGCCTCGATGCCCCGCCGGGTACCCAACCAGTGCACTTCGAAGCCCTGATCGCGCAGCATTCGCGCGCAAGCCAGCGCCGGGAACACATGACCGCCGGTGCCGCCTGCCATCACCAATACCTTATTGCTCATTGCTTACCTCCCGTAGCGCTTGTCGACGCTCCCAATCAATGCGCAACAGGATGCCCAGACTGATGCAGCACACTACCAACGAACTACCGCCATAACTGAGGAATGGCAGGGTCAAACCTTTGGTCGGCAGCAGGCCAACATTCACACCGACGTTGATCAGGATCTGACCACACCACATCAACGCAATCCCATAGGCCAGATAGGCTGAAAACAACTGCCCGTCGCGCTCGGCCCACAGCCCCAGGTACAGGCTGCGTACGGCAACGAAGATCAACAGGGCAAAGGCTGCCAGCGCACCGATCAGCCCCATCTCCTCGGCCAGTACAGCGAACACGAAGTCGGTATGCGCCTCGGGCAGATAGAACTGCTTCTGGATGCTGTTACCCAGCCCGACGCCCAGCCACTCACCACGGCCAAAGGCGATCAGGGCCTGAGTCAACTGATAACCACTGCCGAACGGGTCATCCCAGGGGTTGAGAAAACCGGTCAGACGCTGCAGGCGATAGGGCTCGAACAAAATCAGCAGGCCGGCGGCCCCAGCCAACGAGCCGAACAGCAGGATGAAGCGGAACAGCCCCACCCCACCGAGGAACAGCATGCCCACCGCCGCGCCCATCAACACCACGGTGGCGCCAAAGTCAGGCTCAATGATCAGCAGCCAGGCCATCGGGAACAGCACCATGAACGGTTTGATAAAGCCAAACCAGCGCTCCTTGACTTCATCCTGGCGATGCACCAGATAACCAGCCAGAAACACCACGGCAAACAGCTTGGCCAGCTCCGAGGGCTGAATATTGATCGGCCCGACCGCGATCCAGCGCCAGCTACCATTGACCTCACGCCCAATCCCCGGAATCAGTACCGCGATCAGCAGAGCAATCCCCAGAAACAGCAGCGGAAAGCGGAACTGCTCCCAGAGTTTCAGCGGAATCGACAGTGCGGTGGCCATCGCCCCCAGGCCGATCCCCAGATAGATCAGTTGGCGGACCATGTAATAGAAGGGATTGCCTAATTGCCCGGCCGCCACTTCCATGGACGCCGAGCTGACCATCACCAGACCCAGCCCGAGCAGCGCCAACGCCGCCGCCAGCAGCGGCAGATCCAGGTCGAAGCGGCGTGCACCGGCGAGCGGCTCAACGAACTGGGTCAGGGTCGGAATCCGGTTCAGCGCGTTCATGCCGGCAGCCTCGCAACCGCTTCGGCAAACAGTCGACCGCGCTCTTCAAAATTGCGGAACATGTCGAGACTGGCGCAGGCCGGCGACAGCAGCACCACATCGCCGGGCTGGGCCTGGGCGGCCGCACAGTTCACTGCCTGCTCCAGCGTGTCGACGCGCAGCAGTGGCACACTACCCGCCAGCGTCTGCTCCAGCAACGCTGCATCGCGGCCCAGCAACACCACTGCCCGGCAGTGGCGCGCCACTGGCTGGCGCAGCGGCGCAAAATCCGCGCCCTTACCATCGCCGCCGGCAATCAGCACCTGCTTGCCAGCCAGATCGGCAGCAAAGCCTTCAATCGCGGCCAGCGCGGCACCAACATTGGTGGCCTTGGAGTCGTCGTAGTAATCCACGCCCTGATGCTGGCCTACCCATTGGCAACGATGCGGCAGACCGGCAAACCGGCGCAGAGTGGTCAGCATGCTGTCGAGCGGCAAGCCCACCGCATGCCCCAGCGCCAAAGCCGCCAGAGCATTGGCCTGGTTATGGGCGCCACGGATTTTCAGTTCGCGCACCGGCATTAGCGCCGCAAACTCGAAGGCCAGCCAGGCCTCACCGTCCTTCTCGGTCAGGCCAAAACCCTTGAAATCCGGGCGCGACAGGCCAAAACTCAGGCACGGCAACTGGTCGGCCACCAGCGGCCGCGACAGCGCGTCGTCCCGGTTGAACACCACCTGACGAGCACCGCGGAAAATCCGGTGCTTGGCCAGATGATAGGCTGCCAAACCGCTATAGCGGTCCATGTGGTCTTCACTGATGTTGAGTACGGTAGCGACTTCGGCATTCAGCCGCTCGGTGGTTTCCAGTTGGAAGCTGGACAACTCCAGTACGTACAGTTCGGCCTGCTGGTCGAGCAGATCCAGTGCCGGGGTGCCCAGATTGCCACCCACCGCCACCTGCCGGCCAGCGTCGGCTGCCATCTCGGCCACCAGGGTGGTCACCGTGCTCTTGGCGTTGGAACCGGTGATGGCCACCAGTTGCGGCCTGGCCTCACGCGCAATCAGCTCGCGGGCAAACAGCTCGATATCCCCTACCACCGAGACCCCGGCAGCCTTGGCAGCAGCAATCGCCGGCGTGGCGATGGCGATACCAGGACTGACCACCAACTCACCGGCAGCGCACAGCAGTTGCTCGTCCAGTTCACCCAGATAGACATCGGCCATCGGTGCAAAACGCTTGAGCTGATCAAGACCCGGCGGGTTGCTGCGGGTATCGCACACGGCAAAGGGCAGACCACGGCCGACCAGATAACGGGCAACCGACAGCCCGGTGCTACCGAGCCCGACGATGATCCGCTGCTTGTCCGTGGTAATCAGTGCCACCTTGCCATCCTCAACGCAGTTTCAGGGTTGCCAGTCCGATCAGCACCAGTACCACGGTGATGATCCAGAAGCGCACAATGACCCGAGGCTCGGGCCAGCCTTTCAATTCGAAATGGTGATGAATCGGCGCCATACGGAACACTCGCCGGCCGGTCAACTTGAAGGACGCGACCTGAATGATCACCGACAGGGTCTCAACCACGAAAATCCCGCCCATGATGAACAGCACGATTTCCTGGCGAACGATTACCGCAATCACCCCCAGTGCCGCGCCCAGCGACAGGGCACCGACATCCCCCATGAACACTTGGGCCGGGTAAGTGTTGAACCAGAGAAAGCCCAGGCCGGCACCGATCAGCGCGCCACAGAAGATGATCAGTTCCCCCGAACCCGGCACATAGGGGATCAACAGGTATTCGGCAAAGCGGATGTTGCCCGACAGGTAGGCGAAAATGCCCAGTGCCGCCCCGACCATCACGGTCGGCATGATCGCCAGACCATCAAGGCCGTCGGTCAGGTTCACTGCATTGCTGGAGCCGACGATGACGAAATAGGTCAGCACCACGAACAGGATGCCGAGCTGGAATTCCAGTTGCTTGAAGAACGGCACGATCAGGGTGGTTTCGACCGGGGTCTTGGCCGATACGTAAAGGACAATCGCCGCAATCAAACCGAACACCGACTGCCAGAAGTACTTCCAGCGCGACGGCAAACCACGCGAGTTCTTCTCGATCACCTTGCGGTAGTCATCGACCCAGCCAATCGCCCCGAAACTGATTGTCACCCCGAGTACGACCCAGACATACAGATTGGACAGGTCGGCCCAGAGCAGTGTGCTGATGGCGATCGCCACCAGGATCAGCGCCCCACCCATGGTCGGAGTGCCTTTCTTGGACAGATGCGACTGCGGGCCGTCATTGCGTACCGCCTGACCGATCTGCCGCACCTGCAGGGTACGGATCATCCAGGGCCCGAGGAACAGTGCAATGGCCAGCGCCGTCAGTACCCCGAGAATCCCGCGCAGGGTCAGGTACTGGAATACACCGAAGCCGGTGTGGAACTGTTGGAGGTATTGAGCCAGTAGCAGCAACATTGTCAGTGGGCCTTGTTTTCGTTATTAGTTGTGTCCACCAGACCGGCAACCACCTCTTCCATGCCGGCACTACGCGATCCCTTGACCAATACCCGGGTCTGCGCCTGCAATTGCGGGCGCAGTGCATTGATCAACTCGGTCTTGCTGGCGAACAGTCGTCCGCCCTCGCCAAAGGCCTCAACCGCCAGGGCCGACAGGCGGCCAACGGCGTACAGGGCATCCAGCCCCTGCTGGCGGGCATGCTCACCCACCTCACGGTGACCGGCAGCCTCCCAGTCACCCAGCTCACCCATATCACCCAACACCAGAATGCGCTGACCGTCGAACCCGGCCAGCAGGTCGATGGCGGCCTTGACCGAACTCGGGTTGGCGTTATAGCTGTCGTCAATGACCAGCGCACCGGCATGGCCGGGCTTACCCTGGGCCCGCCCGGCCACAGGTTGCAGCCGGGCCAGGCCACGGCGAATCTGTTCCAGCTCAAGGCCCAGCGCCAGCGCTGCACCGGTCGCGGCCAGGGCGTTGGCGATGTTGTGCCGGCCCAGCAGGTTGAGCTGCACGGTGATCGAGCCCTTGGGGGTCACCAGCAGGAAGCCCGGGCAACCACGCTCATCGATCTCGACCGACTCGCCACGCAACTCAGCAGTCGGATTTTCCAGGCTGAATGCATGCGACTTGCGCTTGCCAAGGCTTTGGTACCACTGCTCAAACCAGGGGCTGTCCAGATTCAGCACCACATGGCCATCACTCTTGAGCGCGGTGATGATCTCGCCCTTGGCCTTGGCGATGTTTTCCGGACTGCCAAAACGCCCGACGTGAGCCATGCCGGCATTGGTCAGGATGCTGATATCGGGTTTGGCGATCCCCATGCTGTAGGCGATGTCACCAACCTTGGCGGCTCCCATCTCGATCACCGCAAACTGGTGTTCCGGCTGCAACGCCAACAGGGTCAGCGGCACGCCGAGCTCGTTGTTGAGATTGCCCTGAGTGGCCAGAACACTACCCTGCTCGCGCAGAATCGAGGCCAGCATTTCCTTGACCGTGGTCTTGCCACTGGAGCCGGTGATCGCCACCATCCGCCCCTTAAACGCCTGGCGCGACAGGGCAGCCAGCTGCCCCAAGGCCAGTTGGCAGTCATGCACCAGCAGTTGCGGCAACGGGTCATCAACCAGATGCTCGACCAGCGCCGCTACGGCACCGTGCAGACGGGCCTGAGCGATGAAGTCGTGGCCATCTACCCGGCTGCCGGGTAATGCGACAAACAGGCCGCCAGCCTGAACCTGGCGCGAGTCAATGCTGACGCTGTCAAAGCTGACATCCTCGCCCTTGAGGCTGGCCGCCAGCGGTTTGACCAGTTCCGACAAACGCAGCGCTTCAAGCATGACGCGCCTCCCATGCCTGCAAGGCGGCTTCGGCCTGTTCGATATCACTGAAAGGATGACGCACGCCGTCAATCTCCTGATAAGTTTCATGGCCTTTACCAGCCAGCAAAATCACATCACCAGCCCGGGCCTGTTGAATGGTTTGGCTGATCGCCTCAGCCCGGTTGGCTATGACTGCCACGTTACCGGTATGTTCAATCCCGCTCAGGATCTGCTCGATGATCACCGCCGAGGGCTCAGTGCGAGGATTATCGTCGGTGATCACCAGCGCATCGGCGCCCAATTCAGCAGCCCGTGCCATCAGCGGGCGTTTGCCATTGTCGCGATCACCACCGCAGCCAAACACACAGGTCAGCCGCCCGCGGGTATGCGCGCGCAGGGCCGCCAGAGCCTTTTCCAGTGCGTCGGGTGTATGCGCATAATCGATCACCACCAGCGGCAACGCCTCGCCCCCCAGACGCTGCATCCTCCCGGCCGGAGCCTGCACTGCGGCAACCGCAGTCAGGGCCTGGGGCAGTTCGATACCAGCGGCCATCAACGCTGCGATGACAGCGAGCAAATTGCTCAGGTTGAAATCCCCCAGCAGCGGGCTGGTCAGGCTCAAGCGTTGACCCTCTGCGTGCAAACAGGCCTGGATACCCTGACTGTTATAACGAATATCGGTGCAGTACAGACTGGCTACCGGATCGTGCAGGCTGTAAGTGATGACCGGGCAACTGCACAGCGGTAGCAACTGGCGTCCGAACGGATCATCCAGATTGATCACCGCATGGCCCAACGGACGCTGGAACAAGCGGGCCTTGGCCGCGCCATAGCTATCCATATCGCCGTGGTAGTCCAGGTGATCACGGCTAAGATTGGTGAACACCGCCACATCGAAGTCCAGCGCCGCTACCCGGCCCTGATCCAGGGCATGGGATGACACTTCCATACTGACCCAACGGGCGCCCTGATCACGCAAGCCCGCCAATTGCTGCTGCACTCGCAGCGCATCCGGAGTGGTCATCCCGTGATCGTTCAACTCACCCGGCATGCCACTGCCCAGGGTACCGATAATCCCGCAAGGCTGCCCCAGACTGGTCAAAACCTGAGCCAGCATCTGGCTGACGCTGGTCTTGCCATTGGTTCCGGTCACACCGATCACCCCCAGCTGCGCTGACGGTTGATCGTAGAAACGTCCGGCAATCGCCGACAGTTGAGCCACCAGGCCTTCGACCGGCACCAGCGGTACCGCAGCGCTTGACACCTGAGCCCCCTGTGCCTCGTAAACGATGGCGGCTGCACCAGCTTCGAGCGCCCGAGCGATGTAGTCGCGGCCATCATGGCGCTGCCCAGGCACGGCCAGGAACAGGCAGCCGGGCACAACTGCCCGGCTGTCCAGTGTCAGGCTGTGAATCTCGGCATCGGCTCCGTTCCAGTTCGGCAGCAGTTGGCGCAGTGTTTTCATCCGCGTGAGCCTCCGTCAATCGGGGGCAGTTCAACCTGTTGCAGCGCCGGCAGATCGTCCGGCGGCACATTGGTCAGACGCAGAGCGTCCGCCATGACCTGACCAAATACTGGAGCGGCGACCAAACCACCGTAATACTGCCCACTGCCCGGCTCATCGATCACTACCACAGCGGCATAACGCGGATTGCTGATCGGCGCCACACCGGCAAACACCGAGCGATAACGGTCACGGGCGTAGCCACCACCAGGCAATGTCTTGTGTACGGTACCGGTCTTGCCACCCACCTGATAACCAGGCACCCGGGCCCGGGAACCAGTACCGCCATCGCCATCAACTGCTGCGCGCAACATCACCAGCACCTGGTCACTGACTGCCTGCGGAATCACCTGTTCGCCCTGCGGTGGCTGGTCGACCTTGAGCAGCGATAGCGGCACCTTGCGTCCGTGGTTACCCAGCACTGCATAGGTCTGAGCCAATTGGGTCGCAGTCACCGCCAGCCCGTAGCCGTAAGACAGGGTGGCGGTCTCCACCTGCGGCCAGCGTCGATGACTGGGCATCCGACCGACGCTTTCACCCGGAAAACCAAGTCCGGTCGACTCACCCAGCCCCAGTTGTTGAAGCAGTTCGTAAATAGGTTCGGCGCCAATATCCAGGGCAATCTTGACCACCCCGATATTGCTCGATTTCATCATCACGCCAGTCAGGTCCAGCACACCGTAGTTGCGCACATCACGCACCGTCATGGTGGCCACCCGCATGGTGCCCGGCCGGGTGTCCATCACTGTATTGGGTTGGTAGTTACCCGACATTAGACCAGCGGCAACGGTAAAACTCTTGATCGGCGAACCTGGTTCGAACACATCGATCAACGCCCGGTTGCGCATCATTTCCGGGCGCAAGTTGCTGCGGTTGTTGGGGTTGTAGCTAGGCTGATTGACCATCGCCAGAATTTCCCCGGTGCGCACGTCAATCAGCACTACCGAGCCGGCTTTGGCATTGAACTGGTTGAGCGCCTCGCGCAGCTCCCGGTGAGCAATATATTGCAGCCGCAGATCAATCGACAGTTTCAGGTCGTTGCCCGGGCGCGCGTTGCGCACAACCTGGACATCCTTGATCAGCCGCCCACGTCGATCCTGCAACACCTGACGCCGACCCGGCACGCCCTGCAGCCAGTCGTTGTAGGACAGCTCCAGCCCCTCCTGACCAATGTCATCAACATTGGTGAAGCCAAGAATATGTGCCGCCACATCACCAGCCGGATAAAAGCGCCGGTACTCTTCGGTGCTGTAAACACCCGGCACCTTGAGCGCCAGCACAGCTTCACCATCCTCCGGGGTCATGTGCCGCCGCAAATAGATGAACTCGCGCTCAGCGTTGGCCCGCAAGCGCTCAGCGAAGGTCTTGGCATCGGTGCCCAGTGCCTTGGCCAGCTCTGGCCAGCGAGCTTCATGACCGACCAGTTGGCGGGGGTTGGCCCACAGGGTCAGCACCGGGGTACTGACCGCCAGCGGTTCGCCATGCCGATCGGTAATCATCCCGCGGTGAGCAGGAATAACGGTATGACGCACGCTGCGCTTGTCGCCCTGATTACGCAGAAAACCATCATCAAGCACATGCAAATGCACGATCTGCCAGACAATGGCCGCGCAGCACAGGCCCAGCAGACCGATCACCAGTCTGAAGCGCCAGGGGTAGCGACTGCCATTGGGCTGAATGTGCATCATGGTTTCACCAGAATCACTTCGCCAGGTTCAGGTACGCGCATGCCCAGTTGTCGGGTCGCCAGGGTTTCCACCCGGCCATGCGCAGTCCAGGTGCTCTGCTCCAGCAGCAGGCGCCCCCATTCGGCCTGGGCTTTTTCCCGGCCAGCCATTTCACCGGCCAGTTCATTGAGCAGCACCCTACTCCAATGCGTGCTGTAGGCCACCGCCAGAGCACTGGCCAGCACCAGCGCCCAGCACAGTAGCAAACCGCCACTGGTACGCGGCAGACCGCTGCCTGGCAATTTGCCCATAGTCGCTTTAGCGTCCATCAACGCCGCTCCGCAATACGCAGTACCGCACTGCGCGCACGGGGATTGGCGGCTACTTCAGCGGCACTGGGCTTAATAGCTTTGCCTTGCAGTTTCAACCGGGTGGGAATATCGACATCGCGCACCGGCAGATCACGCGGCAACGGCTCACCCTTGGCCTCGCGGCGCATGAACTGTTTGACCAGCCGATCTTCCAGCGAGTGGAAGCTGATCACCGCCAGCCGACCACCAGGCGCAAGCATCTCGACCGCAGCCTTGAGGCCCTGCTCAAGATCGGCCAGCTCACGGTTGATGAAGATGCGAATACCCTGGAAAGCCCGAGTGGCCGGATGCTTGTGCTTTTCCCAGGCTGGATTGGCCTGCTTGATCACCTCGGCCAGATCAGCCGTGCGGGTGAACGGGGTCTGGGCCCGACGCTCAACAATCGCGCGAGCCATGCGCCGGGAGAAGCGTTCTTCACCGTATTCCTTGAGCACGGTGGCAATGTCGGATTCGCTGGCGCTATTGACCCAGTCGGCTGCGCTTTGGCCACTATCCGGGTCCATACGCATGTCCAGCGGGCCATCATTGAGAAAACTGAAGCCACGGGCGGGGTCGTCCAGTTGCGGCGAGGACACCCCCAGATCCAGCAGAATACCGTTAACCTGGCCATCCAGAGAGCGCGCGCGCAGCTCTTCGGCCAGCTCGGCAAATGACCTTTTTACAACGACAAAGCGGCCGTCTTCGGCCGCCAGCTCTGTTCCGGCCCGGATCGCCTCCGGGTCCTTGTCAAAGCCGATCAGCCTGCCCTCTCGTGAGAGTCGGGCCAGAATCGCCCGGCTGTGCCCCCCGCGCCCAAAGGTGCCATCCACATAGAGTCCGTCGGGACGCACCGCCAGGCCCTCAAGCGCTTCATCAAGCAATACGCTGATGTGTGAGTAATCGGTTTGCCGGGTCATAGACTCAAGGAGTGCAGTTCAGCCGGCAGCTCGCCAACTTCCTGCACTTCTTCCAGATAGGCGCTGGTGGTGGCCTCCCAGGCCTCTTCACTCCAGAGCTCGAATTTATTCAATTGGCCGACCAGCATGACTTTCTTGTCCAGGCCGGCGTGATCACGCAGCAACGGCGGCACAACGAAGCGGCCATTGCTGTCGAGCTCGATTTCATTGGCATTACCGATCAGCAGACGATTGAGCCGCTTGACCGCAGGGTTGAGATTCGGAGCTTTCTTCAGTTGCATTTCAACTGCTTCCCACTCCGGCAACGGATAGATCCACAGGCAGCGTTCTTCCAGCGCAATGGTTGCCACCAACTGGCCGGCGCACAGCTCCACGAGACGGTCGCGATAACGCGCCGGCATCGCAAGCCGCCCCTTGGCGTCCAGATTGATGGCATTCGCTCCTCGAAACACGCTGCTGGCTTCCCCTGATTAGGTGGCTGTCCGTGCCAATATTTCCCACTTTTACCCACTTCATACCACTTTGGCACACTATAGAAATGCCACGCACACAGCGTCAAGTGAGTAACTCACGAAAAAAGCCTTGCAGGACGGGGAGTTAGCGCAAAAAGAGGGGTGTTTTTCCAGAAATCAGCTGAAAAGCAAATTACAAATAACAAACACAACAAAGCGTTCTCCTCACAACTTAAAGTAAAGTATGAGGAGTTATATTTTTTTGCTCTGAAAATTGGGATTCCGACAAAAGGAAGAAAATAAAGAGTTGGCCTATAAGCCGGGTTCTGTCGAGGACAGCCATTCCTCTGCGACAGCCATCACTGACTGCCTGTAGCAACCTACCCGAACCCAGTGCGGGCCACACCATCGGGTTCCTATTTGGTCTTGCTCCGAGTGGGGTTTACCGTGCCACGAACTGTTACCAGTCGTGCGGTGCGCTCTTACCGCACCCTTTCACCCTTACCTGATCCCCTTGCAGGGCCATCGGCGGTCTGCTCTCTGCTGCACTTTCCGTAGGCTCGCGCCTCCCAGGCGTTACCTGGCACTCTGCCCTATGGAGCCCGGACTTTCCTCCATGCCTTGCGGCACAGCGACTGTCCGGCCAACTCTTGGCTGCAAGGTTAGCCTTGTTTGCCCCATAGCGGCAAGCTTGACGTGATATTCAAGCGCCAGCCGCCCCAAAATACGCCAGCCGGCACACGGCGCGCACCATAAACGAGCACATATTACCCCGCACAAACCCGCAATCGCCTCATCAACCGCAGCGCACATCTTGTATACAAGCTGGTCGACCCATTCTGGCACGCCCCCTGCATTAGCCTCAGCAGCATCCGAGATCCGGGTCTGACTGACCCCTTGCGTGTTGCCGGTCGCATCATGACCTACTACAACTCAACGCAAATGGACGACTAGGGTTCCGACCTTCGCAGAAGGTGACTGGTCCGAGAGTTGTCGACCTCCTCCGGAGGTTACACGGCGGGATAAAAGCCCGGGAGACGCTCAGACTGCTGAGATCTCGGCCCGTGTAACCAATGGAGACTTGCCATGCCCCGCTTGATGAACCGGCACCCCGGTCGCCCCCTGCGCCTTGGGCTGATCCTGCTCCCGTTTGCCATCCTGTTGTTGCTGTACCTGTTCAGCTCACAGGCACGTCTGGCCGAAAACCCAAATGACAAGCTACTGCCCAGTTTCAGCCAGATGAGCGAGGCGGTCGAACGCATGGCCTTCACGGAAGACCGGCGCAGTGGCGCCTACCTGTGGTGGGACGACAGCGCCGCCAGCCTCAAACGCCTGGGTAGCGGCCTTGCCATCAGCGCAGCGATCAGCCTGGTGCTGGGCCTGGCGATGCTGATTCCGCTGCTACGCACGCCGCTGTCACCACTGGTTACGGTGATATCGATGATCCCACCGCTGGCGATACTGCCGATCCTGTTCATTGTCATGGGCCTGGGTGAGCTATCGAAGGTAATGCTGATCGTCATCGGTATTACCCCGGTATTGATTCGCGATCTGCAGCAGCGAGTCGCGGAGATTCCTGCCGAACTGCTGATCAAGGCCCAAACCCTGGGCGCCAACAGCTGGCAGGTGCTGATCCGGGTAGTTTTGCCGCAACTGCTGCCGCGTTTGCTGCAGGGCCTGTGTCTGGCACTGGGCCCAGCCTGGCTGTTTCTGATCGCCGCCGAGGCGATCGCTTCGACCGAGGGCCTGGGATACCGCATATTCCTGGTCCGCCGCTACCTGGCGATGGACGTGATCCTGCCCTACGTAGCCTGGATAACCCTACTGGCTTTCTGCATGGACCGCCTGCTCAAAGGTGCCTGCCGCCTGCTGTTCCCCTGGTTCGAACCCAAAGGAGGCCACTGATATGAGCGCCATTTCGATCAAGGGCGTCTGGCAGCAGTACGCTGACCAGGTGGTCCTGGAGAACCTCAACATGGAGGTGGCCAACGGCGAATTCATCACCATGGTCGGCGCCTCCGGTTGCGGCAAATCGACCTTCTTGCGCCTATTGCTGGGGCAGGAGACACCGAGCCGCGGCCAGTTGCTGATCGACGGCCAACCCCTGGCCAGCGAGCCAGGGCCAGAGCGCGGTGTGGTATTCCAGCGCTATTCGGTATTTCCGCACCTGACGGTACTCGGCAACGTCATGCTCGGGCTCGAGCTGCAAGGCTCACGACTGCTCGGCCGGCTGTTCGGCCAAGCCCGCCGCGAAGCCCGCGAGCAGGCGATGGCCATGCTGGAAAAAGTTGGTCTGGGCCAGGCACTGAACAAATACCCGCACGCCCTGTCCGGTGGCATGCAACAGCGTCTGGCGATTGCCCAGGCACTGGTCAAGGCGCCGCGCATCCTGCTGCTGGATGAGCCGTTCGGCGCCCTCGACCCAGGCATCCGCAAGGACATGCACGCGCTGCTGCTGGAACTCTGGCAGCAGACCGGGCTGACCGTATTCATGGTCACCCACGATCTGGCCGAGGGCTTCAGTCTTGGCACCCGCCTGCTGGTGTTCGACAAGACCCGGATCGATCCACAGGCGCCCGGTGCCTACGGCGCCCGGATCACCTACGACATTCCGCTCAACACCGACCGCAAGGTGGCCCGGGCCGCCGTCGCGGCACTGCCCGAACGCCTGACCCGCGACCTTACTGCCCCACAATTGCAAGGAGCCTGAGCATGACTCTGCCTGCCCCCCTTCGCCCAACCCTGTACCAGGAAACCGTCCCCGGCGGCGGCCATACCTCATTCGTACTCAAGCGTGGCCAGCTGCTGCGTATCACCGACCTTGAGGGCGACGCCAATGTCAGTCTGTTGCTGTTCAACGCCCAGGAGAAAAGCGAACGCCTCAACCTGCCGGACAGCCTGAAATGCCAGCACACCGCCAAACTTACCGCTGGCCACTGCCTGTATTCGGACATGGGCAAGGTACTGGCGGCCATCGTCAGCGATACCTGCGGCTGGCACGACAGCTTTGGTGGCGTGCTGAATGCCGAGGAAGTCACAGAAAAGTACGGTGCCGGCAGCTACCAACAGCTGCGCAACAGCTTTTTCCGCAACGGCTTCGACAACCTGCTGGTGGAACTGGGCAAGTGGGATATGCAACTGCAGGACCTGCTGATGACCCTCAACCTGTTCAGCAAGGTCAGCGTGGATACCGAAGGCCGTTTTGCCTTTGAAGCCGGCAACAGCCAGAGCGGCGATTACATCGAACTGTATGCGCCGATGGATACCCTGGTGGTGCTCACCGCCCTGCAGCACCCCATGGACCCGAACCCCGTATACGCTCCGAAACCCGTGCAGTTGAGCTGGCACCAGGCGGCCGATGACGGCGTCACCGTGCTGTGTCGCCGCACCCGCGAAGAAAACGTGCGCGGACTGCACAACACCGACCGCATCTTTCTGTAAGGAGGGCCGAACATGCCATTGACCCACAGTGACAAGCAGCCCGAACAGGCCGTGTACCGCGCTACCATCGGCGCAGGTGAACCCTTCCTGCATGACCTCAAGGCCGGCCAGACCCTGCGCCTGCTGGACCTGGAAGGCAATCAGGCGGTGGACACGCTGTTTTTCAGCGCCCGCAACCCGCGTGAGCGTTACGACGTGCAACGCACCCTGCGCAAGCAGAACAGCGTTTACCTGACCACCGGCAGTGTGCTGTACAGCAACCTGGGCCACCCCATGCTGACCATCACCGCCGACACCTGCGGCCGGCATGACACCCTGGGCGGCGCCTGCGCGCAGGAAAGCAATACCGTGCGCTATGCCCTGAGCACTCGCTACATGCACAGCTGCCGCGACAATTTCCTGCGCGCCGCGCTGCATGATGGTCGGCTGCGCAAGGCTGACATCAGCCACAACATCAACTTCTTCATGAACGTTCCGGTCACCCCGGAGGGCGGCCTGACCTTTGAAGACGGCATCTCAGCCGCCGGCAAGTATGTCGAACTGGTCGCCCACATGGACATCATCGTTCTGATCTCCAACTGCCCGCAGCTGAACAACCCGTGCAACGGCTACAACCCAACCCCGGCGCAGTACCTGGTATGGGATTGAACTGGCTTATGCCTAGCGACTTCCCCAACCTGCATGGATTGCCACGTCGCTGCGCTCCTCGCAATGACACGGTCAGGCAAACCATAGCCCATGACAAGATCACCCAGCCGGGACGACCCGTCTGGACCAGACGTGCTTTCCGGGACGACCCGATCGAGGAAAGACCATGTTCAACACCCTGCTGATTGCCAACCGTGGCGCCATTGCCTGCCGCATCCTGCGTACCTTGAGAACCCTCGAGGTGCAGGGTGTCGCCGTGTATGCCGAGGCCGATGCCGGCAGCCTGCATGTACAACAGGCCGATCAGGCTATTGCCCTAGGTGAGGGCGCGGCCAGTGCCACCTACCTGGATGTCGACAAGATCCTCGCCGCCGCCCGTGCCAGCGGTGCCCAGGCGATCCATCCGGGCTACGGCTTTTTGTCGGAAAACGCCGCCTTTGCCGAAGCCTGTGAAGCCGCCGGCATAGCCTTTGTCGGGCCAACGCCGGAACAACTGCGAGTGTTTGGCCTCAAGCACACCGCCCGCGCCCTGGCCAAGGCCCATGGCGTGCCCATGCTTGAGGGCACCGAGCTGCTGGACAGCCTGGCCGATGCCTTGTGCGCGGCCGATCAGGTGGGTTACCCGGTGATGCTGAAAAGTACCGCCGGCGGTGGCGGCATCGGCATGCGCGTCTGTCACAATGCCGCCGAACTGGGCGACGCCTTCGATGCGGTGAAACGCCTCGGACAGAACAACTTCAGTGATGCCGGGGTGTTTATCGAGAAGTACATCCAGCGCGCACGACACCTGGAAGTCCAGGTGTTTGGCGATGGCCAGGGCGAGGTCCTGGCGCTGGGCGTGCGCGATTGCTCGGTGCAGCGGCGCAACCAGAAGGTACTCGAGGAAACCCCGGCACCCAACCTGCCCGCCGGCATGGCCGATGCACTCTGTCAGGCCGCGATCCAGCTGGCCAGTGCGATCAAATACCGCAGTGCCGGCACCGTCGAGTTTGTCTATGACAGCGCCGCCGAGCAGTTCTACTTCCTTGAAGTCAATACCCGCCTGCAGGTCGAGCACGGCGTCACCGAGCAGGTCTGGGGGGTCGATATCGTTGAATGGATGGTCCGCCTGGCAGCAGGCGATCTGCCGCCGCTGGCCGAGCTGGGCAAGACCCTGCAACCACGTGGCCATGCCATCCAGGCGCGGCTGTATGCTGAAGACCCGGGGCGCGACTTCCAACCCAGCCCGGGTCTGCTGACCCAGGTCGAGTTTCCGCCGGCTGACGGGCAAGCGGTGCGCATCGATACCTGGGTGGAAGCCGGCTGTGAAATTGCCCCCTACTTCGATCCGATGATCGCCAAACTGATCTGCTGGCAGCCCGACCGTGCAACGGCCAGTGCCGCTCTGGATCAACTGCTGGCCGAGACCCGGCTCTACGGGGTGGAAACCAACTTGGGCTATTTGCGCCAGATTCTCAATGACGCCCCCTTTGCCAGTGGAGAGCCCTGGACCCGCTGCCTGGAAAACCTGACCTATCAGGCCACAACCTGTGAAGTGCTGATTCCTGGCACCCAAACCACCGTACAGGACTTGCCCGGCCGACTCGGCTACTGGGCAGTCGGCGTACCGCCCTCCGGGCCCATGGACAGTCGGGCGCTGGCGCTGGCCAACCGCCTGTTGGGCAACGCCACCGACGCCGCCGGCCTGGAAATCACCATGAGCGGCCCGACCCTGAGCTTCAACAGCGCCACCCAGGTGGTCGTCAGTGGCGCCAGCCTGCCGGTGAAGCTGGACGGGGCGACCCAACCCATGAATCAGGTGCTCGATATACCCGCTGGCAGCACCCTCAGCCTGGGAACCATCGAAGGTGCCGGTGCGCGCAGCTATCTGGCGGTTCAGGGAGGGCTTCAGGTACCGGATTACCTCGGCAGCAAGAGCACCTTCACCCTCGGTCAGTTTGGTGGTCATGCCGGCCGGGCGCTGCGCGCAGGCGATGTGCTGCGGCTGCTGCCGCTGGCACCAGCCACACCAGCCAGCCTGCCAGCCGCCCTACACACGTCGCTGGCCGAGGTCCGCGAACTGCGAGTGATCTATGGTCCGCATGGCGCACCCGAGTATTTCACCGCCGATTACATCGAACGCTTCTTTACCACCGAGTGGGAGGTGCATTTCAACTCCAGCCGCACCGGGGTGCGCCTGATCGGGCCAAAACCGGAATGGGCGCGCGAGGATGGCGGCGAGGCGGGCCTGCATCCATCAAACATCCATGACAACCCCTACGCCGTCGGCGCCGTTGACTTTACCGGCGACATGCCGGTGATTCTTGGCCCGGACGGTCCCAGTCTGGGTGGCTTTGTGTGCCCGGTAACCATTATCGAGGCGGACCTGTGGCAACTCGGCCAGCTCAAGGCCGGCGACAAGATCCGCTTCACCCCGGTCAACCTCGCTACCGCACGGGAACTGGCCCGCTTACAGCAGGACGAAATCAACACCCTACAGCCCTGCTGCCCGAGCCAAAGCGAAGGCGTTGCGCTGGCATCACCGATCATACTGGACATGGGCAAAGCCGATACCCGGCTGGTCGCACGGCTGTCCGGCGATACCCATCTGTTGCTGGAGATCGGCCCGCCGGAACTGGATCTGGTACTGCGCTTCCGCGGCCATGCCTTGATGCAGGCGATGGAGGCCGAGCAACTGGCCGGTGTGATCGATCTGACCCCGGGTATCCGTTCTCTGCAAGTACACTACCAGCCGGAAACCCTCGCCCTTGATCACTTGCTCGCCACCGTCGAGCGTCTCTGGCAAGCCGTCTGCAGTGCCGAAGACCTGCGCGTTCCTTCACGGGTAGTGCACCTGCCCCTGTCCTGGGATGACCCGGCCTGCCAGTTGGCGATCGAAAAGTACATGACCACCGTGCGCAAGGATGCCCCCTGGTGCCCGAGCAACCTGGAGTTCATCCGCCGGATCAACGATCTGCCGGATCTGACGGCCGTTCAGCGCACCGTGTTTGACGCCAGCTACCTGGTCATGGGTCTGGGCGACGTTTATCTCGGCGCCCCGGTGGCCACCCCACTCGACCCCCGCCACCGCCTGGTGACCACCAAGTACAACCCGGCACGCACCTGGACGGCGGAAAACTCGGTGGGTATCGGTGGCGCCTACATGTGCATCTACGGCATGGAAGGCCCCGGTGGCTACCAGTTCGTCGGGCGTACCCTGCAGATGTGGAACCGCTACCGCGAGGTTGCCGCCTACGATGGCAAGCCCTGGCTGCTGCGGTTCTTTGATCAGATCCGCTTCTATCCGGTATCGGCTGACGAACTGCAACAGATTCGCCGCGACTTTCCACTCGGGCGCTATCCGCTGCATATCGAACACAGCGAGCTGGCACTGGCCGACTACCAGCAGTTTCTCGCGACCGAGGCCGACAGTATCGCTGCCGCTCGCAGTCGCCAGCAGGCCGCCTTCGATGCCGAGCGCCAGCGCTGGATCACCAACGGCCAGGCCGACTATCAGAGCGAAGAACTCGCAGGTGAACCCACTGAGGAGCAGCCGCTCGAAGCCGGTCAGTACAGCATCGACAGTCACATCGCCGGCAATCTCTGGCAGGTTCAGGTCACCCCAGGTGCCCAAGTCCAGGCCGGCGACGTGCTGGTGGTACTCGAATCCATGAAAATGGAAATCCCCCTGACCGCCCCCTGTGCCGGGGTGGTCGCATCAGTCCATGTCCAACCAGGCTCTCCGGTACGTGCCGGACAGCGGGTGATCGTTCTGGAGGAACACGCCGCATGACACGCTTTGACCACGATCTGCGTCTCGACGCACTGCAGGCCGCCTACAAGGAAGGCGCATTCACCCCTCGCCAACTGCTTGTTGAACTGCGCCAACGCGCCGCCACGCTCAACAGCGATAATCCGCTGTTCATCCACCTGCTCAGCGAGACCGAACTGGAGCCCTATCTGGCTGCGCTGGATGGCAAGAGCCCGGAGCAATTGCCGCTGTTCGGCGTGCCGTTCGCCATAAAGGACAACATTGACCTGGCCGGCATTCCAACCACTGCTGCCTGTCCGGCTTTTTCCTATACTCCGAATTGCTCGGCAACCCTGGTACAGCAACTGATCGAGCTGGGTGCCGTGCCGTTGGGCAAGACCAATCTCGACCAGTTCGCTACCGGGTTGAACGGCACTCGCTCGCCCTACGGCGCCTGCCACAATGCCACCCATCCGCAATACCCATCGGGTGGTTCTAGTTCAGGTTCAGCCCTGAGCGTGGCCCTGGGTCTGTGCAGTTTTGCCCTGGGCACCGATACCGCCGGTTCCGGCCGGGTGCCGGCGGCGCTGAACAATCTGGTCGGACTCAAGCAAACCCGGGGCCTGTTGTCGGCCAGCGGTCTGGTACCGGCCTGTCGAACGCTGGACTGCATCACCTATTTCGCCGCCAGTGCAGCCGAGTGCTCGAAACTGCTGGCCCTGACCGCCAAGCGCGACCCCAGCGACGATTACAGCCGGGCCAACCCGCTGTGGAATGCCGCTGACGCCTTCGGCAGCCCACGCCCATTCCGCTTCGGGGTACCAAAAACACCTGAATTTCTTGGGTGCCCGGAAAGCCCCGGGTTATTCGCTGCCGCTATCGAGCAGCTCAAGGCCATCGGCGGTACGCCGGTGGAAATCGATCTTGATCCCTTTATGCAGGCCGCCAAACTACTTTACGAGGGGCCCTGGGTCGCCGAACGCTACAGCGTCGCCGGCGAGCTGATCGAGCGCGATCCCGAAGCGGTACTGCCAGTGATTCGTGCGGTGCTGGACAAGGCGCCACAGTTCAGCGCCCAGGATGCCTTCGAATACCAGTACCGGCTGCAGGGCTACAAGACCCTCTGCGATCAGTTGCTGGCTGATATGGATTGTGTCCTGACCCCGACCATCCCACGCCCGGTGACCCTGGCCGAACTGGAGGCCGAGCCGGTCGCGCGCAACAGCGACCTGGGCTATTACACCAACTTCATGAACCTGCTCGATTACGCTGCCGTTGCCGTGCCGAGCGGCTTCATGGCCAACGGCCTGCCGTGGGGCGTCACCCTGTTCGGTCGCGCCTTCACCGATCAGTACCTGCTCAGCCTGGGCGCCGCGCTACAGCAACACAGCGGATTGCCGCTGGTCGGCGAGCAACCGCTGAGCAGCAGCCTGCCGGCCACACCAGCCCGCAACGACATGGCCCGGGTAGTAGTCTGCGGCGCGCACCTGGATGGCCTGCCGCTGAACTGGCAATTGCGTCAACGCGGCGGCCGGTTGCTGGAGGCTACTGCAAGCTCTGCCGATTACAAGCTCTATGCCCTGGCCGGCGGCCCACCGATGCGCCCGGGCATGCTGCGGGTGGCCGAAGGAGGTCAGGCGATTCAGGTCGAAGTCTGGGAATTGCCGAGCCGCGAACTGGGCTCTTTCCTTACCGGTATTCCGGCGCCGCTGGGGCTGGGCAAAGTGCAATTGGCTGATGGGCGCTGGGAAACCGGCTTTATCTGCGACCCCTACGGCCTGGAAGGCGCCACCGACATTACCGAGTTTGGTGGCTGGAAAGCCTGGCTGGCGAGCCGCTAAGCAGCCGGACCACCAGCAAGGACCTGAGAGCCTGCATGTTTAGTTCCCGCTCTTGCTCAGCGCCAGTTGATACAAACGGTTCTTCTTCACTCCAGTCAGCTTGGCCGCCAGGGCGGCGGCCTGTTTGACAGGCAATTCTTCCAGCAGAACCTCCAGAGTGCGCTCCACCGCCGGGTCGAGCGCTTCGGCATCATCACGCACCGGCGCACCCTCCACTACCAGCACGCACTCGCCGCGCTGCTGATCGCTATCACCAGCCACCCAATCGACCAGTTCAGCAAGAGGCGCACCTTTGATGGTCTCGAAGGTTTTGGTCAACTCCCGGGCCAGAACCACCTGACGCTCGCCGCCCAGCACCTCAAGCATGTCCTGCAGACACTCAAGCAGGCGGTGCGGGGCCTCGTAGACCATCCAGGTCCGCGACTCACCGGCCAGCGCCTGCAAGCGCTGACGCCGGCCCTGGGTCTTGGCCGGCAAAAAGCCCTCGAAGGCAAAACGGTCGGATGGCAATCCTGCCGCACTCAGTGCCGCAATCAGCGCACAGGCGCCTGGCACTGGGCAGACCCGTACCCCGGCCTCGCGGGCCTGGCGCACCAGATGGAAACCCGGATCGGAAATCAGCGGAGTACCGGCATCGGAAATCAGGGCCAGGTCATCACCGGCCAGCAACCGCTCAACCAGCCGCACACTCTTGTCACGCTCGTTGTGATCGTGACAGGCAGTGGTCGGGGTGTTGATGCCAAAATGCTGCAATAGCCGGGCACTGTGACGGGTGTCTTCGGCGGCGATCAGACTGACCGAACGCAGGACATCAAGCGCCCGCGGCGTCAGATCCTGCAAATTGCCTATCGGCGTGGCAACGACATAAAGGGTACCGACCGGGCTGGACATGACAAATCCTGTTGCAAGCGTAGTTGCCCGATATTGTACAGGACGTGATCCTATTCCGCCGACGCTGTGGAGATTGCCTACCCCCTTGGTTACAATGCCGGATGAGTCCGCCCCAGGGTGCCACGTGGGCGCCCATCGCGTAAGGATACTGTCCGATGCCCCGCATGCTTCGCCTGCCGTTCGTTGCCTTGACCCTCGCTGCGCTGATCAGCGGCTGCTCGACAGCCCCGCGCGAGCTATCCGACCTGCCACGTACCCCGCAGGCCAGTGTCGACCAGATTCTGCAGGATGCCAACCGCCGTTCCGGCGCTGAAGCCAACCTGCTGCGCCTGCACGCGGCCCGGGCCGCCTGGATCGGCGGTCAGCCCGAGCGGGTCCAAAGCATTCTGCGCGACATTCCACAGAGCGACCTGCCAACCGACCAACAGATCGTCTTCAGTCAACTACAAGCCCAAAGCGCTCTGGCTCTGGATCAGGTGCCGCAGGCTCTGCGAGCAATACGCCACCCCTCGATCGGCCAACTCGACATTCTGCCGGTCGAAGATCAACTGGACATTCAGCAGTTGCGGGCAGATATATTCGATGCTGCCGGTCAGCACCTGGACGCCGCCAAGGAACGGATTTTCATCGACGGGCTGCTGCCCAGTGAACGTCAGACCAGTAACCGGCTGGCGATCTGGGACAGTCTTGGCCAGTTGTCCACACCGCAACTCCAGCAGGCCCGTGACCAGAGCGCCGGCGGCCTGGAGGGCTGGCTGAGTCTGGCTCTGATCGAACGCCAGCACGGCAACCTCGATCTGCAGGTACGCGCCTTGCGCCAGTGGCAGGAAGCCAATGCCGATCACCCGGCAGCCAACCCGCTGCCCGACTCGCTGATGCAGCTATTCCAGCTGCACGCCAGCCGCCCACAGCACATCGCCCTGCTGCTGCCCTTCCAGGGACCTCTGGCCAGTGCCGCACAGGCCCTGCGTGATGGCTTTCTAGCCGCTCAGTATCAGGCTCACAGCCAGGGACTTGAGCAGCCTCAGGTCAGCCTGTACGACAGTACTGCCTACAGCAACCTCCAGCAGTTCTATGCTCAGGCCCAACAGGATGGTGTGCAGTGGGTCATCGGCCCACTAGAGCGCGATCAGGTCGGCCGTCTGGCCAACCTCGGCGAACTGCCCCTGCCGACCCTGGCCTTGAACTACAGCGAGCAGCGGCGAGTCTCGGAACAGCCGCTGTACCAGTTCGGCCTGGCCCCCGAGGATGAAGCCCGCTCCGCTGCTCACCGGGCCTGGGCCGACGGCCATCGCAGCATGGCTGCCCTGACCGCCCAGACCGACTGGGGACAGCGCGCCTTTCAGGCCTTCCGCGAAACCTGGGAAAGCCTCGGTGGGGTCCTGGTTGGCAGGGAAGTGATTGACCAACCCGCCAGCATGGCTCAGCAGATTGGCGACTTGTTGCAGATTCGCCAGAGCGAGCAACGCGGCAACCGCATTCAGCAGTTGCTTGGCCAAGGCATTGTGGTTCAGCCGACCCCACGCCAGGATATCGATGCGCTGTTCCTGGCGGCTAACCCATTACAGGCCCGACAAATCAAGCCGACTCTGGCCTTCCAGTACGCCGGCGATTTGCCGGTATACGCCACTTCTCATGCCTATCAGGTTGGCGACAACCTGCAAAATGCCGACCTGGACGGCCTGTACATAGCCGAAATCCCCTGGCTGCTGGAGCGCTCGGACAGCCTGTACCAGGCCGTCAGTCAAAGCTGGCCGCAAGCCGGCGGTGCCATGGGTCGGCTGTACGCCATGGGGATCGACGCCCAGCGCATTTTCAGCCGGCTGCGGCAACTGCAGCAGTTCCCGGGCACCCGTATCGAGGGCGCAACCGGTACCCTGAGCCTGGGGGACAACGGCCGGATTCAACGTGAGCTGCACTGGGGCCTGATCAGCAATGGCCAACTGCAACCGGCTCCCGAACTTATTCCCGCCCCATGAGTCAATTGACCAGCAAGCAGTTGCTCGGCAATCTGGCTGAACGCCAGGCCGAACGCCTGCTGCTCAAGGCCGGATTGCGCCTGCTGGCACGCAATTACCGCTGCAAGCAAGGCGAACTCGATCTGGTCATGCGTGACAGGGATACAGTAGTATTTGTCGAAGTGCGTTACCGGCGAAAGAGCCAGTGGGGAAGCGCAGCGGAAACGGTGGACTGGCGCAAACAGAAACGTGTCCAGATAGCCGCCCAGCACTACCTCCTGACCCACCCGCACCTGGCAAACCATCCCTGTCGCTTCGATGTCGTTGCCGCTGATGGCAACCCTGAGGACCCAGACGCTTATCGCTGGATCCGAGAAGCATTCACTTGCTAGCGAGTCCTATCCATGGATATGCAACACCGTATCAGGCAGCTTTTTACCGACAGCATTGAAACCAAGACCCGCGCCATGGAAGTGCTCGGGCCCAGTATCGAACAGGCCAGCCAGGTGATGGTCAACAGCCTGCTCAGCGAAGGCAAGATACTGACCTGCGGCAACGGCGGCTCAGCCGGTGACGCTCAGCACTTCTCGTCCGAGCTGCTCAATCGCTTCGAGCGCGAACGCCCCAGCCTGCCGGCTATCGCCCTGACTACCGACAGCTCGACCATCACTTCTATCGCCAACGACTACAGCTACGACGAGATCTTTTCCAAGCAGATCCGCGCACTCGGTCAACCGGGCGATGTACTGCTGGCGATCTCCACCAGCGGCAACTCCGGCAACGTGATTCAGGCTATTCAGGCAGCCCACGACCGCGACATGCTGGTGGTCGCCCTGACCGGCCGAGACGGCGGCGCCATGGCTCCCCTGCTGCTCCCCGAGGATGTCGAAATCCGGGTACCGGCTCGCTCTACCGCACGTATCCAGGAAGTTCACCTGCTGGCCATCCACTGCCTGTGCGACCTGATTGATCGGCAATTGTTCGGGAGTGAGGAATGATCAGACTTACCAGTCTCGTATTGGCGGCGCTGCTCAGCGCCGGCTGCAGTTCGGTACTGACCGCAACCCGCGATGCCCCGATCGAAGACAACTACGGTACACGCACCTTCGGTAGCCGGATCGATGACCAACTGATCGAAACCAAGGCCAGAGTCAATGTCGCCAAAGCGCACATCGATATCGAGCGTGAAGCCCGCATCATCGTCTCCAGTTACAACGGCGTAGTCCTGCTGGCCGGCCAGGTACCGCGCGCCGAGCTAAAGACGCTGGCAGAAAACGCCGCGCGTGAAGTTCAACGCGTCAAGGTGGTGCATAACGAGCTGACCGTGGGTGAGAACCTGCCGCTGCTGGCGCGCAATCACGACACCGTGATCACCACCAATGCCAAAACCCGACTGCTGGCCGACAGCAGCATCCCCGGACGCCGAATCAAGGTTACGACGGAAGCTGGCGTGGTTTATCTGCAGGGATTGCTGCGTCGCAGCGAAGCCGATCTGGCCGTGCAGACAGTACAGCAGGTGGGCGGCGTGCAGAGGATTGTTAAGTTGTTCGAATATATCGACTGAATGACCTGAAACTGGTGGCTGGATGATCAGGTCCAGCCACCACACTTCCCTTAGTTTTACTTGACCACCTTCAACGATGGCCGACCACTCGGCTTGTTGTCGCCGTCCGGGGCCGGGTCATCGGCTGGCGGCGGGCTGACCGGATCGATCTCGAACACCATCCCCTGACCATTCTCCCGGGCATAGATAGCCATCACCGCCAGGGCAGGAATCCAGACCTGCTGCGCCACGCCACCAAAACGCCCATCAAAGCTGATCGCGTCATTATCCATTTCGAGCTGACGGATAGCACTGGGGGACAGATTCAGGACGATCTGGTCATCCTCGACAAAGCCCTCCGGCACCCGGGTCCCGGGAAATCCGGCATTGACCAGCAGGTACGGCGTGCAGTTGTTATCCAAAATCCACTCGTACAACGCACGGATCAGATAAGGGCGGCTTGGACTCATTACGGCCATGCGGTACTCCGAACGGTTAAAGCGTTTACTGCATATCCTTTTCCGCCGCTGACAGGCTGGCGATAAAGCCTTCACGGGCAAAGATACGATCCATATAGTCGAGCAGCGGCTTGGCCTGCTTGGGCAGCTCAATCCCGAATAGCGGCAAGCGCCAGAGGATGGGAGCAATACAGCAGTCGACCAGACTGAACTCATCACTCATGAAGAACGGCATCTCAGCGAATACCGGCGCCACACCGATCAGACTCTCACGCAGCTCCTTGCGCGCCTTGGTAACGGCGGCCTCGGAACTTTTCGGGTTGCCGATCACATCAACCAGCGAGCACCAGTCGCGCTGCACCCGGTACATCAGCAAACGGCTATTGGCCCGGGCCACCGGATAGACCGGCAGCAGCGGCGGATGCGGGAAGCGCTCATCCAGGTACTCCATCATGATATTCGGCTCATAGAGCACCAGATCACGATCAAGCAGGGTCGGCACGCTGCTGTAGGGGTTGGTTTCCACCAGTTCCTGCGGCGGATTGCCTGGCTCGACATTGACCACATCGACTGTCACGCCCTTTTCAGCCAGGACGATGCGCACACGATGACAGTAATGGTCACGGGGGTCAGAAAAGAAAGCCATGGAGGAACGCTTGCTGGCGGTGGTAACGCCCATAAATCAACCCTCATCCTCTCGCGGATTGCGGTAACACAGGTTGCACGGTCGAATGACTGGCATCAGCCACAACCGACAACTGCCTGAGAACAAAGTGCGTAGTATACCCCAGAAACAACAACGCGCCCCAAAGGGCGCGCTGTTTTGATCCGCAGAACTAGGATCAGTGAACGTCTTTCCAGTACTCGCGCTTGAGCAGGAAGGCAAAGACGAACAGGAAGGCCAGATACAGCAGCACGTACACACCGATGCGGTGACGCTCCAGCTTGATCGGGTCAGCCGAATAAGCCAGGAACGCAACCAGGTTACGCACAGTGGTATCGAACTCGGCCTCGGTCTGGGTGCCAGTGTCCGGCAGCACAGTCAGCACATCACACTGCTCGTCCTTGATGGTTTCACCGGTCAGCGGATCACGCTTGGGGGTATTGCCATCCATCACCGGCATGGCCTTGCAGCCAATCACCTGACGACCTTGCAGCTCCATCAGCACATTGGGCATACCCACGTTCGGGAACAGCATGTTGTTGGCACCGAACGGACGCGAAGGATCCTCGTAGAAGGTCTTCAGGTAGGTATACAGCCAGTCGTTGCCACGCACCCGGGCAACCATGGTCAGATCCGGCGGCGCACCACCAAACCAAACCTTGGAGTCCTGAGGACGCATGCCGATCTTCATGTGGTCACCGATAAGCGTGCCCTCGGTGAACACCAGGTTCTCCAGCATCAGCTCATCCGGAATCCCCAGATCGTTGGCTACGCGCTCATAACGCTGGAACTGAGCGGAGTGGCAGCCCATGCAGTAGTTGACGAAAGTGCGCGCACCATCCTGCAGAGCAGCCTTGTCACGCAGATCGATATTAGCCTTTTCCAGCGGGTAGTTGCTGGGCGCCGCCAGAACCACGCAGGGCAACAGCGCAAAACACAGAGCAATCAGTTGCTTTTTCATTAGCCAGTAACCCTCTCCGGAACCGGTTTGGTCTTCTCCATCCGGGTGTAGAACGGCATCAGGATGAAGAAGGCGAAATACAGAACGGTGCAGACCTGCGACAGCAGCGTACGACCTGGAGTCGCCGGGATGGCACCCAGCACGCCAAGGATCACGAAGCAGACGCAGAAGATCACCAGCCACAGCTTGCTCATCCAGCCTTTGTAGCGGATCGAGCGCACCGGACTACGGTCCAGCCAGGGCAATACGAACAGCACGGCAATCGCAGCACCCATCGCCAGCACACCCGGGAAGGCCGAGCCAGCGATGGCCGGAACCGCACGCAGAATCGCGTAGAACGGTGTGAAGTACCAGACCGGGGCGATATGGTCAGGCGTCTTCAGCGGGTTGGCCACTTCAAAGTTCGGATGCTCGAGGAAGAAACCACCCATTTCCGGGAAGAAGAACACGATGGTGCAGAACACGAACAGGAACACCACCACGCCGACAATATCCTTGACGGTGTAGTACGGGTGGAAGGCGATGCCGTCCAGCGGCTTGCCGTTCTCGTCCTTCAGCTTCTTGATGTCGATACCATCCGGGTTGTTGGAACCCACTTCGTGCAGCGCGATGATATGCAGCACCACCAGACCCAGCAGTACGATCGGCAGCGCAATCACATGCAGGGCGAAGAAGCGGTTCAGGGTAATCCCGGAGATCAGGTAGTCACCACGCACCCACTGGGCCAGATCCGGACCAATGAACGGAATGGCACCGAACAGCGAGATAATTACCTGAGCACCCCAGTAGGACATCTGACCCCAGGGCAGCAGGTAGCCCATGAAAGCCTCGGCCATCAGGATCAGATAGATCAGCATACCGAACAGCCAGACCAGCTCGCGCGGCTTCTGGTAGGAGCCGTACATCAGGCCACGCAGCATGTGCAGGTAAACCACGACAAAGAACATCGAGGCGCCGGTGGAGTGCAGATAGCGCAGCAGCCAGCCGTACTCGACATCACGCATGATGTATTCGATCGAAGCGAAAGCGCCTTCAGCAGAAGGCTCGTAGCTCATGGTCAGCCAGATACCGGTAACAATCTGATTGACCAGCACCAGCATGGCCAGAGAGCCGAAAAAGTAGAAGAAGTTGAAGTTCTTGGGCGCATAGTATTTGGTCAGATGGTCTTCCATCACCTTGGTGACGGCCATGCGCTCATTGACCCAGTTCATCAGTTTGCTCATCAGGCAGTCTCCGGATCCAGACCAATGACGATGACATCATCAGTTTCGTAGTGATGCGGGGGCACCGGCAGGTTCAGCGGCGCCGGCTGGGCACGCCAGACTCGACCCGACATATCGTAGTGGGAACCGTGACACGGGCAGAAGTAACCACCCTTCCAGTCTGCGCCCATATCGGCAGAAGCTACTTCCGGACGGAACAGCGGCGAGCAACCCAAGTGAGTACAGATACCGATCACCACCAGAACTTCCGGCTTGATCGCCCGAGTACGTGGATCCACGTAATCCGGCTGATCAGATGACTTGGAATCCGGGTCGGCGACCACGCTATCCATCTCCTCAAGCAGACGCAGGGCCTCTTCGGTACGGCGGGATACGAATACCGGCTGACCGCGCCACTCGGCAACAAGTTGCTGCCCGGCCTCCAGCTTGCTGATATTCACCCGTACCGGCGCCCCTGCTGCCTTGGCTCTGGCGCTTGGGAACCAAGATCCCACGAAGGGCACTGCAGCCCCTACGGCTCCGGCAGCACCCACGACACTCGTGGCTGCTACCAGGAAGCGACGCCGGCCATTATTCACGCCGTCATTACTCATCCAGTCGTCTCCCATCAGCTAAACAGGCCTTTTCCAAGGCCTTTTCAAGTATTAAACAGCTTGCACAAAATGAATCAGATGGTAATGAAAAACCCCTTTTTTGACAAGGCGATAGTCATCCCGCGAGAGGTTTCAAGGAAAGGCGCAAGCCACGCCCGACGCGACTTTCAGCCCAAAGGAAGGAGCGCGACAGGTTGTCGCAGATACAAAAACGCCCGGAGTCCATACGGAAACCGGGCGCTGAGCGATTCGCCTTTCGACTTAACGCTTGGAGTACTGCGGACGCTTACGCGCCTTGCGCAGACCGACTTTCTTACGCTCAACTTCACGAGCATCGCGAGTTACGTAACCAGCCTTGCGCAGTTCGCCACGCAGAGTCTCGTCGTATTCCATCAGGGCACGAGTGATGCCGTGACGGATGGCACCGGCCTGACCGGAGATACCACCGCCCTTGACGGTAACGTAGACATCGAACTTCTCGGTGCTCTGGGTCAGCTCAAGCGGCTGACGAACCACCATGCGGGCGGTTTCGCGACCGAAGAAATTCTCCAGCGAACGATTGTTGATAGAGATGTTGCCAGTACCCGGACGCAGGAACACGCGAGCGGTGGCGGTTTTACGACGGCCAGTACCGTAGTTTTGAGTCGCCGACATAGTGAGCTCCTGTTAGATCTTCAGTTCTTGGGGTTGCTGGGCAGCATGCGGGTGAGCAGCACCGGCATACACTTTCAGCTTGCGGTACATGGCACGACCCAGAGGGTTCTTCGGCAGCATGCCCTTGACGGCGGTCTCGATCACGCGCTCAGGAGCGCGCTGGATCAGCTTTTCGAAGTTGATCGACTTGATGCCGCCCGGAAAACCGGAGTGGCTGTAGTAGATCTTGTCTTGTGCCTTGGCACCGGTTACCTGAATTTTCTCGGCATTGACGATAACGATGTAATCACCGGTATCGACATGCGGGGTGTATTCGGGCTTGTGCTTGCCACGCAGACGGGAAGCAACTTCGGTAGCCAGACGACCCAGGGTCAGACCCGCGGCATCTACGACATACCAATCGCGTTTTACGGTTTCCGGTTTGGCGCTGAAGGTTTTCATTAATCCTAGCCTCAGAGGCCCACTAAATAAGAGGGCGAATCTTACAGAATGAAATGTGTTTTTACAAGCCAACAAAGCCTAGACAGACACTCAGGTGGGGGCTCTGTGGGTCTGGGTGGCATCTGTGCTGTAACAACAACGACAGGCTAGGCATCCTGTCGAAAGTGGACCGGCATTATGCCAATGGCGAAAAAAATTACAACCTTTATTTAAGCAGCCATTGAACATTGGCCCCGCGCGTGGTCAATAATGAGGTGCCGCATCACAACCCAAGGAGATCACCATGCAATACCGCCCGCTGGGCCGTAGCCCGCTCAAGGTCAGCGCCCTCTGTCTGGGCACCATGACCTGGGGCGAACAGAATACCGAGAAGGAGGCCTTTGCCCAGATCGATCGGGCCCGCGATGCCGGGGTCAACTTCATCGATACCGCCGAGATGTACCCGGTCCCGCCGCGCGGCGAAACCTATGGCGCCACTGAAACCATCATCGGCAACTACTTCAAGCAGCACGGTCAACGTGACAAATGGGTAATTGCCAGCAAGGTGGCAGGTCCCGGCGACTGGCTCCCACACATCCGCGACGGCCTCACCCGCTTTACCCGCGAACACATCACCAGCGCTCTGGACGCCAGCCTGCGCCGCCTGCAAACCGACTATATCGATCTGTATCAACTGCACTGGCCGGACCGCAACACCAACTTTTTCGGCAAGCTCGGCTACGAACACAGCGCGGACGAGCAGTTCACTCCGATCGAAGACACCCTGGAAGTGCTCGACGAACAGATCAAGGCAGGCAAAATTCGCCACATCGGCCTGTCCAACGAAACACCCTGGGGCGTCAGTCGCTTCCTGCAACTGGCCGAAAGTCGTGGCTGGCCGCGCATCGTGTCGGTGCAGAACCCCTACAACCTGCTCAACCGCAGCTATGAAGTCGGTCTGGCAGAAATCTCGATCCGCGAGAAAGTCGGCCTGCTAGCCTACTCGCCGCTGGCGTTCGGCACCCTGACCGGCAAGTACCTAAACGGCCTGCGCCCGGAAAAAGCCCGCCTGACGTTGTTTGAGCGCTTCGCCCGCTATACCAACCCCGAAGCCCAGAAAGCCTGTGCCCGCTACGTACAACTGGCCCGCGAACATGGCATGGACCCGGCCCAGATGGCTTTGGCCTTCGTCACTCGCCAGCCGTTCGTGACCAGCAACATCATCGGCGCCACCAACATGGATCAACTCAACCGCAACCTGACCAGCATCAACATGGGGCTGACCGACAAGGTGCTGGAAAGCATCGCCGCCATCCACCGCAACCAGCCCAACCCCGCACCCTGACTATCTACCCGGCCGGCCCTGCCGGCCGGGTAGCGACATTCGCATGACTTATCCGCCAAACAGGACACTTGCGCCACCGAACAAGATGCTTTAGTCATAACATGGCCGAACAGACCGACAATAACAGGCTCAGCCATGCTCACAACCTCACCCACACCCCTTCGCCAGGTTGCCATTCTCGCCACCGATGGGGTTATTGCCTCAACCCTGATGCAGGCCAAGGATTTCTTTCACATGGCCAGCCTGCGTGACGGTCGTCAACGTGGCCTGGGGCTGACCCCCGGATTTCGCACCTCAATCGTCGCCGCTGACGACCAGCCTGTCACCAGCTTCAGCCAGGACCGACTCGCGATCGAAGCAACCATCGATGCCCTGCATCCACAATTGATCGTGCTACCGGCCTTCTGGGGCGACTTCGATCAGTTGCTTGAACGCTATCCCGGGGTACCGGCCTGGCTGCGGCGTGAACACGCCCGTGGCGCCCTGATCAGCGCCGAGGCCAGTGGAGTGTTCTGGATTGCCGCCGCCGGCTTGCTGGATGATCGCGAAGCCACCACCTACTGGCGCTTGTTTGACGAGTTCAGCCGACGCTTCCCTCAGGTGCTGCTCAACCGCGACAAGCACATCACCGACGCCGACCGGATTTTCTGCGCCGCTGGCGTGACTTCGGCCTGCGACCTGCATATCCACCTGATTGAGCACTTCTGCGGCAGCCAGGTCGCCCAGGCGGTAGCCCGCGACACCCTGTACGAGGTCCAGCGCAGCTACACTCCGGGGATGATCGGTTTTGGCGGCCAGAAGCTGCACCAGGACGTCGCCATCCTGCAGATCCAGCATTGGCTGGAAGAACATTTTTCGGAGAAGTTTCGCTTTGAAGATGTGGCCAGTCAGCACGGCATGAGCATTCGCAACTTCATGCGCCGCTTCCAGAGTGCCACCGGCGATAAACCGCTGCACTACCTGCAGCGGCTACGCATAGAAACCGCGAAGAACCTGCTCAGTACTACCCGGCGCAGCATCAAGACCATCAGTTATGACATCGGCTACGATGACGCCAGCTTCTTTGCCCGACTGTTCCGTCAACACACCGGCCTGTCACCCAACCAGTTCCGCCGCCAGTTCCAGCAGAACACTGGCTGAACCTGGCGTCTATGGCAGCACACAAGCTCAGCGCCAACTGGGCCAACACCGAACTGATTGAATCCGTGCTTCCCTAGGGGCGGTGCGGTCGCGCCAGGAACTCGTGCGACTGCATTTCCAGTAACCGGCTCAGGGTCCGTTGAAATTCAAACTCCAGCCGGCCACCGCTGTAGAGATCCTTGAGATCAACCTCGGCGGAAATGATCAGCTTGACGCTGCGATCGTAGAACTCATCGACCAGATTGATGAAGCGTCGAGCCATGTCATCCTTGCTGACGCCCATCTGCTCGACATTGGCCAGCAGCACGGCGTGAAATTCCTTGGCCAGCTCGATGTAGTCGTTCTGGCTGCGCGGCCCGTCGCAAAGCTCGCGAAACTCGAACCAGGCTACGTCTTCACAAACCCGAACCGAGCGAATTGGCCGATTCTCGATAGTCAGCACCTCGGCCTCGACCACCTCAACGATATCCGGCACCAGGCTTTCGAAGCTGCGACGCAGGCTCACCTCGGCCTCGGCGTCCAGCGGCCAGTGGTACAACTCAGCCTGCTCCAGGGCGCGCAGGCGATAGTCGACCCCGTTATCGACATTCACAACGTCGGTGTGCTGATTGAGCAGCGCAATCGCCGGCAAAAAGCGGGCGCGCTGCAAACCATCCTTGTACAGACCATCCGGGACAATATTCGAGGTCGCCACCAGGCTCACGCCGTTCTTGAACAACTCTTCAAGCAAAGTGGCAAGAATCATGGCGTCAGTGATATCGGAAACGAAGAACTCGTCGAAGCAGATAACCCGAGCCTCGTTGGCGAAACGCTTGGCAATGACCGTCAGCGGGTTCTTCTCGCCTTTGAGCGTCTTCAACTCCTGATGCACGCGTTGCATGAAGCGATGGAAGTGAGTACGCATCTTGCGCTCGAACGGCAGCGCATCGAAGAAAGTATCAACCAGATAGGTCTTGCCCCGGCCCACTCCGCCCCAGAAATACAGGCCCTTGATCAGTTCGGGACGGCGCTTGCGCAGCTTGCCGAACAACCCACTACCGGTTCGCTGGTTCAGCTCACCGGCAACCAGATCATCATACAGGCGCTGCAAATGCCGGACCGCCTGCTCCTGAGCCGGGTCATGGAAAAAGTCCGGACGCTTGAGGTCCGCCTGATAGCGTTCAAGGGGCGTCATGCTGGTGTACCAAGGGATATCGACGGGGGCGATACTGTACCCGCCGGCAGTAGCCCTTGGCAATCAGAAGGGAACCTCTGAAAAACGTAGGCGAGGCCGGCAAGACAAGGCAAAAACAGCCGACAAAGCGCAGTTTACGCGGTGTAAATGAGCATTTGGAGGCTGTTTTTAACGCAGTATTGCCAACGCAGGTAGTTTTTCAGAAGTTCCCTAGGCCAGCGAACGCTCGGCCACTGCCTTAAGCTCCACCAGTTTGCCGTGAAAGAAGTGCCCGGTAGCCGCAAAGCGCTGCATATCGACTCCTGGCTGCCCTTCCAACATGTCGAACACCGCCTCGGAGGCCACGACCTCGTCGGCCTCGCCCATCAGCACCGTTGCCGGGCCAGCCAGCGGCATCAGGTCGGCGAAGGGCATACGCTCAACCGAGGGAGCCACCAACACCAAGCGCTGCGGCCACTGCTGCAACTGGCTGGCCGCTGCGGCCGCAACATAACCGCCGAACGAAAAGCCCATCACCCACAGCGGCAAATCACCCAACTCGCGCCGCGCCCAATCGATCACGGCCAGACAGTCAGCGGTTTCGCCACGCCCATCGTCATGTTCGCCAATACTTTTGCCAACTCCGCGAAAATTGAACCGTACGGTGCTGGCACCCTGATCGCGCGCGGCCCGCATCAGGGTATGCACTACCTTGTTGTGCAGGGTGCCGCCATGCAGCGGATGCGGATGGCAGATCACCGCCAGCGCAGTAGGCTGCTCGGCCCGGGTCAACACTACCTCCAGCGGACCCGCCGGCCCCTCGATCAACGACTGCTCCTCGGGACGGCTTTGACTCATTTGCATTTTCTCCGTGACTGTAACTTTCGGACTGACGTCGCATGGCTGTATTAGCGATAAGGCTAAGGGTACTAGCCTTGTACATGAAATGTCGCTACCGTTAAGACATAGCTGTCAGGGACGTGCTGTTGCACTGTCCTACAATCGAATCAAGAAGGGAGCCGAAGGTGGAATCAAGCGAAAATCTGTGGATTGCGGTCATCATCGCACTGGCCATCGGCATTGTCCTGGGTATTGTTCTGACCCAGGTAGCGCGGCGTGTGAGCGGCGGCCAGTCGACCAACACCCAGGCTCAACTGGAAAGCCTGCAACTGCGTTTCGAAGAATATCAACAAGAAGTTTCCAGCCATTTCAAGACCACCGCAACTCTGGTCGCCCGGCTCAACCGCAACTATCAGGAGATTCAGGAACATCTGACCCACGGCGCCATGGAACTGGCCCCTGACGACATGACTCGTCAACGCCTGCTGGCTGCCCTTGAACAGGAAGCCGCACCGGTTGAAAGCGAGCGTGCCAACGCGGTCTTCGATACCCTTGAGCCTCCGCGCGACTATGCGCCCAAGACCGAAGACAGCCCGGGCACCCTGTCCGAAGAGTTCGGTCTCAAGCGCAAGTCCTGAGCCCTGGCTGCCGGCTACCGGCAGCCCCACCCGGAACCGACCAGCATGCCGGCCTTACCTGCTAACGACTTCGTCCGAGACGCACCAGGCAATCCCGAGCAACTGATTATCCAGGGTGACTGGACTCTTCCCCATTACGCCGAACTGCGACGCCTGATACTCAAGGCCCGCAGCGGCAAATCGGCCTGGAGCGACGCTGATCTCAGCCAACTCGGCAAGCTCGACACCGCTGGCGGACAATTGCTGGCCGAACTGCTCGGCCATGACCTTCTTCTGCGCCTGAGTGACTCCAGCGAATTGCCCCGGGAACGCCGCGCCCTGCTCAAGCGGATTGTCGACAGCCAGCAGGAAACTGCCCCAGAACATCTGCCTCCACGCGCCACGCTACTTGAGCTGCTGGAGCGGGTCGGCAAAGCCATGGCCGTATTTTGGCAACACACCACCGACTTGCTCGGCTTCATCGGCCTGACCTTGGCCGGGTTTGCCCGCAACCTGCTGCGCCCAGGCAACTGGCGGGTAACCGCCGTAGTCGCCCAGATCGAACAAACCGCCTTGAATGCGGTACCGATCGTGGCCTTGCTGACCTTCATGGTCGGTGCTGTAATCGCCTTTCTCGGCGCCACCGTGCTGTCAGAGTTTGGCGCCAGCATCTATACCGTCGACTTGATCGCTTTTTCGTTCCTGCGCGAATTCGCTGTGCTGCTGACTGCCATCCTGATGGCCGGCCGCACCGCCAGCGCCTTTACCGCCCAGATCGGCTCAATGAAAGCCAACGAGGAAATCGACGCGATCCGGGCCCTGGGTCTCAACCCGCTGGACATTTTGGTGCTACCCCGGGTGCTGGCCATGCTGGTCGCCCTGCCGCTGCTGACCTTCGTGGCCATGATCTCCGGTCTGTTTGGCGGAGCCATGGTTTGCGCGCTGTCCCTGGACATTTCACCGACCATGTTTCTCAGCATCCTGCAGAACAATGTCGAGGTCCGCCACTTCCTGCTGGGTATGGCCAAGGCGCCGCTGTTTGCTTTCCTGATTGCCATCATCGGCTGTCTGGAAGGCTTCAAGGTTAGTGGCAGTGCGGAATCGGTCGGTGAGCACACCACCTCCAGCGTGGTACAGTCGATCTTCGTCGTGATCCTGATCGACGCCCTGGCAGCACTGTTCTACATGGAGATGGGCTGGTGAGCATGGATACCACCAAGGCGACTCCTCTGGTCGAAGTCCGCGGCCTGGTCAACCGTTTCGGCACCCAAACCATTCACGAGAACCTCGACCTGGATATCAAGGCGGGGGAAATTCTCGGCGTGGTCGGCGGCTCAGGCACCGGCAAGTCGGTACTGCTGCGCTCCATCGTCGGCCTGCGCCGGCCCAACGCCGGCAGCGTCAAAGTATTCGGTCAGGACCTGCAAACGCTGCCCGAAACCCAGCGCTCGCAATATGAACGACGCTTTGGCGTGCTGTTTCAGCAAGGCGCACTGTTTTCTTCACTGACCGTAACCGAAAATGTCGCCCTACCACTGATCGAACATGCCGGCCTCAGCCGCGATGATGCCGAGCACCTGGCCTCGATCAAACTGGCACTGGCCGGACTCCCGCCCGGTGCCGGTGACAAGTATCCGTCCGAGCTGTCCGGCGGCATGGTCAAACGCGCCGCCCTGGCGCGAGCCCTGGCGCTGGACCCGGACATCCTGTTTCTGGACGAGCCGACCGCCGGACTCGACCCGATCGGCGCCGCCGCCTTCGACCAGTTGATCAAGACCCTGCGCGATGCCTTGGGGCTGAGCGTGTTTCTGGTCACCCATGACCTCGACACCCTGTACGCCATTTGCGACCGAATTGCCGTCCTGTCCAACCGCAAGGTGCTGGTCGCCGACACTCTGGAGCGAGTCGCCGCCACCGACAACGCCTGGATTCAGGATTACTTTCATGGCCCGCGCGGTCGAGCTGCCGCATTCAGTGCCCATTCCAGCGCCCCTGGGGAGTTGCAAAGCTAATGGAAACCCGTGCCCATCACGTTCTGATCGGTTTGTTCACTCTGCTGGCCGGCGCGGCCGGGATCTTCTTCGCCATCTGGCTTAGCCACTCCAGCACCAGCCGGGAGTACAACTACTATCTGGTCGTCTTCAACGAAGCGGTGACCGGCCTGTCGCGTGGCAGCTCGGTGCAATACAGTGGCATCCGAATCGGTGACATCAGTGAATTGAGCCTCGACCCCAACGACCCCCGCAGGGTTCTGGCACGGATTAGAGTTGGTAGCGAAGTCCCTATCAAGGAAGACACTCGCGCCCGGCTGTCATTTACCGGCATCACCGGCACCTCGGTCATAGAACTCAGCCATGGCAATCCCGAAAGCCCACTGCTGCGCGGCAAGAACGGTCAGGACCCGGTGATTATCGCCACCCCCTCGCCGATTTCCACGCTGTTGGCCAACGGAGAAGATCTGGTGACCAACATCAACCAGTTGGTCGCCAACGCCCGTACCATTCTGTCCGAAGAAAACGCTGCCAGCATCAGCCGCACCCTGTCTTCAATCGATCAGGCCACCCAGGCCATTGCCGGTCAGGGCGACAACCTGCAGATACTGGTCAGCGAACTGACCAAGATCAGCCGCCAGGCCAGCGAAACTCTGAACTACACTAGCAACCTGATGCGTGACGCCGATACCCTGCTCAACGAGCAGGGCACCCGCACACTCGACAACGCCGAACAGGCACTGGCCTCAATCGCCCGCACCAGTGGTCTGCTGGAAGAGCTACTGAGCAACAACAGCGAGGCCTTCGCCTCCGGCATGCAAGGACTTGGGCAGCTGGAGCCGGCCGTGAATGAACTGCGCAGCAGCCTGAATTCACTACGCAACATCAGCCGCCGTCTGGAAGACAACCCAACCCGCTTCCTGCTGGGCCGCGACACCATGGAGGAGTTTGAACCGTGATCCGTGCAACCACTCTGCGCCCTCTACTGGCAGCCAGCGGCCTGCTCTGGCTCAGCGCCTGCACCCTGATTCCGGAAAGCGAGCCAGTACGGGTCTATCAGTTGCCCGCCTCGACATTGGGCAGCAATCCCCAGGTTCAGCCACTGAGCCTGTCGTTGCGGATCAACACTCCACAGGCCGGCTTTGCACAAAGCGGCCCAAGGATGCTGGTCAACCCCCAGGGCGACCAACTCAGCACCTACAAGGGAGCACGCTGGAGCGACCCGGCGCCAGCACTGGTGCGCGAACACCTGGTCCGCAGCTTCAGCCTGCGCAGCGGCCTGGAAAGTGTCACCAGTGACGAGCACGGCCTGCACGCCGACCTTCACTTGGGTAGTGATCTGCAGCGCTTCCAAGTCATTTACGGCGAGCAAGGCCCACAAGCCACGGTCGAACTGGTAGCCCGCCTGATCGAACCCGGCAACCGCCACGTCATCGCCAGCCGCACCTTCCTGGTCGAACAGCCCCTTGATGACCACCAACCAGCCGGCGCGGTCAAGGCCTATGGCCTGGCCCTGGACCAGCTCTCCAGCCAACTGCTCGACTGGGCTCTACCGCAACTGCAGGACTACCAACAGCACCGGCCCTGAACCACCAAACGACAAGGCCCGCCAATTGGCGGGCCTTGTCAAACCAGCAGCAGGATCATTCCCACTCAATCGTTGCCGGCGGCTTGCTGGAGATGTCGTAGGTTACCCGCGAGACCCCGGCAATTTCATTGATGATCCGGTTCGATACGGTTTCCAGAAACTCGTAGGGCAGGTGCGCCCAGCGGGCGGTCATGAAGTCGATGGTCTCCACCGCGCGCAGGGCGATGACCCATTCGTAGCGGCGGCCGTCACCGACCACACCAACCGATTTGACCGGCAGGAACACGGCGAAGGCCTGGCTGGTCTTGTGGTACAGATCGGCCTTGCGCAGCTCTTCGATGAAGATATAGTCGGCGCGGCGCAGAATATCGGCGTATTCCTTGCGCACTTCGGCCAGGATCCGCACGCCCAGGCCCGGGCCCGGGAACGGGTGGCGATAGACCATATCGTAGGGCAGACCCAGTTCCAGGCCGATCTTGCGCACTTCGTCCTTGAACAGTTCACGCAGCGGCTCGACCAGTTCGAACTGCATATCTTCGGGCAGGCCGCCGACATTGTGGTGCGACTTGATCACATGGGCCTTGCCGGTCTTGGCCCCGGCCGATTCGATGACGTCGGGGTAGATAGTGCCTTGAGCCAGATACTTGATGCCCTGCAGCTTGGTGGCTTCCTCATCGAACACCTCGATGAAAGTGCGGCCAATGATCTTGCGTTTGTCTTCCGGGTCGGTGACTCCGAGCAGGCGTGACAAGAACTTGTCTTCAGCGTTGGCGCGGATCACCTTGACGCCCATGTTCTCGGCAAACATGGCCATGACCTGTTCGCCTTCATGCAGACGCAGAAGACCGTTGTCAACGAATACGCAGGTCAGTTGATCGCCTATGGCCCGGTGCAGCAGGGCCGCCACCACAGAGGAGTCGACTCCACCGGACAGGCCAAGCAGCACCTTGGCGTCGCCAACCTGGGCACGCACCTGGGCGATGGCATCCTCAACGATATTCGACGGTGTCCACAGCGCTTCACAGCCACACAGGTCAAGGATGAAACGCGACAGAATCCGCAGCCCCTGCTTGGTGTGGGTCACCTCGGGGTGGAACTGCACGCCGTAGAAGTTCCGGCTTTCGTCGCCCATCGCGGCAATCGGGCAGCTCGGAGTACTGGCCAGGATGTGGAAGCCTTCGGGCAGGTTGGCCACCTTGTCGCCGTGGCTCATCCACACGTCCAGCGACAGTACGCCATCATCATCGATATGATCTTCGATACCCGACAGGAACGGGCTCTTGCCGACAATATCGACCCGCGCATAGCCGAACTCGCGCTCCTCGGAGCCCTCAACCTTGCCACCCAACTGCTCGGCCATGGTCTGCATGCCGTAGCAGATGCCCAGCACCGGCAGACCCAGCTCGAATACTACCTGCGGCGCACGCGGGGTGTCGTCCAGGGTCACCGACTCGGGGCCACCAGCGAGAATGATGCCACGCGGGGCGAACTCACGAATCGCCGCTGCGTCCATGTCCCAGGGATGGATTTCGCAATAGACGCCGATTTCCCGCACCCGGCGGGCAATCAGTTGGGTGTACTGCGAACCGAAGTCCAGAATCAGGATACGGTGGGCGTGGATGTCGTGCTGAGACATGAGCTTTCCTCTGGAAAATGACATATGGCTGCGCTGAAAGCTGAAGGCTGGAAGACCCGTCTCCGTGCACGCAGGAGCTTGTCTTCCAGCCTTCAGCCTCAAGCTTTCAGCAAAAGAACCTCAACCAACCCGATAATTCGGTGCTTCCTTGGTGATCTGCACGTCATGCACGTGCGACTCACTCATGCCGGCGCCGGTAATACGCACAAACTCCGGCTTGGTACGCATTTCTTCAACGGTGGCACAGCCGGTATAGCCCATCGACGCGCGCAGGCCACCCATCAACTGATGGATGATCGCCGCCAGCGGCCCCTTGTAGGGTACCCGGCCTTCGATGCCCTCAGGCACCAGTTTTTCGGCACCCGCGCTGGAGTCCTGGAAATAACGATCTGCCGAACCGCCACCGGCGTTGGCCATCGCCCCCAGAGACCCCATGCCACGGTAGGCCTTGTAGGAACGGCCCTGGAACAGCTCGACCTCGCCCGGCGCCTCTTCGGTGCCGGCGAACATAGAGCCCATCATCACCGCCGAAGCACCAGCAGCAATGGCCTTGGACAGGTCACCAGAGAAACGGATACCGCCATCGGCAATCAGTGGTACGTCAGTATCCTTGAGTGCTGCGGCAACATCGGCGATGGCTGAAATCTGCGGCACACCGACACCAGCAACGATGCGGGTGGTACAGATCGAACCTGGGCCAATGCCCACCTTGACCGCGTCAGCCCCGGCCTCGGCCAGCGCGCGGGCAGCAGCGCCGGTGGCAATGTTGCCGCCGATCACCTGAATCTGGGGGAAGTTGTCTTTAACCCAGCGCACCCGGTCGATCACACCCCGGGAATGGCCGTGGGCGGTATCGACGATGATCACGTCGACGCCGGCAGCCGCCAACGCGGTGACACGTTCCGGGGTATCTGCACCGGTACCGACCGCCGCACCTACGCGCAGACGACCCTGGTCGTCCTTGCTGGCCAGCGGATAGGCACGAGCTTTTTCAATGTCATTGACGGTCATCATGCCGCGCAGGCGGAAGTTGTCATCGACAATCAGGACCCGCTCAATCCGGTGCTTGTGCAGCAGCTTGCGCACTTCCTGCAGTTCGGCACCTTCCTTGACCGTCACCAGGCGCTCCTTGGGAGTCATGATGTCGCGTACCCGGGCATCCATGTTGGTTTCAAAGCGCACGTCGCGCGAGGTGACGATGCCGACCAGATTGTCGTTGTACATGACCGGCACACCGGAAATGTTGTTCTGACGGGTCAGATCGAACAGTTGACCAACGCTGGCATCGGCATCGATGGTGATCGGGTCACGAACCACGCCGGACTCGTAGCGTTTGACCTTGCGCACTTCGGCCGCCTGCTGCTCGATGGTCATGTTCTTGTGAATGATCCCCATGCCGCCTTCCTGGGCCATGGCAATGGCCAGACGCGCTTCAGTCACGGTGTCCATGGCAGCGGACAACAGCGGGATATTCAGATCGATCTGCCGGGTGAGCCGGGTCTTGAGACTGACATCCTTGGGCAGTACTTCGGAATATCCGGGCACCAACAGAACATCATCGAAGGTAAGGGCTTCTTGGCTAATACGCAGCATAGCAGGGCTCCCGAGCGGGAAAAATGGAAGCGCGCCATTATACCTATCGCAGCGCCACCACTCAATCGCATTCGTCAGTCATGATCACAGAGATTTTTGCCCCCTTGCGGCGGTTGTGAGCGCAGGGCAACAACCCCTAAGATAGCGGCATGAATGATGACCAGCTTTTTCAGCGCCTCAGTCGCGAGCGCGAAGTACTTACCATCAGCCAACTCAACGCCAGGGCCCGCAGCCTGCTGGAAGAGGTATTCCCGCAGATCTGGGTTGAGGGCGAGCTGTCGAATCTGGCCCGCCCGTCGTCGGGTCACCTGTATTTCACCCTCAAGGATGCCAAGGCCCAGGTCCGCTGCGCACTGTTCCGCCAGCATGCCCAGCGCGTACGCATGGATCTGCGCGACGGTCTGCAGGTCCGTGCCCGCGGCCGGGTGAGCCTGTATGAGGGCCGCGGTGACTATCAGTTGATTCTCGATAGCCTGGAACCAGCCGGCGACGGCGCCCTGCGCCAGGCCTTCGAGGCGCTCAAGGCCCAGCTTCAGGCTGAGGGGTTATTCGCCGCGGAACGCAAGCGCCCGCTCCCCAGCCACCCGCGTCGGATCGGAGTGATCACCTCCCCCAGCGGCGCGGCGATTCGCGACATCATCAGCGTATTCGGCCGTCGGGCACCCTATATCGAGTTGGTGATCGTTCCCACCGCCGTTCAGGGCCGTGAAGCCGCGCCGCAGATCGTCCGCGCCATCGAGCGTGCCGAGCGTGCCGGCTTCGATGCGTTGATCGTGGCCCGCGGCGGCGGCTCGCTGGAAGACCTGTGGCCGTTCAATGAGGAAATCGTCGCCCGGGCACTGGCCGCCTGCCAGACGCCAACGGTCAGCGCCGTCGGTCACGAGACCGATTTTTCCATCAGCGATTTTGTCGCCGATGCGCGCGCGCCTACCCCATCAGCCGCCGCCGAATTGCTGAGCCCCGACGGTCAGGCCATGTTGCGCCAGTTTCAGCTGTATCAACGCCAGTTGCAGCAGCGCCTGCACGAACGTCTGGCCCGCGACCACTTGCGACTTGATAGCCTGCGCCGGCGCCTGCGCCACCCCGGCGAGCGTCTGGCACAACAGGCCCAGCGCCTGGATGACCTGGAACTGCGCCTGCGGCGCGCCCACAAGCAATTTCTGGCCCACCAGCAGCAGCGCCTGGAACGCTTGGGCGCGCGCTTGCAGTTGCAACACCCCGGCCGCCAGCTGGGGCTGCTGAGCCAGCAGTTGGAACACCTGCGCCAACGCCTGCCACGTGCCATGCAGCAGAGTCTGCAACAGCGCCGCCAACGCTTCAGCAGCCTGGCCCAGACCCTGCATCTGGTCAGCCCGCTGGCAACCTTGGGGCGTGGCTACAGCATTTTGCTCGACGATCAGGGCCAAGCCATTCGCAGCGCCGCACAGACCCGGGCTGGCCAGCACCTGAAAGCCCGCCTGCACGATGGCCAGCTCGATCTCAGAGTCGAAGCCCCCACCCCGCACACCTTATCTCTGCTGGATTGATGCCCATGCGCCACCTGTTTGCCCTGATTCTGCTGTGCTCCCTGAGCCTGCCGGCCCTGGCCGAAGGCGGATTTATTACCCGCCTGCTGAACAAGCCGGTTCCCGGCGGCGTGGCGGTAATAGCCCTGCCAGAACAACCCCAGGCGCCGCGCGTGCGCTATCAGGACCACCCGGTACTGGTGATTCGCGAGGACGGCAAGCGCTGGATCGCCATCGTCGGCATCCCGCTGTCGGTGCAACCTGGTCAGCAACAGATTGAACTGGGCGACGGCCAGCATCTGAACTTCCAGGTCAATGATCGTCATTACCCGGCCCAACACATCACCCTGCGCAATCAGCAGCACGTTACTCCTGACCCGGCCCACCAACGGCGCATTCAGCGCGAACTCGACGAGCAAATTCAGGGTTACCAGAGCTTCAGCCCGCGCCAACCCAGCAACCTGCTGTTCGATCGGCCGGTAGACGGGCGTCTGTCGAGCCCGTTCGGCGTGCGCCGATTCTTCAATGGCGAGGAGCGCAACCCGCATTCCGGGCTTGATTTTGCGGTCCCGGCCGGCACCCCGATCAAGGCCCCGGCAGCGGGCACGGTCATTCTGGTCGGCGATTACTTTTTCAATGGCAAGACGGTGTTCGTCGATCACGGCCAGGGGCTGATCAGCATGTTCTGTCACCTGTCGGCGATCGACGTCAAGGTCGGTGACGAACTGCCCCGTGGCGGGCATATCGGCAAGGTTGGCGCCACCGGGCGCGCCACTGGACCACACCTGCACTGGAATGTAAGCCTGAACAACGCCCGGGTCGATCCGGCGATTTTCATTGGCGCCTTCATGCCTTGAGCCTGCCGGGCCGCGCAAGCCTGATGCGCAAACCCGGCCTCAAAAGCAATAAAATCCACCAACAGCCATAACAGCGCTACAAATCACCATTTTTTAAAACACTATTGAAATCAAACTTCAGCAGAATTACCTTCTACTGCAACAAAACCTCAAATACACCCGTTTCAGTCACGCCCACAAGGCGCTATGGAACCTCTGAAAAACGAGGTTTCTATTTTTTTCAGGAAGCCCGGCCATGACCATGCTCACAGACCCGTCCAGCAAATACCGTGCGTTCCAGCCGGTCGACATCCCCGACCGTACCTGGCCGTCGAAGACCATCACCGAAGTGCCTGTCTGGTGCAGTTCGGATCTGCGCGACGGTAACCAGTCGCTGATCGAACCGATGGACCCGGCCAAGAAACTGCGGTTCTTTCAGACGTTGGTCAAGGTTGGAGTCAAGCAGATCGAAGTGGCCTTTCCGTCAGCCTCTCAAACCGACTTCGACTTCGTCCGCACCCTGATTGAAGATGGTCATATTCCTGACGATGTAACCATCCAGGTTCTGACCCAGGCCCGCGACGACCTGATTACCCGTACCTTTGAGTCACTGCGCGGTGCCAAACGGGCAATTGTGCATGTCTACAACGCCACCGCACCGAGCTTCCGGCGCATCGTCTTCAATCAGGACAAGGCTGGCGTGGTCGCCATTGCGGTAAATGCTGCCAAGCGCATCCGCGAGTTGGCGGCGCAGCAGCCCGAGACCGAGTGGATCTTCCAGTACTCGCCGGAGATTTTTACCTCCACCGAACTGGAGTTTGCCGTTGAAGTCTGTGACGCCGTGCTGGGTGTCTGGCAACCGACGCCTGAGCACAAGGTGATCCTCAACCTGCCGGCCACCGTGGAAGTTGCCACCCCGAACATCTACGCCGACCAGATCGAGTGGTTCTGCCGCCATATCAGCCGCCGCGACAGCGTGTTGATCAGCCTGCACACCCACAACGACCGTGGCACCGGTGTAGCCGCCACCGAACTGGGCCTGCTGGCCGGTGCCGACCGGGTCGAAGGCTGCCTGTTCGGCAATGGCGAGCGCACCGGTAATGTCGACCTGGTAACCCTGGCGCTGAACATGTACACCCAGGGCCTGCACCCGGGGTTGGACTTCTCCGACATCGACGCGGTGCGCAAGGTGGTTGAAGAGTGCAACCAGTTGCCAGTGCACCCACGTCATCCCTATGTCGGCGATCTGGTTCACACTGCCTTTTCCGGGTCGCACCAGGATGCGATCCGCAAGGGTTTCGTCCAGCAGGATCCGAACGGCATCTGGGAAGTCCCCTACCTGCCTATCGATCCGGCCGATATTGGCCGCAGCTACGAGGCGGTGATCCGGGTCAACAGCCAGTCCGGCAAGGGCGGCATTACTTACCTGCTTGAGCAGGAATACGGGATCAGTCTGCCACGTCGTCTGCAGATCGAATTCAGCCAAGTGGTCCAGGGTGAGACCGACCGTCTGGGCCTGGAGATGACCGCCTTACAGATTCATGAACTGCTCGACCGTGAATATCTGCAGGCGACCACGCCCTATGCACTGATTCGTCACCGTCTGCAGGAAGAGAACGGCACTTCGGCGGTAGATATCGAAGTACTCAGTCATGGTGAAACCCTGCATTGGCGCGGCATCGGCAAGGGTCCGCTGGAGGCGCTGGTGGCCGCCCTGCCGGTCCAGGTTGAGGTGATGGACTATCATGAGCACGCGATTGGCTCGGGTACCAACGCCAAGGCGGCGGCTTATATCGAGTTGCGTCTGGACGGTCAGCGTCCGCTGCACGGGATCGGTATCGACGAGAATCTGACCACGGCCAGCTTCCGCGCCCTGCTCAGCGCCCTCAATCGGGCCCTGCGCAGCGCCGATGAACAGGCGGCCTAGAAACCAATAGGCCGCTCCGGCTGATAAGCCAGGTGCGGCCTGCGTTCGGTCAGCGCTTGTCCTTGCTCTTTTTCTTGGCCTTCTTGTGGTGACTCATCAACCGGCGCTTCTTGTTGACCTGACGCTCGGTCAGGGTGTTCTTGCGCTCGGCGTAGGGGTTGTCGCTGCTCTTGTACTCGACCCGTAGCGGCGTGCCGACCATCTTCAACACCTTGCGGTAGGTGTTCTCCAGATAACGGGTATAGGAGCGCGGCACGCTGTCTACCTGGTTACCGTGGATTACGATAATCGGCGGGTTGGAACCGCCCAGGTGAGCGTAACGCAGCTTGATCCGCCGCCCGTTGACCATCGGCGGCTGGTGCTCGGTGACGGCATCTTCGAGAATCTCGGTCATGCGCCGGGTCGGAACCTTGGTCATGGCACTGGCAAAGGCCTGGTCGACCGATTTGTAGAGCAGCCCCACACCACTGCCGTGCAGGGCGGAAATGAAGTGAATGTCGGCAAACTGGGCGAAGATCAGCCGCCGCTGCAGCTCAGTCTTGACGTAATCCTTCTGCTCCTCGGCCAAGCCGTCCCACTTGTTGACCGCAATCACCAGCGCCCGCCCGGCATCCAGCACAAAGCCCAGCAGATTGAGGTCATGCTCGACGATCCCTTCACGGGCATCGACCACGAAGATCACCACGTTGGCGTCCTGAATCGCCTGCAGTGTCTTGACCACCGAGAACTTCTCGATCGCCTCGAAAATCTTGCCACGCTTGCGCACCCCTGCGGTATCGATCAGGGTGTAGGGCTTGTCGTGGCGGTGATAGGGGATATAAATGCTGTCGCGGGTGGTTCCGGCCTGATCGAACACCACCACCCGATCCTCACCGAGCATGCGATTGACCAGGGTTGACTTGCCGACATTGGGCCGGCCAATCACCGCGATCTTGGTCCCGATCGGCTCGACCACCTTGCGCTCACGCGGCAGTGGCTGACCATCGGCATCCAGTTCCAGCTCCTCGTCTGCCGCGCCATCAGCCAGCACCGCTTCAAGCATCGGGTTGATATTGCGCCCATGGGCTGCGGCAATCGGGATCGGCTGACCCAGACCAAGAGCGGCGAACTCACCGAGGATCGCATCCTGATCGGCACCGTCAATTTTGTTGGCGATCAGGAAGGTATGCTTGTCACGCTTGCGCAGGTGCTCGGCGATCATCTCGTCGGCGGCGGTACGCCCGGCCCGGGCATCGACCATGAACAGCACCGCGTCGGCTTCCTCGATGGCCTGCAGCGATTGACCGGCCATGACCTGATCAATGCCCTGCTCGTCGCCACTGATACCACCGGTATCGACCACGATATAGGACTTGCCCTGCCAACTGGCCTCGCCGTACTTGCGGTCACGGGTCAGCCCGGCGAAGTCCGCCACCAGGGCATCGCGACTCTTGGTCAGGCGATTGAACAGGGTCGATTTACCGACATTCGGACGCCCGACCAGGGCAATGACAGGAACCATGTTTACTCCGTGCGCAGTGGGCGCTAACAAATAAAACGGCCGCTGCGCACAAACGCAGCGGCCGGAGAAGTATAACCGCTTTTCGGCTATTTCAGTTTCAGCGCAGCCAGATCGCCACTGTTACCGAAGACGTACAGGGTGTCGCCCAGAGCAATCGGCGCTACCCGCACGCCCTTGCGATCAACCCGGATGCGACCGACCAAACGGCCGTCGGTCTGGGCCAGCAAGTGCACGTAGCCTTCGAAGTCAGCCACGGCAACATAGCTACTGAACGCTACCGGTGCGGTCAGTTGACGACGTATCAGGCTCTCATTGCGCCAGAGCGAGTTGCCACGATTCTGGTCAACCGCCTCAACCACGCCATTGGCGTGACTCACATAAACGCTGCCAAACCCGGCCGCCGGGCCAACATAGCTGGACACCGGACGCTGCCAGCGCATATTACCGGACTCGGCATCCAGCGCCGCCAGGTTGCCCTGAAAGCTGGCCACGTAAAGGTTCTGACCAGACAGCAGCAGATCTCCATCGATATCGACCATCCGCTCCAATTCCGAGCGGCCCTGGGGCTGAGCAATGCGCTCTTCCCACAGCGGGATGCCGCTGTCGGCTGCCAGAGATACTACCCGGCCACTGGCCAGTCCAGCGTAGACCTGGCGCAGGCTAACGACCGGAGTACTGGTGCCGCGCACGGTCAACACCGGCAGACTGGCTTCGTAGATCCAGCGCTGATCACCACTGGAAATATCCAGCGCGACCAGTTTGTCATCTTGGGTCTGGACCACCACCACGTCGCCGTTGGTTTGCGGCGGAGCCAGCACTTCACTGGAAACCTGGGCGCGCCACAACTCGCTGCCGTCGTTTTCGTCCAGGGTGATCACCTGACCATCCAGTGTCCCGACCATGACCCGGCCACCGCCGGCCCCAACAGCCCCGGACAGTGGTTCCTTGAGCCGTACCTGCCAGCTTACCGACCCGGTATCACGATCCATGGCAACGACCCGGCCACGAGCATCGGCGGCATACAAAGCCAGACCATCCAACGCGGGAGTCAGGGTGTTGTACAGCTTGCCCTGGCCAACACCGATGTTGCGTTTCCAGCTACGCTCCAGGCTGACCTCGGCGGTAAATTTTTCCAGCGGCGCAGGCGGCAATTCCTTCTTGCTGGAGCTACCGCACCCGGCCAGAACCAGAGCCGACAGACCAACTGCCAGATACCGGGACATCAGTTTCACTAGGCTTCCTCCGCCAGATCATCGAGCTTGAGTTGCAGTTGCGGACGCGCGCGCGGATCTTCCAGCGCTTCAAGCGCGGCCTGGTAGGCACTGCGCGCCTCGGCTTGACGCCCCAGGGTCAGCAGCAGATCACCACGGACCTCTTCACGCCCTGCCAGCAGCTCGCCGCTGACCGTGCCATTAAACAACGCCAAGCCTTCCTCAGCCCGCTCCTGCTGAGCCAGAACTCGAGCCAGGCGCTGGCGGGCAATTTCCTGCAGAGTGTCGTCGCCACGCCGCTCGACCACTTCGCGCAGCAAGGCTTCGGCCCCGGCAAAATCGTCAGCCTCTACCGCCAGGCGCGCTTGCATCAGCGCGGCGAACTGGGCATAACGGGTTTTCGGGTAGTCGCTTCGCAGTTGCTCGGCCAACTCCGCCGCCCGGGTCCGGGCCTGCACCGACTCATCACCCAGCACGGCTTCGAGCATGGACTGATAAAGCGCCGAGGCATTGGCCGACTGGGCTGACTGGTAGTTGTTCCAGCCATTCCAGCCGAACACCCCGGCCAGAGCCAGCACTACCCCGGTCAACAGAGGCATGCCGTGCCTGTTCCACAACTCCTTGAGCTTTTCTACCTGTTCTTCTTCTGTTTGATAGGTCACGCTTCACTCCTTCGCGGGTCAATCGACCGTTGGCCCGTTTACAGTAATTCATCCAGCCGTGCCGGCAGTGCCTGCCAGTCCAGCAACTCCTGCTCGGCGTCGCTACGCAGCGGTTTAAGCCCGACCTGCTGGCTAGCCGCTTCATTCTCCCCCAGAATCAGCGCATAGAGCGCACCGGACTTGTCGGCTTTTTTGAACTGACTCTTAAAACTGCCGCCGCCACAATGCACCACCAGACGTAAATCAGGCAAGGCATCGCGCAACTGTTCAGCCAGGCCAAAACCGGCCTGTACCGCCTGATCACCCAAAGTGACCAGATAGACATCGACCTGACGAGCCAGTTCAGCCGGCACCTTACCAAGGGTTTCGATCAACAGCAGCAGCCGCTCAACCCCCATGGCAAAGCCTACCGCCGGAGCCGGTTTGCCGCCGAGCTGCTCGACCAGCCCGTCGTAACGGCCACCGGCACAGACCGTACCCTGGGCACCCAGCCGGTCGGTGGTCCATTCGAACACGGTCAGACCGTAGTAATCCAGCCCGCGCACCAACCTCGGGTTGACCACGTAGGGGACACCAGCCGCATCCAGCAGAGCCTTGAGCCCGGCAAAGTGTTCACGAGCCTGCTCGTTGAGGTAGTCGGCCAGTTTTGGCGCATCGGCCAGCAGAGCCTGGGTCGCAGCCACCTTGCTGTCGAGAATCCGCAGCGGATTGCTGTCCAGGCGGCGCTGGCTGTCTTCATCAAGCTGATCGAAGCGCTCGCGCAGATAGGTCACCAGATCGGCCCGGTAGCGCGCTCGGTCTTCGCTGGAGCCCAGACTGTTCAGCTCCAGGGTTACCGCCTCGCGCAGCCCCAGTTGCTGCCACAACCGCCAGCACAGAATGATCAGCTCGGCATCAACATCCGGACCGGTAAGGTTGAAAGTTTCCACCCCTATCTGGTGGAATTGGCGGTAACGGCCTTTCTGCGGGCGCTCATGGCGAAACATCGGCCCTGTGTACCAGACCTTGTGGCTGAGCCCACCGCCGAGCAGGCCGTGCTCGAGCATGGCCCGCACACAGCCTGCAGTCCCTTCGGGGCGCAGCGTCAGGGAGTCACCATTGCGATCAGCAAAGGTGTACATCTCCTTCTCAACGATATCGGTTACTTCACCAATCGAGCGCTTGAACAACTCGGTCGACTCGACGATCGGCAGGCGAATCTGCTGGTAGCCGTAGCCGCCCAGCAGCTTGGCCACAGAAGATTCCAGATACTGCCACAAGGCGCTGTCGGCCGGCAGGATGTCGTTCATGCCGCGCACGGCTTGCAGGGTTTTCAATGCTTGTTTCCTTCACTCAGCCACGGGCGATGGTATTGGCGTCCAGCGCCTGCTTTTCTGCGACCTTGTCGCGGATCATCTTTTCCAGGGTATCGACCAGATTGGCGTTGTCGACCTTGCCATCGGGACTGCCATCGCGATAAATCAGGTTGTTCGGGCTGCCGCCGGTCAGGCCGATATCGACCTCCTTGGCTTCGCCCGGACCGTTGACCACGCAGCCGATCACCGCCACATCGAGCGGCACCAGCACATCTTCCAGGCGCGACTCCAGCTCATTCATGGTCTTGACCACATCGAAGTTCTGCCGCGAACAACTCGGGCAGGCAATGAAGTTGATCCCACGCGAGCGCAGCCGCAACGACTTGAGAATATCGAAGCCGACACGGATCTCCTCGACCGGATCAGCGGCCAGGGAAATGCGAATGGTGTCACCAATACCCTCAGCCAACAGCATGCCAAGCCCAACCGATGATTTCACTGTACCACTGCGCAAACCACCGGCTTCAGTGATCCCCAAGTGCAGGGGCTGTTCAATCTGTCTGGCCAACAGCCGGTAGGCGCCAACCGCCATGAACACGTCTGAAGCCTTGACGCTGACCTTGAAGTCCTGAAAATCCAGCTTGTCGAGATGGTCGACATGCCGCAGCGCCGACTCAACCAAAGCCTCTGGCGTCGGCTCACCGTATTTTTTCTGCAGATCCTTTTCCAGCGAACCGGCGTTGACCCCAATGCGAATCGGAATACCATGGTGACGCGCAGCATCGACCACCGCCCGCACCCGGTCCTCACGACCGATATTGCCGGGGTTGATGCGTAGGCAGTCAACACCCAGCTCTGCCACCTTGAGGGCGATTTTGTAATCGAAATGGATATCGGCCACCAGAGGTACATTGACCTGCTGACGAATGCGGCCGAACGCTTCGGCGGCTTCCATGCTCGGCACCGAGACCCGCACAATATCAGCTCCCACAGCTTCCAGGCGCTGGATCTGGTCGACCGTTGCCGCCACATCGCAGGTTTCGGTATTGGTCATGCTCTGCACCGAAATTGGCGCATCACCACCGACCAGCACCGAACCGACGCGAATCTGCCGGGACACCCGGCGCTTGATGGGGGATTCGTGGTGCATAAGAAACCTCTTACTGGCCCAGCCGCAGGCGAGCCACGCCCGACTGACTGGTGGCCGACAAATCGACCGGCTGGCCCTGAAATTCGATCGACTCGACTGCATTGACCGCGCCGATCACCAGATCCAACGGCCCGCTGTGGGCCAGTTCCAATGACTGCCCGGCCTGCATCAGTGCACTGTGCAGTACTTGACCGCCGGGGGCGCTGACCTGCAACCAGCAACTATCGCGAAAACGCATCCGCAATCCATTCGCAGCGGCCACGGGTTCAACCTCTGCGGGAGCATTGATCGCAGGCTCCGCATCAGAGGCAGGCTCAGTTGCCAAAACCTCTGCATCAGCACTATTGGATGCAGCTTGCCCAGCCGCATCCCGCTCGAGCAGTTCAATGGCCGGACTACGTACCGGGCTAACAGCTTCCGGCAGAGTCATGGCATCGACCTGGACCTCTTCAATCAAACGCTCTGGCAATTCGCTGACCGGTGCCGGTGGCGCCAGATTGCGTTTCTCCTGCCACCACAGCAATGCCAACACCAATAGGACCAGCACAATCACGATACTGCTCCAGCGCATCAACTGCCGCGTCGCTCTGGGCGGATGCTGAACCCGACCGATGCCGCTGACCTGACGCTCGCGCGTCTTGATTCCACGGAAACGATCAAACTCCTGTACCAGGCGGGCTGGATCCAGCAACAACAAACGGGCATAGGCCCGCACATAACCACGAGAGAAGGTGTCACCTGGTAGTCGATCGAACTCACCTGCTTCGAGGTGTTCAACCATGCGTCGGGACAGCCGCAGCCCCTCAGCCACCTGGGCAATGCTCAGGTTCTGAGCTTCACGCTCGGCACGCAAAATCTCACCCGGGTTGACCGTAATGGCAGGTGCCTGGGGCTCTTCATCAGGGAGGTGCTCTACGCTCATCGCGTCTCCGAAGCCTGCAACGCCTGTGCCTCCGGACTGGCCGGATAGAAGCGACGTAATTGCAGGGCATAGCTGGCGGCCCGGCTGTGATCCTCGAACCGACGCGCCAGTTGAATACCGAGCCACAGGCTCGAAGCATCCTGACCGGACAACTGAACGAAGCGACGGTAGTGATCCCAGGCGGGCACATAATTTTGGTCTTCGAACTCCAGCCGTGACAATTCCAGCAACGCCATCGGCTGACGGCTGTTGAGGCGCAGCGAACGCTCGAAGTGTTGTTTGGCAGCCTCGCGGTTACCCTTACGCAGGTAGGCCAGCCCGAGGTTTTCGAATACTCGCGAACGCTCACCGTACAGACGGTTCTCGGCAGCCCGCTGCAGATACTGCAGCGACTCGTCATAGCGCTCACGCTCAAGCAAAAAAGCCCCGAAATTGTTCAACACTCGGGGATTGTCCGGCTCACTGGCCAGCGCTGCACGGAAATGCTTTTCTGCGCTGTCGTACTCGCCTTCCTGCTGGAACACCAGCGCCAGAGCGATATTGGCCGAGGATGAACGCGGATCGATCTTCAGAGCCTCACTGAGTGGAGCCTTGGCCCGCTCGGTCTCGCCTTCCTGCAGATAACCCAAGCCAAGCTGAATGTAGGCGTCAAGGGCGGCCTCGGAGTCCACAGCACGGCGTGGCTGGTCCATGGTGGTCATACAGCCACCCAGCGCCAACAGCATGACGGCTCCTGCGATCTTCAACGTCTTCATCAACATCCTTCCTCGTTGGTCGATTAACGGCTGGGATTGACTGGCCCAGGCTCAGCACTGGCATCCGAAGCCAGCTGTCGCACCGCGATGTAGCGCTCGCTACGTCGGGTCCGGTCCATCACCTGGCCAACCAGTTGCCCACAGGCGGCATCGATATCGTCACCACGGGTGGTCCGCACAGTCACGTTGAAACCAGCCTTGTGAAGCATGTCCTGGAAGCGCCGGATGGCATTGTTGCTCGGCCGTTCATAACCCGAATACGGAAAGGGGTTGAACGGGATCAGGTTGACCTTGCAGGGGATGTCGCGCAGCAAGGCGATCACCTGCTCGGCATGCTCAGGCTGATCGTTGACATCCTTGAGCAGGGTGTACTCGATGGTCAGCACCCGCTTCTCGCCCAGCCGCGAGATATAGCTCTGGCAGGCAGGCAACAGCACTTCCAGTGGATATTTCTTGTTCAGCGGCACCAGCTTGTCACGCAGCGCATTGTTCGGTGCATGCAGTGACAGCGCCAGAGAGACATCAATGTCTTCGGCCAGCTTGTTGATCATCGGCACAACACCGGAGGTCGACAGCGTGACCTTGCGCTTGGAAATGCCATAGCCCAGGTCATCCATCATCATGCGCATGGCATCGACGACGTTATCGTAGTTGAGCAGCGGCTCGCCCATGCCCATCATCACCACATTGGTGATGGCCCGATCAATCTTGGCCGGTACGGTACCGAACGACTTGTTGGCGATCCATACCTGGCCAATGATCTCGGCCACGGTCAGATCGCTATTGAATCCTTGCTTGCCAGTGGAGCAGAAGCTGCAATCCAGGGCGCAGCCAGCCTGCGACGACACACACAGGGTGCCACGGCCGTTCTGCGGGATATACACGGTCTCCACGCAGCTACCGGAGGCCACGCGCACAACCCACTTGCGCGTGCCATCCTTGGAGATGTCCTCGCTGACCACTTCCGGGCCGCGTATCTCGGCGCGGGCCTTGAGCTTTTCACGCAAGGCCTTGCCGAGATTGGTCATCTCGTCGAAATCATCAACACCGAAGTGATGGATCCACTTCATCACCTGGCCGGCGCGAAAGCGTTTCTCTCCGAGTTCCTCGAAGAAGGCCTCCAGTTTCGGCTGGGTCAGGCCCAGCAGATTAATTTTGCCGGTTGCATCGGTCATGGCGGTCACATCACTTGATCAGTGTCGAGGGCGATGCTCAGCGAGTACGCGGGCACAGCTCGGTTTCGGCGAAGAAGTACGCCACTTCACGGGCAGCCGAAGTGGTCGAGTCCGAGCCGTGTACGGCGTTGGCGTCGATCGACTCGGCGAAGTCGGCACGAATGGTACCGGCGGCGGCTTCTTTCGGGTTGGTGGCACCCATCAGCTCGCGGTTCTTCAGTACAGCACCTTCGCCTTCCAGCACCTGCACAACAACCGGACCGGAAGTCATGAAGCCAACCAGATCCTTGAAGAACGGACGCTCTTTATGCTCGGCGTAGAAGCCTTCAGCGTCGGACTGGGACAGCTGCACCATCTTGGCAGCCACGACACGCAGACCGGCCTGCTCGAAGCGGCTGACGATCTGACCGATCACGTTCTTGGCAACGGCATCGGGCTTGATAATGGACAGGGTGCGTTCAACAGCCATGGGAAACTCCAGACAGATTTTTGATCAAAGGGGGTTAAGTAAACTTGTTAACCTGCGGATTATACGCAGGTTGACTACAAAAGCGTAACCGCCGTCGAGCGGAGCCTCGAAGCGATTTGCATACAGGTATTTCCACCGCCAGCAGCACACAACAACAGGGCTGCCGGCTAGCGTGACGACCTCAACTGCCGGCACGCAAACGCGTGACCACCTCACACAGCATCTCTGCTGCGCGATCAACCTCCTGCTCGCTGGTAAAGCGCCCCAGTGACAGGCGTAGCGAGCTGTGCGCCAACTGGTCCGAAACCCCGATACCACGCAGCACGTAGGACGGCTCAACCGAAGCCGAGGTACAGGCCGAGCCAGTCGACAGAGCCAGATCCTTGAGCGCCAACAGCAGCAATTCGCCATCCACGCCAGCAAAACCCAGGTTTAGATTGTGCGGCACCCGGCGCTCAGCACTGCCGTTGAGGCTGACACCCTCCAGTCCGGCCAGCCCCGCCAGCAGCCGGTCATGCAAGGTACTGATACGCGTACACTCTTCGTCCATCAACTGGCCAGCCAGGGCAAAAGCCTCACCCATGCCGACCAACTGATGGGTTGGCAAAGTGCCCGAGCGCATCCCCCGCTCATGACCGCCACCATGAATTTGTGCTTCCAGCCGCAGCGGCAAGCCACGGCGGACAAACAAGGCACCAACGCCCTTGGGACCATAAGTTTTGTGGGCACTGAACGACATCAGGTCAACCGGCAGGCGCTTGAGATCGATCGGCAGCTTGCCGGTGGACTGCGCTGCATCGACATGGAACAGCACCCCTCGCTCATGGGCCACCGCCCCCAACGCTGCAATGTCGTTGATGGTGCCGATCTCGTTGTTGACGTGCATCAGCGAAACCAGAATGGTGTCATCACGCAGCGCCGCCGCCAATTGCTGCGGCTCGATGACGCCCTCGCTACCGGGGCTCAGATAGCTCACCTCGAAGCCTTCGCGCTCAAGCTGACGACAACTGTCGAGCACCGCCTTGTGCTCGATTGCCGAGGTCACGATATGCCGACCGCGCTCGACTAGCGCATGGGCCACGCCCTTGATCGCCAGGTTGTCCGACTCGGTAGCGCCAGAAGTCCAGACGATTTCGCGCGGATCAGCACCGACCAGATCGGCGACCTGTCGACGGGCCAACTCGACAGCTTCCTCGGCTCTCCAGCCATAGATATGCGAGCGTGAGGCCGGATTGGCGAAGTTGCCATCCAGAGTCAGGCAGGCCAGCATTTTCTCGGCCACCCTCGGATCTACCGGGGTAGTCGCAGCATAATCCAGATAAATCGGCATCATCATGACTCACCCCTGCCGTTCGGACGACGCAGCATCCTCGGCCAACGGCGGCACAGTCTCGGGTTGATCGTCCTTGAGCGGCTCAAAGTCATGGTCATCCAGGGTCGGCAGATCCTTGCCACAATAATCGCTACCCAAGTCGCTGAGCGCCTTGCACATCCCCTCCAGCCGGCCATCGACTGCATGCAGATGATCGAGCAGTTGACCAATTGCCTTGGCCACCGGGTCGGGCATGTCGCGACTGACTCCATAGGCATCGAAACCGATTTTCTCGGCCATGGCCTGGCGCCGGGCGCTTTGTTCATCAACCGGCTCGTCCGGCTCCTTGAGAATGATCCGCCCAGGAATCCCCACTGCTGTGGCACCAGCCGGCACAGCCTTGGTCACCACCGCATTGGAGCCAATCTTGGCGCCTTTTCCCACGGTAAAAGGCCCCAGCACCTTGGCCCCGGCACCCACCACCACACCATCTTCCAGCGTCGGATGACGCTTACCCTTGTTCCAACTGGTTCCGCCCAGGGTTACGCCCTGGTACAGGGTGACGTCATCACCGATCTCGGCCGTTTCGCCAATCACTACGCCCATGCCGTGGTCGATGAAAAAACGCCGCCCGAGCCGGGCGCCCGGATGAATCTCGACGCCGGTCAGCCAGCGGGCGAAATGCGACACCATGCGAGCCAACAACCGGGCATTACGGGTCCACAAGGCATGCGCAATCCGGTGCAGCCAGACCGCATGCAGCCCGGGATAGCAGGTCAGCACCTCAAAGGTGTTGCGTGCTGCCGGGTCGCGGTCAAATACACCAGCGATGTCTTCCTTCATGCGCTTGAACATGTTCAACGTCTCCGCTCACCGGCCGCAGGCGCGCCGATGGCTTTCTGGGTTTCGGTCAGGATACCGCGCAGGATGTTCATTTCCATCCGGTTGAGTTGCACCCGTCCATACAAGCGACGCAAACGCGGCATCAACTGCCTGGGTTTCTGAGGGTCGAGGAAGCCAATTTCAACCAGCACTTGCTCCAGATGAGCATAGAATTTTTCCAACTCTTCTGCGGTGGCCGGAATTTCGTTATGGATCGCCGTGGTCTCGATCTTGTGCATCTTGGTCGGCTGCCCCTGCTCACTCAGCCACAGCATACGCAGCTCATAGCTGAGCACCTGAACTGCGGCAGCCAGATTCAGCGAACTGAAAGCCGGGTCCGAAGGGATATGGACATGATACTGACAGCGCTGCAACTCTTCACTGGTCAGGCCCGAGTCCTCGCGCCCGAACACCAGAGCCACCGGTGCCTCCGGCGTCTCGCCCAACTGCTCAAGCACTCTGCCCGCTGACTCGCGCGGATCCAGCACCGGCCACGGAATCCGCCTGTCCCTGGCACTGGTGCCAAGCACCAAAACGCAATCGGCAATGGCCTCCTCCAGCGTCGCCACCACGCGCGCCTGCTCAAGCACGTCATCGGCGCCCGAGGCCCTGGCCCGTGCCTCCGGATCGGGAAAACGCACCGGATCAACCAACACCAGTTGACTCAAGCCCATGTTTTTCATGGCCCGGGCGGCGCCGCCAATGTTGCCGGGGTGACTAGTATTGACCAGCACAATGCGGACGTTGTCGAGCACGATGATCTCCAGGCAGGGAAGGAACTCTGCATCTTACAAAAGCACGCGGCAGATGACCATTCATGTACGCAGAGCTTTCTGCTACACTTACCGGCTTTCCCCGTTCCTTTACATTTCGAGATAGCCCTATGCAGCCGATGCTGAATATCGCTCTGCGCGCCGCGCGCAGCGCGGGAGAACTGATTTACCGCTCCATGGATCGCCTGGACGTTCTCACCGTTAGCGAAAAGGATGCTCGCGACTACGTGTCGGAAGTCGACCGTTCCGCCGAACAAACCATCATTCAACATCTGCGCAAGGCCTATCCCGATCACGGCATCCACGCCGAAGAGTCCGGCTTTCAGCCGGGCCGCGGCGACGGTGCCGACATTGTCTGGATCATCGATCCGCTCGACGGCACCACCAACTTCCTGCGCGGCGTACCGCATTTCGCCGTCAGCATTGCCTGTCGCATCAAGGGCCGTATCGAACATGCAGTGGTTCTCGACCCGGTTCGCCAGGAAGAGTTTACTGCCAGCCGCGGCCGTGGCGCAGCACTCAACGGCAAGCGTCTGCGCGTGAGCAGCCGCAAGACTCTGGACGGCGCCCTGCTCGGCACAGGCTTCCCATTCCGCGACAACCAAATTGATGCACTGGACAACTACCTGGGCATGTTCCGCAGCCTGGTTGGCCAGACCGCCGGCCTGCGCCGCTGTGGCGCCGCCAGCCTGGATCTGGCCTACGTCGCCGCCGGTCGCTATGACGCATTCTGGGAATTCGGCCTGGCCGAATGGGACATGGCCGCCGGCAGCCTGCTGATCCAGGAAGCTGGCGGACTGGTCAGCGACTTCACCGGCGGTCATCATTACCTGGACAAGGGCAATGTCGTCGCCGGCAACCCCAAGTGCTTCAAGGCCGTCCTGACAGCCATCCAGCCGCACCTGACCCCGGCGATGAAGCGCTGAACCCTCCTCCCCCCACAACCAATCAGTTGCGGGGGGATTTTTACACTTCAGAGCCGGAAACGGCCAATCAGATCATTCAGTTCCACAGCTAGCCGGGAAAGCTCACGGCTCGAACTGCTGGTCTGCTCAGCACCGGCAGCAGATTGCGTTGAAAGATCACGAATATTAACCAGGTTCCGGTCAACCTCTCGAGCTACCTGCGCCTGCTCTTCCGCCGCACTGGCAATCACCAGATTACGCTCATTGATTTGCACAATCGCTTCGCTAATGTGCTGCAGAGCCTCACCGGCAGCACCTGCCATTTCTTGGGTCTTGCCCGACATGGTCCGACTGATCCGCATCGCTTCTACCGCTCGCTCAGTAACCTGCTGGATTTGACTAATCATGTTTTCGATTTCGCTGGTTGATGCCTGAGTGCGGTGCGCCAAGGCACGCACCTCATCGGCCACCACAGCAAAACCGCGGCCAGCCTCGCCAGCCCTCGCAGCTTCGATAGCCGCATTCAGCGCTAGCAGATTGGTCTGTTCCGCGATGGCGCCAATTACATCCAGCACCTTGATGATGTCCTGTACCCGGTCGGCCAGGACCTGAACTTCTTCTGCCGAGCTATTGATATTACTGCTCAACTGATCAATGCCTTGCAGCGTTTGGCTGACTTGCTGGCGCCCTTGCTCTGTGATTTGGGTGGCTTTTTTCGACTCATCCGAAGTCGAGTTCGCATTGCTAGCCACCTCTTCCACTGCAACGGTCATTTCATTTACGGCCGTCGCCGCCTGCTGCACCTCGTCATTCTGTCGCTGCAAGCCACGGGTTGCATCCTCGGTAACCGCATTCAATTCCTCTGCTGCCGAAGCCAGTTGAGTGGAAGAGTTAGCGATGCCCGCAATGGTCTCGCGCAACTGGTGCTGCATGGACGCAATTGAACGCAGCAACTGAGCAGCCTCATCCTTCCCAATGAACTCAATGCGCCGGGTAAGATCACCTTGCGCAATTACCTCACTGGCAGACACCGCGTAGCGTATTGGCCTCAGAATTCCCTGTGATAGCACCCATGCCAGGAAAGCCGTGAAAAACGCTGCCAATAACACCGCAGCAATGATCACATTCCGAGCGCGACTGTAAACCTGATCCGCATGAACTGCCGCCTCATCGGCCACTTGAGAATTCAACACAACAATGTCCAGTAATATTTGTGACACCCTGTGTGCAAGCGGATCAAGAACATTATCCAGCTCGACCAACGCAGCAGGACGACGATCAGCCAGAAGCATATCGATCAAACCTTGCTGCGCCTGCATGTAACGATTGAGTTCAGCCTGAAAGCTTTCAAACAACTGACGCTCCTCAGCACCTGCCGGCAAGGCAGCAAAATTTCGCCCGGCATGCTGCACGTCATCTCGTGCCTGCTGGATCCGGCGCGCATAATCTCTTATTTGTTGATCAGTCTCAGCCAGAATACTGCGCAATGTAAAATACCGTACCTGCATGAAGCTATGATTCATTTGCCCAATCAACTGGGTACCCGGCAAGAGGTCAGCCTCCAGAATCTCTGCATCTCGGCGCAGCTCAGACAAACTTTTAAAGGCCAAAAACCCAAGCCCCAGCACAATAAGCCCCATCAGCACAAAACTGCCTCCCAGTCGCAACGCAATGGAGTAATTTCTGAACATGGCCTACCTCACTTATCAAAGGTGATTCGTACACTATGTTCTAGCCCTATCGGCCAGCACCCTCCCAGCTTGAACCGCTTATCTGAATAACCATCAATTTAGATACTTAGGCGTTCATATCAGACGCCCAAAGCAAAAAAGCAGCCTCTCGGCTGCTTTTTTGCTTTTACCCAAGGCCTGTTCAGGGCCGGTCGTCCACCGCTTCCTCGACCTGTGGAGGAATCAGATCCTCGCGAGTCAGCTTCATCGTTACCAACAGGCCGTTGGCAACGAAGATCGATGAGTAGGTACCGACACACACACCGATCAACAGCGCCGTAGCGAAGCCATGGATGTTCTCGCCACCGAAGAAGAACAGCGCCAGCAGCACCAGAATGGTCGAGAACGAGGTCGCCAGAGTCCGGGCCAGGGTCTGAGTAGTGGAGACGTTGATCACCTCGATCAGATCGGCCTTGCGCATTACCCGCAGGTTTTCCCGTACCCGGTCAAATACCACGATGGTGTCGTTCAGCGAGTAACCAATCACCGCCAGCAATGCCGCCAGCACGGTCAGGTCAAACGACAGGCCGAACAAGGCGAAAAAGCCCAGGGTGAAGATCACATCATGGAACAGCGCGGCAATCGCCCCTACTGCGAACTTCATCTGGAAGCGCAGCGACACGTAGAGCAGAATCCCGCCCATGGCCAACAACATCCCCAGACCACCCTGATCGCGCAGTTCCTCACCCACCTGCGGCCCGATGAACTCGACCCGTTTGACAGTGACCTCGCCAGCGTCTTCGCGCTGGATCATCCGGGCGATCTCACTACCCAGATTCGGATCCTCACTGGCCAGACGTATGATCACATCGGTACTGGCGCCGAAGTTCTGTACTACCGCATCTTCCCAGCCTGCTGCGCGCAGAGTCTGGCGGATAGACTCAAGGTCCGCCGGCTCGTCATAGTTCAGCTCGATCAGCGCACCACCAGTGAAGTCCAACCCCAGATTGAGGTTCTTCACCACCAGGCTGCCGATCGAAACCAGCATGAGTACGGCAGCGACTACGAAGAAGAACTTGCGCAGCGCCATGAAATTGATGGTTTTGATATTCATGATGCGCTCCTCACAGCCACAGCTTCTTCACGTCGCGACCGCCGACGCTGAGATTGACCATGGCCCGGGTAACCAGAATGGCACTGAACATCGAAGTCAGAATGCCCAACGACAGCGTTACGGCAAAACCCTTGACCGGCCCCGAGCCCATGGCGAACAGGATCACCCCCACCAGCAGGGTGGTCAGGTTACCGTCGACGATCGCCGAGAAGGCCTTGTCATAGCCTTCGTGCACAGCCCGCTGAATGCTGTTGCCGGCGCGAATTTCCTCACGGATACGCGAGAAGATCAGCACGTTGGCGTCGACCGCCATCCCCAGGGTCAAGACGATACCGGCGATACCGGGCAGAGTCAGCGTGGCGCCCAGCACCGACATCAGTGCCAGCAGCAGCACCAGGTTGAAACTCAGAGCGATGCTGGCAAAGACGCCAAAGGCACGGTAGACGACGATCATGAAGATCAGCACCAGCGCAAAGCCGACCTGGGTAGCAGTTACCCCCTTGGCAATGTTCTCGGCCCCCAGGCTCGGACCAATGGTCCGCTCTTCGACAAAGTACATCGGTGCCGCCAGGCCACCAGCGCGCAGCAGCAACGCCAGTTCCGAGGCTTCGGCCGGCGAGTTCAAGCCGGTGATCCGGAACTGGTTGCCCAGCGTGCTCTGAATGGTGGCCAGACTGATGATGCTCTTGTCCTCGACGAACGCCGGGACTTCAACGGTCTGCATCACCCCGTCAACTTCCTGCTGTACGGTTCGGGTAATCTGGCGCTGCTCGATGAACAGCACCGCCATGCCACGACCGACATTGGTCCGGGTGGCGCGGGTCATCAGCTCCCCGCCGTGCCCATCAAGACGGATATTGACCTGCGGGCGGCCATTCTCATCGAAATTGGACTGGGCGTCAGTTACCTGATCACCGGTCAGGATAATGCTGCGCTCAACGTCTGCCGGCGGGCGGCTGCCGTCGCGGAATTCGAAGGTTTCGATGGTCGCCCGGGCAGCATCCGGTTCGGCGGCCAGGCGGAACTCGAGGTTGGCGGTCTTGCCGAGAATCCGCTTGGCCTCGGCAGTATCTTGCACCCCAGGCAGCTCAACCACGATGCGGTTGGCACCCTGACGCTGCACCAGCGGCTCGGCCACGCCCAGCTCATTAACCCGGTTACGCACGGTGGTCAGGTTCTGACGCACCGAATACTCACGAATCTCGGTCATCTCGGCGTCAGTCAGGGTCAGACGCAATACCTGAAGATCTTCACGGGTACCGGTGGAGAGCTGGAATTGGCTGTACTGACGATTGATCAGGCGCTGGGCAGCGCTAAGCTGGTCGGCTTCGGTAAAACCGAACTGCAGGGTATTGCCCTGATTCGGCAGGCTGCGGTAGCGAATGCGCTCATTACGCAGCAGGCTGCGCAGCTCGCTTTCGTAGACATTGACCCGATTCTCGACCGCTTTGTCCATATCCACTTCCAACAGGAAGTGCACCCCACCGGACAGGTCCAGACCCAGCTTCATCGGCCCGGCCCCGATATTCATCAACCAGTCAGGCGTAGTGGGTGCCAGGTTCTGGGCCACCACGAACTGATCTCCCAGAGCACGGCGCACCACATCCTGGGCCGGCAGCTGATCGCCACGATTGACCAAGCGGACCAGGCCGGAGCGGCTCTGCTGCCCTAACTCGGTACCCTTGGTTTCAATACCGGCATCACGCAAAGCCTGATCTATACGATTCAGATCACGCTGTTCGATGGTCTGGGTGGAGCTGGCGCCGGAGATCTGGATCGCCGGATCATCCGGGTACAGATTGGGTGTGGCGTAAACCAGGCCGAGCGCCAGCACGGCCACGATTAACAGGTATTTCCACAGCGGGTAACGATTGAGCATATCAGGGGCCTGATAACGATCAGGGCGCCATGCGGCGCCCGGATTGGGAGTCAGAGAAGATCAGATGGCTTTCAGAGTGCCCTTGGGCAGCGCGGCAACCACAGCGCCTTTCTGGAATTTGAGCTCCTGGCCATCACCTACTTCCAGCACTACGAACTCGTCGGTCACTTTCTTGACCTTGCCGAGGATGCCGCCACCGGTAACTACTTCATCACCGACGTTCAGGCTGCCGATCAGGTTCTTGTGTTCCTTGGCCCGTTTGGCCTGCGGACGCCAGATCATCAGATAAAAGATGACCAGAAAACCAATCAGAAAAATCCACTCGAAACCACCACCGGCCGGCGCACCGCCTGCGGACTGGGCCATGGCATTGGGGATGAAAAAGCTCATGTGATACTCCTGTTATATAAAACGGCAAGCAAGGGTTAATGGGGCTTCCTGGGCACTATTCAAGCCTCCAGGGGAGGTACCGGCAGGCCGAGTCGAGCGTAGAAGTCATCCACAAAGTCGCTCAATGTACCCTGTTGGATGGCACTGCGCAAACCGGCCATAAGCCGTTGATAATGTCGCAAATTGTGAATGGTGTTGAGCATGCTGCCGAGCATCTCGCCACACTTGTCCAGATGATGCAGATAAGCCCGGGAAAAATGCTGACAGGTATAGCAATCACAGCCCGGATCCAGCGGCGAGTCGTCATGACGGTGCACGGCATTGCGAATCTTGATCACGCCGGTATCGGTGAACAAGTGGCCGTTGCGCGCATTACGAGTCGGCATCACGCAGTCGAACATGTCTACCCCGCGGCGCACACCTTCAACCAGATCCTCCGGCTTGCCCACGCCCATCAGGTAGCGCGGTTTGTCGGCCGGCAGTTGCGGCGGCAGAAAATCCAGCACCTTGATCATCTCTTCCTTGGGCTCGCCGACCGACAGACCGCCAATGGCCAGGCCGTCGAAGCCAATCTGCTCCAGCCCCTCCAGCGAACGCAGCCGCAAATCTTCGTGCATCCCGCCCTGAACGATACCGAACAGCGCCGAGGGATTACCTTCATGGGCATTTTTCGAGCGCTGGGCCCAGCGCAGCGACAGTTCCATCGAGCGACGGGCGGTGTCGTGATCAGCCGGATAGGGTGTGCACTCGTCAAAGATCATCACGATGTCCGACCCCAGCTCGCGCTGAACCTGCATCGACTCTTCCGGGCCCATGAACACTTTGGCACCATTGACCGGCGAGGAAAAGTACACCCCCTCCTCCTTGATCTTGCGCATGGCTCCCAGGCTGAACACCTGAAAGCCGCCAGAATCGGTCAGGATCGGGCCCTGCCACTGCATGAAGTCATGCAGATCACCATGCTTGCGAATGACCTCAGTGCCCGGGCGCAGCCACAGGTGAAAGGTATTGCCCAAAATGATCTGGGCACCGATCGCCTCGATGTCCCGGGGCAACATGCCCTTGACCGTGCCATAGGTGCCGACTGGCATGAACGCCGGAGTCTCGACCACTCCACGGGGAAAAGTCAGGCGTCCGCGCCGGGCCCTGCCGTCGGTCGCCAACAGTTCAAATTGCATGTGACTCATGAAACATCCTCGGGGCCAAGCGGCGCCGGATTGCGGGTAATGAACATCGCATCCCCGTAACTGAAGAAACGGTACTCCTGCGCCACGGCCGCCTGATAGGCCGCCATGGTCTGCGGATAACCGGCAAAGGCTGACACCAGCATCAGCAGGGTCGATTCCGGCAGGTGGAAGTTGGTCACCAAGGCATCAACCACATGGAACGGCTTGCCGGGGTATAGGAAAATGTCGGTGTCACCACTGAACGGCTTGAGCTGCCCACTCTGCGCGGCGGTTTCCAGTGAACGCACGCTGGTGGTGCCTACCGCAACCACCCTGCCACCACGAGCCTTGCAGGCCTCGACTGCGGCAACCACCGCGTCGGATACCTCCAGCCACTCGCTGTGCATATGGTGATCTTCAATGCGCTCGACCCTTACCGGCTGGAAAGTCCCGGCACCCACGTGCAGGGTCACCTGAGCACTTTCCACCCCTTTGGCTGCAATCGCCGCCAGCAGCTCGCGATCAAAATGCAGCCCGGCAGTTGGCGCCGCCACCGCACCGGCCTTCTCGGCATAGACGGTCTGGTAGCGCTCACGGTCAGCCGTTTCATCCGGGCGGTCGATATAGGGCGGCAACGGCATGTGCCCGACCCGCTCCAGCAATGGCAACACGTCCTCATCGAACGCCAGCTCGAACAGCGCTTCATGGCGCGCCTGCATCAAGGCCTGGGCCCCACCCTCGATCAAAATGCGACTGCCCGGCTTGGGCGATTTGCTTGAGCGCACATGGGCCAGCACCCGACGGCTGTCGAGCAGCCGCTCAACCAGAATCTCCAACTGACCGCCGGTCTCCTTGTGGCCGAACAGCCGCGCCGGAATCACTCGAGTGTTATTGAACACCAGCAGATCACCTGGTTGCAGCAGATCCAGCAGATCGACAAACCGGCGATGCGCCAACTCCCCACTGGGGCCGTCCAGACACAGCAAACGGCTGGCCCGCCGCTCGGGCAGCGGGTGCCGGGCGATCAGTTGATCGGGCAAATCGAAATGAAAGTCACTGACACGCATGCAGGCGATAGATCCGGGCGGTTGCAAAGGGTGGCATATGGTAGCGGAAAAGCACGCATGCAGCCACGAACAGGATTGACCTACCCGCCGCCAGCTACGTATACTCCGCGCCAGCTTGCGCTAGACGCATGCCTCGGTGGCGGAATTGGTAGACGCGGCGGATTCAAAATCCGTTTCTGGTGACAGAGTGGGAGTTCGATTCTCCCCCGAGGCACCATCTGAACAGCCTGTTCGGATGGCCTTCCTGAAAGTTCTTCACAACCCATACATAATTCTTAGCAGATCCACAGCCTAGCCGCGCCGTGGCCGATTTTTCCTGCCTGCCATAACGCGACAACCCCGCCACAGCGGGGTTGTCGCAACTGGCGCAAGATAGCCTTACTGCTCGTCGAGGAACCGCTCGGCATCCAGCGCCGCCATGCAACCGGCACCGGCCGAAGTGATCGCCTGACGGTACACGTGATCGGCCACGTCACCGGCAGCAAACACCCCAGGGATATTGGTCGCGGTGGCGTTGCCCTCGGTGCCGCTCTTGATCTTCAGGTAGCCGTCATTCATCTCCAGCTGACCTTCGAACAGACTGGTGTTCGGCGTGTGGCCAATGGCAATGAACACCCCTGCCAGGGCGATATCCTCGGTGCCGCCGGCATTATGAGCGATGCGCATACCGGTCACGCCCATATCATCACCCAGCACTTCATCCAGCGTGGCATTGAGCTTGAGCTCAATCTTGCCCTCAGCGACCCGCGCCATCAGCTTGTCGACCAGAATTTTCTCAGCCCGGAAGCTGTCACGGCGATGCACCAGGGTGACCTTCTTGGCAATATTGGCCAGATACAGCGCCTCTTCCACCGCGGTGTTGCCACCCCCGACCACAGCCACTTCCTGATTGCGGTAGAAGAACCCGTCACAGGTGGCGCAGGCTGAAACCCCCTTGCCCATGAACGCTTCTTCCGAGGGCAAACCCAGGTAGCGCGCCGAGGCGCCGGTGGCAATGATCAGCGCGTCGCACTGGTATTCACCACTGTCACCCCAGAGACTGAACGGCCGCTTGGTCAGATCAACCTTGTTGATGTGGTCAAAGAGGATCTCAGTCTCGAAACGCTCGGCGTGCTGGCGCATACGCTCCATCAGATCCGGTCCCTGCAGACCTTCGACGTCACCCGGCCAGTTATCCACCTCGGTGGTGGTGGTGAGCTGACCGCCCATCTGCATGCCGGTGATCAGCACTGGCTTGAGGTTGGCGCGGGCAGCATAGACCGCAGCACTGTAACCGGCAGGGCCTGACCCCAGAATGATCAGCCGGGAATAACGAACATCGGACATTGCAGCCTCCAAAGCACCGGTTCAACGGTGTGTTGAAATAAAACGGAGCGGCCGGGTCAAGGGGAAACCCGTAAATGACCGCTCACAAAACGGAATCACAGGAGCAGTGAAATCGCGGGTCTGACAGTTGACCGGCATGTCCACACACTCTCCAGAATCTTGATAGCCCGCATATTAATGCAGCGAAGGGTTGATTGGGTATTTCAATCACTGTATCGGGCGGATAGTTTACCCCTATAGTGACGATCATCGAACCTGCATTTGATCAAGGAACCGCCCCGATGGCCGAATCCCTTCCCTTCCTGCGTGGCCCGGACTACCTCAAGGAAGGCTGGCGCACTATTCTGCAACCTGGTCTGCGGCGCTTTTTTATCATCCCGCTGCTGCTCAACCTGGCCCTGTTCATCGCCCTGATCGGCTTTGGCATCCGCCAGTTCAATCTGTGGATGACCCGGCTGATGCCGCAACTGCCTGACTGGCTGAGTTTCGTCGAGTGGCTGCTATGGCCGCTGTTCGCCCTGGTAGTTCTGCTGGTGCTGTTTTTCAGCTTCAGCATGATCGCCAACCTGATCGCCTCACCGTTCTATGGCTTTCTGGCGGAAAAGGTTGCCGAACAGGAACGCGGACTGGTCAGCCCCCCCACCAGCTACCGCGACATCGCCCTGGTAGTGCCCCGCAGCCTGGGCCGGGAGCTGCGCAAGATCGCCTACTATCTGCCACGCCTGATCGCCCTGTTGCTGCTGACCCTGATCCCGGTGATCAATCTGATCGCCTCCCCGCTATTGCTGGCCTTCGGAATCTGGATGATGGCCGTGCAATATATCGACTACCAGGCCGACAATGATCAGGTCAGCTTCATCGACATGCTGCGCTGGATGCGCGGCCAGCGCCTGCTGTCGCTGGGCTTCGGCCTGCCAGTCTACATCGGCATGCTGATTCCGCTGGTCAATCTGCTGGTAATGCCGGCGGCCGTGGCCGGCTCCACCCTGCTCTGGGTCCGTGAACGAAACACCAGGCCTTAGGTAACCTAGCTGCGCAGTCACATTCGGCGTCACCATTCGGTCATTCAATCTTCACACGCCGATCATGACCCGCAGCCATACTCCGAGCATGAGACCGACCCACACCCCCGACCACTGCTTCGCGCTGGTCACCGAAACCTATGCCCCACAGATCAATGGTGTTGCCAACACCCTTGGCCGCCTGTGCCGGGGCCTGTTACATCGCCATCATGCGGTGCAGTTGATACGTCCGGCCCAGGCCGGGGAAAAGCCCGGCCTGATCGACGACGGCGCACTCCATCAACACCTGGTCTCGGGGCTGCCGATTCCTGGCTATCCGGAACTGCAATGGGGCCTGCCCGCCAATCGCTACCTATCCAGGCTGTGGCAGGAACAGCGCCCCGAAGCCGTATACCTGGCCACCGAGGGGCCGTTGGGCTGGTCCGCGCTACGCACCGCCCGGCGCCTCAGAATTCCGGTAATCAGCGGCTTTCACACCAACTTCCAGCAGTACAGCGACCATTACGGTCTGGGCCTGATGCGCGAACCGATGATGCGCTACCTGCGCTGGTTCCATAACCAGACCCGACTGACCCTGACCGCCAGCTCGACCCAGCAACGCGAGCTGTTGCGCCTGGGCCTGCACAACCTGGCCCTGCTCGGGCGAGGTGTCGACTGTGAACTGTTCCACCCGGCCCACCGCGACCCGGCCCTGCGCCACCAATGGGGCGCTGAGCCCGGCGACCTGGTACTGCTGCACGTCGGCCGACTGGCGGCAGAGAAGAACCTGGGCTTGCTGATCAATAGCTGGAACACCCTGCGGCGCGAGGCCGAGCAACGCCATCAGAGCCTGCACCTGGTGGTGGTCGGCGATGGGCCGCAAGCCCCGGAACTGCGCCAGCAGTTGCCCGGCGCAGTCTTCATGGGCGCGCTGACAGGCCAGCCGCTGGCCGCGGCCTATGCCAGCGCTGATCTGTTCGTGTTTCCCAGTCTGACCGAAACCTTTGGCAACGTGGTCACCGAAGCCATGGCCTCAGGCCTGGCAGTCAACGCCTTCGACACCGCCGCCGCCCATCAACACATCCGCGACCGTTACAGCGGTTGTCTGGCGCCAATCGCCCATGAGCAGGTATTTATCGACAACCTGCGCTGGCTGATCCGTGATAGCGAAGGCCGGCGCAGCGTGCGCCTGCACGCGCGCCACCGGGCCTGCCAGTTGGATTGGTCGGCCATCGTCGAACGGTTCGAGGGGTATTTGCTGCAGGCGGCACAACCGGCCGCCGATCAAACGGCGGCGGTTGGCAAATAGATAGGCCCGCCCTGCATCAGGCGGGCCTAGCCCTCAGGCGAGGGTTTTCAGCGCGTCGCGACTGAACGGCAGGATATCGGCGAAACGCCCTTCACGGACCTTGTCAGCCCAGGCCGGATCGACAATCAGGGCCCGGCCAACCGCCACCAGATCAAACTCGTCAGCCGCCAGGCGAACCAGCAGATCATCGATATTGGCGGTCTGAGCCACCTTGTCGGTCTTGACCATGTATTCCAGGAACTCGCTGTCCAGGCCAACACTGCCAACAGTGATACAGGGTTTGCCGGTGATCTTGCGGGTCCAGCCTGCCAGATTCAGGTTCGAGCCCTCGAACTCCGGCTCCCAGAAACGTCGCTGTGAGCAGTGGAAAATATCCACGCCGGCCTCACTCAACGGCTTGAGGAACTGCTCCAGCAGCTCCGGAGTCGGAGCCAGACGCGCGGTGTAGTCCTGCTGCTTCCACTGCGAGAACCGGAAAATCACCGGGAAGTCCGGCCCAACCGCCTCACGCACCGCACGAATCACCTCTACAGCGAAACGACCGCGCTTCTCCAGGCTGCCGCCATAGGCGTCATCACGCTGGTTGCAGCCTTCCCAGAAGAACTGGTCGACCAGGTAACCGTGCGCACCATGGATTTCCACCGCATCGAAACCGATGGCCTTGGCATCACGCGCGGCCTGGGCGAAAGCCTGGACCACCTCATCGATATCCTGCTGAGTCATGCCATGGACGATCAGCTTGCCATCCTTGCGCTTTTCCATCGGGCCGTAGCCGGGCACATCGCCATCCGGCTCGGTGCCCAGGCGCCGAACATTGCCAACATGCCACAGCTGCGGAGCGATCTTGCCGCCGACCGCATGCACTGCATCGACCACCTTCTTCCAGCCAGCCAGGGCCGCTTCACCATGAATGGCCGGGACATGCGGGTAACCGTTGGCGGCCTTGTGACCAATCGTGGTGCCTTCAGTAATGATCAGACCAACGCCTGACTCGGCGCGACGCTGGTAGTAACGCACCACGTCCTCGGTCGGAACACCGTCAGGGGAGAAATTGCGGGTCATCGGCGCCATGACAATGCGGTTGCCGAGGCTTAAGGGCCCTAGGGTAATGGGTTCAAACAAGGGACGGACATCAGCGGACATAAAGTGTCTCCTGGAAGGTTATTGGGCTGGGTAGTACGCGACCGTGTCAGTTGACCGGTCGTCTATTTGATTTGATCAAGCACCATCCATGGCACCCCGACAGCTCCCGCAGGACGATCAGGGTTGCAGCAGGCGTTCCAGTTGGGCAATGAAAACCCGCAGCGGGGCAATTTGACGATCGATCTTCATCCGCAGCAGCGCGCCCTCCCAGGCTGCACCAATAAAGCTGGCCAGGGCCACGCAATCCTGCTCCGGGTTCAGCTCACCGCACTGACGGGCCTGCTCCAGACACTCGGCCAGCAGTTCACCCGAGCGCTTGAGAATGGCACTGGCGGCATAACCAATCGGCTGACTTTCATCGGCCTTTTCGTGACACAGGCTGCCGATGAAACACTGGTGGGTTGGCTGCTCCTGGTTGGCGAAATAGCCCACCAGGTCACGGTAAAAGCGCAGAACCCGCTCGCGCGGCGAGGCATCCTCACTCTGCAAGGCGCTGGCAAAACGCTCCAGGCGGGGGGTGTAGTAATAGTGCAAGGCCTGGATAGCGAAATCTTCCTTGCTCTCGAAGTAATGATAGAAAGAGCCCTTGGGCACCCCGGCCCCCTGAGTGATTTCCTGCACCCCGGTACCGTTGTAGCCCTTGCGCAACATTACTTCAGTGCCGGCGGCAAGAATCCTGGCGCGTTTGTCTTGGATAGCGTTCATGCCAGGCACTATACGACCGGTCATCTCAACTTTATAGCGACAACCATGATTATTGATTTTGGTGATAAAATGGAATTAACAACAGGAAGGGAGAAAACAAAACGGCTCCCGTTGCCCAAGGGCAAGGGGAGCCGTTTTTTACAGCGCGTGACTATCAGTGGTGAACACCACCTTCACCATGAATATGACCATGAGCAATCTCATCGTCACTGGCATCACGCACGCTGACAACCTTGACTTCGAAGGTCAGACGCTGGCCAGCCAGCGGATGGTTGCCATCAACGGTGACTTCGTCGCCTTCCAGCGCAGTGATGGTAACGATCTGCATGCTGCCGTCCGGGCCGGAGGCATGGAACTGCATGCCGACTTCCAGCTCATCAACGCCTTCGAACATGTGGCGGCCCAGGACCGCTACCAGCTCAGCGCTGAACTCGCCATAGGCTTCTTCCGGCTCGACCGACACCTTCAGTTCATCACCGGCTTGCTTGCCGTCCAGCGCCTTTTCCAGGCCCGGAATGATGTTGCCTGCGCCGTGCAGGTAAACTAGCGGAGCACCGCCTGCGGAAGAATCCAGAACTTCGCCAGCATCGTTGGTCAGGGTGTAGTCAATCGATACGGCCTTGTTGGCGGCAATCTGCATAATATTGTCCTATGCTGCGTCAAAAAACCTCAGTGTACGCGTATTATCTGCAGAACGCACGGGTTGACCGATACATGACCGCGCCGGAAGATAGCCCGCACGGTCAACGACAATGGAATCAGCATGACGACACGTTTGGTACTGGTCATCAACTGTGGCAGTTCCTCGATCAAATTCGCCCTGCGCAAGGAAGGCGACAGCCAACCGCTGCTGAGCGGCCTGGCCGAACAACTGGACACTCCCGGCGCCAACCTGAGCTGGCAGGCCGGCAATGAAAAGCATACCGAAGCCCTCAGCGGCCAGGATCACCAAAGCGCTCTGGCCAGCCTGTTGCCGGTGATCGGCCGGTTTGCCGGGCAACCGATCAGCGCAGTAGGTCATCGGGTGGTACATGGCGGCGAGCACTTCACCGGCGCCAGCCTGATCGATGAGCAAGTCATGGCTGCTATCGAAGCCAATGCCCCGCTGGCGCCTCTGCACAACCCGGCCAACCTGATCGGTATCCGCGCCGCCCGCAAGGTGTTTCAGGACATACCTCAGGTAGCCATTTTCGACACTGCCTTTCACCAGAGCATGCCGCCACACGCCTACCGCTACGCGCTGCCGGATGATCTGTATGCCGTGCATGGGGTTCGTCGCTACGGCTTCCATGGCACCAGCCACCAGTACGTCACCAATCAGGCCAGCCGCCTGACGGGCCAGCGTCCGGGCCAGGGCGCCTGGCTCAGCGCCCACCTGGGCAACGGCTGCTCAAGTTGTGCGGTATTCAACGGCAAGAGCCTGGATACCAGCATGGGGCTGACCCCGCTGGAAGGCCTGGTAATGGGCACCCGCAGCGGTGATGTCGACCCCAATCTGCATGCGCACCTGGCTCGCACCCTGGGCTGGGATCTGCCACGGATCGAGCGGCTGCTCAACCGCGAAAGCGGACTATTGGGGCTCTCAGGTCTGTCCAACGATATGCGCCAACTGGAGCAGGCCCGAGCCAACGGCCACAGCGGCGCGAAACTGGCCATCGAGGTGTTCTGTTACCGCTTGGCCCGCTCGCTGGCTGGCCTGGCCGTGGCTCTGCCACATCTTGACGGGCTGGTCTTTACCGGCGGCATCGGCGAAAACTCGCCCCTGATCCGCGCCCTGACTCTCAATCATCTGGGCATTCTCGGCCTGAGCCTGGACCCGGATGCCAACAGCAGCCTGCCCCGCGGCCTGGCTGGCAAGATTCACGCACCGGGGTCGCCACAGATCCTGGTGATCCCTACCGACGAAGAACGCCAGATTGCCGAAGAAAGCCTGGTGCTGCTCGATCACTCGCATGCCAAGGACTGACACATGCATACCTTTTTCATTGCCCCGACCGGCTTCGGCGTAGGCCTTACTTCCATCAGCCTGGGCCTGATCCGGGCGCTGGAGCGCACCGGCCTCAAGGTTCACTTTCTCAAGCCGATTGCCCAACCCCATCCCGGTGACGCAGGGCCCGAGCGCTCGAGCGAACTGATCAGCCGCACTCTGGGCCTGCAACCACCAACCCCGCTACCGCTGCCTGAAGTCGAGCACCGGCTGGCCAACGGCGAACTCGACGAAGTGCTGGAAGACATCGTCAGCCGTTACAGACAGGCCGCCGAGGGCGCCGACGTGGTGGTGATCGAAGGCATGGTGCCGACCCGGCAGGCCAGCTATGCCGCACGGATCAACGTCCACCTGGCACGCAGCCTGGACGCTGAAATCATTCTGGTCAGCGCTCCGGACGGCGATGATATGGCCAGCCTGGCCGACCGCATCGAGATCCACGCCCAGACCTTTGGCGGCCCGCGTAACCCCAAGGTGCTTGGAGTGATCGTCAACAAGGTCCGCGACCTGGCACCCGGCGACACTGAACCTGCCGACCGGGGCGAACTCAAGCGCACTCTCAAGGAGTTCGCTCTGGCCCTGAAGCAGGAGTCCAAGGTTCTGGACACCGATGACTTCCGGCTGATCGGCTGCATTCCCTGGCAGGACGAACTGAACGCACCCCGCACCTCGGATATTGCCGAACTGCTCGGCGCCCGAGTGCTGCATGAGGGTGACATAGATAGTCGCCGGGTCATGGAAATCGCCTTGTGTGCCCGCACCGTCCCCAACATCCTCAACCGGCTCAAACCCGGCACGCTGATCGTCACCCCCGGCGACCGCGATGACATCATCATTGCCAGCGGCCTGGCCTCATTGGCCGGCACCCCGCTGGCCGGCCTGCTGCTGACGGGCGGCATCATTCCGGATCAGGGCGTGATCGAATTCTGCCGCCCAGCGCTGGGCAGCGGCCTGCCGGTGCTGAGCGTGGCCAGCAACAGTTTCGATACCGCCACCCAGCTGGACCGGATGAACCGGGAAATACCGATCGACGATCAGGAACGGGCCGGGAAAGTCACCGACTACGTGGCTTCGCACATTGACCAGGCCTGGCTGCAACGCCGCTGTGGCAGCCCGCGGGAACTGCGCCTGTCACCTCCTGCGTTCCGTTATGAACTGGTGCGCCGGGCGCAGCAGGCGGCCAAGCGTATCGTGCTACCCGAAGGCGACGAGCCACGCACGGTCCAGGCTGCGGCTATCTGTCAGCGCCGCGGCATCGCCCAGTGCATTCTGCTGGCCAAACCCGAATCGGTCGAAGCGGTGGCCAAGGCCCAGCACATCACCCTGCCCGAAGGCCTGCAAATCATTGATCCGGACAGCGTGCGCGAACGCTACGTCGAGCCCATGGTCGAGTTACGCAAAGGGCGCGGCCTGAACGCACCCATGGCCCTGCAGCAACTGGAAGACAATGTGGTACTGGGCACCATGATGCTGGCTCTGGACGAAGTCGATGGCCTGGTTTCCGGCGCCATCCATACCACCGCCAACACCATCCGCCCGGCCTTCCAACTGATCAAGACCGCGCCCGGCTATAACCTGGTGTCGTCGATCTTCTTCATGCTGCTGCCCGAACAGGTGCTGGTCTATGGTGACTGTGCGGTCAACCCCGACCCTAATGCCGAGGAACTGGCCGAGATCGCCATCCAGAGCGCCCGTTCGGCCGAATCCTTCGGCATTCCCGCACGGGTGGCGATGATCAGCTACTCGACCGGCAGCTCCGGTACCGGGGTCGATGTGGAGAAAGTTCGTGAGGCCACCCGCCTGGCCCGTGAGCGCGAACCGGGACTTTTGATCGATGGCCCACTCCAGTATGATGCCGCCGCCATTGCCAGTGTCGGTCGGCAAAAGGCTCCGGACAGCCCGGTGGCCGGTCAGGCCACTGTATTCGTGTTCCCGGACCTGAACACTGGCAACACCACCTACAAGGCGGTGCAACGCAGCGCCAACGTGGTCAGCGTCGGCCCGATGCTGCAGGGCCTGCGCAAACCGGTCAACGACCTGTCGCGTGGGGCACTGGTGGACGATATCGTCTATACCATTGCCCTGACGGCAATCCAGGCCGACAAAAACAACTGAAACGGTGGCCTCACGGCCACCCCTATGGATCGTCATCGATGCTGAGTTTTTTACCTGCACCGGTACGCGGGGTGCTGGCCGCCCTGCTGCTGGTGCTCAACACCCTGATTCACTTCTCCCTGCTGCTACCCTGCGCCCTGCTCAAACTGCTGCCCATCAAGTCCCTGCAGGTGCTGTGCACCCGGGTCATGATTCGCATCGCCGAGTCCTGGATATGCTGCAATAGCGCCTGGATGCGCCTGAGCGGTCAGACCCAGTGGGACATCCAGGGGCACGAACAACTCAAGTACGAAGGCTGGTATCTGGTCACTAGCAACCACCGGAGCTGGGTCGACATTCTGGCCCTGCAACACACCCTCAATCGGCGTATGCCAATGCTCAAGTTCTTCCTCAAACAGGAACTGATCTGGGTGCCAATCATTGGTCTGTGCTGGTGGGCCCTGGATTTCCCGTTCATGAAACGCTATTCCAAGGCTTATCTGGCCAAACACCCGGAAAAGGCCGGCCAAGACCTGGAGACCACCCGCAAGGCCTGCGCCAAATTCAAAAACACCCCAGTGGCGGTTTTCAACTTCCTGGAGGGCACCCGCCTGACCCCGGCCAAGCATGCCGAGCAGCAATCGCCCTACCGGCACCTGCTCAAGCCCAAGTCCGGCGGCGTGGCGTTCGTGCTCGACGCCATGGGCGACAAGTTGCGCTCACTGGTCGATATCACCATCCACTATCCAGACGGCAGCCCCAGCTTCTGGGATCTGCTCTGCGGACGTATCCGCCAGGTGGTGATGCGCTGCCAGATCCGCCCGATTCCTGGCGAATTCCTCGGCCAGGACTACCAGAACGACGCGGCATTTCGCGAGCGTTTCCAGCAGTGGGTCAACGGTCTGTGGGAAGAAAAGGATGCACTGCTGGCGCAGTTGCATAGTGAGTATCCGCCGCTGGCAGGGCGCGGATAAAGCGGTAGAAATTACACGTTAGCAGGCGGCGGGAGCTGATGCTCCCGCCGCCCGACATCAAATCACAGCGGGAACAGATTGATCTCCACCCGACGGTTCTGAGCACGTCCGGCAGTAGTGTCGTTGCTGGCGATCGGCTGAGTCGGACCAACGCCACGGCTACTGATCCGGCTGCCCGGCACACCCTGGCCAGTCAGATAGGAAGCCACGCTGTTGGCACGGTCCTGCGACAGACGCATGTTCAGCTCCATGGAACCGGTGCTGTCGGTGTGACCGACGATAGCGACACCGTTCTTGTCGAACTCCTTGAACACCTTGACCAGCGAGTTCAGGGTTGGATAGAAGCTGCTGGAGATGTCCGAGCTGTTGCTGGCAAAGGTGATGTTGCCAGGCATGATCAGTTGCAGGTTGTCGCCATTACGGATCACCTGCACCCCGGTGCCAGTCAGTTCCTGACGCAGACGAGCTTCCTGCTGATCAACGTAATAACCGTAACCGGCACCCGCTGCGCCGCCAACGGTTGCGCCGATCAGCGCGCCCTTGGTCCGGTCACTGCGACTTGAAGTAGCAGCACCGACAACCGCTCCGGCAGCGGCACCGCCCAGACCATACAGTGCAGAACGGCTGGTCTTCTGTTCGCCAGTGTAGGCATCCTGGGTAGCGCAGCCGGTCAGCAGCACGGCACTCAGGCCAACAGCAAACAAAGCTTGAGTTTTCATTTTTGGTTTCCTTGCATAGGGTCGTTCATATCCGAGCCACAGGTTAGCATTCCAGGGCGAGCGGGTCAGAGGCTGAGACCACAGAATAGGAAAAAATTTCCCGCCTCACCCTTGTATGAAGGGGTTTTCGCGAATCTCGTCACCTATTCGGGTATCTGGCCCATGACCAGTCACCACCACGGCCTCTTCGTCCAGTGTATACAGACGCTGGCGAATCGATTTTTCGATCTGCCCATAGTCGCCACCCCACAGATCGGTGCGACCGATCCCACGACGAAACAGGGTGTCGCCGGCAATCAGCAGCTTGGCCTGGGGGAACCAGAAGCTCATCGAGCCGGGGGTATGCCCCGGAGTATGCATCGCCACCCCGCAACCACAGGCCAGTTCCTCGTCATCACGCAACCACTGGTCAGGCGCCGGCACCGGCGTATAAGGCACCCCGAACATCCGACACTGCATTTCCAGGTTATCCCAGAGAAACTTGTCCCCCTCATGCAGATGCAGTGTGGCGCCGGTAGCTTTCTTCATTTCCCCGGAGGCCAGAAAGTGGTCCAGATGAGCATGGGTATGAATGATGCTGACCACTTTCAGGCCCAGCTCATCCAGACGCTTGAGAATGAACTGATGATCCCCGCCGGGATCGACCACGATGGCTTTTTTGGTCAGCGGATCGCCAATGATCGTGCAGTTGCACTGCAACGGGCCGACCGGGAAAGTTTCGCGGATTAGCGTGGTATGTGTGGCGTCCATGGGAGTCCTTGTCGATAGTACAGAGAACATTTTGGCACAGTGTGCTTACCGGGAGGAGTCGGCAGCGGATTTGACACCCCGGGAGGGGTTGCTAAGCTACAGCCTCGCACCACAATACCGCCGGGACGACCCGGTGTGTATTCCGCTTTTCAGGGACGACCCTGCCTGACATGGACTTTGCTCATGAACATGGCTTGGATCTTTCTCGTCACCGCCGGCCTGCTGGAAGTCGGCTGGGCTCTTGGACTCAAGGCCTCTGCCGGTTTCACCCGCCCGCTCCCCAGTATTCTGACCCTGCTTGCCATGGCCGCCAGCTTCTATCTACTGGCTCAGGCCATGAAGGTGTTGCCGGTCGGTACCGCCTATGCCATCTGGGTCGGCATCGGTGCCGTCGGCACCGTTGTGCTGGGGATTCTGATCTATGGCGATAGCGCCAACCCGCTGCGCCTGGCCAGCTTGCTGCTGGTCCTGGCCGGCCTGGTGGGGCTCAAGTTTGCAGGTTGAACCCGCAGCAACCGGGCGCCCAGGGCGCCCGGTTTTATTCAGTGACTGCTAGCTCCCAGCCGCACCTGACGCAGGCACACGGCAGTCAGCACAGCCGTGGTGGCCATGATCAGCGCACCGATAAACGCATTGACGTGCAGCGCTTCGCTAAAGGCCATCTGCACACTGAGTAGAACCTGACTGGCGGCCTCCGGAGCCAACTGTTCGATCACACCCAGCGCACCGCCCAACGTATCGACGGCCACCTCATACTGCTCAGAGCTCAACCCGGCTGGCAGGCTGTCGGTCATTTGCCGGCGGTATACGCTGGCACCCACTGTGCCGATCACCGCAATGCCCAGAGCCATACCCAGTTCGGCGGCAGTTTCCGAGGTAGCGGCGGCCGTACCGGCCTTCTCCGGCGGTGCCGAACTGATCACCAGATCGGTCCCAAGAATCATCATCGGCATTACCCCGGCGCCCATGATGACCGTCCCCAGCACCAGCAAGCCGACCGTTGCGCGCCCGCTGACCAGCATCAGGGCGACGAACCCCATGACCGCCAGCAGCAGCCCACAACTGACCAGTACCGAAGGTTTAAGCCAACGCGCCATACGCGGCACCAGCAATGAGGCTGCGGTTTGAACCAGCGCCGAGGGCAACATCACCAGCCCGGCCTGCAGCGGCGTCAGACCAACCACACCCTGCAAATACTGGAAAATCAGCAGCCAGGCACCAGACAGCGCCAGAATGGTCAGCAACATGGCCACCACCGAGACACTGAAGGCCCGGTTGGCAAACAGCCCCAGATCGAACATCGGCTGGGCAATCAGGCGCTGGCGCCGGACGAACAGCCAGCCCACAGCAAGCCCGCTCAGGCTGACCAGCAGTGCCAGCAGACTCAGGCCGTCGCGAGCGCTGCTCTTGATGCCATAGATCACCAGCAGAAACGTCGCCACGCACAACAGCGCACTGACCAGATCCAGCCGCCCGGCCTGCTCATCGCGAAACTCAGGCAACAGCAATGGCCCAGCAATAAGAAGGAGAAGCATGACAGGCACACCAAGCAGGAACACTGCCCCCCACCAGAAGAACTCCAGCATCAGCCCACCTACCAGCGGCCCAATGGCGCTGCCAACGATGAAGCCGGTCATCCAGATGGTGATAGCCAGGGTGCGCTGGCTATCGACCTGGAACATGTTGCGGATCAGCGACAGGGTCGAAGGCATCAGGGTCGCACCGGCGATGCCGAGTAGCGCGCGGGTCAGAATCAGCATATTGGCCGAGTTGGCGAACGCCGCCATTACCGAGGCAACGCCAAAGGCAAAGGCGCCGACCAGCAGCAACCGTCGCCGACCGATACGATCCCCCAGGGTCCCCATGGTGATCAGGAAACCGGCGATCATGAAGCCGTAGATGTCGAGAATCCACAACAGTTGCGAACTGGTCGGCTTGAGATCGGCGCTCAGGTGCGGCGCAGCCAGATGCAGGACAGTCATGTCCAGCGCCAGCAGCAGGGTCGGCAATACCAGGACCGCCAACCCCCACCACTCGCGCTTGCCCGCGCGTTTCCAGGTGGTTGCGTCGATTGTCGGGGTAACACTCATAGGGCTCATCCTGTGGGCGCGCCAGCTAGGCGCAAAAACGGGCATCCATGCGCCGCAGGACTGCGGCGCCTACGCTGAGGCAGACAGCGTGTTCAAGATAATGAGCGCCTCCTTATACGCCGCCGCGCTCTCAAGCGCAAGAGCGGCAAAGTGCAATGCCGATCACCCCAACAGCCCTAGCACCTTGGCCTGAGCCACCGCCTGGGTCCGCCGCGAGACACCCAGCTTGTGGTTGATCCGCCGGGCGTGGCTCTTGACCGTGTGCAAAGAGATGAACAGTGCTTCGCTGATCTGCTGGTTTGAATAGCCCTGAGCGATGCAGCGCAGCACATCCAGCTCACGGCTGCTGAGCGGTTCGCGCAGGGCCGCATTGATACGTCGACCATCCGGGCCGCTGACCCCAGGCAAACGCTCCAGCAACTGGTCACGCAAGGCTGAAGCCGGTGCACGGCGCAGAGCCTCGGCCAGCCCGGCTGGTGCCTGATCGACCAGACGCATGAACGGGCCGGCCAGATGATCATCGGCAGCCTGCACCAGCGCACTGAACAGCAACTGCTCAGCCTCAGCCTGGCGCTGGGTACGAAACAGCATGCGCAGCAGATGCAACTGAACCGACAAGGCCCGCAGCTTTTCCCCATTGTGCTGGAGCTGCGAAAGCAGCCGGCGCATCAGGCTTTCGGCCGCGACCTGTTCGCCCCGATACCAGAGCAGTCCGGCATGAATCTGCTCAATCAGCGAAGCCAGCGCATGGAAGAATGGCGGTGGCGCGGCTGGCGACTCCAGACAATAGGTCTGACGCAGACGCGGTAGCCAGTGCGCAGCCAGATCAAGCCGCTCGGAGTGCATCCACAGCTCGCTCTTGATCGCCGTGATCCAGCCCAGATAGTAGATTGGCGGAACGTCCCACAGATGCATGAGCCGTTCGGCCTCGGTCAGCACATCGAAGGCACGGGCCACCTCACGTTGCTGGGTCAACAAACTGCCCATCACGCAGTAGCCCATCAGCACATAGACATCCCGGCAGCGGCGTCCCTCTTCAATGCCGCTATCGAGCAGGCGCAGGGCCATGCCCATGTCGCCCTGCTGCCCCAGCAGATAACCACGGTAAAGCCGCAGGCGAGCCCGGACTGCCAACCCCTCGGGATAATCCATCCGCTCCAGTTCCTGGCTATGCCGCTCCAGCAGTTGCAGGGCCCGGCCAACCTGCCCTCGGGCCTGCAACAAACGGGCGCGCATGAACACCACCTGAGCCTCAAGCAGCGGGTTGCCGGCACGTTGCGCCAGTTCCAGAGCGCTGCGAGCCCAGTGTCGGGCAGCCTCATGGTGGCCACGGCACAGCTCGACATCAGCCAGAGTCAGCATCGCCATCAATCGGCTCCCGGGGTCACGCTCATCCAGACAAGCCAGGGCCTGATGGCTGAGATGGTCGGCCTCATCCAGACGACCCGCCGCCCGGGCCAGAAACCCCTTGAGCACCAGAGCCTGACCCAGCACCCGGCGCTGCCTGTCGGCATTGGCCTGCGGCAGGAAGCGGCTGAGCCTGGCCAGCATGGCCTCGGCATCTTCAAGCTGACAGGCCAGCGCCAGCGTCCAGCCATGCACCAGCACCAGCCGCGCGCTGCTGCCCTGCAATACGCTGGGCAACTCAGCCTTCCAGCGCAACAGGGTGCCGACATGCTGCTCGGCCAGCAATTGGTCAAGCGACAGGTTCTGGACCAGGCTGGCTGCCTCTTCCGGTCGCTCGGCTGCCAGCGCATGCTCGACCGCATCACTGATCCGACCCTGATGACCAAACCAGTGGCAGGCTCGCAGATGAGTGCGCAGACGCAGGCGCGGATCGTCACGGGCAACCCGCTCACGCAGCACGTCGGAAAACAGATGGTGAAAGCGGTACCAGGTGCCGTCATTGTCCAGCGGTACCAGAAACACATGGTGCCGCAACAGGTGGGTAATGATGTCCAGGCTGTCGGAGGCATCGCGCACGCTGTCGCAGAGCTCGACACAGAAACGGTCGAGCCAGGCAATTTCGTGCAGAAATACCCGCACCGGTTCGGGCTGGCGCAGAATCACCTCTTCAAGCAGGTACTCGTCCACCAACGGCCCGGACAACGGCAAGGCCAGCGGCCTGGACTGTTGTTCGGCCGCAACACTGAGCAACCGCAGACCGGCGATCCAGCCTTCGTTGCGCTGCAACGCCTGGCGCGTCCACTCGGGGTCGGCCAGGTCCAGCCCAGCCTGCTCGAGAAACAGCCGAGCTTCGTCGTTGCTCAGGCGCAAATGCTCTTCGCCCAGTTCCAGTAACTGATGACTCAGGCGCAGCCGGGCCAGGTGCCAGTCAGGCTTCTGGCGGCTGGTGATGAACAGTTGAATATTGCCCGGCAGGTGTTCCAGCAACAGTGCGCACAAACGATCACAGGGCGGACTCTGGACCAGATGGTAGTCGTCCAGCACCAGCACCAGGGGCTGGTCTTCGGCATGCCGGGCGCGCAACTCGGAGAGGATCGACACCGCCCGCTGCTCAACGTCCAACGGCTGCTGACTGTGGTGTTGCTGCAACAACGCCAGCTCGGCCTCGCCCAGCCCCGGATAAAGGGTAGCCAGGGCATCGACCAGGGTCCGCAGGAACTGCGCTGGCTGACCGTCACGACCATCCAGTGAAACCCAGGCAGAACGCCAGGGCGCGTCCAACTGTTGGCAGTATTCGATCGCCAGGGTGCTTTTGCCAAACCCTGCCGGTGCACAGACCAGAATCAGCCGGCGCTGGCGGGCCTTGTTCAACAGACCGATCAACTCAGGGCGCGGCAAATGATCCACCGGCAGCGGCGGGCGGAAGATCTTGCCGGGGTTGAGGGGGATCGACAGAGTCATGCGCCAAGTTTATCGATTGGCGGGCAAAGCGTCTTGTCGATTTGTAACAAAACAGGCGGCCCGGGGGCCGCCTGCTCAGGGTGACTCAGTTGTTCAAACTAACGTACGCCAGATTGACGCAGTGCCGCCGGAGTGAAGTCACTGGGATTGGCACCGTAGTTGAACTCATAGTCGGTGCGCTCTTCATTATTCATACCCATCACCAGGTAACGACCGGCAACCAGGTCATACAGGGTTTCCATGGCATACCACGGCACCTGATTGTTGTAGTACTGCAGCGCATGCGCCTCAGCTACACGCCACAGCGAGCCACGCGCGTCGTAATGGTCAATATGCGCAGCCTGCCAGCTATCCTCATCGACAAAGAAGTGGCGCTTGGCGTAGATATGACGCTCGCCGTCCTTGACCGTGGCGACTACTTCCCAAACCCGGTGCAGCTCATAACGTGTCAGGTCCTGATTGATATGGCCCGGCTGAATGATGTCGCTGTAACGCAGGTCGGTAGAGTTCAGACCATAGCTGTTGTAGGCGATATACAGCTCTTTCTTGCCGACCAGCTCCCAGTTGTAACGGTCAGGTGCGCCGTTGTACATATCCAGATTGTCGGAGGTACGCAGACCGTCAGAGGCGGTACCTGGACCGTCATAGGAGACCTGCGGCGCGCGCCGCACCCGGCGCTGACCAGCATTGTAAACCCAGGCCATGCGCGGTTCTTTGACCTGATCAATGGTCTCATGCACCAGCAGTACGTTCCCGGCCAGACGCGCCGGCTCGGTTACCTGCTGCTTGAAGTAGAACAGGATGTTGCCCTGACTGGCCGGATCATAGTCAGGCAATCCATAGGGGAACACGAACTCTTCATTGAAACGAACCAGCGTGAAGGAACCGTTGGTCTGCGGAGTTACCTGGCCGACCACCCGGCGCACGGTGCCACCACGGTAACGGGTAATGTGGTTCCACGCCACTTCCACACCACTTTGCGGCATCGGGAACGGGTTGGCCTTCTCGAAGTTGGCCAGGCCGTTGCCACCCTGCACCAGCTGAGTATTGGCAGCATTGCGACGAGTGGCCTCATAGATAGCTTCGGGCATGGCCGCGCTACGGCGGGTCGGGTAAACCGGCATGCGATAGGTATCGGGGTAACGCTTGAACATGGCGATCTGGCCAGGAGCCAGATTGTCCTGGTACTGCTCATAGTTCTGCGCAGTAATCACAAACAGCGGCTTGTCATCGGCAAAGGGGTCTGAAAGAAAACCCTTGCTGTCAACTGAGCCGGCATCGACCGGCAAACCACCAGTCCAGGCAGGAATAGTGCCCGCAGCATTACCGGCCATCTCGGCGCCAACCGGGGTCAGGGTACTGCCCAATGCAGAAACATCCCGAGCGTGCGCGGCCTGGATAGCCAGGGCCGAGGCCAGGATGGAGGAAAAGATCAGGGTGCTTTGCTTCATATGATTCTGCCTTGCTTGCTATGCCGCGGCATGGAGTAACCATCCAGAGCTCAGGGCTCGGGGGCGCGTCATAGCGTGCCTGGGTGGATTGATAAATGAGGCTGTATCGCTGAAAACAGCTATACAACGCTGCGGTGCACTATAGCCAAGCACTTTGGTCGGGTGATCCACCCAAAGTATGATTTGCAGGATAATCAGGGAACCGGCAAGAGAGCCTGACCATCGGGTGAAGCGGCATGACCGCCACTACTTTGACAGCCCCGAAGATCAATTTCAGAGTTGCTAAAAACGTGCGAGGGCACAGAGTGTTACCCCCGCACGTTACCACGATAAAAAGCTTACAAGGTAGACAGGAACGGGGCTCCAGCCTCTTGCCACTCAGCGATCTCGACGCGAATGCGCTTCTTGTCGAGCTTGCCGACGCTGGTTTTGGGTATTTCGGTAACAGTTGCGATCTGCGTCGGGATCGCCCACTTGTTGATCCGCCCCTCATCCACGAATGGCTTGAGATGGTCGCGCAGAACCTTGGCATCCATCGCCTGCCCTTCACGCGGCACGATCAGCGCAAACGGACGCTCGTCCCACTGCGGATCAGGTACCCCGACTACTGCCACTTCCTTGACCGCCGGACTGAGGCTGATCAGGTCTTCCAGCTCAAGCGAGGAAATCCACTCGCCGCCGGTCTTGATCACATCCTTAATGCGGTCGCGAATTTCAATGAAGCCCATCTCATCGATGGTCGCCACGTCACCGGTATGCATCCAGCCGTGGGCCCACAGCTCAGCACTCTTCTCCGGCTCGCGGTAGTAACCCTGAGTCAGCCAGGGCGCACGCAACACCAGTTCACCCTGCGACTTGCCGTCACTGGGCAGGAAGTTGCCGTCACTGTCCATGATCCGCGCCTCGACTAACGGCACCGGCACACCTGCCTTGATCTTGTAGGCCGCGCGCTCGTCTTCACTGCCGGCTTCCAGTTCCAGGTTGATGTAACCACTGGAAATCAGCGGACAGGTCTCGGACATGCCGTAGGCGGCGGACAATTTCATGCCTCGAGCCTTGGCCGCCTCATACAGACCGCGGTTCAGCGCACTGCCGCCGATGATCACTTTCATTCCGCCAAAATCGTAATCCTTGGCGCCGTCAGCATTGAGCAGCATGCCAAGGATAGTTGGCACGCAGTGGGAGAAGGTCACCTTTTCCTGCTTGATCAGCTTGCACAGCATTTCCGGCTCATAACGACCCGGATACACCTGTTTGACCCCCAGCAAGGTCGCGGTGTAGGGAATACCCCAGGCATGCACGTGAAACATCGGCGTGATCGGCATGTAGACGTCGCGGTTGCCGAACAGGCGCATGCTGTCCAGACCGCCCATCATGCCGGCCTGGGTCAGGGTGTGCAGTACCAGTTGCCGATGAGTGAAATACACGCCCTTGGGGTTGCCGGTGGTACCGGTGGTGTAGAAGGTCGTGGCGACCGAATTCTCGTCGAAGTCAGGGAAGTCGTAGGTCGGCGCGGCGGCGGCCAGCAGCGTTTCATACTCACCAACCAGATTTGGCAGATCGGCGGTTTTCTCGTCGCCATCGGTCAGCAAAATAGTTTTCTCGACCGTGGTCAGGTGATCCTCGACCGCCTTGTACAGCGGCACGAACTCGGCATTGACCAGCACGAAGATGTCATCGGCATGGTTCATGGTGTAGAGGATCTGTTCCGGCGACAGGCGGATATTGATGGTGTGCAGCACCGCGCCAATCATCGGCACGGCAAACATGCATTCCAGATAGCGATGGCTGTCCCAATCCATCACCGCAACGGTATCGCCCGGCTTGACGCCGGCAGCAGTCAGAACATTGGCCAGACGGCAGATACGCTCATTGAAGGTGGCATAATCGTAGCGGCTGATATCACGGTAGATGATTTCCTGGCTACGCTCATAACGGCGGCCGGACAGCAGCAGGTTCTTGATCAGCAACGGGGTAGAATGAGCGCCTTCGGTCGGCGGGATGACACGGGTCTTGAGCATGTGGTGTGACCTTCCTGTTATTGGGCTTGTGGGGTCTTAGTTTTGAATCTTGGCTCGGCAACTTTGGCCGATGGGGGCACTATAGACAGTCCCGTTGAGCGCCACCTATCACTCCAAAGTATGAACCGGATCATAACGGGTATCACGAACCGGTTTGAGCGTATAATGACCGCATCAAGTCGATTGATGACCAAAAATAAGTAACCAGTCATATAGGTAGGAACACAACATGTCAGACACCGATATCGTCATCGTCAGCGGCGCCCGCACCCCGATGGGCGGCTTTCAGGGTAGCCTGTCGAGCCTCAGCGCCGTGGACCTGGGCGCCATCGCCATTCGCGAAGCCGTAGCCCGCGCCGGCATTGACGCTGCCGATGTGCAGGAAGTAATCATGGGCTGCGTACTGCCCGCTGGTCTCAAACAGGGTCCGGCCCGCCAGGCCAGCCTCAACGCCGGGCTGCCCGCCGCCACTGGCTGCACCACCATCAACAAACTGTGTGGCTCCGGCATGAAAGCGGTAATGCAGGCCCACGACGCACTCAAGGCCGGCAGCAACCAGGTCATGGTCGCCGGTGGCATGGAGAGCATGACCAACGCCCCCTACATCATGGAAAAGGCCCGCACCGGCCTGCGCATGGGTCACGGCGAAATCAAGGACCACATGTTCTTCGACGGTTTGGAAGATGCCCGCACCGGTCGCCTGATGGGTTCCTTCGCCCAGGATACTGCCGACAAGTATGGCATCAGCCGTGAAGAGATGGACGCCTACGCCATCGAATCACTCAAGCGCGCCCAAGCTGCAATCGACAACGGCAGCCTGGCCAGCGAAATCGTTCCGGTCACCGTTACCACCCGCAAGGGTGAGGTTGTGGTCAAGGACGATGAGCAGCCGCACAACGCCAACATCGACAAGATCCCCGGTCTGCGCCCGGCCTTTAAGAAGGACGGCACCATCACCGCCGCCAACGCCAGTTCGATTTCCGATGGCGCCAGCGCCCTGGTCCTGATGACCGCCGCCGAAGCTCAGCGTCGTGGCCTCAAGCCACTGGCCCGGATCGTTGGCCACGCCACCCAGAGCCAGGACCCGAGCGAGTTCACCCTGGCCCCGGTCGGCGCCATGACCAACCTGTTCAACAAGACCGGCTGGAGCAAGGACGACGTTGACCTGTTCGAAATCAACGAAGCCTTTGCCATGGTCACCATGCTGGCCATGCGTGAACACGGCCTGGATCACAGCAAGGTCAACATCTACGGTGGTGCCTGCGCCCAGGGTCACCCGGTCGGCTCCACCGGCTCGCGGATCATTGTCACCTTGATCAACGCCCTGCAGAAAACCGGCGGCAAGCGTGGCATCGCCTCGCTGTGCATCGGTGGTGGTGAAGCTACTGCCGTGGCGATCGAGTTGGTGTAATCACCGGTTGGTCGTTTCGCGGCTGCGAGCCGCTCCTACCAAACTCTATGTGCTACCCCGGTAGGAGCGGCTCGCAGGCCCGCTCTCAAACTCATTCAGCAGGCTCACTGCCCTGCTCCGCCGATACATCGGCAACAGCACAAGCCCGGCACAAGCACGCCTTGCCCTTGAGCGCCTCCGGCACCTGGGCCAGCGCCTGCGGGCTTACACTCACCTGCCGACACCAGCAATCCACCTCAAAACTGCCTGCCGCAGCCGGAGCGCAGCCGTTGGGCTGGCCGCACAGCGGGCAGGTATGACGCGCAAATGGCTGCATGACGTGAAACTCCCGCTACGTGCTTTGATTGCGCTGATTATCAGCCGTTGGACCAATCGAATTCCATCTGCCGCGCGGTCATCTGGGCCAGAGCCATGCCACCCAACCTGGAAACCAGATGCAGGCTCATATCGATGCCGGCAGAAATGCCGCCCGACGTCACCAGCTTGCCGGTATCGACCCAGCGCCGCCCCTCACACACCGTCAATGCCGGATAGTCATGCCTAAGATCAGCAATGTCTTCCCAGTGCGTCGTGACCTCCAGCCCGTCCAGCACTCCGGCCTGAGCCAGAATAAAGGCACCGGTACACACCGAGGCCACCAGCGGCACCGACCTGGCCTGCTCGGCAACCCAGGCAATCACCCCCGGCTTGTGCAGTTCAGCGCTATGAACGCCCCCCGCCACGATCAGCACATCCAGCGCAGGGTGATCACTCAGCGCATACTGCGGATTGACGCTGAAACCGCCGCGAGCATTGACCGGCTGCAGCGTTTCGGCCAGCAAAAACACCTTGAACAAACCCTTGGGCTCAGACAACCGGCTGGCGGTTGAGAACACCTCGAACGGGCCAGAAAAATCCAGCACCTCGGCGTGGTCATAGATATAGATTCCAACGTTCACTGCTGCGTACTCCTATACACATCTATGGGCAGCCCTGCTCACCCTGTTCAATCGATGCCAGAGGTATCGGCGCATCCGGTCGATGCGTGACAGCCCGATAATCGGCATTCCAGCCCATCCGGCCGGCAACTTCAAGCCGCTCATGACCCGACTTGCAGGCCCATAGCGACAACATCGTCATGCGCTCGCCAAGCGGCACGACCACCTCCAACCGCCGCCGGGGTCTGATGCTGACCTGACCAGACTCATTACTGCGCCCCAGCACCTGCGGCCCAGGCTTGCCGGGCATCAAAGCATAAACCTGTACACCAGCGATCGGCGTCTGCGACTGTGCATCAACAAAAATCGCCTCAAGGCCATCGTGAACAGTCACCAAGCGTGGCGTACAGCCGCCAAGCGCGGCGGCAGTCAACGTCAGCAGTACAAGCAAAGCCTTCCCGGGCATAGGGGTATCCTGTCAGCATAAGGTTCAAACGCAGCGAGTATTACCGCTTTTGCCTACCCGTGAAAGCCCTGGCACGGCACTCTCCAATCCTGTGCCTACCCGTAGCGGCCCGCTGCTGACTTATGCTGCACCATTCACCACGACCCTTACCCTTGCCATATTCAAACACCTGTTCGACACTGGACGTCTTTTTTCACTTTCACTCTGCCCGGTCTAAGGAGAGTTTCCATGAGCGATATCCGTTTTGACGACAAGGTCGTCATCGTTACCGGCGCCGGCGGCGGCATCGGCCGTGCCCACGCCCTGCTGTTCGCCAAGCACGGTGCCAAGGTCATCGTCAACGACCTGGGTGGCAGCGCCACCGGCGAAGGCGCCAACAGCGAAGCCGCACTGAAAGTCGTAGAAGAAATCAAGGCCGCCGGCGGCACCGCCATCGCCAACCCCGACAGCGTAGTAGACGGCGACAAAATCGTGCAGTGCGCCATGGATAACTTCGGCCGCGTCGATGTAGTGGTCAACAACGCCGGTATCCTGCGCGACAAGAGCTTCGCCAAGATGACCGACGCCGACTGGGATCTGGTCTACAAGGTTCACGTCGAAGGTGCCTACAAGACGACTAAAGCCGCCTGGGAGCACATGAAGAATAACAACTTCGGCCGTGTGATCTTCACCTCCTCCACCTCAGGCATCTACGGCAACTTCGGCCAGGCCAACTACGGCATGGCCAAGCTGGGCCTGTACGGCTTCACCCGGACCCTGGCCATCGAAGGCCGCAAGAACAACATCTTCGTCAACGCGATCGCCCCCACTGGCGGCACCCGCATGACCGAAGGCCTGTTCCCGCCCGGTGCTTTCGACAAGCTCAAGCCCGAACTGGTCAGCCCGCTGGTCGCCTACCTGTGCTCCGAGCAATGCCAGGAAACCGGCAGCCTGTTCGAAGTCGGCGGTGGCTGGATGGGTAAAGTACGCTGGGAGCGCTCACTGGGCATCGGCTTCAACCCCGACGAAGGCTTCAGCCCGGAAGACGTCGCCGCCAACTTCGAACAGCTGTGCAGCTTCGAAGGCGCGGTGCATCCGAAGGACAATATCGAAGCGCTGCGTGAGCTGATGGCGAATATTCAGAAGTTCGCCTGACCCGTCTTACCTGGCGTCATGGCGAGAAGCGTAGCGACGTGGCCATCCATGTACGAGCTAAGCCAGCGCTTCCCGCCACCTGCGGCATCAAACGCTGACTGCCAATAGATGAAAGCCCGCTCCTTGTGCAACAGGAGCGGGCTTTTTGTACTACAGCGCAGCGCCGAACGCGTTAGATATAGAAAGCCTCCAACGGCGGGAAACCGTTGAATTCGATCGCACTGTAGCTGGTGGTGTAGGCGCCGGTAGACAGCCAGTACAGGCGGTCGCCGATCGCCAGGTTCAGCGGCAGACCGTACTTGTAGTGCTCGTACATGATGTCGGCGCTGTCGCAGGTCGGACCGGCGATCACCGCCTCTTCCAGCTCGCCCTTCTTGTCGGTCCAGATCGGGAACTTGATCGACTCGTCCATGGTTTCGATCAGGCCGCTGAACTTGCCCACGTCGGTGTACACCCAACGCTCCAGCGCGGTGTGCGACTTGCGCGAGACCAGCACCACCTCGCTGACCAGGATGCCGGCGTTGGCGATCAGCGAGCGGCCCGGTTCGAGGATGATTTCCGGCAGCTCGTCACCAAAGTCCTCGTGCAGGAAGCGGGTGATTTCCTCAGCGTAGGTCTGCAGAGTGTTGGTCTTGGTGATGTAGTTGGCCGGGAAGCCACCACCCATGTTGATCATCTTCAGGGTGATGCCGTCTTCCTCTTTCAGGCGCTCGAAGATCACCTTGACCTTGGCAATCGCCGCGTCCCAGGCACCGATATCGCGCTGCTGAGAGCCGACGTGGAAGGAGATGCCGTAGGGGTCCAGGCCCAGTTCCTTGGCCAGCACCAGCAGATCCATGGCCATGTCGGTCTGGCAACCGAACTTGCGCGACAGCGGCCAGTCGGCAGTGGTCGAGCCTTCGGTCAGAATGCGTACATAAACCTTGGAGCCCGGAGCGGCCTTGGCGATGTTGCGCAGGTCGGCTTCCGAGTCGGTGGCGAACAGGCGCACACCTTTCTCATAGAAGGCGCGGATGTGCTTGGACTTCTTGATGGTGTTGCCGAAGCTGATCTGCTCGGGCTTGACGCCCAGAGCCAGGACCTTCTCCAATTCATAAATAGAGGCGATGTCGAAGTTCGAACCTTTGCTTTTCAGCAGGCTCAGCACTTCATTGGCCGGATTGGCCTTGACCGCATAGTAAACCTTGGCGAATGGAAACCCATCGACCAGTTCGTCGTAAGCGCGGTCGATGGTCTTGAGGTCAACCACCAGGAACGGGGTTTCGTGCTGATCAGCACAGGCCTTGATGCGACCAAAAGTGTCGCGGTCGAAATAGTCTTCCAGCTTGATGGACATGGCGTCGGCTCCAAAGTTGCAAAGTTCGGATCGGGCCGCGTGAGGACATGAACTGATCAGATGCAGGGCAGACAAGCGCACTCCCTCCGGACGAACCAGAAAGGAGACGCTCTCCGACGGAAGCGCTCTGAACGCATAAGCCAACACACAACCCGGGGGTGCGAACGTCTGATCAGTATCCCCACTTTGGTTCGCCTACTTCCCAAGGCGTGCGCCGAAAGCAATAAGTCCGGAAAACCCCGGTCTTGCTGTCTCGTCGTCAGTACTTGAGCCGTATGGATCGTGCCAGCCTCAACGTTCGGGGCGAACCATAAAACCAAGTGACCACGGGGTCAAGAGCTGCCGGTCAAATAGCTGCGCAGACGGGTATCGCACTGACTGGCCAGCGGGAAATTTTCCCAGTCCAATCGCCACAGGTAGAGCGACCAAAGCAGCCCGCCAGCCCAACACCCGGGCAATATTCCCTGGCCAGCCGGGATGTCAGCATGCAGACGTGACTAATCTGACATCCATAATAAGGAACACACGATGCCTGCTCTGACTCCGATCGCTCGGGCGGTAAAGCTCACCGCCCTGCTCTGTTTGCCCGGCCTGGCCCTGGCACAGACCAGCGAACAGCCCCTGCAACTGCCGTCGATGGACGTGCGCAGCCTGGTTCCCAGCGAGATCCAGGGCATGCCCGGGGCTGCCAATCTGCTAAGCCGTGAAACTCTGGATATCTACAAGCCCTACAGCCTGCATGACGCCTTCGACTTCGTGCCTGGGGTAAGGACCATTGACGATGATGTGCTCGGACTGCGCTCGGGTATCGGCATCCGCGGCGCGCCACCGCGGCGTTCGCGTAAGGTGCTGTTGCTTGAAGACGGTACGCCAATCAACAACAGCGCCTATCTGGACTCTGGCGCCCATTACACCCCGCCGATGCAGCGCCTGGAGCAGATTGAGGTCCTCAAGGGGGCCGGCCAGATTGTCCATGGGCCGCTGAACAACCATGGCATCATCAACTTCCGCAATCTCAAACCAACGGCTACCCCGCAGACCAAGGTCGAACTGGGCGCTGGCAACCAGGACACCCGTCAGGTTCACCTCATGCATCGGCGCACCGAAGGTCCGGTAGGCATGGTCTTCGCCTACACCAGCCAAGAGGCTGACGGCACCTTTGATGTCGAGGAGCACGAATTCGACGATTTCTACGCTGCGTTGCAATGGCAGATCAACGAACGCCACCAACTGGCGACCTCGGCCACCTACTTCCGTGAACGCAGCCAGGGCTATGACGAGAGCAATCTGTCTCTGGCCGAGTACCGCAACAAGCCGCGCAGCAAGCGCCAGCTTGATGAAGCCAGAGAGTTCAACAACATCTCGGTGGACTACTACAAACTGGATCTGACCCACAACTTCCAGCTCAGCAATGACGTGCGGCTGTCGAGCAAGGTGTTCGCCACTGAGCTGGATCGTCCCCGGTTCCAGACTCGTGGCACGTCGCCGCGTGAGGGTGGCGTCATGGAAGGCCGTGACCGCCGTTACCACACGCTCGGTGCCGACAGCCGCATCGATATCGGCAATCTCCATGCCCTGGGCCTGGAGCATCGGCTGCAGGCCGGGCTGCGCTATGAGAAGCACCGCTTCGCCGACCGCCGCCCAGTCGGCCGCCCCGGTGAATATCTAAAGGAAAGCAACCGCGGCAATGTCTATGCCCGTGCCGGCGTGGATGGTTACACCCGCGATGGCCGGCTGGTTAGCTACGATGCCGAGGCGGTATCCGGTTTTATCCAGAACACCCTGAGCTGGGGTGACTGGGCCATTACCCCAGGCCTGCGCTACGAGACCTACAACCAGTACAAGAAGACCAACTTCCGCCCCGGCAGCTCAGACGAAGGCAGTCGTGACAAGGACAGCAACAGTCTTTGGCTGCCGGGCATCAGCCTGCTGTACAGTGGCTTTAACGCCACCGAGATCTACGCCGGCATCCATCGTGGCTACGCCCCGGCCTCAGCCCGGACCGATGACTTCCCACTGACGCCGGAAACCGGCATCAATAGCCAGATCGGTGTACGCAGCCACGCCCTGCGCGGGGTTAGCCTGGACGCAGCCTTCTTCTATAACCGGATCAAGGACACTCTGATCCGTGACAGCGTCGACAGCTTCGGTGATGCGCTGTTCATCAACGCCGCCAACTCGCATGTCCATGGTCTGGATCTGGGCGCGCGGATCGACTCCGATGCCTTCTACAACTCACCTTACAACCTGTTCGCCGAGCTGGCTCTGAACTTCACCAAGGCGCGCTTCAGCAACGGGCCGCTCAAGGGCAACCAGGTACCGGAAGTACCGACCCGGGTCGGCAGCCTGACCCTGGGGGTCGAGCATGCTGCCGGCTGGCAGCTGAGTGTCACCACCAGCCACTTCGGTGCCTTCTACACCGACATCGAGAATACCCGGGCGCTGGATGTAACCGGCAGCGAGGACGACGCCGGTCGGGTCCCAGGCCGAACTCTGTGGTCGGCCAGGGCCAGCTACCAGCTGCCGACCAGGCTGGACACCACCCTGTGGCTGCAAGGCCGCAACCTGAGCGACAAGCTGTATATCGCCGACATTCAGGAAGGCATCCGCCCCGGCGCCCCGCGCACCGTGGTCGGCGGGGTGACCTTCCGCTTCTGAGTGCTCCTTGCGCCAACCTGGCGTTTGTGCCGACCGGGCTTTGCGGTCGGCTTTTTTTTCCTTGCCAGATCTGGATCGCCACGGGCCGTTGGCCCTCGCGATGACCTGCGGTTGGAACACCTTGTACCGAGTCAACGCCGATACGTCATTGCGAAGACCAAAGGTCTGAAGCAATCCAGGAGAAGCCCGACCAAGGGCACATACCAGTGCACCACATTGAGCCCCAACGCCCCCGCACGGTGCACATCCATGTGCATAACACCCCTCAGCGCAGTCCTGAAATCTCCCACTAACAAAAGCCAACCCCCTGATTCCAAAGGGCGCAAGCGTATTTCCTGACCATTTATCGAAAACTGGCACGCTCCCTGCTGAATACCAGCTTGCATACAAGTCGGTATTCCACAACAGCAGGACAACGGCATGACTCGATCGACCACCAGGAGTTTGCCCCCGATCCCAGGGACGGCGCGACACCCCATACCGGCGTTCGCCCTCCATGCGGCCTGCCCGACCTTTTCCTCCAGCCAATAGCCGCCTGATGGATCACGCCATGCTCAGCAAAGTATTGATCGCCAACCGTGGGGAGATTGCCGTCCGCATCGCCCGCACTCTCAAAGCCATGGGCATCACCTCAGTTGCCATTTACTCCGAGGCCGACCGCAATAGCGCCCACGTCAGCGCCTGCGACGAAGCCATCGCCCTGGGTGGCCACAGCGCTGCCGACAGCTATTTGCAAGCCGAACGCATTCTCGCTGCGGCCCTTGAGTGTGGTGCCCAGGCGATCATCCCCGGTTATGGTTTTCTGTCCGAGAACGCCGGCTTTTCCGAACAATGCGAAGCAGCCGGCATCGCCTTCTGCGGTCCGACTGCCGAGCAGATCCGCCAGTTCGGCCTCAAGCACACCTCACGTGAAATCGCCGAACAGGCCGGTGTGCCGCTGACGCCGGGTACCGGTCTGCTCGACTCGGTTGAACAGGCCTGCAGCGCTGCCAGCGAACTGGGTTATCCGGTCATGCTCAAAAGCACCGCTGGCGGTGGTGGCATTGGCCTGACCCGCTGTGATGATGAAGCCGCTCTGATTGATGCCTTCGAGAGCGTCAAGCGCCTGGGCCAGAACTTTTTCAGCGACAGCGGTGTGTTTCTTGAGCGCTTTGTCGACAACGCCCGCCACGTCGAAGTCCAGATCTTCGGTGATGGCCTGGGCAACGTGATTGCTCTGGGCGAGCGCGACTGCTCACTGCAGCGGCGCAACCAGAAGGTGGTCGAGGAAACCCCGGCCCCGCACCTGCCCGCCGCCACCCGCGAAAGACTGCTGGAGGCCTCGGTCAGTCTGGGCAAGGCCGTCAACTACCGCAGCGCCGGTACCGTCGAATACATCTATGACGCCGCCCGCGACGCCTTCTATTTTCTCGAAGTGAACACCCGTCTGCAGGTCGAACACCCGATCACCGAAGCCTGCACCGGCGTCGATCTGGTCGAGTGGATGACTCTGACGGCGGCGGGTCAGCCGCCGGCGCTCAATGAGCTGGTGATCGAGCCCAAGGGGGCCGCTATCGAAGTGCGCCTGTACGCCGAAGACCCGGTGCGCGACTTCCAGCCCTCGCCCGGTGTACTGACCGAGGTGCAGTTCCCCGAGCACGCCCGGATCGACACCTGGGTCGCCACCGGCACCGAGGTCTCGCCCTATTACGACCCGATGATCGCCAAGCTGATCGTCCACGGCCATGACCGGGCCGATGCCATCGGCAAAATGCGCGAAGCGCTGAATGCCACCCGCATCGCCGGTATCGCCAGCAACCTCGACTATCTGCGCCAGATCATCGATGCCGAGTTCTTCGCCGCAGGCGAGGTGGCAACCAACCGTCTGGCCAGCTTCGCCTACCAGCCACCGGTGATCGAAGTACTGCAACCGGGCACCTACAGCAGCGTGCAGGATTATCCGGGCCGGGCCGGCTACTGGAGCGTTGGCGTACCGCCCTCCGGGCCGATGGATGACTATGCCTTCCGCCTGGGCAACCGCATCGTCGGCAATCACGACAGTGCTGCCGGTCTGGAGTTCACCCTGATCGGGCCTAAGCTGCGCTTTCATGTCGATACCGTAATCGCTCTGACCGGCGCCGCCTCGGCCGCCCATCTGGACGGCCAGCCGCTGCCGTTCTGGACCCCGATCACGGTCAAGGCCGGGCAGGTGCTGGACATGGGCAAGGCCGAAACCGGCTGCCGCAGCTATCTGGCCGTGCGCAACGGCATTGATGTACCGGTTTATCTGGGCAGCCGCTCGACCTTCGCCCTCGGCCAGTTCGGCGGCCATGCCGGACGCACTCTGCGTGCCGCCGACATGCTGCCGATCAGCAATCCGGCACTGGCCGCCTGCACCACCCCGGCACCGCTGTTCGAGCCGGCACCGGCCCCGGCCGGGCTGATCCCCGAGTATCCGCAGGAATGGGAAATCGGTGTACTGTACGGCCCACATGGCGCGCCGGACTTCTTCACCGATGAAGCCATCGAGATGTTCTTCTCCACCGCCTGGGAAGTGCACTACAACTCCAACCGCCTGGGCATCCGCCTGAACGGCCCCAAGCCGACCTGGACCCGCAGCGACGGCGGCGAAGCCGGGCTGCACCCCTCGAACATTCACGACACTGAATATGCGGTCGGCTCGATCAACTTCACCGGCGACATGCCGGTGATCCTGACCAAGGACGGCCCCAGCCTCGGCGGCTTTGTTTGCCCGGCGACCATCGTCAAGGCCGAGCTGTGGAAAGTCGGCCAGGTCAAACCGGGTGACCGTATCCGTTTCAAGCGCCTGAGCTTCGATACCGCCCTGGCCCTGGAACTGGCCCAGGACCGGGCCATCGAGGAGCTGGCCGAACAGCCTGCGGTAACGCCGCTGCCCGAGGTTCGCCCCGAACACAATCTCTCGGCCTGCATCCTCGCCGCGCTGCCCGAGCAGGGCAGCCGCCCGGAAGTCGCCTACCGTCAGGCCGGCGACAAGTACATCCTGCTCGAATACGGCCCCAACGTACTCGACCTGCGCCTGCGCCTGCGTGTTCATGCGCTGATGGAGGCGCTCAAGGCCCAGCCGATCGAAGGCATCATCGAGCTGTCGCCTGGGGTGCGCTCGTTGCAGATCAATTACGACAGCCGGCTGATTCACCAGCACGACCTGGTCGACCGCCTGCTGGTGCTGGAAACCCAGCTGCCGGACGCCAGCGCCATGCGGGTGCCGAGCCGGATCATTCACCTGCCGATGGCCTACGAGGACTCGGCGACCCTCGATGCCGTGGCGCGCTATCGCCAGTCGGTGCGCGACACCGCGCCCTGGCTGCCGAGCAACACCGAGTTCATGCGCCGGATCAACGGGCTGGACAGCGCCGAGCAGGTCCGCGACATCCTGTTCAGCGCCAGTTACATGGTGCTCGGCCTCGGTGACGTGTATCTGGGTGCGCCCTGCGCGGTGCCGGTCGATCCGCGCCATCGCCTGCTGACCTCCAAGTACAACCCGGCGCGGACCTACACCGCCGAAGGCACCGTCGGCATCGGTGGCGTGTACATGTGTATCTACGGCATGGACTCACCCGGTGGTTACCAGTTGGTCGGCCGCACCCTGCCGATCTGGAACAAGTTCCTCAAGAGCCCGGTGTTTGTCAACGGCGAGCCCTGGTTGCTGAAGTTCTTCGACCAGGTGCGCTACTACCCGGTCAGCGAAGATGAACTGACCGAGCAGCGCGAGGCATTCCGTGAAGGCCGGCTGAACCTCCACATCGAAGACAGCTATTTCGATCTGGCCGAACACGAGCAGTTTATTGCTGCCAACGCCGCCAGCATCACCGCTTTCAAGCAGCGTCAGCAGGCCGCCTTCAGCGAAGAGGTGGCCTTGTGGCAAGCCGATGAGCAGGCCCAGGTTGACGCGGCCCTGCAGGTCCGCACTCAGGACGGCCCGATCGAGGTCGACGGCCACGCCGTCACCGCCGACATCAGCGGCAACATCTGGAAACTGCTGGTCGAGCCTGGCCAGCAGGTCGAACCGGATCAGCCGCTGCTGATCGTCGAGGCGATGAAGATGGAATTCTCGGTCTACGCCGACCGCAGCGCCAAGGTGCTGGCCATTCACTGTGAACCGGGACGGCCGGTCAACGCCGGCGACCTGTTGCTGGTTCTTGAAGACTGAGGCGGACGATTAGCGTGCTGAAACTGGAAAGAGCCACCGGCGAACGCCGGCAGAACCTGACCGAGCGGATCTACCAACAGCTCAAGCAGAGCATCTTCGACTTCGAACTGTTGCCGGGCGACCGCTTCAGCGAGAACGAAATCGCCGAGCAGATGCAGGCCAGCCGCACCCCGGTGCGCGAAGCCCTGACCCGCTTGCAGCGTGAGGGCTTTGTCGCGGTCTCGTTCCGTAGCGGCTGGCAGGTTCGACCGTTCGACTTCGAGCAGTACGAACAGCTCTACGACGTACGCATCGTGCTGGAGATGGCGGCGGTCAAGCGCCTGTGCGAAATGCAGCCGGGGCCAGACCTGGAAGAACTCAAACAGGTCTGGCTGGTGGCCCCCGCTGAACGGCTGGACGACGGCCCGCGGGTCTGCGCGCTTGACGAGCGCTTTCATCAGAAGCTGGTGGAGGCCACCGGCAACGCCGAAATGGCCCGGATTCACCACGACCTGACCGAGCGCCTGCGCATCGTCCGCCGGATCGACTTCACCCAGCGGCCACGGATCGAGGCGACCTACATCGAGCACGGCAAGATCCTGCGCACCGTACTCGAACGCCGGGCCGACGAAGCCCAGTTGCTGCTTAAAAGTCATATCGAGGAAAGCAAGGCCGAGGTCCGCAAGATCACCCTGCACATGATCTTCGAGGCCCGCCAGCACCAGAACAAACTGAATACCAGCCAGCGGCCCGAAGCCACTGGCGAACAACAGAAGGCCTGAGGCAGAACAGGCCCAACGACGACAAGGAGGTCCATTGCCAGACACACCCGATGTTCCAGCAATAAACCTGATTTGAACACGCGCACACATCTGGAGAACGACAATGACATTGAAGAAACTGGTGAAACAGGCAGGCGCCCTGGGCGTAGCCTGCAGCATGGCCCTGACCGCCCTGGCGGTGCAGGCGGAAACCATCAAGGTCGGAGTTCTGCATTCGCTGTCCGGCACCATGGCGATTTCCGAAACCACCCTGAAAGACACCATGCTGATGCTGATCGAGGAGCAGAACAAGAAAGGCGGCCTGCTCGGCAAGCAACTGGAACCGGTAGTGGTCGACCCGGCCTCGAATTGGCCGCTGTTCGCCGAGCGTACCCGCGAACTGCTGGAGCAGCACAAGGTCGATGCGATCTTCGGCTGCTGGACCTCGGTCTCGCGCAAATCGGTACTGCCGGTGGTCGAAGAGCTCAACGGCATCCTGTTCTACCCGGTGCAGTACGAAGGTGAAGAATCCTCGCGCAACATCTTCTACACCGGGGCGGCGCCGAACCAGCAGGCGATTCCGGCAGTGGATTATCTGAAGGATGAACTGGGCATCGAACGCTGGGTACTGGCCGGTACCGACTACGTCTACCCGCGCACCACCAACCGTATCCTCGAGGCCTACCTCAAGGCCAACGGCGTGGCCGAGTCGGACATCATGATCAACTACACCCCGTTCGGCCACTCCGACTGGCAGAACATCGTCGCCGACATCAAGCGCTTCGGCAGCGCCGGCAAGAAGACCGCGGTAGTCTCGACCATCAACGGTGACGCCAACGTGCCGTTCTACCGTGAGCTGGGCAACCAGGGCGTATCGGCCGAAGACATTCCGGTCGTGGCCTTCTCGGTCGGCGAAGAAGAGCTGTCGGGGATCGACACCGCGCCGCTGGTCGGCCACATGGCCGCCTGGAACTACTTCATGAGCGAAGAGACCCCGGAGAACGAGGCCTTCATCAAGACCTGGCACGAGTTCATCGGCAACACCGAACGCGTCACCAATGACCCGATGGAAGCCCACTACATCGGCTTCAACATGTGGGTCAAAGCGGTCGAGAAAGCCGGCACCACCGATACCGACGCGGTCATCGACGCCATGATCGGCGTGCAGGTGCCGAACCTGACCGGCGGCGTCAGCACTATGCTGGCCAACCACCACATCACCAAGCCGGTACTGATTGGCGAAATCCAGGACGACGGCCAGTTCCTGACTGTCTCGCGTACCGACGATCTGGTTCCAGGCGATGCCTGGTCCAAGTATCTGGAAGGCAGCAAGGACCTGATCGCCGACTGGACTGCGCCGATCAACTGCGGCAACTACAACACCAAAACCAATACCTGCCTGGGCACCAGCACCCAGTGACCGGTGAGCGCCCCGGGCCTGCCGGGGCGCCTTGTGGAGCTTAAGCCCCACATTGACAGACAGAACCACGACACCCTGCCCGGCACTTGCCGGGCACCTGATTCAGGACTGCGGTTATGACCTTACACTCATTCTGGCGACGGCTGCGCGCTGCCGGACTATGGCTGATCCTGCTGGCCGGTCTGGGCCTGGGCTGGACCGCACAGGCCGACCCGCTAGCCGAGCACGTGCCCGCCGACCCGGACTTTGCCAGCCTGGTCCAGCAACTCCCGCAGGGCAGCCTGCAGCAGCGCGCCGCTACCGTGACGCAAATGGCCAGCCTTGACCACGACCGACTGATCGATGTGCTGACCGCCTTGCAGGACGGCAATCTGCAGGCCAACCGCGATACCCCGCCGCTGGTCGTCATCCGTGACGGCAACCGGACATTCGATGCCCTCAGTGGCGAGCTGCTGGACGACCTCAGTGGCCTGCGCCGCATCCCGATCAACAACAGCCTGCGCAGCCAGTTGCGCAGCCTGCTGGCCCAGCTCAACCTGAGCCATGACAGTGCCGAGGTCCGCTACAACGCGGTACGCCGGTTTATCCGCGACGGCATCGACAGCGACGCCATCGCCCTGCTGCTGGAGCGCCAGCAGATCGAAGACAGTGGCCGGGTCAGCGATGCCATCGACACCGCCTTGGCGCTGTACCAACTGCAAGGCGTCGATCAGACCCTGCGTCTGCAGGCGATCGACACCCTCAGCGGCTCGCTGGAACGCGAGGCACGCAACGCTCTGAGCCGGATCGCCGAGCAGGATGCCGATCCGCAGCTGCGCGCCGCCGCCCGGTCGGCACTGGATTCGATCCAGACCAAGATCCAGTTCTATCGCTTCGTCGAAAACCTGTTCTTTGGCCTCAGCCTGGGCTCGATCCTGCTGCTGGCCGCCATCGGCCTGGCCATTACCTTCGGCGTCATGGGCGTGATCAACATGGCCCATGGCGAGTTGATCATGATCGGTGCCTATACCACCTGGGGCGTGCAGGTCCTGTTCCCCGGGCTGATCGAATGGAGCCTGCTGATCGCCATCCCGGCCGCCTTCATCATCGCCGGGCTGGTCGGCATCGCCATCGAGCGCGGGGTAATCCGGTTTCTCTACGGCCGGCCGCTGGAAACCCTGCTGGCCACCTTCGGTATCAGCCTGATCCTGCAACAGGCGGTACGCAGCCTGTTCAGCCCGCTCAACCGCCCGGTCACCTCACCGGAATGGATCAGCGGCACCCTGACCCTAAACCCGGTGCTGTCGATCACCTATACCCGGCTGTACATCCTGCTGTTCGGGCTGATGGTGTTCTTCGCCCTGCTGCTGGTGATGAAGCGCACCAGCCTCGGCCTCAAGGTGCGCGCGGTATCGCAGAACCGGGCCATGGCCCGGGCAGTCGGGGTCCGCTCCAGCTGGGTCGATGCCCTGACCTTTGGCCTGGGTTCAGGTATCGCCGGTATCGCCGGGGTGGCGCTGTCGCAGATCACCAACGTCGGCCCCAACCTCGGACAGGCCTACATCATCGACTCGTTCATGGTGGTGGTATTCGGCGGGGTCGGCAATCTCTGGGGCACCCTGGTCAGCGCCATGAGCCTGGGGCTGATCAACAACTTCCTCGAACCCTATGCCGGGGCCATGCTGGCCAAGGTGCTGGTACTGGTGATGCTGATCCTATTCATCCAGAAGAAACCCAAGGGCCTGTTCCCGCAGAAGGGCCGGGCGGCGGCCGACTGAGCCGCACGCCCCATTACGAGAGACACTTATGCTGACTCAACGTTTGTTACTCAGTGATCGCGGCGGCATGCTGGTGCTGGGCCTGGTGCTGCTGATGGCGATTATCGTGCCGATCTGCAACCTGGCGCTGCCCACCAACTCGCCGTTCTACATCTCCAACTTCACCGTGGCCCTGCTCGGCAAGTTTCTGTGCTTTGCCCTGCTGGCGCTGTCGGTCGACCTGATCTGGGGTTATGCCGGCATTCTCTCGCTCGGCCATGGCGCCTTCTTCAGCCTCGGTGGCTACGGCATGGGCATGTACCTGATGCGCCAGATCGGTGACCGTGGCGTCTACGGTCACCCGGAGCTGATGGACTTCATGGTGATCCTCAACTGGGAAACCCTGCCCTGGTACTGGCAGGGCTTCGAGATGTTCTGGTTCGCCGCACTGATGATCCTGCTGGTGCCCGGGCTGCTGGCCCTGGTGTTCGGCTGGCTGGCGTTTCGCTCGCGGGTCACCGGGGTGTATTTTGCGATCATCACCCAGGCCCTGACCTTCGCCCTGATGCTGGCCTTCTTCCGCAACGAAATGGGCTTTGGCGGCAACAACGGGCTGAACGATTTCAAGGAAATCCTCGGCTTCGACATCACCGCCAAGACCACCCGGGCCGGGCTGTTCGTCGCCTCGGCCATTGCCCTGATTCTCGGCTACCTGGCTTGCCGTTACATCGTCACCTCACGCATGGGCCGGGTGCTGATCGCGATCCGCGATGCCGAAAGCCGGACCCGCTTCAGCGGCTATCAGGTCGAGTCCTACAAGCTCTGGCTGTTCGTGTTTTCGGCCACGCTGGCGGCGGTGGCCGGTGCGCTCTACGTGCCCCAGGTCGGCATCATCAACCCCGGCGAGTTCTCGCCGCTGAACTCGATCGAAATGGTGGTCTGGGTCGCCACCGGTGGGCGTGGCACCCTGTTCGGCGCGATTGTCGGCGCCTTCTCGGTCAACTACGCCAAAACCTTCTTTACCACCTTCTCGCCGGAAACCTGGCTGTTCATTCTGGGCGCGCTGTTCGTGCTGGTCACCCTGTTGCTGCCCAAGGGCATCGTCGGGCTGCTGGACAAACTGGTACGCCGCAAGGGAGACAAGGCATGACCACACTGGCGCAATTCCGTGAAACCTGGCGCCGCGACCGGGTGTTCGATTTCATGCTACCAACCCCGGAGTTCGAGCGGCCGGTGGATACCAGGCACGGCCCGATTCTCTACGTCGAGGACGTCAGCGTCAGCTTCGACGGCTTCAAGGCGCTGAACAACCTCAACCTGTATATCGACGACGGCGAACTGCGCTGCATCATCGGTCCCAACGGCGCCGGCAAGACCACCATGATGGACGTGATCACCGGCAAGACCCGGCCCGATACCGGCAGCGTCTATTTTGGCCAGCGCATTGATCTGCTCAAGCTGTCAGAGCACCAGATCGCCCGTGGCGGAATCGGCCGCAAGTTCCAGAAACCGACCATTTTCGAGGCGCTCAGCGTCTACGAAAACCTGGAGCTGGCCACCGCCGCTGACAAGCGTGTGTGGTACACCCTGACCCGCCAGTTGAACGGTGAGCAGCGCGACCGGATCAATGAGGTCCTGATCCAGATCGGTCTGGTCGACAAGCGCCACAGCAACGCCGGCGAGCTGTCCCACGGCCAGAAGCAGTGGCTGGAGATCGGCATGCTGCTGATGCAGAACCCCCGGGTGCTGCTGGTCGATGAGCCGGTGGCGGGGATGACCGGCGAAGAAGTCGAGCACACCGCCAACCTGCTGACCTCACTGGCCGGCAAGCACTCGGTGATCGTGGTCGAGCATGACATGGCCTTCGTCCGCTCGATCGCGCGCAAGGTCACGGTGCTGCACCAGGGCAGCGTGCTGGCCGAAGGAACCATGGATCAGGTGCAGAATGACCCGCGCGTAATCGAAGTCTATCTGGGGGAATAAGCGTGCTGAGCATCCAGGGTATCAACCAGTACTACAACCAGAGCCACATCCTCTGGGATCTCGACCTTGAGCTCAAGGAAGGCACCTGCGGCTGCCTGCTCGGACGCAACGGGGTGGGCAAGACGACCCTGCTCAAGTGCGTGACCGGGCTGCTGCCGATCCGCGATGGCCAGATCCTGCTCGACGGTCAGGACATCACCCGCCTGAGCACGGAAAACCGCGCCCGGGCAGGGATCGGTTACGTCCCCCAGGGCCGCGAGATATTTCCGCTGCTGACGGTGGAAGAAAACCTGAAGATTTCGCTCGGCGCGCGCAAGGACCGTGCCCGGCAGATCCCTGCGCAGATCTATGAGCTGTTTCCGGTACTCAAGGAAATGAAACACCGGCGCGGCGGCGACCTGTCCGGCGGCCAGCAGCAGCAACTGGCCATCGGCCGGGCGCTGGTGCTCGACCCCAAGCTGCTGATCCTCGACGAGCCAACCGAGGGCATCCAGCCCAACATCGTGCGCGACATCAGCGACGTGATCCGCAAACTCAACAGCGAACTGGGGCTGACCGTGCTGCTGGTGGAACAGAAACTGCCGTTCGCTCGCCGCGCCGCCGATGATTTCTTCATCATGGAGCGTGGCCGGGTGGTCGCCAACGGGCCGATGACCGATCTTGACGACAGCCTGATCCAGCAGTATCTGACCGTGTAATGACGCGACCAGAGCCTGACACCTGATGGGTGGATTTCCACCCATCAGCCTTTCCAGCAGTGGCATGATTCCACCCGAAAAAAACCGCCTAAAATCCACCAACCTCTCTGCATCAGCACTTTCAGCCTTGTGGCACAGCCCTTGCTCCAGTGCCTGTGATAGCTCCGCAGTCAACACCCGACCCGCGGATACAACAAGCACAAAAACTGGAGTCCAGCATGAAAACACTGCGCACCCTGGCGTTGGCCAGTCTGTCTGTCACTGCCCTGCTTACCACCACCCTCACCCAGGCCCAGGATCGCAGCGGCTGGCCGTCCAACTTTACGGTCGGCACCGCCAGCCAGGGCGGTACCTATTTCGCCTATGGCTCGGGCTGGGCCAATTTCATCGCCGAACAACTTGGAGTATCGGCCGGTGCCGAGGTTACCGGTGGTCCGGTACAGAACATGGCGCTGGTGCATACCGGCGATCTGGCCTTCGGCTTCACCACCATGGGTCCGGCCCAGGATGCGCTGGAGGGCAAGAGCCCGCTGGCTCCAGGCATGCCGCTGGACAATGCCTGTGCGATCTTCCCGATGTTCGAAACCCCGTTCTCGCTGGCGGCGCTGGGCAACTCCGGGATCAACAGTGTCAGTGACATTCCGCGCGGTACCCGGATCGGCTTCGGCCCGGCCGGCTCGACCGCCGACAGCTACTTCCCGCGCATGCTGGAAACCCTGGGCGCTAACTTCAGCCGGCGCAACGGCAGCTGGGCCGACCTGGGTGGGCAGATGCAGGATGGCCTGCTGGGCATGGTCGGCTTCGCCGCCGGGGTGCCGATTCCGACCATCAGCCAACTGGAAGTGCAGACCTCAGTCAACGTGATCTCCTTCAGCGAAGAGGAAGTGGCACAACTGACCGCCAACTTCCCGGTCTCCGAGTTCATCATTCCGGCCGGTACCTACAACACCCTCAAGCAAGATGCCCGCGCCGTGGCCATGTGGAACTTCGCGGTTGCCAACTGTGATCTGCCGGAAAGCTTCGTCTATGAAGTCACCCGTCTGACCATGGAAAACAACGCCCGCATGGTCTCGATCCATCAGGCCGCGATGACCAGCATTCCTGAGAACCTGGACAAGAACAGCGTGCTGCCCTGGCACCCAGGTGCGGCGCGCTGGTTCGCCGAGAACGGCCACAGCATCGACCCGGCCCTGATCAAGTAAGCGACCCATTCCTTGCCCACTGCCACCCCGCCCAACGCGGGGTGGATCGAGCCCTTGCAGGTGTCCCATGACCCAGTCCACTGCCCATACCCCTGAAGATCCACGCCTGAGCGAACGGCCGCCAGCCCCGGTGCTGGTTGAAGGCGTCGACGACGAGCCGGTCGAAGGCAATCGCCGGATGTTTCACGGCTGGCTGCTGCGCGCGGTTGCGCTGCTGGCTATCGCCTATTCGGCGTTCCATCTCTATGTCCTGAATATCGCGCCGATGGAAACCTGGAGTTTCCGTATCATCCACGTGGCCGGCGCCCTGATCCTCGGCTTTCTGCTGTTCTCCGGCAGCCGCTTCAGTGACAGCCCAGCGCGGCGCCAGCGCTGGCTGGACGCCGCCGCACTGCTGGCCCTGCTGCCGGCGCTGTACGCGTTGTGGCAAAGTTTCGCCATGTACCTGCTGCTGCAGGACGGCGCCATGCGGGTGCCGGTCGAGATCGAGGTCTGGCATTACGGTTGGCCGCTGCTGGCCGCCAGCGCCGTGGGCATCGTGCTCGGCTGGCTGCAATGCCAGCGCCGCAGCCGCTTCAGCCTGCCGGATCTGGTGTTGATCGTCTGCGCGCTGGCCAGCGCCGGCTATTTTCTGGTGGTGTTCAACTCGCCGATGCGTATGAGTACCGGCACGCCATTTGCTCCGGTTGGCATGACCTTCGCCGCCGTGGCCGGCACCGCGCTGATCATGGAACTGACCCGCCGGGTCGCCGGCCTGGCTCTGGTGATCATTGCCCTGCTGTTCGTTGGCTATGTGTTTGCCGGCCCACACCTGCCGAGCTTTCTTGGCTATCCGGGCCTGAGCCTGCAGCGCTTCTTCAGCCAGGTCTATACCGACATCGGCGTGCTTGGCCCGACCACAGCGGTCTCCTCGACCTACATCATCCTGTTCATCATCTTCGCCGCCTTCCTGCAGGCCTCCAAGGTCGGTGATTACTTCGTCAACTTCGCCTTCGCGGTCGCCGGACGTTCGCGCGGCGGGCCGGCCAAGGTCTCGATCTTCGCCTCCGGTCTGATGGGCATGATCAACGGCACCAGCGCCGGCAATGTGGTGTCCACCGGCTCGCTGACCATCCCGCTGATGAAGAAGGTTGGCTACAACAAAAAGACCGCTGGCGCGGTCGAAGCGGCAGCTTCCACCGGGGGGCAGATCATGCCGCCGATCATGGGTGCCGGGGCCTTCATCATGGCCGAGATCACCGGTATTCCCTATACCGAGATCGCCATTGCGGCGGTGATTCCGGCGATCCTGTATTTCGCCTCGGTGTACTTCATGGTTGATCTGGAGGCAGCCAAGACCGGCATGCGCGGCATGCGCAAGGACGAGTTGCCAGTGCTGTCCAAACTGCTGCGCCAGGTGTATCTGTTCGTGCCGATCCTGATTCTGATCGTGGCGCTGTTTCTCGGCTACTCGGTGATCCGCGCCGGTACCCTGGCCACGGTCGCGGCGGCGGTCGTCAGTTGGCTGTCACCGAACAAGATGGGGCTGCGCGGCATTCTGCGAGCATTGGAGCTGGCCGGCATCATGTCGATCCAGATCATCGTGGTCTGCGCCTGTGCCGGGGTGATCGTCGGCGTCATCGCCCTGACCGGGGTCGGTGCGCGGTTCTCCTCGCTGCTGCTGGGCCTGGCCGATGCCAGCCAGTTGCTGGCGCTGGTGTTCGCCATGCTGATCTCAATCATTCTCGGCATGGGCATGCCAACCACTGCCGCCTATGCGGTAGCTGCATCGGTGGTGGCGCCGGGGCTGATCCAGCTCGGTATCGACCCGCTGACCGCGCACTTCTTCGTGTTCTACTTCGCGGTGGTCTCGGCCATTACCCCGCCGGTGGCTCTGGCATCGTTCGCCGCCGCCGGGATTTCCGGAGCCAATCCGATGCAGACTTCGATGGCTTCGTTCAAGATTGGCCTGGCGGCCTTCATCGTACCGTTCATGTTCTTCTACAACGGCGCCCTGCTGATGAACGCCAGCTATCTGGCGATTGCCCAGGCGCTGGTCACCGCCAGCATCGGTGTCTACCTGCTGTCGGCCGGCGTCCAGGCCTGGTTCCTGCGTCAGGCGGCCAACTGGCCGGTGCGCGCGCTGCTGATCGGCGCCGCCTTCCTGATGATCGCCGGCGGACTGGTCACCGATCTGCTGGGAATAGGCACCGCCATTGCTGCCTTTGTGCTGCAGCGTCAGTTCAGCCGCCCGGCACCATTGCCTCAGGCCTGAACCCGAGCACCCGCCGGCCCTGCGTCGGCGGGTTGTTCCCACCCTCCCGGACCGCTACTCTGAGGTCCATACCCCTTTGGCAACACAACCATGAACTACCGCATCTGGCTACCCCTGAGCATCCTGCTAAGCAGCCTGCTGGCCTGGCAGCTCGGCGGGCTGTTCGGCTACCGGCAACTGGAACGGGAAAGCCGCGAGGATGCCTTCCGCTACGGTCAGTTGCTCGGCAACGAGATCAAACGCTATGAACCGATCGTCGCTCTGGCGGCTCAGCATCCACTGCTGGCTGAAACCCTGCGTCGTCCAGACGATGCGCCGCTGATCCTCGAGGCCAACCTGATCATGCAACTGATGGCGACCATCGTCGCCAGTTCCGATGTGTATCTGCTCGACCCGCAAGGTCTGGTGATCGCCGCCAGCAATTACCAGCAGCAAGACAGTTTCATTGCCCAGGATCTCAGTTACCGGCCCTATTTCATCGACGCCCTGGCCCAGCACCAGGGCCAGTTCTATTTTGCCTTGGGCACCACCTCGGCCGTGCGCGGGTTGTATTTCGCCTATCCGATCCTGGCGGACCAGCAGGCGATCGGGGTGATCGCCATGAAAGTCCAGGTCGATGAACTGGAAGCCCAGTGGCGCCGCCCTTCGGCCAGCCCGGCCACAGAGATGCTGGTACTCGACAACTACGGCATCAGCTTTCTGGCCAGCCGCCCCGAATGGCTGTATCAGGCCTTCGAGCCACTGACCAAGGCCCAACGCGAGCGACTGGCCAGTGAGCGCCGTTACGCTGACCAACCACTGCCAGTGCTGCCACTGCGCCGGCTTGGTCAGCCGCTGGGCAGCACAGCGCTGAGTGAGCGACTGCAAATCGACGAAAACGGCAGCTGGCGCGAGTATCTGCGGGTACGTCATGAGGTGGCCGAGCAGGGCTGGAGCCTGAATGTACTGGTTGAGACAACACCGGTACGCTGGGTGCGGCTGCGCTTTGTGCTAGGTGCGCTGGTGCTGCTGACCGGCGTGCTGAGCATCGGCCTGTACCTGCGCGAGCGCTACCGGCGTGAAGCCGAACTGGCCGAACGTGGCGTGCAGCTGGAGCAACGGGTTGCCGAGCGAACCGCTGATCTCAAGACCAGCAACCAGCAGTTGCGCGCTGAAATTGCCGAACGCCAGCGTGCTGAACACGAGCTCAAGGCCACCCAGCAGGAGCTGATCCAGGCCGCCAAGCTGGCGGTATTGGGGCAGATGTCGGCGGGCCTCAATCACGAACTCAATCAGCCGCTGACCGCCCTGCAAGGCTACGCCAGCAACAGCCGGCGGTTCCTGCAACGTGGCGATACGGCGATGGTCGAAGCCAACCTGGGCGAAATCCTTGCCCTGTGCGAGAAAATGGCCGAGCTGATTCGCCAGTTCAAGGTGTTCGCCCGCAAGTCAGAAGGGCTGCCGAGTCAGGTCGACCTGCGCCTACCAATCGACGCTGCACTGAAGTTGCTGTTCAGCCGCAATGACGGTGCGACGCCCGAGATTCACTGGCAGCGCCCAGAACAACCGGTGATGGTACACGGTGACCTGATCCGCATCGAACAGGTCATGGTCAATCTGCTGAGCAACGCCGTGCAGGCAGTGGATGGCAGTGCCCAACCACGCATCGACATCGATCTGCACCTGTATGATGACCAGGTCGAATGCCGGGTACGCGACAACGGCCCGGGCCTGCCGGCCAATAGCGAGCAGGTGTTCGAGCCGTTCTTCACCACCAAGCCGCTGAAACAGGGGCTGGGGTTGGGACTGTCAATCTCGCGGCAGATCTCCGAGGCGCTCGGTGGTAGTCTGGTCGGCCAGAACCGCGCCGAAGGTGGTGCCGAATTCATCATGACCCTGCGCCGACGCCAGGCCAACGAGAACCCAGCATGAATGAAACCCGGGTCATTTTCATCGACGACGATGCCGCCATTCGCCAGGTCATGGCCCAAACCCTGGCCCTGGAGGAACTGCCGGTCGAGTGCTTTGCCGACGGCGCTGCGGCGCTGACGCGCCTGGATGCCAACTTTCCCGGTGTAGTGCTGTGTGACTACCACATGCCCGGCATGGATGGTCTGGCAGTGCTGCAGGCGCTGAAGCGGATCGACGACAGCATTCCGCTGATCATCCTCACCGGCCAGGGCGACATCAGCACAGCGGTGGCGGCCATGCGTGAAGGCGCTTACGACTTTATCGAGAAGCCGTTCCACCAGGACGGCCTGCTGGAAATCCTCAAGCGCGCACTGGAAAAGCGCCAACTGGCGCTTGAGAACCGCCAGCTCAAGCAGCAACTGCGCAGCCTGGCAATGCCTGGCCCGCGCCTGCGCGGCGACTCACCCGCCATGCGCCGGGTGCTGGCAATGATCGATCCGCTGCTCGATACCAACGCCGACATTCTCCTGCGCGGCGAAACCGGCTCCGGCAAGGATGCCCTGGCTCGCTATATCCACGAGAACAGTCCACGTCGCGAACACAACTTCGTCGCCATCAACTGCGGTGCAATTCCGGAGAACCTGATCGAGAGCGAACTGTTCGGCCATGAGGCTGGCGCCTTTACCGGCGCCGAAGGCAAACGCATCGGCAAGTTCGAACACGCCCACCAGGGCACCCTGTTTCTCGACGAGCTGGAAAGCATGCCGCTGGCGTTGCAGGTCAAGCTGTTGCGGGTGTTGGAGGAACGCAAGGTCGAACGCCTGGGCAGCAACCAGTTGCAAACGGTCGATGTGCGGGTAATCGCCGCCACCAAGAGCGATCTCAAGCAACTCAGTGATGCCGGCGAATTTCGGGCCGACCTTTACTACCGGCTCAACGTGGTACAAATCGACATTCCGCCGCTGCGCGCACGCAAGGAAGATATCCCACTGCTGTTTCACCACTTCGCCCTGATCGCCGCTGCCCGCTACGACCGCGACAGCGTGCCACTGGATACGGCCCAGGCTGCCCGGCTGATGCAGCACGACTGGCCCGGCAACGTCCGCGAGCTGCGCAATCTGGCCGAGCGCTACGTACTGATGGGACCACTGGCGCTGGAGCCGGGCGACGCCAGCTTCAGCGATGAACTGCCGGCCGGCCAGAGTCTGGCCGAGCTGATGGACGGCTACGAGCGCTCACTGCTGATCACCACCCTGCAGGCCTGCCAGGGCAGCCTCAAGGCCACCATGCTGCGCCTGGGTATCGCCCGCAAGACCCTGTACGAGAAGATGAAGCGCCACGGTCTGGACAAGGCCCAGTTCCGCGACTAAGACCGAAGGCCCAGCCCGGCCGCAGCAGGGCACGGGCACTCGACCTGTTACCCTCAATGTTCATCTGGCCGGCGCTGACGCTCGTAGAGAAAGCGCAGCACTTCGGAGCGGTACTGGTTGTAGCGGGCATCGCTGGCCAGCGCCAGACGATCACGCGGGCGCTCCAGGTCGATACTCAAGACCTCACCGACCTTGGCCGCCGGGCCATTGGTCATCATCACGATCTTGTCCGACAACAGCACGGCCTCGTCGACATCGTGGGTCACCATCAGCACGGTGTTGTTCAGCTCGGCCTGGATCGCCATCACCGAGTCCTGCAGGTGGGCGCGGGTCAGCGCGTCGAGCGCGCCGAACGGCTCATCCATCAGCAGCACTGTAGGCTCCATCGCCAACGCCCGGGCAATCCCGACCCGCTGCTTCATGCCCCCGGAGATTTCCGCCGGGTATTTGTGCATCGCATGGTCCATGTGCACCAGCTTAAGGTTGTGCTCGATCCATTCGCGCATTTCCTTGCGGCTCTTGCGTCCCTTGAAGATCGCCTTCACCGCCAGCTCGACATTCTGGTAGCAGGTCAGCCAGGGCAACAAAGCGTGGTTCTGGAACACCACCGCCCGGTCCGGCCCCGGCTGGGTCACTTCCCGCCCTTCCAGAATGGCGCCACCCTCGGTAGCCTGCAGCAGGCCGGCGACGATGTTCAGTACGGTCGATTTGCCGCAGCCGGAGTGGCCGATGATCGATACGTACTCGCCCTTGGCGATTTTCAGGTTGACCCGGTCCAGCGCGCGGAAGCTGCCGCCGCGTACCGGGAAGTCGATGGATACTCCGCTCAGGTCAAGGAAGGAGCGGATTGTCGCTGGCTCGGTCTGGGCCGCCTGCTGCGGCTCGCTGACAAGATCCTTGATAGCGTGAAGGACTGACATGTTGTGCTCTCCTGTACTTATTCGCTACTCATTGGGCCGCGGTTTTGTCGTGGGACAGGCATTTCTGCAGAGTGACCATCAGCCAGTCGAGCAGAAAGCCGATGATGCCGATCGCCAGCACCGCCACCATGATCCGTCCCAGCGAGTTGGAGCTGCCGTTCTGGAACTCGTCCCAGATGAACTTGCCCAGGCCCGGGTTCTGCGCCAGCATTTCGGCGGCGATCAGGACCATCCAGCCGATCCCCAGCGAGATCCGCAGACCGGTGAACATCATCGGCAGAGCCGCGGGAATGGCGATCTTGAAAATCCGGGTGGCCAGCGGCAGGCGGATCACCCGACCGACATTGATCCAGTCGCGATCGATCGAAGCCACCGCCACTGCCGTGTTAATCAGCGTCGGCCATAGTGAGCAGAGCATCACGGTGATCGCCGAGGTGACGAACGAGCGTTGGAACCAGGGGTCGTCGGAGACGTACACGGCGCTGACCACCATGGTCACAATCGGCAGCCAGGCCAGTGGCGACACTGGTTTAAGCACCTGCACCAGCGGGCTGATCGCCCCATATAGACGCGGACTCAGGCCACAGGCTACGCCAATCGGGATTGCTATCAGGCTGGCCAGGACGAAACCGGCGAAGACGGTCTTCAGACTGGTGAAAATCTGATCGACAAAGGTCGGCTTGCCGGTGTAGCTGCGCCAGCGCACTTCAGCGTTGGGGTCGGCTTCCAGTAGCCGGGCGTTGCGTTCGACCTGACGCTCGAGAAAGGCCCGCTCACGCCCGCGCTCGGCCTGATGCTCGGCATACAGGTTGCCGGCCTGCTCCCAGACCTGAACGGGGCCAGGCAAGTCGCCCAGGCTGGTCTTCACCTGGGCCGCCAGCGCCGACCACAGCAGCAGGAAGATTGCGATCGCCAGCAGCGGCAGACCGACCCGGTTGAACAGCTCACCGAGCTGTTCGCGCAGGTTCTCGCCGCGCACCAGGCGCACCACCGGCACCATCCAGGTGAAGCCGGTCATTTCAAGGTAGTGAATCAGTCGATTGGTCATGTTCATGCACCTCAGCCCGGCCCCGCAGCCGCGGGGCCAAGGCGTTTCAGAGTTTCTGCTCGCCCTTGAGTCCGATCGTCAGGCTGTTGAGGTAGTCGTTGGGGGTTCGGCCATCGAACACCACACCGTCGATAAACTCGCTCTGCGGCGCCCGCATGCCGTCTTCCGTGGCGAAGTCAGGGAACACCGAGGCCGGCAGCTTGCCTTCGGCGATCAACGCCTCGGCGGCCTGGCGGTAGACTTCCGGGCGATAGACTTTCTTGGCCATGTCCAGATACCAGCTGTCAGGCTTGTGCTCGGGGATCTGGCCCCAACGGCGCATCTGGGTCAGGAACCAGATGGCATCGGAGTAATAGGGATAGGTCGCGTGGTGACGGAAGAACACGTTGAAGTCCGGCACCTCGCGCTTATCACCCTTCTCGTATTCGAAGGTGCCGGTCATCGAGTTGGCGATTACCGCCTCGTCCGCGCCGACATAGTGCGGCTGGGCCAGGATCTTCACCGCCTCGGCGCGGTTGGCGTTATTGTCGGCATCCAACCAGTGGGCGGCCCGGATCAGCGCCTTGACCACGGCAATGTGGGTGTTGGGATGCTGTTCGGCCCAGCTGTTGCTGACCCCGAACACCTTCTCCGGGTTGTTGCGCCAGATCTCGTAGTTGGTGATCACCGGCACCCCGATGCCCATGAACACCGCTTGCTGGTTCCACGGCTCACCAACGCAGTAGCCATGAATAGTGCCGGCCTGAAGCGTGGCCGGCATCTGCGGCGGCGGGGTAACCGAGAGCAGCACCTCGGCATCCAGCTGGCCGGAAGTATCACCTTTGTGCGGGGCGTAATAGCCGGGATGAATACCGCCAGCAGCCAGCCAATAACGCAGCTCGTAGTTGTGGGTCGAGACCGGGAACACCATGCCCATCTGGAAGCGCTGCCCGCGATCGCGGAAACCCTCGACTACCGGCTTGAGGTAGTCAGCCTTGATCGGATGTACCGGCTTGCCGTTCTCGTGCGGAATATGCGGTTTCATCGCCTCCCAGACTTCGTTGGAAACAGTGATCGCATTACCGTTGAGATCCATGGAAAAGGCGGTAACCACATGGGCCTCGGTACCAAAGCCAATGGTTGCGCCAATCGGCTGGCCGGCCAACATGTGCGCACCGTCCAGTTCGCCATCGATCACTCGGTCGAGCAACACCTTCCAGTTGGCCTGAGCCTCGAGGGTTACGAACAGCCCTTCATCCTCGAAATATCCGCGCTCGTAGGCAATCGCCAGCGGCGCCATATCGGTCAGCTTGATAAAGCCGAACTTCAGATCTTCTTTCTCCAGCGGCCCGGCAGCCTGGGCCAGTGCGCTGCTCAACAGTCCGACCCCCAGCAACGCCGTCGCCAGTCGCCGACCAATGGTCGCCAACCCCGGGTGTGCCCGATTACCTGCATGTGACATGGAATAGCTCCTCGATAAAGTGTTGGTTCGCCGATCAGGACGCAGGCCGGACCCCTCGATGCAGGCACAAAAAAAGGCGTCCACGTTCACAACCCTGTTCACGGTCGTGTCGGTGGACGCCTTTGCCCTGAGATCAAATTGTCAGGCCGGCCGCCTCATCTGCATGCCTTGCCCCTGTCCCGAATAAAGCAATGGCTGTACCAACTTTTATCAACTCACTGAAATTCATAGATAAAAACAGTCTTTGGAACCGGCGCCAAGGGCACCCATGCCTGCTGGCGGTGCGCATCAACGTTCTGACGCACTGTGCTTGTGCAAGGCCTGATCAGGCCGGCCAAGGTGGTATCATGGATCGCCTGATCAACCGCGCAGTCCAAGGAATACCCATGCCCCACTCTCTCCTGTCACTGGCCGAACGCATGCCCAAGGCCGAACTGCACCTGCATATCGAGGGCAGTCTGGAGCCTGAACTGGTGTTCCAACTGGCCGAGCGCAACCAGGTCAAACTGGCCTATGCCGATATCGACAGCCTGCGTGCAGCCTATGCGTTCAGCAATCTGCAGGACTTTCTCGATGTCTATTACGCTGGCATGTCGGTACTGCTGACCGAGCAGGATTTCTTCGACCTGACCTGGGCCTATTTGACCCGCGTGCAACAAGACAACGTGGTGCACGTGGAGATTTTCTTCGACCCGCAGGCGCACCTGGAGCGTGGCGTCGGTCTGGACGTGCAGATTGGTGGCATCCGTCGGGCCCTGGAACAGGGCAAGCGCGAACTGGGCATCAGCTTCCGGTTGATCCTGTCGTTCCTGCGTCATCTGAGCGAAGACAGCGCCCTCGAAACTCTGGAACTGGCCCAGCCGTTCGCTGAGCAGATCGACGGCTTTGGCCTCGACTCCTCCGAACGCGGGCATCCGCCGAGCAAATTCGCCCGGGTGTTCGCCCGCTGCCAGCAACTGGGTTACAAGATCACCGTGCACGCCGGTGAGGAAGGCCCGCCCGAGTATGTCTGGGAGGCCCTGGACCTGCTCAAGGTTGACCGCATCGACCACGGCAACCGGGCACTGGAAGATGACGCACTGGTACGCCGGCTGGCCGCCGATGGCCTGACCCTGACCGTCTGCCCGCTCTCCAATCTCAAGCTGTGTGTAGTCGACGACCTGCGCCAGCACCCGATCCTGCGCATGCTCGATCTGGGCCTGAAGGCCACGGTCAACTCCGACGACCCGGCCTACTTCGGCGGTTATATCGGCGACAACTACCGGGCTCTGATCGAGCACCTGCCGCTAACCCGCGAGCAACTGTACCAGCTTGGGCGCAACGCCTTCGAGGGCGCCTGGCTCGATGAGCCAAGCAAACAGCGCCACCTGCAACGCCTGGAGCAAGTGTTCGCTGAGACGAGCAATTGACCGGCGGGCAGCGATACCCTTTGTCTTGACCACGACAATCGGCCACAATACGCGCCGATTGTCCTTTACCTCCGCCTGGAGCCGGCTGGCGCTGATGTGCCGTGGCTCCCTGCCTCAGCACGAACCGAACAGCACATGTCCAACGCCATCGCCAAAGAAGTCGCCAAGCGCCGTACCTTCGCCATCATCTCGCACCCGGATGCGGGTAAAACCACCATCACCGAACGGCTGCTGCTGATGGGCCAGGCGATCAACGTCGCCGGTACGGTCAAGGCGCGCAAATCCGACCGCCATGCCACTTCCGACTGGATGGCGATGGAGAAGCAGCGCGGTATCTCGGTCAGCACCTCGGTGATGCAGTTCCCCTACCGCGAGTGCATGATCAACCTGCTCGACACCCCCGGTCACGAGGACTTTTCGGAAGACACCTACCGTACCCTGACTGCGGTCGACTCGGCGTTGATGGTGCTCGACGGCGGTAAAGGGGTCGAGCCACGGACCATCGCCCTGATGGAAGTCTGCCGACTGCGCGACACCCCGATCGTCAGCTTCGTCAACAAGCTCGACCGCGATATCCGCGACCCTATCGAACTGCTCGACGAGATCGAGGCGGTACTCAACATCAAGGCCGCACCGATCACCTGGCCAATCGGCTGCTACAGGGATTTCAAGGGTGTCTATCACCTGCAGGGCGACTACATCATCGTCTACCAGCCTGGCCACGGCCATGAGCGTACCGAGCAGCAGCGGATTCAGGGGTTGGACTCGGCCGAGGCTCGCGACTATCTGGGCGATGACTACGACAACTTCGTTGAAGAACTGGAGCTGGTGCAGGGCGCCTGCCACAGTTTCGAGCCCGAGGCCTTTCTCAAGGGCGAGATGACCCCGGTATTCTTCGGTACCGCACTGGGCAACTTCGGTGTCGATCAGGTGCTGGACGCGGTTGTCGACTGGGCGCCGGCGCCGCTGCCGCGGCCGGCCAACGAGCGCCAGGTGGAAGCCACCGAGGCCCCATTCACCGGCTTTATCTTCAAGATCCAGGCCAACATGGATCCCAAGCACCGCGACCGGATTGCCTTCATGCGCATCTGTTCCGGCCACTACGAAAAGGGCATGAAGCTGCACCAGGTACGCACCGGTAAGGATGTCCGGATTGCCGACGCCCTGACCTTCTTCGCGGCCGAGCGCGAGCATCTTGAAGAGGCCTGGGCCGGCGATATCATCGGCCTGCACAACCACGGCACCATCCAGATCGGCGACACCTTCACCGAGGGTGAAAAGCTCGGTTTCACCGGCATCCCGCACTTCGCCCCGGAGCTGTTCCGCCGGGTACGGCTGAAAGACCCGCTGAAATCCAAGCAGTTGCGTCAGGGGCTGCAGGAACTGGCCGAGGAAGGTGCGACCCAGGTGTTCTTCCCCGAGCGCAACAACGACATCATTCTCGGCGCGGTCGGGGTTCTGCAGTTCGATGTGGTCGCCAGCCGGCTGAAGGAAGAGTACAAGGTCGAGTGTCTGTACGAGCCGATCAACGTCTGGTCAGCACGCTGGATCGAGTCGGACGACAAGAAGAAACTTGAGGAGTTTCGCAACAAGGCGGTTGAGAACCTGGCAGTGGATGGCGGCGGTCACCTGACCTACCTGGCCCCGACCCGGGTCAACCTGAGCCTGACCGAAGAACGCTGGCCGGACATCCGCTTCCGCGCTACTCGCGAGCATCACTGAGGCATCAGAAAACGCTGAGCAACCACGCCAAAGTCTGGTGGCTCAATTGACGCTCCCCCTGTTTTGGACCGTTAGATGCCAGGGATGGCATCTACGAGCCCCCAAGGACGGGTTCACGGCGTGTCCAAAACAGGGGGAGCGTCAACTGAGCCTACGCTGATCCCATTTGATCAGCGTTTACACTAGAACGCCACCTGCCCCATCAACCAGAACTTCTCGGTATCGACAAAGAAGTCATCCGCCGAATAGCGCGCATACTTGGCGGTCAGATTGACCTTGCCGATGGCCTTGCTCGCCTGCAGGTTGACCTCGCTGCCGTAGTCGATGCTGCCGCGATCGGACTTGAAGTCATGATAGGCCGCCATCAGCCCCACGCCGTAGACTGAACCGGCCAGTTTCACATGGCGGTCGCGCAGGCCGTTGGCCGGTGTGACCAGGAACACGTCCGCCCAGCCATTGAAGGCGTGGGCAGTGGCCAGCGGGGTGCTGAAGGCACTGTCCTTGACGCCCAGGACCTCATAACCGGCCCGTCCAGTGACCCCGGCATACTGCAACCCCAGCTCGGCAAACTTGTAGCGGGCATTGATATCCTGACTGTCCTGATAGTCGTCCTGACGCGCCCACTCCAGGGTATAGAGCAGCTTGCTGCTCTCGGCGAGCTGGTAGCCACCGGTGAAACGCAGGCCCTTGGTAGCGCTGGAACTGGCTGGCGTATCCTGATCTTCCAGGAAGTAACCGTAGGCGGTCAGGGTGCCCAGCCCAAACCCGCTGTAGGAAGCATTGAGCAGGTGGGACTTCATGTCGATCTCACCACGCGGCGAGTCCTTGCCGAAGATCCGGTGCACCTTGTCGAGATAGGCGTAGGACAGCGTGGTGTCGGACAGCGAACGGTTGACCACGGTAAAGGCGTCGAAGGTCTGCTCGTTCTGGCGCCAGCCAACGTTGCCAATGAACCGGGCATTGTCATAGATAATCCGCTGGCGACCGTACTTGAACAGCGTATCGCTCAGCCCGGCATAGCTGAGAAAGGCCTGATTAACCTCGGTGCCCTTGGGGTCAGCAACCACCGGGTACTGGGTCTTGGCGCTCGGACGCAGGCTCGCATCGTTGTAGCGCTGCTCACCCAGCACACTGACATTATCGAACTCGACAAAGGCTCCCAGCCCCTGCCAGGTGCCGGTGGCGTAGTTGAGCCGGGTACGCAAAGTCGAGGCATGGGCGTTACGATCAAAATTGTCCTGATCGACCCGCTCATAGCGATAGCGCAGATCCAGCCCGGCCTTGCCCTCGGTCAGCGCCTCCCACAGCGACGGACTGTCAGCGTGAGCTGCCGAACTGGCACCGGCCAGCAGCACGGCCAGGCTCAAGAGGGTTTTGCGTGGTGTTTGAAAATAGATGCTCATCGTGGTTTCTCCCCCAGGTGATGGCAAAAAACGCGCACAAAAAAAAGCGTCCACCCAATTGCTTCCCGAAGGAGCAGTTGTGTGGACGCCTTTGCCCAGAAATATTGGTTTGGCCAGAAGCATCGCCGCTGGCCGCTGCTGCCGCAGCAAAGCCCGTGCCAGTAACAATAACGTCATGTTTTTCAAGCCGAAGTCTTCCTGGCTTAATCGAACTCAAGGGCCGGAGCGCTCCGCCAGCGCGCAGTGCGGGCAGTCCGGCACCCGTTCTGGTGCACTGCGATGATCAACAAGCCTGATGAGCTTCACCTTGATGGGCATCAAAATCTTGCAGTCACCACCCACAGGCGCGAAGCTACCCCCATGAACTACATCGACACTCACACTCATCTGGACTTCCCCGACTTCGATCCGGATCGCGAGCAGGTGCTGGCCGATAGCCGGCGCCTGGGGGTGCGGCGCTTGCTGGTGATGGGGGTCTATCGCGACAACTGGGAGCGCTTGTGGACGCTGGTGCAAGCGCACCCGCAGCTATATGCCGCCTTCGGCCTGCATCCGATCTATCTGGAGCAGCACCGCCCCGAGCATCTGAAGGAGCTGCGTACCTGGCTGGAGCGCCTGAGCGGGCACCCCAAGTGTTGCGCCGTCGGTGAAATCGGGCTCGACTACTTCATCAGCGAGCTGGACCGCGAGCGCCAGCAAGAGCTGTTCGAAGCCCAACTGCAACTGGCCGCCGAGTTCGAGTTACCGGTACTGCTGCATGTGCGCCGGGCCCATGCCGCGACCATCGCTACTCTCAAGCGCTGGCGACTCAAGCGTGCTGGCATCATCCACGCCTTTGCCGGCAGCCGCGAGGAAGCGCGTGAATATATCAAGCTTGGCTTCAAGCTCGGCCTGGGCGGCGCCGCTACCTGGCCCCAGGCCCAGCGGCTGCGCCGGGTCGTTACCGAATTACCGCGCGAGGCGCTGGTACTGGAGACCGATGCCCCGGACATGGCTCCCAGCTTTCAGGCCCATCAACGCAACAGCCCGCAGTGGCTGCCCGAAATCGCCCGACAGTTGGCCGAACTGCGCGGCGAATCAGCAGAAGAGTTCGCCAACGCCTGCCTGCATAACAGTTGTGAATTATTCGGCTGGCCGGCCACGCCAATGCCCTCAGGCTAAAGCTCTGGTAGAGTCTGGAGATGAGGAAAACTGAGTTGGGAGGACACCTATGATCCTGGGGATTGCCCTGTTACTGATCTGGCTGATTTTGCTGATCCGTTTTCCCCGTGTCATGGTCCCGGCCAGCGGCGTACTGGTGGCCCTGGCTCTGCTGCTGGCGGCTGGAGTCGGACTCAAGCAGTGGTTCGACGGTCGTAGCGCAGCGCAACTGGAGATTCGCATTGAGTACCTGCCCGAGGCCTGCGATTTTGGCCGTCCGCTACAGGTGCACATCGAAAACCGGGGCGAGCGCACCGCCAGCAGAATCAGTTGGCAACTGCTGGCAACTCAGCCGGGCTACAGCAGCAACCTGCTGGATGTTGCAGTGACCGCGACTAGTTACCAGATCGACCAGCCGCTGGCCTCCGGGGAAAGCTGGCAGCGCTGCTATGCGGTCCCGCGGCTGCGCAGCGGCTATCGCGCACCCGATCTGGAGTACCGCGCTGACCGGGTCCGCGCCGAATTCCGACGTTAATCTACAAATTACACCAAGAACAATAAGGAAAACCGTATGAGCCAACCCGTTGCATTGATCACCGGCTGCTCCACCGGCATTGGCCAGGCCCTGGCCAATGTCTGCCTCGATGAAGGCTATCAGGTCTGGGCCACCGCTCGCCGCCCGGAAACTCTGGCGCCACTGGTCGAGCGCGGCGCGATTGTCGTCGAACTTGATGTCAATGACGCCAGCCAGATTAACGCCTGCGCCGAACGCCTGCGCCAGCAGGCCGGACGTCTGGACCTGCTGATCAACAATGCCGGTTATGGTGCCATGGGGCCGGTTCTGGATGCCGACCGCGACACCTTGCTCAAGCAGTTCGATACCAATGTCTTCGCCCCGATCCAGTTGGTACGGGCCACTGCTGACCTACTGCGCGAGGCCAAGGGCCTGATCGTCAACATCGGCAGCGTCTCAGGGGTAACCACCACCCCGTTCTCTGGGGTCTACTGTGCGTCCAAGGCCGCGCTGCATGCGCTGTCTGACGCCCTGCGCCTGGAACTGCACCCGTTCGGTATCAAGGTGTTGACCGTGCAGCCAGGGGCAATCGCCTCGGACTTCGGCAATAACGCCACAGCCGCCATCACCATGGACGAAAGCTCCTGGTTCAAACCCTGGGAGAAGGCCGTGCAGGCACGGGCCAAGGCTTCGCAGAAGTCAACCTCGACCTCGGCGCTGGATTTCTCCCGAGAACTGATGAGCTATATCAAGAATCCGCTGCGCCCGGAAGTCGCGCTGATCGGCACCAGCAGCCGCAGCATGGTCCGGATGAAGCGCTGGCTACCAACCTCGATTCTCGACAAACAGTTGCGCAAGCGCTTCGGCCTGGACAACAGCGCCAGCTGAGCCGTGAGGCGTTCAGACCCTCAACCGTAGAGAATTCCCTCCGCCTGCCGGTCAGCAATCTCAGCCGGCGAGCGGCCCTCGGCCTGGCTCTGGGCAAAGATACTGTCGAGCCTATCGCCAATCTGGCGGATGCGCAGCGCGATTTCCCCCTTGCTCATGCCTTTGTGGGTGAGCGCCACATACAGCAGTCCACCGGCGTTGATCACATAATCCGGGGTATACAGGATACCCCGGGCATCCAGTAGATCAGCGGCATCGGCATCGGCGAGCTGATTGTTGGCAGCGCCGGCCACAGCGGCACAGCGCAACTGGCCGATACTCATGGTATTGAGCACCCCGCCCAGGCCACAGGGAGTAAAAATATCGCAAGGGGCTTCAAAAACTGCATCCAGCGCCACCGGCTGGGCGCCCAGTTCGTCCACCACCAGGCGAACCTTGCCAGCATCCAGATCGGCGACCAGCAACTCCACCCCTTCGGCAACCAGTAGCTCAGCCAGCGCATGGCCGACATTACCCAGCCCCTGAAGCATAATCCGCACACCATTGAGGTCATCCTGGCCAAGCCGGGCCCGGGCTGCGGCACGAATGCCAGCCAACACCCCGAGCGCAGTCTGCGGCGAAGGATCGCCGGCCCTGGTGGTGCTGGTGACATGCTGGGTTTGCTGAGCGATGCAGTCCATGTCGGCCGGACTGGTACCACTGTCGACGGCGGTGATATAGCCCCCGCGCAAGGACTCGATGCAACGACCGAAGGCCTCGAACAGTGCGGCGCGATCCTCGACATGCGGCGGGCGGATGATCACCGACTTGCCACCACCTTGCTCCAGCCCCGCCAGTGCGGCCTTGTAACTCATACCCCGAGCCAGCCGCATGGCGTCAGCCACGGCCTCGTCCAGGCTGGCATAGGGCTGGTAGCGACAGCCCCCCAGCGCCGGGCCAAGGCGGGTATTGTGAATCGCAATGATGGCCTCCAGGCCAGTCGCTGCATCGGTGAAGAAGTGCAGGGCTTCCATTCGTTCCGATCGCATGGCTGCAAACATGAGGTGCTCTCCTGCTTTTACGAGATGCCTGAAATAACCATACACACTAATTCTGGTCATTGCCCACTTCGGTTTGGCAAACTTGCCGCGCCTGACTCTGGAGAATAATGACATGCGCTGGTTACTGCCCTTTTTCACCGTACTGCTGATGGTTGGCGTCAGCATTCCCGATGCCGAAGCCCGTCGCCTGGGAGGCGGCAAGAGCTTCGGCAATGCGCCGGCCCATCAAAGCCAGCCGGCCCAGCGCCAACAGGCGCCGCGCGAGCAACAGGCCGCGCCCCGGCAGCAGTCCGGCGCACCCGCCGCCAGCGGTGCCAGCCGCTGGCTCGGCCCACTGGCCGGCATCGCCGCTGGTGGTTTGCTGGCCGCCATGCTGTTTGGTGACGGCTTCAACGGCATTCAGCTGTTCGACATTCTGATTCTCGGCCTGATCGCCTTCATGCTGTTCAAACTGTTCAGCCGCCGCGCTCAGCCGGCGTTGCAGCCACAGGCCGCCGGAGCCGGCCCTGGCGCGATGTTTCGCCAACCAGCAAACGCCTTTGAACCGGCGACCGGTTCGGATACCGTTGCTCCTGGCACACTGCATGCCGCACCGGCCTGGTTCGATGCCCAGAGTTTTTTGCAAGGCGCCGAAGAGCACTTCTACACTCTGCAGCGGCACTGGCGCGACAATGAAGTAGCCGGGATGGCCGAGTACATGAGCCCGGAACTGCTGCAAGCGCTGATCCAGGCCCGGGCCGAACAGCCACCGACCGCCAATGGCTTCGTCGAGCAGCTCAGCGTACGCCTGGACGGCGTTGAACAGCGGGATGGTCGGACCCTGGTGACCGTGAGCTTCAACGGTCTGGATCGCGACAGCGTGGAAGACAGCGGCCAGTGGTTTGATGAAAGCTGGGGACTGGAGCGGATCGACGGCGACGGCCAGCCGTGGATCATTGTCGGGATTCGTCAGAACCGCTGATACCGAGCCGGAGGCTGGGGTTATGCTCCAGCCTCCAATAGGCGCTTAACGTCTTACCGGACGCTTCTGCAACTTACGCTGCAACGTCCGCCGGTGCATGCCCAAGGCCCGGGCGGTGGCGGAAATATTGCCTTCGTGCTCGGCCAAAACCCGCTGAATGTGTTCCCATTGCAACCTATCCACCGACATCGGATGCTCAGGCACCAGAGTTTCCGGGTCAGCCTGTTCGGACAGCAGCGCAGTCAGCACATCATCGGCATCGGCCGGTTTGCACAGATAGTGGGTCGCCCCGCGCTTGATCGCCTCGACAGCAGTGGCGATGCTGGAATAGCCGGTTAGGATCACCACTTTCAATTCCGGATAAAGATCCAGCAGCCGGGGCAGCAAAACCAGCCCCGAATCGCCTTCCATCTTAAGGTCAAGCACGGCATAGTCAGGCCGGTTGGCCTGAGCCAGCTGCATCGCCTCTTCGGCATTGGCCGCTGTCTCGACCCGCAACCCACGCCGGATCAGGGCCCGTGCCATGACCCGGGTAAAGGTCGGGTCATCATCGACCAGTAACAGCAACGGCTGTTCGTCCAACTCAAGCGTTTCGCTCATGATTTCACCTCGGTTGCTATCGGCAGCAGCACTTCGGTCAGGGTACCACCGCCTTCCTGATTGAACAGCCGTACGCTGCCACCAATTCGCTCCACGGCGGCCAGGCTGAGAAACAGTCCCAGACCAAATCCTTTCTTGCCCTTGGTAGTGAGAAACGCGGTTCCCAACTGTTCGGCAATATCCAGCGGTACTCCAGGGCCGTGGTCACGGATGTGCAAACATACCCGCTGCGGGTCCCAGTCCAAGGTGATTTCAATTCCTTCGGCGCAGGCATCAGCAGCGTTATTGAGCAGGTTGAGCACTGCCTGGCCCAGCTCCGGGCTGGCCTGCACCTGCGGCGCCGAGCTGGTCGGCACCGGCAGCCATTGCCAAGAGGCTTCCGGGCGCATCAACTGCCAGCGCGTCAGCAGATTGCGCAACCACTGGTCGACCGGCTCCAGACGTTGCGGCTGGCGGCGATTGTCTTCAGCACTGCGGACCATATGTTGCAGGCTGTCCTTGCACAGTTTCACCTGCTCCTGAAGCAGGGCCAGGTCTTCCCGGGTCTGCGGATCGCGGCAATCACTGTGCATGTCCTTAAGCAGAACGCTCATGGTCGACAGCGGCGTCGACAGCTCATGCGCAGCTCCGGCGGCAACGCTGGCGATCCCCAGTAGCTGGGCATCGCGCATGCTCTGTTCGCGGCGCTCGGCCAGGCGCTCGGCATGCTGGCGCAGAGCGTCGGCCATGCGTACCACGAACAAACTGATCAGCCCTGCGCTCATGGCAAAGTTGAGCCACATGCCGATCACATGCAGGTTGACCACCCCAGCCATGACCGGCAGCTCGAAGGCTTCCAGCGGCTTGTACCAGACCAGCAGTACGCTGTAGGCGGTCACCGCCACACAGGCCAGAAATCCGGTATAGAACCAGGGCAAGGTGGCCGCAGCGATGGTCAGCGGCACCAGATAGTAGGAGACGAAGGGGTTAGTCGGCCCACCCGAGTAGTACAGCAGAATGCTATGAATCATCATGTCGAACAGCAGTTGCAGGCTGTATTCGAAGTCGGTCACAGGCCAGCGCTGTGACAGCCGCAACAAGGTCAGGATGCTGACCAGACTGGACACTCCCAGAGTTACCAGCAGCGCCGTCCAGGGCAGCGGAAACCAGCCGCTGACATAGGCGCCGGCCACCGACAGGCTTTGCGCCAACAGCACCAGCAGACGAATCAGGATCAACCGCCAGAGATTCTGCCGGGAAGGTGAAAGCGCCAGGGCGTTGGGACTCATGAGAAACCGCTGTGACACAGAAGGACTCCAGTATAGAGTTGATCCAATGCAGACTTGTGCGACACAGAGTCGCATAAAGCAAGCCCACAGCGTACCTGCAAAGTCGTCAAAAACGGGCGGTCACGGAACCTGAGGCCTGCGCATCAGTCTGAGCCATGACCACTGAACAAGGAGTTCCCATGCGTCAGCTTATTGCCCTACCCCTGCTATTAACCCTGACTCTGGCCGGCACTCATGCGCTGGCCGACAGCCCTCGCTATAACCAGGTCGCGCTACGGGCCGAGGTTCAGCAGTCGGTCAATCATGACACCTTGCGGGTCACTCTGTTCGCCGAAGACCAGGACAGCGACCCAGCCCGCCTGGCCAACCGCATCACCCAGAAGCTGAATCAGGGTCTGGACAACGCGCGTCAGGTAGAAGGCATCAGGGTCAGTAGCGGCAACCGCCGTAGCCAACCTGTCTACGACGAAAAACGCTCACGTATCGTAGCTTGGCGCGAGCGCGGCGAGATCATTCTGGAAGGCAGCGACTTCACCGCTCTGTCCAGCCTGACTGGCCGGCTGCTCAGCGACCTGAGCCTGGGCGACATGCAGTTCAGCCTGTCGCCCTCCAGCCGCCGGGCTACCGAGGATGAGCTGATTCGTGAAGCCATCGAGGCGTTCAAGGCCCGGGCCGAGATTGCCAGCCAGAGCCTGGGCGGTAACGGTTACAAGATCGTCAACCTGAACCTGAACACCCAGTTCATGCCGCCGATTCTACTGCGCAGCGCCCCGAAGATGGCCATGATGGCCGACGCGGAAATGGCCTCGCCAAGCGTGGAAGGCGGCCAGGCCGATGTTACCGTCAGTGCCGATGGGGTGATTGAGGTCAACCTGCCTTAAGGAACCCCTGAAAAGCGTAGGCGAGGCAGGCAAGACAAGGAAAAAACAGCCGAAAAAGCGCAGTTTACGTGGTGTAAATGAGCATTTTGAGGCTGTTTTTAACGCAGTATTGCCAACGCAGGTAGTTTTTCAGGGGTTCCTTAGGGACGCATAAAGGCATAATCCTGATCCTCGTCGAGATTCTCGGCGAGGAACTGCAGTTCATGGGCGATATCCGCCAGACTGCGTTCGCGTTTGTAGATGGCGATCACCTCGTTCATCAACGCCCGGGCCAGATCCTGCTCACCGTAGCCGGCTTCCCGGGCCTGTTCGACACCCTGCTCTACTACCGTCTTGGCCAATGCATATACTGACATGCTGACTACCTCCACTGCTGGATTTCAGACTGTTACCAGACACACCGTCATTTCAGCACAATCATAAAAACATTAACATTGATACAGATCACTATTGATCACCTGAATCATACGGCTCTTGCAAATAACGATCACTGTCAAAGGTTTCCACCCATTGCGGGTAGAACACCACCAGCCCAGTGACTGCCGTGCCGTTGATAAAGGCTTCGGGAAACATCACCAGCAACAGATAGCCGAAAAACTCCAGCGCCGTATCCGGCACGCTGAGCTGGCCGCCCCAGCTCAACAACCCCATGCCAACCAGCACCACCGCCGCGGCCGACAGTGCTGCGGCGAAAAAGCCGCTGATGAAGATATACAGGAACAAATTGGTCGGCCGAAAGCGCTCCAGGCCACGCAGGATCAATACCGTGACCAGCACTGGCAACAGGATTCGCAGCAGTCCATTGGCGCCCATCGCCGCCGCGTCATCCACGCCCAGAGCGATCAGCGCCAGCTGCGCCAGCGCACCGGCCAGAATTGCCAGTTGCCAGTCGAGCAGCAAGGTGACGGCGGTCAGGCCGATGAAATGAAAGGTCAGCCCACTATCGAACTCACGGCGTACCAGCCACAGCACGGCCAGCACAAACACGCTACCGTAGAACAGATGCTGACGCCGACTATCGGCCAGCAGCTCAACCCAGGACACCCGCGCCAGCGCCCACAACAGGGCAAGACCATAGAGCAACAGAGTGATGACGATCTGACTGGTGCTGAGCAGGTGGGCAGCGAGCATGACGAGTCCCGGTGGTGGTCAGAGCCTGATGATAACAGTCCAAACCCGGCCAATCAGCCACAGCCGACCAAGGACCCGCTCCCAAGTGAGTACTTTTGGCGGATGAAATCTTTGTCACAAGGGGCTACACTGCCGGCATAGTCAGTCCAAGCCTGTCCGCGCGGCCCCCAACTGCGCCAAGAACAAAAAGGTTATGCCATGCCCAGCCGTCTGTATCCCGAAGATCAAAAACGGGTCGATGAATACCTGAGCGCCCCGCATCACCAGGTTGAACGCAAGCCGTTCAATGTCTGGCTGCTGCTGGCCGTCATTCTCGGTGCGGTAGTCGCCATGGGCCTGCTCGCGCGTTACCTGTCCACTCTGGTTCTGGGGTGACCCCCGAGCCCGAGTCTGCTCGCTTCGACTGACGCCAGATTCACTCATTTCAAGAGTCTTGCACATGTCGAACGCACAAATGGATCAAGCCCTACCGCGTATATTGGTGGTCGGTGGCGGCGCCGGTGGTCTTGAACTGGCCACCCGGCTGGGACGCAAACTGGGGAAGAAAAAGCGCGCCAGGATCACCCTGGTCGACGCCAACATGACCCACATCTGGAAGCCGCTGCTGCATGAAGTCGCCGCCGGCTCGCTGAACTCCACCGAAGACGAACTCAATTATGTCGCCCAGGCCAAATGGAACCACTTCCATTTTCAGCTCGGGCGTATGTGCGGGCTGGACCGCGAACGCCGGGAAATCACCCTGGCGGCTATTGCCGACGACAAAGGTGACGAGCTGATCGCTCAACGCACGCTGGGTTACGACTATCTGGTGATCGCCGTCGGCAGTACCACTAACGACTTCAATACCCCCGGTGCGGCCGAGCACTGCCTGTTCCTCGATACCCGAGACCAGGCCGAGCGCTTCCACCGCCTACTGCTCAACCAGTACATGAAAGCCCAGGCTAATGAAGGACTGAGCACCACCAACGAGCCGATCAATCTGGCGATCATCGGCGCCGGAGCCACTGGCGTCGAGCTGGCCGCCGAACTGCACCATGCAGCTCGGCTGCTGCGCGCCTACGGCCTGGACCGGATTCGCCCGGAAGACCTCAACATCACCCTGATCGAGGCCAGCCAGCGGGTGCTGCCGGCCCTGCCGGAACGCATCAGTGGCCCGGTAACCAAAGTCCTAGGCGACCTGGGAGTCAAGCTGCTGACCGGCTCTCCGGTCAAGGAAGTGGCCGCCGACCATCTGCTGCTGGCCAACGGCGAACAGGTGCCGGCCTCGCTCAAGGTCTGGGCCGCCGGCATTCGCGCCCCGCAGTTTCTCGCCGGACTCGGACTGGAAACCAACCGGATCAATCAGTTGCTGGTGCAGCGCACCCTGCAGACCACCCTGGATGAGCGCATTTTCGCCTTTGGTGACTGCGCCGCCTGCCCCACCGACGAGGACGGCAAACTGGTGCCGCCGCGGGCTCAGGCCGCTCACCAGCAGGCCAGCCTGCTGGCTGCCAACCTGCGCCGACTGCTGGACGGCAAGCCCCTGCAGCAATATAGCTATCGCGACTACGGCTCACTGATCTCACTGTCGAGTTTCAGCGCGGTAGGCAACCTGATGGGGAACCTTACCGGCAGCGTGATGCTCGAAGGCAAGCTGGCGCGAATGTTCTACATTTCGCTCTACCGCCTGCACCAGATGGCGTTGTACGGCGTTGCCCGCACCCTGCTGCTGATGCTCAGCGACCGGATCGGGCGCAGTACCGAACCACGCCTCAAACTGCACTGAACCTGGAGGCCCGACCGGGCCGCCGCCAACCGCCGCTCAGCGCAGCGGCGGTCCACGCCAATAACAACTCAGCACCCGCTTGATCCACTCACTCACAAGGTTGAGTCATGCCCAGTCATGCCCAAACACCGCTCGCTCTTGCGCGCGGTACCGTTATTCTGATTCAGCTCGCCCTGGCGCTGGGCGGCTTCGCCATTGGTACTGGCGAATTCACCATCATGGGCCTGATGCCCACCATTGCCGAGGATCTGGGCATCAGCGAACCTCAGGTCGGCCATGTCATCAGCGCCTACGCTCTGGGCGTGGTGATCGGCGCTCCTGCTCTGGCCCTGCTCGGGGCCAGGCTGTTTCGCCGCCATCTGTTGCTGCTGTTGATGGGCTGCTTTGCGCTGGGCAACTTTGCCAGCGCATTGGCGGCGGACTACCCCAGTCTGCTGCTGTTCCGCTTTCTGGCCGGATTGCCGCACGGGGCCTACTTCGGTATCGCCATGCTGGTGGCCGCATCGCTGGCGCCGCCCAGCCAGCGAGCCAAGGCGGTCAGCCGGGTACTGGCTGGCCTGACTGTAGCCATTCTGATTGGCAACCCTCTGGCCACCTGGCTGGGGCAAACCCTGAGCTGGCGCCTGGCTTTCGTGCTGGTCGGCCTGATTGCCCTGATCACGGTGCTGATGGTGGCGCTGTTTCTGCCACTGGACCGCAACGAGCCACGCAACCACCCCAGCGAGGAGCTACGGGCCTTCAACCGGGCTCCGATCTGGCTGGCACTGGCAATTGGCGCCATCGGTTTCGCCGGCATGTTCTGCGTATTCAGCTATGTTGCTCCGACCCTGCTGGAGGTGACAGGCCTCAGCAAGGGCTGGATTCCGCTGGCCATGGCCGTATTCGGTGCCGGCTGCATCGTCGGCAACAACCTCGGCGGCCGGCTGTTCGACCGCCTGCGCTTTCGCGCGGTGGCCTGGATCCTGATCTGGAGCGCGCTGGTACTGCTGGTTTTTCCGCTGGCCGCACAGCAGCCCTGGAGCGCCCTGCTGGCGATCTTTGCAGTCGGCACCATGATCGCCCTGGGGCCGGCGCTGCAAACACACCTGATGGATATTGCCGAGGGCGCCCAGACTCTGGCCGCCGCCTCCAACCATGCCGCGTTCAACATCGCCAACGCCCTGGGTCCCTGGCTCGGCGGGCTGGCGATCAGTGCTGGCATGGGTTGGACTGTGACCGGTTATATCGGTGCGCTGACCGCTCTGGCCGGACTGGGACTGTTTCTGTGGGCCAGGCGAGTGCAGCATTTATCTAGCGGAGCCGACAGCGAGGACAGTATTCAGACAGCTTGAGCGGCTACAACCAAGATCGACCTGTTTGATCAACGCCCATGGATTCGCCGGCCCGAGTGGGCGATGCTTTCAAGTAAGGCAAACAGAGAAATGAAGAGAAAGAGAAAACAGGGGGAGAAAATGGTGGGTCGTGTAGGATTCGAACCTACGACCAATTGGTTAAAAGCCAACTGCTCTACCAACTGAGCTAACGACCCATATTCTGAAAAATGGTCGGGGTAGGGGGATTCGAACTCCCGACATCCTGCTCCCAAAGCAGGCGCGCTACCAGGCTGCGCTATACCCCGATATTCAGCAAGTTGGCTCCGCGACCTGGACTCGAACCAGGGACCCAATGATTAACAGTCATTTGCTCTACCGACTGAGCTATCGCGGAATTACCTTGAGAACCCTCAGAGGAGACTGCGGTTGGTGTCACATTCCCCCTGCTGAGGCGCGCCATTTTACCGTCCAGAGAGCGCCTGTCAACCCCAAAATTTCCGATCCGGCACAATGACTTGGCAAAAACGAAAAACCCGCACAAAGGCGGGTTTTTCTTTCCAGCCGAAGCGGCTGATTACAGCTGCGGACCAGCCTGAACGATGGCCTCGGACACCTCGAACTTCTTGAAGTTTTCGATGAACTTGGCGGCCAGCTCACGGGCGGCAGCGTCATAGGCCGCTGGATCGGACCAGGTATTGCGCGGATTCAGCAGTTGGGTGTCGACACCCGGGACCGCCTTGGGCACATCCAGGTTGATCAGCGGCAGGTGCTCGGTCTCGGTGCCGATCAGCGCACCCGACTGCACCGCAGCGATGATCGCCCGGGTAGTCGGAATGCTGAAGCGTTGGCCAGTGCCGTAGGGGCCGCCAGTCCAGCCAGTGTTGACCAGATAGACCTTGCTGCCGAAGGCGTTGATCCGCTTGATCAGCAGCTCGGCGTACTCGCCGGCAGGACGCGGGAAGAACGGTGCGCCGAAGCAGGTAGAGAAGGTCGACTTGATGCCGCCGCCAGAACCCATTTCGGTAGAGCCGACCAGTGCGGTGTAACCGGACAGGAAGTGATAGGCAGCCTGCTCGTTGTTGAGGATCGACACCGGCGGCAGCACCCCGGTCAGGTCGCAGGTCAGGAAAATGATCGCATTCGGCTCACCAGCACGGTTGGCGATCACTCGCTTCTCGACATGCTCCAGCGGATAGGCAACGCGGGTATTCTGGGTCAGGCTGACGTCGGCATAATCGGCAATACGGGTTTCCGGGTTGATGATCACGTTCTCGATGATCGAACCAAACTTGATCGCTTTCCAGATCACCGGCTCGTTCTTTTCCGACAGATCGATACACTTGGCGTAGCAGCCGCCTTCGATGTTGAACACACTGCCTTCGGCCCAGCCGTGTTCGTCATCGCCAATCAGGTTACGCGCCGGGTCGGCCGACAGGGTGGTCTTGCCGGTACCGGACAGACCGAAGAACAGGGTGGTATCACCGTCGTCACCAACGTTGGCGGCACAGTGCATCGGCAATACATCCTTGGCCGGCAACAGGAAGTTCTGTACCGAGAACATCGCCTTCTTCATTTCCCCGGCGTACTGCATGCCAGCCAGCAGCACCTTGCGCTGGGCGAAGTTGATGATCACGCAGCCATCGCTGTTGGTACCGTCACGCTCGGGCTCGCAAACGAAATGCGGGGCGTTGAGAATTTGCCAGTTGTCCTTGCCGGCCGGGTTGAACTGGGCCGGATTGATGAACAGAGTACGGCCGAACAGGTTGTGCCAGGCGGTCTCGGTGGTCATCACTACCGGCAGGTAGTGCTCCGGGTCGGCACCAACATGCACATGCGATACGAAGCTTTCGCTGCTCGACAGGTACTGCGCCACGCGAGCCCACAGTGCGTCGAACTTGTCGGCCGGGAACGGGCGGTTGATCGGTCCCCAGGCGATGGCGTTCTGGGTGCTCGGCTCTTCGACAATGAACCGATCCATCGGCGAGCGGCCGGTGCGGGCACCGGTCTTTACCACCAGGGCGCCGGTATCGGCCAACTGACCCTCATTGCGCTGGATCGCCAACTCGACCAGGTGAGCGATGCTCAGATCGGTATAAACGGTGTTGGTAGCTTGCGTCATCAAACATCATCCTCTTCGGCTTTGACCGAACTCTACTTCAAGACCGGTAGACGGCCTCAGCACGGGAGATCAAAGGTTTATACAGCTCACAAATCAGCGCTGGGTCAGCGCGCAGGCGCGCCATTATGCCAAAAAAAAGTCAAGTGCGCTAAGCCCAGCTCCAGACCGACATCAATCGGTCCAATAGAGGTTCGCTATCGCTCTAGTTCAGGCTCCGGGCGTGTTCTTCGCTATCGCTGAACAGCGCCTCCAGCTCAGCAGACCCGAACCGATAGCGGTTGTTACAGAACTGGCAGTCCACCTCAACACTACCGCCCTGCTCCTCAAGCAATTGAAAGGCGTCGTGGCGGCCCAGACTGACCAGTGCCTGCCCCGAGCGCTCGCTTGAGCAACTGCAGTGGAAACTCACCGGGCGGGTATCGAACAGCCGCAGATCCTCTTCGTGGAACAGCCGGTGCAGTAATACGGCATTGTCCAACGCCAGCAACTCTTCCGGGGTCAGGGTATCGGCCAGAACATTGAGGTGCTCCCAGGTCAGCGCCCGTTGCTCGGGGTCCTTCTGCCGGTCAGCCGGCAGGGCCTGAAGCAGGAAGCCGCGTGCCAGACGCCCATCAGCCAGCAACCGGAAACGGGTCGGCAACTGCTCGGAGTTCTCGAAATAGCTGTTCAGCGCCTCAGCCAGCGAGCCGCCTTCCAGAGACACGATCCCCTGATAGCGCTGGCCCTGTTCGGGGTCGATGGTAATCGCCAGTACACCGTCAGGCATCAGTTCAGCCAGGCAGTCACCTTCCAGATCATCGGCGTAACGCGCAATGCCGCGCACCTGCTGACTGCTCGAACATTCGACCATCAGAGTCGACAGCGGGCCATTGGAGCGTGCTTGCAACACCAGCAGGCCATCGAACTTGATGGTGGTCGACAGTAATACGGCAGCAGCCAGCATCTCGCCCAGCAGCGCTCGCACCGGCTCAGGGTAATCGTGCTTGGCCAGAATCTCCCGATAGCTTTGATCAAGCGCGGTCATCTCGCCGCGCACATCGGCATGTTCGAAGAGAAAGCGTTGGGTGGTATCCAGGGACTGCATCAAGAATCAGCTCATTGCGAAAAAGAAGCGATTATATCAAGCCATCGCCGTTGTCGGCATTGCGCTCGTCGCGAAAACGGTGAATCTGCCGCCGCTGTTTCTTGCTCGGACGCTGCTCGCTGATCATCAGCCCGGCGCCCATGGCCTTGCGCTGAGCAGCCGCCGCCTCGCGCAGGCGAATACTGTCGGCGGTTTCCTCGTACAGCAACTGGGCTTCGGGAGCCCCCCGACGCTGAACGCTGAGCGCCCGGACAATCACCGTTCGGTTGTCGAACCCCTGGCGAATCTGTAGCTGGTCGCCTACCCGTGGCTCTCTGGAAGGCTTGCAGCGCTCACCCCCACACTGCACCTTGCCACCCTCAATCGCGGCCTTGGCCAGCGCCCGGGTCTTGAAAAAACGCGCCGCCCAGAGCCACTTGTCCAGGCGAACCTTGTCATCCTCTGCCATAGTTGTCTCGCTGCTATCTCGCTAACAGGCTTCACACGAGTGTAACAGGGCCGCCGGCAGACTTGTCGAACGCTGCGTCTTGGCCCATGATGCGCGCCATTGGAGCGGGGTACCCGCACCCAGCCGCCGACAGGCGGTATTGCCGGCTGCCACCCAGGCTGTTTCGGCACAGGGAGACAGCCGATGAAAACCTTCGACCATCTGAATGTGATAGGCCTGCGTGAATGGATCGGGCTGCCGGGGCTGGGGATCGACCAGGTCATGGCCAAGGTCGACAGCGGAGCCAAAACCTCGGCTCTGCACGCCAGCGACATCGTGACGTTCGAGCGCGATGGTCAGCCCTGGGTGCGCTTCAACGCCCACATCGGCAGCCGCAATAAGCAGCGCAAACAGTATTGTGAGGCGCAACTGGTGGATTTCAAGCGGGTCAAAAGCTCCAACGGTCAGCTTCAGGAGCGCCATGTGATCCGCACGCCACTGGTACTGGGTGATCGCTGCTGGTGGGTCGACTTCACCCTGACCTGCCGCAAAGCCATGCGTTACCGGGTTCTGCTCGGCTGTACCGCCATGCTCGATGGCCAACTGGTGATCAATCCCGGACTACGCTTTGTCCAGGATAAGCCGCAAACCTCATTGTTTATTGAAGGCTGAAGGACATTTCCATGAAAATCGCGGTGCTGTCGCGCAACCGTAATCTCTACTCCACCCGGCGGCTGGTCGAAGCCGGGCTGGCGCGCGGCCATGAAATGCAGGTGATCGACACCTTGCGGGCCTACATGAACATCACCAGTCACAAGCCCTCGATCCACTACAAGGGGCAGGAGCTGACCGGGTTCGACGCGGTGATTCCGCGCATTGGTGCCTCTATTACCTTCTACGGCGCCGCGGTACTGCGTCAGTTCGAGATGATGGGGGTGTTCCCGCTCAACGAATCGGTGGCGATCAGCCGCTCACGCGACAAATTGCGCTCGCTGCAACTGCTGGCCCGCAAGGGCGTTGGTCTGCCAGTTACCGGCTTCGCCCACTCACCCGATGACATCCCCGACCTGATCAGCATGGTCGGCGGCGCACCCCTGGTGATCAAGCTGCTCGAAGGTACCCAGGGGATTGGCGTGGTGCTGTGCGAGACCGAGCAGGCGGCCGAGTCGGTGCTTGAGGCCTTCATGGGCCTGAAGGCCAACATCATGGTCCAGGAATACATCAAGGAAGCCGGCGGCGCCGACATCCGCTGTTTCGTGGTCGGCGACAAGGTGATCGCGGCGATGAAACGTCAGGCCAAGGCCGGCGAATTCCGCTCCAACCTGCACCGCGGCGGCAGTGCCAGCCTGATCAAGATCACCCCGGAAGAACGCATGACCGCCGTGCGTGCGGCCAAGGTCATGGGTCTGAGTGTGGCCGGGGTCGACATTCTGCGTTCCAACCATGGCCCGGTGGTCATGGAGGTCAACTCTTCACCCGGCCTGGAAGGCATCGAAACCACCACCGGCAAGGATATCGCCGGACTGATCATCCAGTACATCGAAAAGAACGCCCGGCCGAATCAGACCCGCACCCGGGGCAAGGGCTAACTCAGGCGGCGGGTGTGCTCAACAGCGGCCCCGCCAACTGGGCATACTCCTCTACCGCATCAAACTCCTCGGTATCACGTAGTGCGCCCCGGCTGTCCGGCTGGCGCACCGCCAGCAGCTGCGCGATGCCGTACTCACGCGCCGCACGCAGGATCGGCAGGCTGTCATCGATAAACAGGGTGCGCTCGGGATCGAATGGGACTTCATGTTGCAACGCCTGCCAGAAGGCCTGGGCCTCTTTGGGAAAGCCGAAGTCGTGGGAGCTGATCAGACGCTGGAAATAGGTCATCAGTTCGACCCGTTCCATTTTCAGTGACAACGATTCGCGGTGCGCATTGGTAATCAGGATCACCTGCTTGCCGGCTCGCTGCAGGGCCTGCAAAAACAGATCGGCATCCGGACGCAAACTGATCAGGTGCGCCACTTCACGCTTGAGCGCGGTGATTGGCAAGCTCAGTTCACGACTCCAGAAATCCAGACAGTACCAGTCCAGTTGCCCCTGCTTGGCCTGCATCAGGGGATAGATCTCGGCCTTGGCCCAGGCCAACGACTGACCATGATGGTCGGCGTAACGCTGCGGCAGGTACTCGAGCCAGAAGTGGTTGTCGAAGTGCAGATCGAGCAGGGTACCGTCCATATCCAGCAATACGGTGTCAATGGTGTTCCAATTAAGCATGAGCGGTTGGGTTTGCCGTGAATGAGCGGCTATGATACGTGAGCCTGCCGCCGACCACCACGGAGCCCTTATGCCGCAGAAGCCCGAAACACTGGAAGCCAAGATCGTCGCCAAAAGCCGCCTGTTCACCGTGGAGCAGGTCCAGTTGCGCTTCAGCAATGGCGTCGAACGCACTTATGAGCGGCTGGTGAACAAAGGTCAGGGCTATGGTGCGGTGATGGTAGTGGCACTCAAGGATCCGCGTACTGCGTTGTTGATCGAAGAGTATTGCGGCGGCACCGATGACTACCAACTGTCGCTACCCAAAGGACTGGTCGAGCCCGGTGAGGACGTACTGGATGCGGCCAACCGGGAACTGATGGAAGAAGCTGGATACGGCGCCGAGCGCCTGGAATACCTCACCCACCTGTCACTCTCACCCGGCTATATGAGTCAGCGAATTGCCGTGGTGCTGGCCCGTGACCTGTACGAAAAGCGCCTGCCCGGCGATGAGCCCGAGCCGATTCGGGTCGACAGCGTCGATCTATACGCTCTGGCGGAATTGACCGAGCGCGACACCTTCAGCGAGGGCCGCGCCCTGGCCGCTCTCTACTTGGTCCGCGACTTGCTGGAGCAACGTGGCGAACTGAGTCGTTGAGGTTCTAGCGCTGCAATACGAACTGGCCACTGAAACGCAGCGCATCTCCACCCTCCCCCAGCACTCGGGCATCCAGACTGATGCGGGCCCGGCCCCGGCGCTGATACATTGCCACGAAGCGCTCCCAGGCTTCGACTGGCGGTGGCGCACAAACCGCCACCAACTCACCTTCAACCGGCGCCTGGTATTTGACCTGGGCCTCATGGATCACCACATGGCCGTCATCAATACCGGCTTCGCGCAGGGCCAGATGCAACCAGCCCCAGCCCGCGACCAGCGCCATGCAGTACAAGCTGCCGCCAAACGCCGTACCCTTGTGATTGGCATTGGGCGCCAGCGGCGCCTTGAGCGTCAACGTGCCGGCCTGATAGCTCACCACTTCGAGCCCCAGGGCACGGGTCAGAGGGATTTCGTCATGCAACAACGGCTGCAGCGGATGAACAGTATCAGACATAAGACAACCTCCTCACAGCGAGACAAGGCTCTGACGTCATCATACCTTGCAACGGTCACGTCGGGTCCCAGGCTGGACAGCCCAATACCCCAGGCGCATCATGACTCCGGAACATTGACTACAGGGGATCAGCATCATGTTTCACCGGCAAATACCGGAACACAAACTGCGCATGCCCAGTGAAGAGGAGGCATTGCCGGGACGCAATCAGCCAATCCCGACCAGTGACACCCATACGGTTCTCGGCACACAGCTCAAGCCGCCGTTTCCCGAAGGGTTACAGCAGATCATTGTCGGCATGGGTTGCTTCTGGGGCGCCGAACGTCGCTTCTGGCAATTACACGGGGTTTACACCACCGCCGTTGGCTATTGCGCTGGACTGACGCCCAACCCAACCTACGAGGAAGTCTGCTCGGGTCTGACCGGACACAATGAAGTGGTTTTGGTGGTGTTCGACCCGGAGCAGTTGAGTCTGGATGAGCTGCTGAAGGTGTTCTGGGAATCCCACGACCCGACCCAAGGCATGCGCCAGGGCAACGATATCGGCACCCAGTACCGCTCCGGCATTTACGTCTTCAACCCCTATCAACGTGCTGTAGCCGAGGCCAGCAAGGCCCGCTTTGCTGATGCACTGGGCCAGGCTGGCAAAGGCCCGGTCACCACCGAGATACTGCCAGCCACTACTTTTTATTATGCCGAGGACTACCATCAGCAGTACCTGGACAAGAACCCCGGCGGCTACTGTGGCCTGGGTGGCACCGGGGTCTGCCTGCCGCCGGGCTGATCAGCCGCGCCGCCCCAGGGCCTGAAGACAGTGCCCGGTCAGCTCGGTAAAGCGCTTGAACGCTGCGAACTGGGCTTCACTGGGCTCGCGGCCAGATACCCGCATATCGGCATACAGCACCCCGATCTCACGGTTACCGGCCAGGATAGGGGCGATAAAGAACATGCCGTCGCCAAAATATTCGCGGATCCGCTGGTCACTCAGATCCTCAAGGCTGCAGGTGGCAGGAGTACCCATCCACAGCACTTCACGCTGACGCAGGGCATAGCCAAAAATATGCTCATGCGCTCGACTGCACGACAGATCAAAGCCGCTCAACCAGGCTTGAGTTCCCTTGCCGACCACCCGTTTGGCCTTGAACCGACTCTGGTTGTCAGCCAACACCGCCAGCATCACCCGTTCCAGCCCGGCACCCAGATGCAGCCCGTTCATCAGCGTCGACAAAATAGCTTCGACATTGATCGGGCTTTTGACCATCAGCGCCATGTTTTGCATCGACAGTTTGAGCAGATCGACATTGCCCTGTAGCAGCGGCTCGCTGATGGTCGCCCTGGCGGCCACGCCCACCGCCTCCTGCTCAAGCAAGCCGGCCAGATCCAGCGGCACACCCTCGGTACTGGGAATCAAGGCCTGCAGTTCATGGGCTCCGCAACCGGCGGCGATGTCCGCCGCTTCGTGGGCACTGGCCAGCACCTGCTGCAGAGCTTCGTCCGGACTGCTGCCAATCAGTCCGGCCAATGGCTTGATCAATGCCTGAAAACCTTCCGAGTGCCAGCCGCCCTGCGCTTGCTCGGCCACCCGACTACCCATGGCCAGGGCCCGCGCCGCTGGAGTTCGGGCGTCACGGCCGGACTGGATCAGATGACCAATATCACCCAGATTCCAGCTGCGCAGCAGACCCTGGGTCAACTGCTCAAAGCTGAAGCCCAATACCCGGCGCACCGCCTTGTCGCGATCAATATCCGGCACGGCCAGAGCTTCGGCCAACTGCTCAGCCGATTCGCCAGCCAGGCTCCAGAACGCCAACTCACCCAGATGCTGCAACAAGCCGGCGATGAAGACTTCCTCCTTGTGCGCCAGCGCTACGTACTGGGCCAGATTGCGGGCCTGCACCGCGCCATGGAAGGAGCGCGCCAGCAGGCTCTGAAGTTGCTGACTGGCAGCCCCCTTGCCCAAGGTGTCGAGCAAGCTGATCGACAAGCCGATCATCCGCACCTGCTCGAACCCGAGCACCACCACCGCCCGGGAAATGGTCCGTACAACTTCGCGTCCCGGATTACAGTACACACTGTTGCTGACCCGCAGGACCTTGGAGGTCAATGCTGCATCACGCAACAGGATATCCGCCAACTGTTTGACCGATGCGTTTTCCTGCTGGGAAACCCGCAGCAGATCATGTACCACCACTGCCATGGCTGGCAGTTCCGCCTCACTAAAACGCTCCATCCACTGGTGCAGGCCCTTGATTTCGTCAGTCAATCGACCACCTCTGGATGCCCATACGCTTATTGTCTGAAATCAATATAACATCAGAAACTAGCTGGCACTGAGAGCCAGTCAGCAACTCCCGAACATAGCCATGGACCTGCAGAGCCGCTAGACTTGCCGGCTCGGCGTTTGATTGGCAGCCGCCGGCCTGGCAGACGACCACCGTACACCATCGCTCGCCTACCGCCCACACGCGACACTCGCCGTCTGATCACCCGCAGCAAGGATGTAACCATGCCCCAGATGACCCACGGCCGTGCGCTGCTCAGCATGCACGTTGCAGCCCTGATGTTCGGCCTGACCGGGATTTTCGGCAAACTGACCCAGGCCGGACCGCAGGCCATCGTGCTTGGCCGCGCCCTGTTCGCAGTGCTGGCCCTGCTGCTGTTTGCCCGGCTGCTACGGTTGCCGATCGTGCGCGGCATCAATCCCCGACGTTTTCTGCAACTGGCGCTGTGCGGGGTATTGCTCGGGATTCACTGGCTAACCTTTTTTCATGCGGTCAAGATCGCTGGCGTCGGCATCGCCACCCTGGGCTTTGCCAGCTTCCCGGCCTTTGTGGTGATCCTTGAGGCAATATTCTGGCGTGAACACCCCAGCCGCCTGGAGCTATTCAAGGTGGCACTGGTGTGCTGCGGCCTGATTCTGGTCACGCCCAGCTTCACCCTTGGTGATCAGGCCACCACCGGGCTGCTCTGGGCCGTGCTGTCGGGGTTCTGCTTCGCCGCCGTGTCGGTCGGTAACCGACTGACCGCCGGCAAGCTGCATGCCGTGCAGGTCGCGGGCTGGCAAAATCTGGTCATTCTGCTGTGTCTGCTTCCGCTGGCCAGTGTCGAACTGATCAGCATGCCGGCGCTGGACTGGTTGTGGGTCGCGCTGCTGGGGCTGCTGTGCACCGGCCTGGCACACGGCCTGTTCGTCGCCAGCCTCAGTGTCCTCAAGGCCCGCGTCGCCTCACTGTTCTTTGCGCTGGAGCCGGTCTACGGCATTCTGTTCGCCTGGATGCTGTTCGCCGAACAGCCAACCCTGCGCATGTTGCTGGGTGGCGTGCTGATCATCAGCGCCCTGATCCTGGGGCGTCGGGCACCCGAACAGCCAGCCTGAACCAGACTGCCGAGCGCTTCACTCGCGCAGTCGCAAGCCCAGTACCGGCACCAGTAGCCCGCCCAGGCGCCAAAGCCGCCGGCCGCCGAGATAGGCTCGATAGACACCAACCTGACTGGCCTGGGCCAGGCGCCCGACCAGCCAGCCCGTCAGCACCGCGGCGCCCAGACGAACTGGCACAGGCACCCGCTCCAGCGCCGCCAGGCGCTGGCGTGATGCCAGCAACAGCCGGCCACGGCATTGCGCCAGTTCCTGTTCAAGGCCTTGCAGCTCAATGGTCAGTTGCTTGCGGGACATGCCGGGCACCCTCCAGAAAGGCCTGCACATGGCGACGGGTAGCCGGCAGGCGCAAATGCCGCCGATAGCTCTGCGCCACCCCCAGCAAAGCCAGGATGCACAGCAACTGCAGAGCAATAAAACCGGTAATGGCCCAGGGCATCGAAGCGCTGTAGTGGTAAACCAGCCAGCCGAACAATACCGACAGCCCCAGCCAACTCATCAGCAGCAGCGGCAGCAGCGCCAGGGCAATCAGCAACAGCCGGCGGGCATCGGCCAGCGCCAGCCGCAGTTCGGCCTGAAACAACCTTCCCAGAGTGTCACCGGCTGCCAATGCCTGCCGTGCCCAGTCGAGCCAGGCCTGCAGCTCGTTCGCATCAGCCGGGCCGGCAGCATTGCCGGCCGGCTCCTGTACCGGGTCTTGAGCACTCATCGACGGGAAAACAGCTGGGAAAAGATAAACCCGGCAATAAAGGCGATACCCACACTCGCCAGGGGTTTTTCCTGCAAATAACGACTGGCTTCCTGGCCAAGCTCTTCAGCTTTGTGCTTGCCCTTGAGCAATTGCTCGGTGGCTTCATGCTTCAGGTCCAGTCCGGCTGCTTCGGCAGCGCGGGTAAAATGCTCCTTGGCTTCCATCAAATCCCGATAGGCCGCCATCAAAGCCTCCTTGCTGGCCTCCAGTTCCTGCTCCTTGCCGTTCGCTTCTTTCTTTGCATCAGCCATGGGGTCCTCCTTTGCGGGGCTGTCCGTGTCTGTTTCAGACTAATACAGACTCTGGACTGTCGCCATTCCACATCAGTTCCCTAGCGCCGACTGCCGGTATGCAAGCCGGTTATGCCAGCGCATTCGCCGTGGCGAAACCCGCACCAGATACTTCTCTGCCACGCCCAAATCATCCACTCTTGGGTATTCATACACGGTTGGCCCGACTGTGCCAGACTGTGACAACTGCTCCATTCGTCGAGGATCTCCCAGATGCAAAGCACTCGTGAATTCGATGTCATCGTCTATGGCGCCAGCGGTTATACCGGCCGTCTGGTAGCCGAATACCTGAGTCAGGAATATGCCGGCGACAGCCAGCTACGCTGGGCCATGGCCGGACGCAACCTGGACAAGCTCGCCGCCGTGCGTGACGAAATCGCCGCACCCGCAGACATCCCTCTGATCCAGGCCGACACCAGCGACCCGGCCAGCCTCAAAGCCATGGTCAGCCGTACCCGGGTAGTGCTGACCACGGTTGGCCCCTATCAGCTCTACGGCTCGGAGCTGGTCGCCGCCTGCGCCGCCCAGGGTACTGACTACGTCGACCTGTGCGGCGAGCCGGCCTGGATGCGCCAGATGATCGACGCCCATGAAGCCACCGCCCGGCAATCCGGGGCACGCATCGTTTTTTCCTGCGGTTTCGACTCAATTCCCTTCGACCTGGGGGTCTGGTTCCTGCAGCAGCATGCGCGCCAGCAGCTCGGCGCACCGCTGCCGCGGATCAAGGGCCGGGTACGCAAGATGAAAGGCACCTTTTCCGGCGGCACCGCCGCCAGCCTCAAGGCAACCCTGGTTGCCGCCAAGGAAAACCCCGAGGTCCGCGCCCTGCTGACCAACCCCTTCGCCCTGGCTCCCGGCTTCAGTGGCCCGGCCCAGCCACCAGCAAGCCAGCCGGAATATGATGAAACGCTGGGCAGTTGGGCTGCGCCCTTTGTCATGGCGGCGATCAATACTCGCAATGTGCACCGCTCCAACTTTCTGCTCAAGCATGCCTACGGCCAGGACTTCGTCTACGACGAAATGATCCTCACTGGCCCAGGCGAGCAGGGACAGAAAATTGCCGAGGCTGTTGCTGGCGACCGCTCGCTGGCCAGCGACAAGGCTCCCAAGCCCGGCGAAGGGCCGAGCAAGGAAGAGCGGGAAAATGGCTTCTACGATGTACTGTTCATCGGCGAAAGCGCCGACGGGCGCACGCTCAAGGCCAGCGTCAGCGGCCAGCGTGACCCAGGCTATGGTTCAACCTCACGGATGATTGCCGAAAGCGCGTTGTGCCTGGTGCGCGATGCCCTAGACACGCCCGGCGGGATCTGGACCACCGCCCCGGCGTTGGGCGACAAATTGATCAAGCGTCTGCAGGAACATGCCGGGCTGAAGTTCCAGTTGGAGAGCTGAAGGACCCCTGAAAACGCCGGCGCGGGCTGGTACGGTGAACCGTCAGGGTTCGCCGGCCAGCCAGTCCATCCGCCAACTACCGGGACCGGACTGCGCCAGTGTCTCGCTCAGCCACGGCAACACCTGCTCCAGTTCTTCCCACAGCGGCCAGGGCGGGTTGACCAGCATCAGCCCCGAACCATTGAGCCCCAGACTGGTGTCGGTCGGCCGCACACTCAGTTCCACCCGCAACACCTTGGGCAAACCAGCCTCGGCCATATGCTGGTAGAACGCCTTGAGCTGACGTTCATCCTTGATCGGATACCACAAGGCGACCACGGTCTGACGCATGCGCTGGATACCGGTCTGAATAGCCTGAACGCAGCGCTGCAGGTCATCACCTTTCTCGAAGGGCGGGTCGAGCAGCCACAGCGCCCGCTTTTCCGCCACCGGCAGGAAAGCCTTGGGCAGTTCATAGCCGTCGCGCTGATGCACGGCGATGTGCGCTTGAGCGGCAAAATGCTGTTTCAGGGTCGCGGCATCTTCGGGATGCAGTTCACTGAGGATCATCCGATCCTGCTCGCGCAGATGATCGGCCAGCAGTTGCGGTGAGCCCGGATACAGGCGCAGTTGACCATCGGGGTTATGTCGAGCCACTGCCTCGCGGTAGCCGGCCAGCAGGGCCGGCAAGTCTTCACGCGACCACAACCGGCCAATCCCGTCCCGATACTCGCCGGTCTTACCGGCCTGCTCGCCGCTCAGGTCATACAGCGCGGTGCCAGCATGGCTGTCCAGATAACACAGTGGCGCCTCCTTGCGCTGCAACAGTTGCAGCATGCGCAGCAGGATGGCGTGCTTGAGGACATCGGCATGGTTGCCGGCGTGATAGCTGTGACGGTAGTTCATGGCAGGCTCCGGTTGATCGGCGCCATTCTACCCGAACCCCTCTAACGTTGCTGGCTGGTCGGCGTCACCCGTAACACCTCCTCAATGGTGGTCAACCCGGCGGCAACCTTCTGCGCACCGGACAAGCGCAGGCTGTGCATCCCTTCCTTGTAGGACTGACGACGCAGCGCACTAAGATCGGTGTCGGTCTGGATCAGCGCCCGCAGGCCATCACTCAGCGGCATCAGCTCGTACACCCCGGCGCGCCCGCGGTAGCCGGTTTCCCGGCATTGCGGACAACCTACCGGCTTGTGTGCCTGGCTTGGCAATGGTGCATTCCAGGGCTTGGTCAGCTCACTCCAGGCATCGGCGTCGACCTCGGTCGGAGCCTTGCAATGCGGGCACAGGGTGCGCACCAGGCGCTGGGCCATGACCCCGAGGATAGTGGCGCGCAACAGGTAGGCTGGCACCCCCAGCTCGATCAGTCGACTGATCGCGCTGGGCGCATCGTTGGTATGCAGGGTCGACAGCACCAGATGACCGGTCAGCGCCGCCTGAATCGCCATCTCGGCGGTTTCCAGATCGCGGATCTCGCCGATCATGATGATGTCCGGATCCTGCCGCATCAGGGCCCGGACCCCGCTGGCGAAGGTCAGCTCGATATTGTGCTGGACCTGCATCTGGTTGAAACTGTCCTCAACCATCTCGATCGGATCTTCGATGGTGCAGACGTTGACCTCAGGGGTCGCCAGTTGCTTGAGCGTGGTATACAGGGTGGTGGTCTTGCCCGACCCGGTCGGACCGGTGACCAGCACAATACCGTTGGGCTGGGTCACCATGCCCTGCCAGCGGCGCTGATCTTCCGCCGAGAAGCCAAGCTGATCGAAGCTGCGCAGCAGTACATCGGGGTCGAAGATCCGCATCACCATCTTCTCGCCGAAGGCGGTCGGCAGGGTCGACAAGCGCAGTTCGATCTCGTTGCCCTGGGGCGACTTGGTCTTGACCCGACCATCCTGCGGCTTGCGCTTCTCGGCCACATTCATCCGGCCCAGGGTTTTCAGCCGGCTGACCACCGCCACCGCGACCTGCAACGGGAACTGATAGACCGTGTGCAATACCCCGTCGATGCGCAGCCGGACGCTACCGGTATCGCGCCGCGGCTCGATGTGGATATCGCTGGCACGCTGCTCGAAGGCGTACTGAAACAGCCAGTCAACAATATTTACTACGTGAGCGTCGTTGGCGTCCGGTTCCTGGCTCATGCTGCCCAGGTTCAAAAGCTGCTCGAAGTTGCCGACCGCGCTGAGCTTTTGATCGCTGGCATTGGCACCGCTAACCGAGCGCGCCAGCCGGTAGAATTCGACCGAATAGCGCTGGATATCCGCTGGGCTGGCCACCACACGGCGAATCTCGCGCTTGAGCACATGGTGCAGGTTCGGCTCCCAACTGGTGACAAACGGCTGGGCGCTGGCGATGGTGACTTCGCGTTCGTTGACCTCGACAGCCAGAATCTTGTGCCGCTGGGCAAAGGCGAAGGACATCAGCGGGGTGATAGCCGCGACGTTGATTTTCAGCGGGTCGATCCGATAGAACGGCTGGCCGGCTTCCTCGGCCAGCCAGCGGCTCAGGGTTTCCAGATCCAGCGTCCGATCCGGCCGAGCCAGATCAGCCGGATTCTGGCTGGCAATGAACTCCAGCGGATGCAGTTTGGCAGTATCGCCGGTGGCCGAGCGGCGCAGCGCGCTGAGCTGCTCGGCACTTTCAAGATCCAGCCGGCCCTGGGCCACCAGCAATTTGAGGATATCGGCCAGATCCAGTGGCCGCTCCTGGCCAGGCAGGTACAGGTCAGCCAGACTGTTCATGCACACCCCTTATCCTTATGTTCCAGATCAATTGCCGGCTTGCGATCGGCTAACCGCCAGAGTCTTAATTATTCAGTTCGCGCCAGGCATCCAGCCGGCGTACACGCTGGCCCTGTTTGCGCAAGGCGGCGAGCAGCGCCGGGTGCTGTTCGGCCTCAACCAGCGGGTACTGCTCAAGCAGCGCCTGCAGTTTGTTGAGTTCACCGTACAGCCGGTCGGCCTCGGGCACCTCCAGCCATCGGCGGAAGTTGACCAGCAAAAAGTGCAGACGCCCGAGCCGAGGCAACTGGTCCACCCACTCGCTGGCCATGCCATCAGGGTCATTGGCATGCGGCACCCGCAGTTCCTGAATTTCCTTGGCACAGGCTGCCAGCAGCCAGCGCGCCAGTTCCAGTTGGCCGACCTTGTCACCGCGTGGCGGTCGGCCCTGGCACCATTGGCGCCGCTGCAACCACAACGCCAGGCCAATGAACAACTGGCCCCAAGCCGGCTCGGCGATGGCCTGATCGAACACCTCTGGCGCCGCATCACGGGCGGCCTGACCGTCCTGATCATCGGCCCAACCGGCCAGCACCAGCGGTCGGAAACGCTGCAACAGCGCATCCAGGGGCGCGATAAAGGGCGCCGCCGCCGAGCGTGGCATGCCCAGGTCAAACACGCCGAAATAGGCTCGCAGCTCGGCCAGTTGCTGGCTCAGTTCACGAAACAGCTTCCACTGCCGGGTATGCCGATACTGTTCGGCCAGGCGTTGGGTCTGGCCCAACAACTGCCAGCCGCCATTATGGATCACCTCATCCACTGCTGTGGTTGACTGCCAGTCCGGCGACGCCGGACGCAGCTCGTAACTGGCTGGGTCGAACAGCCGGTAGCCACGCTCGGCCTTGCTGATATCACAAGGCATCAGCGGCAGGTCGGCAGCCAGCGCCTCGGCCAGTTCCAGCAAGGCCTCGGCTGGGCCCTGGCGAATTTCCAGCTCCAGCTCGCAGATCGGCTCCTCACGCTCACCGGCCAGAACCTTGCCCAGATCCAGCGCGGCCTCGACCTCAACCGATTCGCCGTCCCGTTCCCAGCACAGCATTGCCCGGGTCCGCTGAAAATCAGTGGTGAACACCGGCTGCAGTTGCGTCTTGTCCAGCTCGGCCAATGCCTGGGGCCAGCACTGGTCATCCAGCAGGTTCAGATCCAGCGCCGGCTGACTCAGGTACCAGTCCCATTCATTGCGCTCGGACAAGCCAGCAACACTCTGGCCACGGCTTTTCAGGGTCTGGATGAACTGCTCGCCATCACGCCGCAGGCGCAGGGCAACCCGAGCCGTGGACAGGGCCCGCTCGGCACTGTCGTAATACTGGTTGTACAGGGTACTGGTCTGCCAGTCGCCCTGACGCCGGGCATTGAGCAGCGGATGCTCGCGCAGGGCGTCCAGAGTTTGCCGGCTGACGCGCAGCTTGATTTCGGTTTCTTTAACCATGTGACTCTCTAAAAAGCCTTGCCACTCATCGGTTAGCGCGGCAAAAAATGACATAGAAATGACCAATCCACGGCATTTTGATGACGTTGGCGGTCTCAGCACCTATAATTTTGCGCCTCACTAACCCAGGAGGCGCCATGCCCAACAATCCTTTCATCAAACTGTTCGGTCGCTCACCGATCGGTCCGATGCAGCAGCATATTGCCAAGGCTCATGAATGCGCCGCGCAGCTCGTGCCCTTCATCGAAGCGGTATTTGCCGACGACTGGCAAGCGGCTGAACAGGTTCAGCAAAGGATCGTGCAACTGGAACACGAAGCCGACAAACTGAAAAAGGATGTGCGGATTCATCTGCCCAAAAGCCTGTTCCTGCCAGTGCCGCGCTCGGACCTGCTGGAGCTGCTCAGTGTACAGGACAAAGTGGCCAACCGCGCCAAGGATATCGCCGGCCTGATGCTGGGCCGCAACATGACTATCCCGGCCACTCTGCAACCAGCCTTTCTGGTCTTCGTTCAACGTTCAGTCGATGCCGCAGCCCAAGCGCTCAAGGCCATGAACGAGCTGGACGAGCTGCTGGAAACCGGCTTTGCCGGCCGTGAAGTCACTCTGGTGGAAAAACTGGTTATCGAGCTCGAAGACATCGAGCGCGACACCGACCGTATGCAGGTCAAACTGCGCGCCGAGCTGTTCAAACTGGAAAAAGACATGCCTCCCGTCGATGTGATGTTCCTCTATCAGATCATCGAATGGATCGGTGATGTCGCCGACCGCGCCGAGCGCGTCGGTAACCGCCTGGAACTGCTAATGGCTCGCTGAGTCCCGCTACCGCGCAGAGATTTTCACTATGACTCTTATCGCAGAATACGGCACTACCCTGCTCATCCTGGCCTGCCTCTTCGGTTTCTTCATGGCCTGGGGGGTAGGCGCAAACGACGTCGCCAATGCCATGGGCACCTCGGTCGGCTCCCGGGCATTGACCATCAAGCAGGCGATCATCATCGCCATGGTCTTCGAGTTCCTCGGCGCCTACCTGGCCGGCGGCTCGGTTACCCAAACCATTCGTAGCGGCATTCTCGATTCCAGCATGATCAGCCCGGAGCAGATGATCTTCGGCATGCTGGCGGCGTTGCTGGCAGCCGGCACCTGGCTGCTGATCGCCTCGATCAAGGGCTGGCCGGTCTCCACCACCCACTCCATTGTTGGCGCGGTCATCGGCTTCGGCGCCGTTGGCGTCTCCATGGAAGCGGTCAACTGGTCCGGCGTGGTACCGATTGTTGCCAGCTGGGTGATTTCGCCAACCCTGTCCGGGGTGGTCGCCTTCCTGATCTTCATGAGCGTGCACAAGCTGATCCTCGATACCGAGGAGCCGTTCCGTAACGCCAAGCGCTACGTGCCCTACTACATGTTCGCCGTCGGCTTCATCGTCACCCTGATGACCGTGACCAAAGGCCTCAAGCATGTGGGTCTGGACCTGAACAACTGGCAGAGCTTTGGTCTGGCGGTACTGGTCGGGCTGCTGATCACCGCACTGGGCGTGGCTCTGCTGACCCGGATCAAGGCCGACCCGGAGGCCGACAAGGACTTCCATTTCGCCAGCGTGGAAAAGGTCTTTGCGGTACTGATGATCTTCACCGCCTGTGCCATGGCCTTCGCCCACGGCTCCAACGACGTGGCCAACGCCGTTGGTCCGCTGGCTGCCATTGTCGGCGTTCTGCAGACTGGTGAAATCGCGGCCCGTTCTCTGGTGCCCGGCTGGGTGCTGCTGCTCGGCGCCGCCGGTATCGTGGTCGGTCTGGCTACCTATGGCTATCGCGTAATCGCCACCATCGGCCGCCACATCACCGAACTGACCCCGAGCCGCGGTTTTGCCGCCGAACTGGCCACCGCCACCACCGTGGTTGGCGCCTCGGGCCTGGGGCTGCCGATCTCCACCACCCACACGCTGGTCGGTGCGGTTCTGGGTGTTGGTATGGCGCGCGGCATCGCTGCACTGAACCTGCGGGTGGTCGGCACCATCTTCAGTTCCTGGGTCATCACCCTGCCGGCTGGTGCTGGTCTGTCGATTCTGTACTTCTTCGTCCTCAGCGGGATTTTCGGCTGACGCTGAGGCCCTGACGGCGTAAGCTGAAAGCCAGCTTACGCCGTCAGGGATCCACCATGTCATTGCCCAGCCTCAAGCAGCAATTCGCTGCTTTGCTCGCCGCCCCCTCGATCAGTTGTACCCAGGCCGACCTTGATCAGTCCAATCTGGGCGTCATTCATCTGCTCGCCGACTGGCTCGGCCAACTGGGCTTTGCCTGTGATATCCAGCCAATCGCCGGCCAACCTGGCAAGGCCAATCTGATCGCCACCCTGGGCTCCGGCCCCGGCGGACTGGTACTGGCCGGCCATACCGATACCGTACCGTGCAACCCCGAGCGCTGGAGCTACGAGCCATTCGCTCTGACCGAGGCCGACAATCGCTGGTATGGCCTGGGCAGTTGTGACATGAAAGGCTTTTTCCCGCTGATCATCGAAGCAGTCAAGGATTATGCCGACCAACCCTTTCAGCAGCCGTTGATCGTACTCGCCACCGCCGATGAGGAAAGCTCCATGAGCGGTGCCCGGGCACTGGCTGCCAGCGGCCAGCCCAAGGCCCGGCATGCGGTGATCGGCGAGCCCACCGGGCTCAGGCCAATCCGCGTGCACAAGGGCATCATGATGGAGCGGATCGACATTATCGGCCAGGCCGGCCACTCCTCCGACCCCAGCCTCGGGCGCAATGCCATTGAAGCCATGCATGTGGTGATCAGTGATCTGCTGGAGCTGCGCAGCGCCTGGCAGAAACGCTGGAACAACCCACTGTTCAGCGTACCGACCCCGACCATGAACCTGGGCTGCATCCACGGCGGTGACAACCCCAACCGGATCTGTGCCAAGTGCGCGCTGGAGTTCGATATCCGTCCACTACCGGGCATGGACGGCGACGAGCTGCGCGCAGCGATCCACGCCCGGCTCGCACCGATTGCCGCCGAACGCCAGGTCCAGATCGACTATCAGCCACTGTTCCCGGGCGTCCCGGCCTTTGAAACCGCCGCCGATGCACCGATCGTTGCGGCCTGCGAGCGACTGACCGGACACAGCGCCGGCAGCGTGGCCTTCGCCACCGAAGGCCCCTACCTCAATCAGCTCGGCATGCAGACCCTGATTCTCGGCCCCGGCGACATCGACCAGGCCCACCAGCCGGACGAGTTTCTGGCCCTGGATCGGATCGAACCGACGGTGCGAATTCTGCGCGGGCTGATCGAGCAGTTCTGTTTGCAACCCACCCGCCCCTGAACCGCCCTCAGCGGAACGGCGGTTCATCAAAGCTACGCAGCTTGCGCGAATGCAGTGAGTTGACCTGGCTGCGCAGCAGATCCAGTGCCGCGATGCCGATATGCAGGTGCTGGCTGACCGCCCGTTGATAGAAGGCCCCAGCCGCGCCCGGCAACTTGATCTCGCTGTGCAGCGGCTTGTCGGACACGCACAGCAAGGTGCCGTAGGGCACCCGCAGGCGATAGCCCTGGGCGGCGATGGTGCCGCTTTCCATATCCACCGCCACGGCCCGGGCCTGATTGATCAGCGATCGCTCCTGAGCCCAGCGCAGTTCCCAGTTGCGATCATCGTAGGTCAGTACCGTGCCGGTACGTAGCCTGCGCTTGAGGGCGTCGCCCTGATCACCGGTGACCAGTGCCGCTGCCGCCTGCAGGGCCTGCTGCACTTCGGCCAGGGCCGGCAACGGAATATGTGGCGGCAATAGCCGATCGAGGATGCCGTCACGACGCATATAGGCATGGGCCAGCACGTAGTCGCCAATCGCCTGGGATTGGCGCAACCCGCCACAGTGGCCGATCATCAGCCAGCAATGCGGACGCAGCACCGCCAGGTGGTCGGTGATGTTCTTGGCATTGGACGGCCCGACGCCGATATTGACCAGAGTGATGCCATCGCCATCGCTGGCCAGCAGGTGGTAGGCCGGCATCTGAAAGCGGTGCCAGGCCACGCTGTCGACCACAGCCTGCATGTCATCCTCGGCCATGCCGCGCTCGATCAGCACGTTGCCCGGCAGTACCAGCGTGGTGAAGCGCGACTCGCTGAGCAGCATGTCCATTCCGTAACGGATGAACTGGTCGACGTAGCGATGATAGTTGGTCAACAGGATCCAGGGCTGCACGTGCTGCCAGTCGCTGCCGGTGTAGTGCACCAGCCGGCGCAATGAAAAATCCACCCGCGCCCCATCGAACAGCGCCAGCGGCAAGGGGTCCATCTGGGTCCAGTCATCCAGCCCGTCGGCGGCATTGTCGCTGATCGCCGACAGATCGGTTCCGGGAAACACCCGCGCCAGCTCGCCTGCGGCAACCCCGGAGCGCGACAGTTCGTCATAGGCCAGCACATAGGGGTAAGGAATCGGCTGATCACTGAGCCCAACCTCCAGACGTACCTCGAAGTCCTTCAGCAGCGGTTCCAACTGCTCCAGCAGGTAACTGCGAAAGGCCTCTGGATGGGTAACGGTCACCGCATAGGTCCCGGGAATCTGTACTCGGGCAAAGGCCCGTACTGTGGCCGGGGGGTCGCTGTGTGCGGCATAGGTCAGACGCAGCGCCGGGTAGCAGAACTGGCGTAATTGCTCGGCACTCGGCTGCCGCCGTTCATGCAGATACATATGCAAGGCCTGGCCCAAAGCCTTGGTTGCCTGTCGGTAAAGTGCAGCCAGGCGGTCTACCGCAGCTGAAGCGGTGTTGACAACGACATAGTCCGGGGTCGATTGCGGCATGTTGAACGCTCCTGTTCGAAGGGCCATGGAGCCAATGATACACTTGATGGCAAGCAGCCAAACTCCCTACACTGGCGTTTTGCCCGGAACACCACGCATGCACGACTACGTCAACTGGTTCCGCCACTCGACGCCTTACATCAACACCCACAGGGACTGCACCTTCGTCGTGCTGCTGCCGGGTGAGGCCATGGCGCATCCGAACTTCATCAATATCATCCACGATGTAATGCTGCTCAACAGTCTCGGCGTGCGTCTGGTGCTGGTGCATGGCTCGCGCCCGCAAATCGAGGAGCGGCTCAAGGCCCGCGGCCTGGATTCGCGTTATCACAATGACCTGCGCATCACCGATCTGGATACCCTGGCCTGCGTGATGGATGCGGTCGGCAGTCTGCGCATCGCCATCGAGGCGCGGCTGTGCACCGCGCCTTCGGGCCAGCGCTCGCGGCTACGGGTAGTCAGTGGCAACTTCGTCACCGCCAAGCCGATTGGCGTGGTCGACGGGGTCGACTTCCACCATACCGGTGAAGTACGCCGGATCGACCGCAAGGCGATCAGTCAGCACCTGGATGAACAGTCGATCGTGTTGCTGTCGTCCATCGGTTACTCGCCGACCGGAGAGGTTTTCAACCTGGCCTGCGAAGATGTCGCCACCAGCGCCGCCGCCGCGCTGAACGCCGACAAACTGATTCTGCTCGGCCCCGATACCGGGATTTTCGATGCCGACGGCCAATTGCTGCGCGAACTCAAGCCAACGCGGGCCACAGCGCTGCTCAAGGCGCTGGGCAACAGCTTGCCCGGCAGTCTGCTCAAGGCTGCCTGCAAAGCCTGCGACGGCGGAGTGCGGCGCAGTCATATCGTCAGCTTCGCCGAGGACGGCGCGGTACTGACCGAGCTGTTTACCCGCGATGGCGGCGGCACCATGGTCAGCCAGGAAGCCTTCGAGCAGATCCGTCCGGCCACCATCGACGATGTGGCCGGTCTGCTCGAACTGCTGCGCCCGCTCGAAGAGGCCGGGATTCTGGTGCGCCGCTCGCGCGAAGTGCTGGAAACCGAGATCGGCCAGTTCACCCTGATCGAGCGCGACAGCATGATCATCGGCTGCGCAGCCCTCTACCCGCTGGATGATTCGCGCAGCGGCGAACTGGCCTGCGTCGCCATCGATCCGGATTACCGCCACGGTGGGCGCGGCGACCAGTTGCTGGCCAGCGTTGAGGCTCAGGCCCGCAAGCTCGGCCTGGATACCCTGTTCGTGCTCACCACCCGCACCGCGCACTGGTTCCGCGAGCGCGGCTTCGTCCCCAGTTCAGTGGAGCGCCTGCCAGCCAAGCGTGCCTCGCTGTACAACTACCAGCGCAATTCCAAAGTGTTTGAAAAGTCGATCTCATAAAGAATAAGCAAATTACTTTTTATTCTTTTTGGCTTTTTAGCATTTCATTTATGTTACCGGCATCAACCTGTGTTGATGCCGGCCAGTCACGCACTCGACCACGAACCTCACTGCCGCGCCATTCTGCCAATTTCGTTTGTCTGGAGCACACCATGAAAAGAACTCTGATCGCCAGCGCCGTGGCCGCTGGCCTGTTGACCATTACGTCCAGCGCCCTGGCCGAGGGCGGTTTCATCGAAGACAGCAAGGCCAGCCTTGGCCTGCGCAATTTCTACATCAACCAGGACAACCGCAGCGGCAGCGCTGCGCCCTCCAAAGCCGAAGAGTGGGGACAAGGCTTTTTGCTCAACTTCCAGTCCGGCTATACCCTGGGCACCATCGGCCTCGGGCTCGACGCACTGGGGCAACTGGGTCTGCGCCTGGACTCTGGCGGGCGCACCGACAAAGCCGGGCGCAGCCGCAACCCCGGTACGGTATTCCCGCTCAAAAGCGATAACAGCGCGGTCAGCAACTTCAGCCGCCTGGACCTGACCGGCAAGCTTAAGGTCGCCGAAACCGAGCTGAAGATTGGCGCCCTGCTGCCACGCCTGCCGGTTCTGAGCCTGAATGACGGCCGCCTGCTGCCGCAAACCTTTCGCGGCGGCCAGTTGACCTCCAACGACATCGACAACCTGACCCTGCACCTGGGTCAGATCGAGCGCGCCAGCGGTCGGGCCTCCAGCGACTATGAGAACCTGACCATTGCCGGCGGCAGCCAGCGGGTCAACCAGTTCCGCTATGCCGGTGGCGACTACAGGCTGACCAGCAACCTGACCACCAGCTACTTCTTTGCAGAGCTGCAGGACTACTACCGCCAGCATTACCTCGGTGCAGTCCACAACACAGGGCTCGGTGCCGGCAAGCTCAGCACCGATCTGCGCTACTTCGACAGCAACGCCCATGGCGCCAACAAGCGCCAGGAAGCGGGCTACGCTGCACGCGGTGTCAACAACAACGGCAAGGTCGACAACCGCGCCGCCAGCGCGCTGTTCACCTACAGCCTGAGCGGCCACAGCCTGGGGCTGGGCTACCAGCACCTGAGCGGCAACAGCGACTTCCCGTTCATCAACAACGGCGACGGCGCCACTGCCTACCTGATCACCGACTCGCAAATCGGCAAGTTCCAGCGTGCCGGCGAGCGCACCTGGCTGGGCCGGTATGGCTACGACTTCGCCCAGGCCGGCATACCTGGCCTGCGCGCCAACGCCACCTACCTGCGCGGCAGCAACGTCAAGAGCAACGTCTCCGGGGCCAACAACGAGTGGGAGCGCGACCTGCGCCTGGACTACACCATCCAGGATGGCCTGTTCAAGAATGTTGGCCTGTCGCTGCGTCATGCCAGCCTGCGCAGCAATGTCACCGGGCAACGTGATATCGACGAAGTCAGGGCCATCATCAGCTACAACATCGTATTGCTGTAACTTCCCTGGCAACGAAAAAGGCTCCGTTATTGGAGCCTTTTTTATTCCAAAATGAGAATAAGCAAATAATTTTATATTCCTTATTGTTAGACCCCAAAAACCGTACACTGGAGCCATTCTGAAATAGCAAAGGTTATGACCATGACCAGCTCCCTTACCCGCTATCTGATCCTGCCTGGCTGGCAGGGCTCCGGCCCCGAGCATTGGCAGACCCACTGGCAACAGGTACTACCCAACACTACTCGCGTGGAACAAGCGGACTGGCAACACCCCGACCCTCACGCCTGGATTGACCGGCTGGAGCACGCCATCACGGCCGAACCAACACCGGTGATCCTGATTGCTCATAGCCTGGGCTGCATTACCGTCGCACACTGGGCCAGTCGCAGCAAAGCCCGTTCCTTGGCCCAGGTTCGCGGTGCCCTGCTGGTTGCCCCGGCCGATGTCGAGCGCGAGAACTGCCCGCCAGCCCTTCAGGGTTTCGCTCCGATTCCGCAGCAGCCGTTGCCGTTCCCTAGCCTGCTGGTTGGCTCCAGCAATGACCCGGCAGCCAGCCCGCAACGCGCCATTGAACTGAGTCAGTCCTGGGCCAGCCACAGCGTGATTCTCGAGCAGGCCGGCCATATCAATGTCAGCGCCGGCTTTACCCACTGGAGTGGCGGCTTCCGGTATTTGTACCAACTACAGCATTTTATTGAACAGCAGGCCCGGCAACGGGCCTGACGGAGTGACTCACCATGCCATCTCCCGGCCCTGAAGGCGCCCTGCTGACCTTTACCGACGCTGACCGAAGCCCGCTGAGCATCCGCGCCAAGGCCCTGGTCTTCGTCGACCCGCGCTCGCAGCAGTTGCACCGCGAACTTGAACGATTGTCTCCTTCCGGGCTGCCTATTCTGATCCAGGGCGAAACCGGCTCCGGCAAGGAACTGCTGGCCCGCCAGATCCATCGCTCCAGTGCGCGCCAAGGCCTATTTGTGGCGGTGAATTGCGGCGCCCTGATCGGCAACCAGGCTGAAGCTGAACTGTTCGGTTATGTTCCCAGCCACCCTGTCCGCAGTCAGGCCGGCCGTACCGGTTGGTACGGGTCTGCCAACGGCGGCACCCTGTATCTGGATGAGATTGGCGATCTGCCCAAACACCTGCAGCGCAAGCTACTGACCGCCCTGCAAACACGTGAAATTCTGCGGGTAGGCGCCAGCAACGCAACCCCCGTGGATGTCCGCTTGGTTGTGGCCACCAGCATTGATCTGGAGCGAGCCGTTGAAGCCGGAACATTCAACGCGCATCTGTACGAATATCTGAACGAAGGCTTCCTGGCGCTGCCGCCACTACGCCAGCGGGTTGCCGACATTCTTCCGCTGGCCGAATACTTTCTCGCCATGTATGCCCAGCGTCTGGAACTGCCTGTCCCTTTGTTCGATGACCACGCAGCTAAACGCCTGCAGGCGCATACCTGGCCTGGCAACACTCGGGAGCTGGAGAACGTCGTGCATTTCGCCTTGCTGGTCAGCCGCGACGGCCTGATCCGGGCTGGTGATCTCAACCTGCCCGACGACCAATAGGTCGCCGGCATAATTGCCCCAAACAAGTTCAAGGCTAAGTTCTCGCGCATGAGCAATACCGGAATCAAACCAGCTCAAGCTGCCCCGACGCCAGCGTTTCTCCGCCGTGCCAAAGCCGCCACTCACCTTGCTGGTACAACGTCCACTGCTCGTTGCTGGTCAATGGCTCGGTGGCAATCACCGTGACGACATCGTTGGGCGTGGTGTGCTCGCCAAAATCGACCACCAGCTCCAGATCACTCAGTTGCGCGGCACCAAAAGGCGCCCGCCGGGTAATCCAGGCCAGCTTGCTGGTACACAGGGTGAACAGCCAGTCGCCATTGCTCAGCAGCAGGTTGCAGACACCCTGGCTGGCATAGTCGGTACAGGCGCGGGTGATGGCCTGCATCAGTGCCGCCTGTTCGGGCAACTGACTGAACTGGCTGCGCAGGCGGTTGAGCAGATCACAGAACAGGGCTTCGCTGTCGGTGTCGCCAACGGCCTGGAACGGGCCGGGCTGGGCAACGAAACCCTCGAGCTGGCCATTGTGGGCAAAGCTCCAGTACTGCCCCCACAGCTCGCGGGTAAATGGATGGGTATTGGCCAGACTGACTCGCCCGACATTGGCCTGACGAATATGGCAGATGACATTCTCGGACTTGATCGGATAGCTTTCGATCAGCCTGGCAATCCCCGAGCTGTGGCATGGCGCCGGGTCATGAAAACAGCGAACACCACGGCCCTCATAAAACGCCACACCCCAGCCATCGCAATGCGGCCCGGTGCGCCCACCGCGCTGCATCAGCCCGGAAAAGCTGAAGCAGATATCGGTGGGAACATTGGCGCTCATGCCCAGCAGCTCGCACATGGCCGTTAGCCCTGCTGCCCACGCAAACCGGCAAAGTCGCTGGCGGCATGGCGTTCCGGCAACTGCTGGTCTGCATCGCCCCAGGTCCGATTGACCATCCGCCCTCGCTGCACCGCCGGTCGCTGGCCAACCTCCTCGACCCAACGCAGCACATGGCTGTAACCCTGCGCGTCGAGGAACTCGGCGGCGCCATACACCTGATTGGTCACCACCCCGCCATACCAGGGCCAGATCGCCATATCGGCAATGCTGTACTGGTCACCGGCGACATAGCGCTGCTCGGCCAGTTGCCGGTCGAGTACGTCCAGTTGGCGCTTGACCTCCATGGTGTAGCGATTGATCGGGTATTCGAACTTCTCCGGGGCATAGGCGTAAAAGTGGCCAAAGCCACCGCCAAGAAACGGCGCGCTGCCCATCTGCCAGAACAGCCAGTTCAGGCACTCGGTGCGCCCGGCCAGATCCTGGGGAATAAAAGCACCGAACTTGTCGGCCAGATACAGCAGGATTGAGCCGGACTCGAACACCCGCAGCGGCGGGTCCATGCTCTGGTCGAGCAGTGCCGGAATCTTCGAGTTCGGGTTGATCTCGACAAAACCCGAGCCGAACTGGTCGCCCTCGTTGATGCGGATCAGCCAGGCATCGTATTCCGCCGCCTGGATGCCAAGCTCAAGCAGCTCTTCGAGCAGGATAGTAACCTTGACCCCGTTGGGCGTGGCCAGCGAATACAACTGCAACGGGTGCTTGCCACGCGGCAGCTCGCGCTCGTGGGTCGGCCCGGCCACCGGCCGGTTGATATTGGCAAACTGGCCACCGTTGGCCTTGTCCCAGGTCCAGACCCGGGGTGGGGTGTAAACGCCGTTGCTCATGACTTCCTCACAGTGGATCGCTGTAGAAGCACAACCCTAGCCGGTTCCCCACCCCTGATCCAGCCCTGCCCCACTCTTTTACTGCTCTTCAGCCAGATGAGTTCAGTTCACCATCCTCAAGAAACACCCGGGTATTCACCGGCCTGATCCAGGCGTCGCCCCCTTGTACCAACCCCAGCTCACGAAACCGATGTTTGGGTAGTTCGGCGTGTACGACGCGCTCGCTGTTGTCGGTGCGCAGTTCCAGACGCACGGTCGGCCCGACTACCGAAACCAGCTCAATCTCGGCATGCAGCGCGCCCTCGCTGCGACCATCCAGCACTTCGATATCGTGCGGGCGCACATAGGCCAGCGCCTGGCTCTCACGCTGGCCGGCATATTCGGGTGCGTCCAGATGCACATCACCGATACGGGCAATACCGTCATGCACCCGGGCATGGAACAGATTGACGTTGCCGAGGAACTGGTAAACGAACGGGTTGGCCGGGTTGTCATAGACATTCTCCGGGCTACCGTCCTGTTCGACCTTGCCCTTGTTCATCACCACCACCCGGTCAGACACTTCCAGCGCCTCTTCCTGATCGTGGGTGACAAACACGCTGGTGACGTGAATCTCGTCATGCAGCCGACGCAACCAGCGGCGCAGCTCGGCGCGCACCTTGGCGTCCAGTGCGCCAAAGGGTTCGTCCAGCAGCAGAACCTTTGGCTCGACCGCCAAGGCGCGGGCCAGGGCAATCCGCTGGCGCTGGCCGCCGGACAGTTGCGATGGCAGGCGATCGGCGGTCCAGTCCAGTTGCACCATTTCCAGCAGGTGCATGACCTTCTTGCGAATCTCTTCCTTGCTCGGGCGCTGGCGGCGCGGTTTGACGGTCAGCCCGTAGGCCACGTTCTCAAACACGCTCATGTGCTTGAACAGCGCATAGTGCTGGAACACGAAACCCACCCCGCGGTCACTGACGTGCAGGTCGGTGGTGTCTTCACCGTGGAAACGGATCCGACCGCTGTCTGGCTGTTCGAGCCCGGCGATGATCCGCAACAGGGTGGTCTTGCCGGAGCCCGACGGCCCGAGCAATGCGGTCAGCTCGCCGTCATTGAGAGTGAGGCTGACGTTGTCGACGGCGACGAAGTCGCCGAAGCGTTTATTGACCTGATCGATTTCAATGCTCATTTGGATTTTCGTCCCGGGAATAAATAGACATCGTCATTGCGAGCCTCGTAGAGGCGTGGCAATCCTAGGCACCGCATTGCTGCCAGGCATGGATTGCCGCGTCGGCAAAAAACGCCTCCTCGCAATGACGTGTGTAGGGGGCGTCATTGCGAGCCTCGTAGAGGCGTGGCAATCCATAGGCACCGCATTGCTGCCAGACATGGGTTGCCGCGTCGGCATAAAACGCCTCCTCGCAATGACGACATGCTGGTGGTACGACTCAAGCCTGCGCATGACGCTCATCCAGCCACTCGACAAAACTCTTGATTGCAATGGTCACCAGCGCCAGCCCGGTCAGCAGTGACGACACGGCAAAGGCGGCGGTGAACATGTACTCGTTGTAAAGCACCTCAATGTGCAGCGGCATGGTGTTGGTTTCACCGCGAATCCGCCCGGAAACCACGGCTACTGCACCGAACTCACCCAGCGCCCGGGCGTTACACAGGATCACCCCGTAGATCAGGCCCCACTTGATATTCGGCAGGGTTACGTACCAGAAAGTTTTCCAGCCGCTGGCCCCGAGGGTCAGCGAGGCTTCCTCCTCTTCCTTGCCCTGCTGCTGCATCAGCGGGATCAGTTCGCGGGCAATGAACGGCAAGGTGCCGAAGGCGATCACGATGATGATGCCGGGGACGGCAAAAATGATCCGCAGGTCATGGGCCGCCAGCCAAGGACCAAGCCAGCCCTGGGAGCCGAACAGGATGACGAAGATCAGCCCGACCACCACCGGCGAGATGGCAAAGGGCATATCGATCAGTGATATCAGAATCGGCTTGCCACGGAACTCGAACTTGGCAATCGCCCAGGCCGCCGCCACGCCAAACACCATGTTGATCGGCACGACGATCAATACCACCAGCAACGACAGCCGGATGGCGGCTAGCGCATCCGGCTCGTTGATCGCTGCCCACCAGACCTGCAGCCCCTGTTCAAAGGCGCCATACAGCGCTACCGCCAGCGGCAGTACCAAAAACAGCGCGAGAAAGGTCAGGGCTATACCGATCAGGGTCCAGCGCACCCACAGCGGTTCTTCCGTGGCGCGGCGCCAGCGTGCGGCCAGTTCAGGATTGGCTACATAAGTAGAGGTTTGTGTTGTCACAGGAGAGTCCTCACAGGCCGCGACGCTGGGTCCACCATTGCAGACCATTGATCAGAAGTAGCAGGGCAAAGGCCGCCAGCAACATCACCGTACCGATCGCAGCGGCGCCGTTGTAGTCGTACTGTTCGGCCTTGGCGACGATCAGCAGCGGTGTGATCTCGGTGCGGTAGGGCATGTTGCCGGAAATGAACACCACCGAGCCGTACTCACCCACCGCGCGGGCAAAAGCCAGGGCATAACCGGTCAGCAGCGCCGGCAACAGTGCCGGCAGAATCACCCGGCGGATGGTGGTAAAGCGGCTGGCGCCCAGACTGGCCGAGGCCTCTTCGCGTTCAGCCTCCAGGTCTTCCAGCACCGGTTGCACGGTGCGCACCACAAAGGGCAGGCCGATATAGGTGAGCGCCACCACCACACCAAGCTGGGTGTAGGCCACCTTGATCCCGGCCACCTGCAGGTACTGGCCGACCCAGCCGCTGGAGGCATACAGGGTCACCAGCGCAATCCCGGCCACTGCGGTTGGCAGGGCAAACGGCAGGTCTACCAGCGCATCAACGATTTTCTTGCCGGGGAAGCTGTAACGCACCAGCACCCAGGCCACCAGCGCGCCAAACACCAGATTGATGGTGGCGCCGATCAACGAGGCGCCAAACGACAGCTTGTAGGAAGCCACCACCTGCGGATGGCTGACAGCGCGCCAGAAGTCATCCCAGCTCATCAGCGAGGTGTAGAGCAGCAGGCCACCCACTGGAATGAGAAAGATGAAGCTCAGGTACAACAGGGTAAAGCCCATGGTCAGCCCGAAACCGGGTATGACGCGGCGCTTCTTTGCAGCCAGGGACATAGATCACCTCAGACAAAAGCCCGGGCGTATGGCGCCCGGGTTGGTTTCAGCCGTTGTCAGCGCCGGGAAATCGATTCCAGGATGCTGTCGAACTGGCCACCATCGTTGAAGTGAGTGTCCTGCGCGTTCTGCCAGCCACCAAACACCTCATCGACAGTAAAGAACTCGACGCTAGGGAAGCGATCGGCGAACTCGGCAGCGATTTTCGGATCACTTGGACGGTAATAATGCTTGCCGGCCAAACGCTGGGCTTCATCGCTGTACAGGTACTGCAGATAGCCTTCGGCGACCTCGCGGGTGCCCTTGCGATCAACATTCTTGTCCACCACGGTGACCGGCGGCTCGGCCAGAATGCTTACCGAGGGCACCACGATCTCGAACTGGCCCTGACCCAGCTGCTCTACCGCAAGGAAAGCCTCGTTTTCCCAGGCAATAAAGGCATCACCAATTCCGCGCTGGACAAAGGTGTTGGTCGCGCCGCGGGCCGCCGGATCCAGCACCGGGACGTTGGCATAGATCTGACGAACAAAGTCGTAGGCCTTCTGTTGGTCACCGCCGTTCTGTTTCAGCGCATAGCCCCAGGCCGCCAGGTAGTTCCAGCGGGCCCCACCGGAGGTTTTCGGGTTGGGAGTAATTACCTGCACGTCATCGCGCACCAGGTCGTCCCAGTCCTTGATGTTCTTCGGGTTGCCCTTGCGCACCAGTAGCACGATGGTCGAGGTATAGGGCGAGCTGTTGCGTTCCAGCCGATCCTGCCAGCCATCGGGAATCAGCTCACCGTTCTGGCGCAGCGCATCCACGTCATAGGCCAGCGCCAGGGTCACCACATCGGCATCCAGCCCGTCGATCACCGAGCGCGCCTGCGAGCCGGAGCCACCATGCGACTGACGCACGTTGACACGCTGCCCCTTGGACTCTTGCCAGTACTGGCTGAACGCAGTGTTGTACTCGCGGTAGAACTCACGGGTAGGGTCATAGGACACATTGAGTAGGTTGACCGTCTGGGCAAGGGCCGAAGCGGATACCAGAGCGGCCAGGCCGCCAGCAATCAGGGTCTTGCGGAAAAACTTTTTCATGGTGTGTGCACTCTGCAGATACATTTCTCGTAGCGCCAAGATGGCGCTGGGGTACGGTGTGAACGCTCAGCGATCACATTCGGTGAGAAGCGCGGCTACAGGGTCGACAGCGTTGACCGGCATAAGCGAGCGAGGTCATGGGAAGCTCCAATAGTAGTTACGTGTTGGCTTCACACGCCTCTGGTGTTCCAGTCGGCGGGGTTGTTTAGGGGTCTGGCGACAATATCCCGTGGTCGGGTGCTTCAGGACGTCCTGGTCGGCGGCGATTGAAAGCGAAACTTTTCCTTGCGTTCAATCTGTACCACCTGACCGTTATGCAGGGTGATTTCCACGGCGCCGAACTGAATGTTCTTCAACGCCTCGGCAATCGCCGCTATCACCCGCTGGTCATCCGCCGCCGCATTAACAGTGTTGGTAGCGGTCATGGCTGGCTCCGAAGTTCGTTATGGACAACACCACGCGGGTGTCGACGAGCAGATACTAGATCAGCCCAATTATAACCATAAATACTATTTTGGAATTTTTATATTCTTTATAGAAATAAAAAGAGCCAGACCTAATAGCACCGTCTCCCCGCTACTGCAAGCCACTCGCCGAATTGGTATGCTTGACAGATTACGGAACACAACGAGATCACCGTCATGCCTGATTACCGCTCGAAAACCTCCACCTTCGGCCGCAACATGGCCGGCGCCCGCGCGCTGTGGCGTGCCACCGGGATGAAGGACGAGGACTTCAAGAAGCCGATCATCGCCATCGCCAACTCCTTTACCCAGTTCGTGCCCGGCCACGTGCACCTGAAGGATCTGGGTCAACTGGTCGCGCGGGAAATCGAAAAAGCCGGCGGCGTGGCCAAGGAATTCAACACCATCGCGGTAGATGACGGCATCGCCATGGGTCACGACGGCATGCTCTATTCGCTGCCCTCGCGCGAGATCATCGCCGACTCGGTCGAGTACATGGTCAACGCTCACTGCGCCGACGCCATCGTCTGCATCAGCAACTGCGACAAGATCACCCCCGGCATGCTGATGGCCGCGCTGCGCCTGAACATTCCGGTGGTGTTCGTCTCCGGCGGACCGATGGAAGCCGGCAAAACCAAACTGGCCAACCACGGCCTGGATCTGGTCGATGCCATGGTCGCCGCCGCCGACGACAGTTGCTCAGACGAAACCGTCGCCGAGTACGAGCGCAGCGCCTGCCCGACCTGCGGCAGTTGCTCGGGCATGTTCACCGCCAACTCAATGAATTGCCTGACCGAGGCTTTGGGCCTGTCACTGCCGGGTAACGGCTCGACCCTGGCCACCCATAGCGATCGCGAGCAACTGTTCCTGCGCGCTGGCCGACTGATCGTCGACCTGTGCCGTCAGTACTATGCCGAAGGCAACGAGAACGTCTTGCCGCGCAATATCGCCAGCTTCAGGGCTTTCGAGAACGCCATGACCCTGGATATCGCCATGGGTGGCTCGACCAACACCATCCTGCACCTGCTGGCCGCCGCCCAGGAGGCCGAACTGGCCTTTGACCTGCGTGATATCGACCGGCTGTCGCGCAAGGTGCCGCAACTGTGCAAGGTGGCGCCGAACATTCAGAAGTACCACATGGAAGACGTGCACCGCGCCGGCGGGATCTTCTCGATCCTCGGTGAGCTGGCCCGCGGCGGGCTGCTACACACCGATGTACCGACCGTGCATAGCCCGAGCATGGAGGAAGCTATCGCCCAGTGGGATATCACCCAGACCGACGACGAGACCGTACACACCTTCTTCAAGGCCGGTCCGGCCGGTATCCCGACCCAGGTAGCGTTCAGCCAGAGCACTCGCTGGGACAGTCTGGACGATGACCGTGAAAACGGCTGCATCCGCAGTGTTGCCCATGCCTACTCGCAGGAAGGTGGCCTGGCGGTACTCTACGGCAACATCGCCGAAGATGGCTGCGTAGTGAAAACTGCCGGCGTGGATGAATCCATCCATGTATTCGAAGGCCGGGCCAAGATCTATGAAAGTCAGGACAGCGCGGTCAAAGGTATTCTGGCCGACGAGGTCAAAGCGGGCGATATTGTCATTATCCGCTACGAAGGCCCCAAGGGCGGCCCGGGCATGCAGGAAATGCTCTACCCAACCAGCTACCTGAAATCCAAAGGCCTGGGCAAGGACTGCGCCCTGCTGACCGATGGGCGCTTCTCGGGCGGCACCTCGGGCCTGTCGATCGGTCATGCCTCGCCGGAAGCGGCTGCGGGCGGCGCCATCGGCCTGGTGCGTGACGGCGACAAAATCCTGATCGACATCCCGAAGCGCAGCATCAACCTGCTGGTCAGCGATGAGGAACTGGCCGTACGCCGTGCCGAACAGGACGCCAAGGGCTGGAAACCGGCTGAACAACGTCCGCGCAAGGTGACTACTGCGCTCAAGGCCTACGCCCTGCTGGCCACCAGTGCCGACAAGGGTGCGGTGCGCAATAAGGCCATGCTCGAAGATTAAGGAACCCCGGAAAACTACCTGCGTTGGCAATACTGCGTTAAAAACAGCCTCAAAATGCTCATTTACAACACGTAAACTGCGCTTTTTCGGCTGTTTTTGTCTTGTCTTGCCTGCCTCGGCTACGTTTTCAGGGATCCCTTACCCCAGCGATGACGCGGGCGAGCCCTCGCCCGCGTCATATTTCCAGCAAGATACTGAAATTCGCCAAAAGCAGTCAAAACCCCGTCAACCGCCCCAAATTCCCCTACCATTTGTCGGACAAACTTGCCAGTTATGTCATGCTTGTGCTGAATGCAAGTTGTGATGGCGTTAACATAATGATGTCATCTCGCCTACATGGACGCTTCACTTTAATTCCATAAATGGAAGCCAATGGAAACCGCTGCCCGCAAGCTGTTGCTGGTTGAAACGAATCAGGACAAGCGTGAGCACCTGCTCAGCTTGTGCCGGGATTTGCCCGACACGACGTTCGATGTCGAGGTCTGTACACGCCCGAAAGAAGCCATCAACCGCCTTGCCAGCGGTGCCTTTCATGCCTGTCTGTTACCCAATGATCTCGGCCTGTTGCGCGATGCCCGACGCGTGGCCACGGGCACCCTGTACCTGCTGATCAGCGACGGCGGCTCAGCGCACAGTGATAGCAGCGCGCTGGAAGATGGCGCCGACGATATCTTGCAGCGCACCCGTCTGGACGCCGAACTTCTGCAGCGCGCCCTGATCCATGCCCAGTCACGCCGCAGCAGTGGCCTGCGTCTGGCCCAACAGGCCAAGCAGGACCCCCTGACCGGGCTGGGCAACCGAGCCCTGCTGGAAGAAGAACTGGATCGTCTGTTGCTGCGCAGCAAGCGCAGCCAGGAAGGCTTTGCCCTGCTGTACATTGACCTGGATTACTTCAAACAGATCAACGACAGCTTCGGCCATGGCCTGGGTGACCTGCTGCTGGCGGTGATCGCCAACCGGCTGCGCCGCAGCATGCGCCAGGATGACCTGATCGCCCGGATCGGCGGTGATGAATTCGTCGCGTTGCTGCATGACCTGCATGACCCCAACGACGCAGCGCTGATTGCCAGCAAGATCATTCACACCCTGAGCGAGCCCATCACCCTGAGCGGCCATCATCTGCTGATTTCCGCCAGCGTCGGCATCGCCACCTATCCCGAACACGGCCAGTCCGCCGCTGAACTGCTGCAGCATGCCGACCAGGCGCTGTATCGGGCCAAGGCCAATGGCCGCAACGGCTACAGCTTCTATTGCCCAAGCGAAGAAGCCCATACCCGGACCAATCTGGATATCGAGCAGGGGCTGCGTCACGGCCTGCTGGAAGGTCAGTTCCGTCTGCACTACCAGCCTATCGTCGATACCCAGCAGGGCGACACCGTGGCCTGGGAAGCTCTGCTGCGCTGGCAGCATCCGCAACTGGGACTGTTGACGCCGGACGCCTTCCTTAAGCTGGCCGAACACAGTGGCCTGATTCTGCCGATGGGCCACTGGGTAATCGCCCAGGCGCTGGAGGCTGTCCAGCAGTGGCAGAACGCAGGCATCAATTGCCGACTGTCGATCAACCTGAGCGACCGCGAACTCAAGCAGCCGCGCTTTGCCGACCAACTGCGCCAGCTACTGACCAAAAGCAAAGTCGACCCGCGAATGGTTCAGCTCGAATTACGCGAAGAGGCCCTGCTCAAGCACGCCAGCCAGGCCAGCAAGCTGTGCAAGGGACTCAGTGAGCTGGGAGTCGATATCTGGCTTGATCACTTTGGTGAGGAATACGGAGCACTCGGCTATCTGGCCCGCCTGCCGATCAAGGGCATCAAGCTGGATACCCGGAGTATGCAGGACGGTAATGACAGCGAGTACGCCAACTATCTGCGCAATCTCATCAACTTGTCACGCGGAATGGGTAAACAGGTGACCGCCAACTTCGTGGAAAACGCCCAGTGTGCCAACCAGCTATCACACTGGGGCGGGCACTATCTGCAAGGTTACTGGATCGGCAAGCCGCGCCCGCTGGAGGAAGTGCTGGACCAGTCTCAGCCGCTGATCCTGTCCAGCACCTGATAGCTGTGAGCGGGATAGTCCGGGCCGGCCGGTACATCCCGCTGCTCAACCAGTGACCAATCCCCCTCAGGGATCTGTGGAAACCAGGCATCGCCCTGCGGACTCAGCTCGACCCGGGTCAGATACAGCCGGTCGGCCAGATCGAGCATCTCGCGATACAGCATCTCACCGCCAATCACCATAACCTCGTCGACCGCATCCAGCTCGGCCTGTCGCCGCGCCACCTCAAGCGCCTGCTGCGGGCTGGTAACCACCACAGCGCCGGGCAACTGCAAAGCCGACTGGTGACTGACAACGATGTTGGTGCGTCCCGGCAAGGGCCGCCCCAGCGAGTCAAAGGTTTTGCGCCCCATGATGATCGGCTTGCCCCAGGTCTGCGCCCGAAAGTATTTCAGATCCTCCGGCAGATGCCAGGGCAACTGGTTGTCGATACCGATCACCCGGTTGCTCGCCAGTGCGGCAATCAGTGCGATGCGTGGACTACTCATACCGCCACCGGCGCCTTGATATGCGGATGGCACTGGTAGTTCTCCAGAGTGAAGTCCTCGAAGGTGAAGGTAAACAGGTCGCGCACCCCGGGATTCAGGCGCATGGTCGGCAGCGGCAGCGGCTCGCGACTTAACTGCAGATCGGTCTGCTCCAGGTGATTGGCGTACAGATGGCAGTCACCGCCGGTCCAGATGAACTCGCCCGGCTGCAGGTCGCAGACCTGAGCAATCATCAGCGTCAGCAACGCATAGCTGGCGATATTGAACGGCACACCGAGGAAGATATCGGCTGAGCGCTGGTACAACTGGCAGCTGAGCTTGCCGTCGGCAACATAGAACTGGAACAGTGCATGACAGGGCGGCAGCGCCATGTCGTCCACCAGCGCCGGGTTCCAGGCCGAGACGATTAGTCGACGTGAATCCGGATTGCTGCGGATCATCTGCAACAGCTTGCTGATCTGGTCGATAGCCTCGCCGTTGGGCGCCGGCCAGCTACGCCACTGGTAGCCATAGACCGGCCCGAGATTGCCGTCGTCGTCGGCCCACTCATCCCAGATCGATACCCCGTGCTGTTTCAAGTAGGCGATGTTGGTGTCGCCCTTGAGAAACCACAACAGCTCATGAATGATCGATTTGAGGTGGCACTTCTTGGTGGTGACCAGCGGAAAGCCTTCACTGAGATCAAAACGCATCTGATGGCCGAACACACTGTAGGTGCCAGTGCCGGTGCGGTCACTCTTGAAGGTGCCGGTTTCACGCACCCGGCGCATCAGATCCAGATACTGTTTCATGCGATTTTTGCCTCCCGGCGATAGGCGAACCAGATCATCCCGGCACCAATGACGACCATCGGAATGCACAGCAACTGACCCATGGTGAACCAGTCGAAGGCCAGGTAGCCGATATGCGCGTCCGGCTCTCGGACAAATTCAACGATAAAACGGAACACCCCGTAACACACCCCAAACAGCCCACTGACAGCCATGGTCGGGCGTGGTTTGCGCGAGTAGATCCAGAGAATGGCGAACAGCGCCACACCTTCCAGGGCAAACTGATACAGCTGCGAGGGATGCCGCGCCAGTTGCAGCGGGTCGGTCGGGAACACCATGGCCCAGGGCACGTCGGAGGCCTTGCCCCACAGCTCGGCGTTGATGAAGTTGCCAATGCGCCCGGCGCCCAGGCCAATCGGCACCAACGGAGCAACAAAGTCCATTACCTCAAAGAAGCGCTTGCCGTTGCGCCGGGCAAACCAGGCCACCGCCAGCAACACCCCGATCAATCCACCATGGAACGACATACCGCCTTTCCAGATTTGCAGGATCAGCGTCGGGTCATTGATATAGGCCGCCAGATCGTAGAACAGCACATAGCCCAAACGCCCACCGGCAATCACCCCGAGCGCGACCCAGAACACCAGATCGGAGAGCTTTTCCCGACTCCAGGTCGGGGCAAAATCGGCCCAGCGGCGCGATGCCAGCCACCAGGCGCCACCAATACCGATCAGGTACATCAAACCGTACCAGTGAATCTGCAACGGACCAATAGCCAAAGCCACCGGGTCGATTTGCGGGTAAGCCAGCATGAATGCTCCCTACATGAGAAAGTTGATGCCCACGCAAAATAGCAGAAGGGCAAACAGACGCTTGAGCAAACGTTGTGACAACTTGTGTGCCAACAAAGCTCCGTAACCAGCGAACAACATGCTGGTGGCGGCGATCCCGACCAGCGCCGGCAGATACACGAAGCCCAGACTCCAATCCGGCAAGCCGGCCTTGGCCCAGCCTGTCCAGATGAAGCTCAGCGAACCTGCAACGGCGATTGGCAGACCGCAGGCCGAAGAGGTCGCCACCGCCTGCTGCATCGGCACGCTGCGCCAGACCAGGAAAGGCACGGTCAGCGAGCCACCGCCAATCCCGAAAATCGCCGAGGCCCAGCCGATGACCCCGCCCACGCCGGTCAGTCCAGCCCGCCCCGGCACGGCCTGACTGGCCTTGGGCTTGAGTTCAAAGCCCATCTGGATGGCCATGACGATGGCGAATACGCCAATGATCTTCTGCAATGCCGGGCCACTGATCAGCGCAGCGGTCAGCGCACCCAGCACGGTACCCAGCAAAATTCCAAACGTCATCCAGACGAACACCGGCCACAGCACAGCACCCTTGCGATGATGGGTACGAATGGCGTTGAGCGAGGTGAAGGCAATGGTCGCCAGCGAGGTCCCCACGGCCATGTGGGTCATGACTTCAGGCGCAAAGCCCTGAAGAGTAAAGCTGTACACCAGCACCGGCACAATGATTATCCCGCCGCCCACGCCGAACAGGCCGGCCAGCACTCCGGCACAGGCGCCCAGCACCAGATAAATCAGAAACTCCACAACGCCCCCAGGCAGTCCGTTCGTTCATCCCGGCCGCAGTCAACCGGCCGCCTAGTGTAGCCGAATCGTCCCACTAAACGTAGACTGACTAGCTCAAGGAGGTGCCCATGTGCCTGATCGCCTTTGCCTGGCAAGTCGCCGACCAGCCGCTATTGCTGCTCGGCAACCGCGACGAATTTCATGCCCGCCCAACCCGGAATGCGCAGTTCTGGGAGCCGGAGGGTCACCCTGAGCTACTGGCCGGCAAGGACCTGGAGGCCGGTGGTACCTGGCTGGGCATTACCCGCCAGGGACGTTTCGCCAGCCTGACCAACATCCGGGCGCCGGGGGCGCGCAAAGGGCCGTTGTCACGCGGCGCACTGGTGCTGGACTACCTGACCGGCCAGCAATCACCGGCCGAGTATCTGCAACAGGTCGCCATGAATGCCGAACAATATGCCGGCTTCAACCTGCTGGTGGGCGACCGCCAGCAGCTCTGGCATCTGAATAGCCGCAGCGGTCAGGCCGAATCATTAAGTCCGGGCATCTACGCGCTGTCCAATGCCGGGCTGAACAGCCCCTGGCCAAAACTGGTCGCCTTGCGCCAGGGCCTGGAAGCCCGCCTGCATGCCGATGACCGGCAACTGCTGCAACTGCTTGCCGACCCACGCACCTACCCCGATGAACAACTGCCGGACACCGGTATCAGCCTGGAGTGGGAGCGGCTGCTGTCCGCCGCATTCATCGTCAGCGCCGAGTACGGCACCCGGGCCAGCAGTCTGCTGCGCCTTAAAGCCAATGGTGAAGTAGTGTTTATCGAGCAGCGCTTTGGCCCCGAGGGGGTTGCGCTGGGCGAGCAGCGTTGGTGTTTTGCCTGCAAAGACCAGTAGGAGCGCCTCGCATGTGCGAACAGGATTGAGCTATCGCGGCCGCGGGCCGCTCCTACCAAGACAGCATCAGCGCTGACTGAGCACCTTGCCCAGCCCCATGTTCTTGAGCGCCAGATGCAGGGTACTTTGCACCAGATGCGGGTTGTCCAGCAGCAGCACTTCATCCAGCAGCGCCTTGGCGTCTTCCAGGCTGATTTGCCGTAGCAGCCACTTCACCTTGGGCAGGTTGGTGGCATTCATCGACAGCACATCACAACCCATCGCCATCAGCAGCACTGCCGCAGCCGGGTCACCGGCCATCTCACCGCAGACGCTCATCGGCTTGCCGGCATCGCGGCAGGCATGAGCCACCTTAACCAGCGCCTGCAGCACCGCAGGATGCAGGGAGTGATAAAGATCGGCAACGCGCGGGTTGTTGCGGTCAACCGCCAGCAGATATTGGGTCAGGTCATTGGTGCCAACCGAGAGAAAATCGACCATCTGCACCAATTCACGGGCCTGGTAGACCGCTGCTGGCACTTCGATCATCACCCCGACCGGTGGCATGGGCACATCCACGCCCTCATCCAGCACTTCGCTGTAGGCCCGGTGGATCAGATGCAGTGCATCCTCGACTTCGAAGATACTGCTGATCATCGGCAGCATGATTCGCAGATTGTTCAGCCCATGACTGGCCTTGAGCATGGCCCGGGTCTGAACCAGAAAAATTTCCGGGTGATCCAGGGTAACCCGGATCCCCCGCCAGCCAAGGAAGGGGTTGTCTTCCTTGATCGGAAAATAGGTCAACGCCTTGTCACCACCAATATCCAGAGAACGCATGGTCACCGGCAGCGGATGGAAGGCTTCCAACTGCTCACGATAGGTCGCCTGCTGCTCTTTTTCGCTGGGGAAGCGGTCCTGAATCATGAACGGTACTTCGGTGCGGTACAGCCCTACCCCTTCGGCACCGCGATCCAGCGAGCGGGCGACATCGGCCAGCAGGCCGGTGTTTACCCACAACGGCATGCGATGGCCGTCAGTGGTAATGCACGGCACCTCACGCAGCTTCTCCAGGCCCTGCACCAGTTCGCGCTCTTCGCGCACCAGTTCCAGATAGTGCCTGCGCAACTCCTGCGAGGGGTTGGAATAGACCTCACCGTGGTTGCCGTCGACGATCAGTTCCAGACCATCAACCCTGGTATAGGGCAGATCGACCGCCCCCATAACCGTGGGAACCCCCATCGCCCGGGCCAGAATGGCAACGTGCGAACTGCCTGATCCCAGTACCGAAACCAGGCCCACCAGTTTTTCCTTGGGCACCTCGCCCAGCATGACCGGGGTAATCTCTTCACTGACCAGAATGGTCTGCTCGGGGTAGACCCGATCCTGGCGCCCGGCTTCTTGCAGGTAGGCAAGAATCCGCCGCCCCAGATCCTTGACGTCGGTTGCGCGTTCGCGCAGGTAGGGGTCATCCATCAATTCGAAGCGGCCGACATGATCGCTGATCACTTCACGCAGCGCGCCCTGGGCCCACTGACCGGTGCGAATGATCGCCACCACCTCATTACCTAGCGCGGCGTCGTCCAGCATCATCAGGTACACATCGAACAGCGCCAGCTCCTCGGGGCGCAACTGGCTGGCCAGCTTGCTCGACAACGTCTGCATGTCGCGGCGCACCGACTCCAGCGCAGTGCGAAACAGCGCCAGTTCGGCATCAATATCGACAGCTGGTTTGTCCGGCACGGCATTCAGGTCGGCCGGGGGCAGAATGACCACCGCCTGACCAATGGCAACGCCCGGGGCGCCGGGTACACCGTCAAAGCGGGTGTCCTGAACCACCTCGCCGCCCCAACCCAGGCCACGGATCGCGCCGGTGGCCTCGGCATGGGCGATAACCCCGGCCAACTGGGCACTCATGGTGACCAGGAAAGATTCTTCACCTTCATCGAACTGGCGGCGAGCCTTCTGCTGCACAACCAGTACACCCATCACCCGGCGGTGGTGAATGATCGGCACCCCGAGAAACGAGGCGAAGCGTTCCTCACCGGTTTCGGCAAAATAACGGAATTTCGGGTGGACCGCCGCATCTTCCAGGTTGACCGGTTCTTCGCGGGTGCCGACGTAACCGATCAGACCTTCGTTGCTGGCCAGCGTCACCAGCCCGACGGCACTCTTGTTCAGGCCCTCGGTGGCCATCAATACGTAACGGGAGGTATCAGGATCAAGCAGGTAGACCGAGCACACTTCAGTGCCCATGGCCTCTCTGACACGCTGCACGATGATGTCCAGTGCCGCTGGCAGATCCCTGGCAGCGTTGACCTCCTGAACAATCCGGCGCAGCGTGTTGAGCATGCTCAGCACCCCGGCAAGCCGCTGATCTGTAGCCGGGGCGCCAGTTCTTTCATGGCCCGACGGTAGACATCACGCTTGAACGCCACCACCTGGCCGAGCGGATACCAATAACTGACCCAGCGCCAGCCGTCGAACTCGGGCTTGGCGGTCTTGGTCATGCACACCTGTTCTTCGTTGGCGGTCAGACGCAGCAGGAACCACTTTTGCTTCTGACCCACACAGACCGGCTGGGAGTGATTGCGAATCAAGCGTTGCGGTAGCCGGTAACGCAACCAGCCACGGGTGCAACCGAGGATTTCGACATCCTCGGGCAGCAGCCCTACCTCTTCATGCAACTCCCGATACAGGGCCTGTTCGGGGGATTCATGGCGTTGGATTCCGCCCTGCGGGAACTGCCAGGCATCCTGGCCGATCCGCCTGGCCCAAAGCACCTGCCCCAACCCATTGGTCAGGATGATGCCTACATTGGGACGAAAACCATCAGGATCGATCACAGCCGCTACCCTTGCGTTTATAACTCATGCATTGTTCCACAAAGCAACACGGCACAGCAATTGCTGATAGAACCGTCCCGAGGACCCAAGTTTTCAGCCTGGATCAGACCGGTAATACCCGGCAAAACAATGACTTGATGTAACCGGTTTCCGGGATCGCCGGATGTAACGGATGATCCGGACCCTGGAAGCCTCGCTCGGTGATCACCAGATGCCGGTCCAGATGCCGGGCCGACGCATTGAGGATGTCACGCAGGTTGTCTTCGGCCAGATGCATTGAGCAAGACGCCGACACCAGAATGCCGTCCTTGTTGAGCATACGCATGGCCTGCTCATTCAGACGCCGATAGGCTTGTTCGCCATTGCGGATATCCTTGCGCTTCTTGATGAATGCCGGCGGATCGGCAATCACCACATCGAAACGCTCGTCGGCGGCCTTGAGTTCGCGCAGGGCATCAAGCACATTGCCCTCGACCACCGCCATCTTTTCCGCCACGCCGTTGAGTTCGGCATTGTGCTCGACCTGATCCAGCGCCGGCGCGGAAATATCCACACACATCACTTCGCTGGCGCCAAACGCCGCCGCCTGCACCCCCCAACCGCCGATATAACTGAACAGATCCAGTACCCGTTTGCCCTTGACGTAAGGAGCAAGGCGCGCCCGGTTCATGCGGTGATCGTAGAACCAGCCGGTTTTCTGCCCAGTCCAGACCGGGGCTTCGAAGCGCACGCCGTTCTCGATCAGCGCCACTCGCTCGGGCACCTCGCCGTGAGCCGCCTCGACGTAGGACGGCAAATCTTCCTGGGCCCGCGCACCGCTGTCGTTCTTGAACAGGATACCGGCCGGCTTGAGCACCTGAACCAGCGCCTCGACAATCGCCTCACGCACCCGCTCCATGCCCGGCGTACCAATCTGCACCACCAGATAATCACCAAACCGGTCGACTACCAGCCCGGGCAGCAGATCCGAGTCACCATAGACCAGCCGGTAGAACGGCTGATCGAAGAGCCTCTCGCGCAGACTCAGGGCCACCTTGATCCGGTGCACCAGCAACGACTTGTCCAGCCGATGCTTGCTGTCACGACTGTGCAGGCGGGCACAGATCAGATTGTTGGGGCTTACACAGGCCAGCCCCAGAGATTTGCCGGAGGCGGTTTCCAGGCTGACTTCCTGGCCCGGCTCGAACAGGGTCAACGGGGTTTGGGCAGTATCCACCTCATTGCTGAACACCCAGAGGTGGCCGGCCTTGATCCGGCGGTCGCTATTGGATTTCAGGCGCAGACTGGGCAAGCTCATGGGGCTCTCCTCAAGAAACAATCGGCCATTATACAGGGTGCCAAGCGGGCCAGTCTCCGGCTAAACTCGGAGTTTCTATCCTATCCGTTAGCCACGAAGTAGACGACGATGACCCAGGAACTCACTGAGGACCAGATCCGCCACGCCTTGCAGGGCATCAGCGTGCCGCCACAGCCGCAGATCATGGTCGATCTGCAGATGGAGCAGGTCATGCCCGATCCTGACCTCAAGGTCATTGCCCGGCTGATCAGCCAGGACCCGGGACTGGCCGGTAGCCTGCTGAAGATCGTCAACTCGCCGTTCTTCGGGCTGGCCAACCGGATTACCTCGATCCAGCAGGCAGTCAACCTGCTCGGGGTCAAACGGGTGATCAACATCGTCAACGCCCAGTCGATCCGCGGCGAGCTGACCGATGAAAACATCATCAACCTCAACCGGTTCTGGGACAGCGCCCAGGATGTCGCCATGACCTGCATGACCCTGGCCAAGAAGATCGGCTGCGTCGAACCGGACGAGGCCTATGCCTTGGGGTTGTTCCACAACTGTGGCATCCCGCTGATGCTCAGCCGCTTCCCCTACTACATTGAGGTAATGGAAGAGTCCTACGCCGAAAGTGGCCAACGTATCGTCGATGTCGAAAACCACCGACTCAACACCAACCACGCCGTAGTCGGCTACTTCACCGCCAAGTCCTGGCGCCTGCCGCGTCACCTGTGTGAGGCGATCGCCAGCCATCACAACGCCCGGCAGACATTTCAGGAACAGGGCAGCAATGACGCCCAGCTGAAAAACCTGTTGGCGATTCTGAAAATGGCTGAACACATCTGCCAGGCCTATCGGGTGCTGGGTAACCAGAGCGTCGACCATGAGTGGAACGCCGTGGCCGAACCTATCCTCGAATACGTCGGCCTGTCCGAATACGACTTTGAACATCTGGAAGCGGTGTGCCGAGACATGATCGCCAGTGGCGATGGCCGCTACTACCATGACTGAGTGGCTGACCTGATTCAGCAGCCGCCCACCACCAAGACAGGAGCAACTCCATGACTACTCCACTCGTACTGACCGTGATCTGTGCCGACAAACCCGGCCTGGTGGAAAGCCTCGCCCAGACTATCAACCGCCATGGCGGCAACTGGCTGGAAAGCCGCATGGCCCGCATGGCCGGCCAGTTCGCCGGGATCCTGCGGGTGGATATCGCCAGCGACAAGGTGGAAGCCCTGCGCATCGATCTGGAAGCGCTGTCGCACCAGGGTATCAATATTCAGGTCGCCGTCAGCGGCCAGGCCGAAAGCCCGGCACAGTCCAGCCTGCGGCTCAACCTGCTGGGCAATGACCGCCCCGGCATCGTCCACGAAGTATCCCAGATACTGGCCCGCCACGGCGTCAATGTCGAAAGCCTGGAAACCGAATGCACCCCGGCCCCGATGAGCGCCGACCTGCTGTTCAAGGCCGAAGCCCATCTGGGCGTTTACCCGCAAACCGACCTGGCCGCCCTGCGCCGCGACCTGGAAAGCCTGGCCGACGACCTGATGGTGGAAATTCATCTGGATGCGCAGTGATCTGAAGGATCAACATTCGAATGTGCTCCATTGCGGCACATTAGCCACCCGCCTCGACGCGCTGAAGAAGTCACCTTGCCAAGGGTTGGTCTGGTGTTAAGCCTTGGGGCGCCTCAGCTTTGCAGTAATCGGCTCTGACGATGGGCCCGCCACACATCCAGGCTGTAGATCAAAAGTCCGGTCCAGATGCAGATAAAGGTCAGCACCCGCTCAAAGGTCAAGGCCTCGCCGAACAGCCATACCGCCTGAATAAACACCATGCTGGGGGCGATGTACTGGAAGAACCCCAGCATCGACAGCGGAATCCGGGTAGCCGCAGCGGCGAAGCACATCAGCGGTATCATCGTCACCGGCCCGGCGGCCACCAGCCACCAACCGAGCGGGCCGCTGTACAGCGCCGGACTCAGGGTTTGGGCATCGATAAAGAAAAACAGATAGATCAGCACCAGCGGCACCAGCAGCGCGGTTTCGACCCACATGCCGCTCAGGGCATCCAGCGCCACCTTCTTGCGCAACAGTCCGTAAAAGCCAAAGCTCAACGCCAGCGCCATGGCAACCCAAGGCATGCGACCAAGCTTCAGTAGCTCCAGCACCACCCCGGCACTGGCCAGCAAAACCGCCAGCCATTGCAGGCGACGCAGTCTTTCACCGAGAAACAGCAGCCCCAACAATACGTTAACCAGCGGATTGATGTAGTAGCCCAGACTGGCGTCGAGCATCTGGTCATTGTTCACCGCCCAGATGAATACCAACCAGTTGAAGCCGATCAGCAGGCCGCTGGCGGTCAGCATCAGCAGTCGCCTAGGTTGGCGCAGCAATTCGCTCAGGGCGGCGCCACGGCGTAGCAGAACGATCAGCAGCGAGGCGAACACGCAGGACCAGAGCACCCGCTGGCCCATGATTTCGCTGGCCGGCAAACTGGCCAACAGCTTGAAGTACAGCGGCGTGACGCCCCACAGGGCATAGGCCAGCAGCGCCAGGATGACGCCATGGCGAGCCGTGGTTGCACTCATGCAGACTCCAGAATCCCGTGCCCTTCAGCGCGCACGAACTGATCTCAGGTAACGATACTCAGGCCAACTGGCGCTGCACCTGCTGCAACGCTTCACGCAGATCATGGATCTGCAGCGGCTTGGTCAGGTAGCGCAACACATCCAGATCGTTGACCCGCTCGCGGTCTTCCGGCAGAGCGCCGGCACTGATCACGATCACCGGAATATCCCGGGTTCTGGCGCTGCTGCGCAATGAACGCAGCAAACGATCGCCCTGCATGTCTGGCAGGTCAATATCCAGCAGCAACACCTCGGGTGGGCGCTCGGTAATCAGATGCAGGGCCTCAAGGCCATTCTCGATCAGGGTGACCCGCGCCAGTCCGCTCAGCGCATGTTCAACCAGGATCTGACTGGAACGATCATCCTCAACGTAGACCACATTCAGCAGACCACTCTGCGTCGCTTGATCATCACTGGTTCGGCTGCCGGGAGCGGGGGCCGCCGGCAGTTCTATCCAGAAGCTGCTGCCAATCCCTTCCTGGCTGCTGCAGCCCATGCGTCCGCCCATCAGTCCGGCCAGTTCGTTGCACAGCGCCAGACCAATACCGGTGCCCTTGATAGTGCTGTTCTCATGCCCCAGACGCTGGAACGGTTTGAACAGCATGGTCTGATTGGTCAGGCTGATGCCCCGGCCACTGTCGTTGACCCGTACCTGCCAGAGGTCTCCAACGGGTTCGCAACTGACGCTGACGCTACCCTGCGGGCGGTTGTACTTGATGGCGTTGCTGAGCAGATTGAGCAGTACCTGGCGCAGGCGCCTGACATCGGCCACTACCAGCACCGGCTGCTCGGGCAACAAATTATCCAGGCTCAGGCTGGCGGCTTCCAGCTCGGGACGCACCTGTTCCACACATTCGAGTACTAACTGCCGGGCATCGACAGTTTCCAGATGAACCTGTGGCCGCTCAGCCTCGATCCGGGCCAGGTCCAGCACGTCGTCGATCAGCGAACCAAGATGCTGGCTGGCATGCAGGATCTGCTCGACCTGGCGACGCAACTTGGCATCATCGCCGCGTTTCTCCAGATCCAGCTCCAGCAACTGGGCAAAGCCCTGGATCACGTTGAGCGGGGTGCGCAGTTCATGACTCATGCTCGAGAGAAAGCGGCTCTTGGCGATATTGGCGGTTTGCGCCTGCTTGCTGGCAGAACGCAAGGCCTCCTGAGTCGCCTTGATCGCATCGATATCGACATGGGTTCCGGCCACCCGCAGCGGCCGCTGGCCACTGTCGCTGGTACCGACCACTCGGCCCCGACCCAGCACCCAGTGATACTGCCCGGCACTGTCACGCAGCCGATACTCGGCTTCCAGCCGCTGGTTGAGCCGGCTGGGCGCCAGGCTGTCGCGCGCGGCCATCAGGTCATCGGGGTGAATCCGCTGGAAGAACCGCTCCAGCGGCAAGCGGGTAGCCTCCAACCCCAGACGTTCGGGCAAGCGCCCCTGGATTTGAACCTCGCGCTGGTCCAGATCGACCTCCCAAAGACTTTCAGTAGTCGACTCCAAAACTCGCTCCAACTGGTCACTGGCCTGCTGACGCTGCTGTTCGCTGTCGGCCAGTTGTCGGCCCATGGCCACAGTGGTGGAGGCCATCTGATCCAGCTCACTGATCGGTGAGGCCTGACGCTCAGGGAACCAGTTGCCCTCGCCAATCTCGCTCATCATCCGCCCAACGCCGGCAATCGGTTGCTCCAACTGATGGCTGAGCTGGCGCGAACGAATCCACATGCCGGCAAAGAACAGCAGATAGAACAGCACCAGCCCGGCGATCAGCAGATAGCCGATCCGCTGAAAATGACTGGCCAGATCATTGGTCTGGCGAAATACCTCGGCCTCATCGACTACGGTAATCAGTTTCCAGCCGGTCTCGGGAATGGTTGCCCAGGCCGCCAGCTGACTGCGCCCACCCAACCGCACAGGCTCAACCCCTTCACCCTGACTGGCTACCAGAGCGGCCAGATCACGAGTGTCGCCGCGCTTGCTCAGATTGAAGTCAGACGGCTTGAAGATTTCCTGGCGAATCGCTTCGTCGTAACTGAAGTCGGTCAACTCGGTCAGGCCCAGATCAGCCTCGCCGGAGGCTGGCAGTGCCATGATGTTCAACTCGTCGCTGACCAACATGGCATAACCGCCCCAGGGCACCCGCAGGCTGGAAATTTCCTGAAGGACGTTGCCAACGGTGATGTCCAGTCCGGCGACACCCTCAAGGAAGTCGCCACGATAGACCGGCGCCAGCGCCGACATCATCCAGCCCTGCCCGGCCGGATCAACATAAATGTCGGTCCAGACCACCCGCCGCTCAGGATTGTGCTCGGCATCGGCCAGGTAATAGAAGTTGTAGCGCGGAATATCCATGTCGTAGGGATACTGGTCCGGAGTGTAGAACCAGGGCCAGATCCGGTTGTAGCTGTCATGCGTGTTGAAATAGACCGCCGCCACCAGGCTGTTGCGCTCCTCAGTATCTTTCATCAGCCGGTCGAGCTGGGCCACCCGCATGACCTTGTCCAGGTCCTGGCGCTCAGGCGGGGTCACCGCCGAGTAGAACACTGCCGCCCGACCATCATCGCTGCGGCTGTAGAGAACATTGTTGGCATCGCGCTCCCAGCGTGCCCGCTCCTGGGCATCATCAAACACGTCAGGACGAGTCAGGACGTCCTCCACCTGGCCGCCGAACAGGGCAGTCAGGTCGCTGATGTGCTGCAGGCGCTGGCTGACCAATTCGGCCTCCTGGCCAGCCGAAGTTTGCAGGTCACTGAGCGCGGCCTGGCGCAAATGCTCGATCTGGGCATCGCGAATCGCTGCGTTGGTCAACAGGTAGGCCGCTACCAGCACCGTCTCGACAAGAATTAGAGGGATCAGGGCGCTTTGTACAAAGGCCCGCCACATCCACTTGCGCAAGCTGGTCGCTTTAGTCATTCCATGTCCACTTTTTTATCAAGTACCTTGACGGGTGTCAGTATGATGCCACCGGCCTCTGCTAGTATGGTCCAGTAATCAACGCCGGGACCGCGCCTATTGTGAATGATCTGAAGGTATTCTGGGATACTCTCAAACACTCTTTCCGCAATCTGCTGCCTATTGTGCTGGTGGTTGGGTTGTTCCAGAGCCTGGTTATCGGTCAGGTACCCGATGGTCTGATCGGCATGCTGGTCGGTCTGCTGATCGTGGTGTTCGGTGTGGCGATTTTTCTTCAGGGCCTGGAACTGGGCATTTTCCCAGTCGGCAAGAACCTGTCCAATGCCTTCGCTCGCAAAGGCTCGCTGCCGCTGCTGATGATTTTCGGCTTTTCCCTGGGCTTTGCCGCCGTGATTGCCGAGCCGGCGCTGATCGCGGTTGCCAGTCAAGCCGAGCTGATCAGCGAAGGTCGCATCAATGCCCTTGTTCTGCGCGCCCTGGTCGCCACCTCGGTCGGGGCTGTGGTCGCGCTGGGGGTGTTGCGTACTCTGCTCGGCCACTCACTGCACTGGTACATGATCTGCGGCTACCTGCTGGTGGTGGCGGTGACCTTCTTCGCCCCGGAGGAAATCGTTGGGCTGGCCTATGACTCCGGTGGAGTCACTACCAACATTGTCACCGTGCCACTGATCGCTGCACTGGGTATCGGCCTGGCCTCCTCGATCAAGGGCCGCAACCCGCTGGTACACGGTTTTGGCCTGGTCGCACTGGCGGTGATGGTGCCGATGATCGTGGTCCAGCTATATGGTATCGCCGTATTCACCCTGTGGCCGGCCGACCCGAACGCTGCACTGGATAGCCTGAACGGGCTGGCCAGCGAGGCAGAAAATGTGCTCGCGCCGAGTATCGCCAGCTACCTCCTGGGCATGCTCGGTGATCTGCTGCACATGCTCCGCGACGTGCTGCCGATCATCGCCGTGATCCTGTTCTTCCAGTACGCAGTGATTCGCAAGCCGATCCCCTACCTGCGCCGGGTGAGCATCGGTTTCGCTATGGTGATTATCGGCCTGTACGCCTTTGTGGTCGGCCTCAAGCTGGGGTTGTTCCCGGTCGGCCAGAGCATGGCCGAGCAACTGATGGCGCTGGATACTCTGGGCTATATCTATTTGTTCGCCTTCTGCATCGGCTTCGCCACCACCATGGCCGAACCGGCCCTGATTGCCATCGGCGAGCAGGCCGAGGAAGCGGCCCATGGCCGGCTCAAGGGTAATCACATCCGCATTCTGGTGGCGCTTGGCGTGGCCATCGGGATCACGCTTGGGGTTCACCGGATCATCACTGGTGATTCGATCCACTATTACATCATGGGCGGTTATGCGCTGGTCATCATACTGACAGCTCTGGCGCCCAAGTTCATCGTGCCACTGGCTTTCGATCTGGGCGGCGTGACCACTTCGGAGGTCACAGTGCCGCTGGTTACCGCGCTGGGCATCGGCCTGGCTTCACAAATCGAGGGCCGCAGCGTCCTCATCGATGGCTTCGGGCTGATCGCCTTCGCCTCGATCTTTCCTATAGTTACGGTGATGCTGTACGCCATTGCCATGGAACAGCTCAGCCGCTTTAGAGGAGCAACCGCATGAAATTCTCGGTACTGGTCGCCATGCTCGCCGAGGACCTGGAAGAACAGGCCATCGCCTCGGCCAAAGCCGCCGGCGCCGGCGGCGTCACCCTGCTCAACGGTCGCGGTTTGGGTGCCGAGCAGAAAAAATCGTTCTTCGGCCTGACCTATGAAGGCAGCCAGTCGGTAATGATCTTCGTGCTGGAGAAGAAGCTTTCACTACGAGTGATGAAGCAACTGGTCAAGGACCTTGATCTGAAAAACCATACCCGTGGGGTAGTGTTCACCTTGCCGATCGAGCATATCGCCGGCATCGCCCACCAGCAGATCGAACACTTCGAACAACTGATCAAAAACGAAATCTGACCCGGAGCCCGGCCCATGCTAGTCAAGGACATCATGAAGTCCAACGTCGTCACCATCTCCGCCCTGGCCACTGTGCGCGAGGCCATGCAGAAGATGCGCCAGCACGGCATCAAGTCGCTGGTGGTGGAAAAAGGCAATGAGCACGACGCCTATGGACTGATTACCTACACCGATATCCTCAAGACCATTGTCGCCGAAGAGGGTGACATCGACCTGCTCAACGTTTACGACATCTGCGCCAAGCCGGCACTGATCGTCTCACGCGAACTGGACGTGAAGTACGTGGCAAAGCTCATGGTCAACATGAGCCTGCCACGGATTCTGGTCACCAGCGCCAACGAACTGGTCGGGATCATCACCATGAACGACATTGTCGGGGCAATTCTGGAGATGGCCGACGGGGATTGCTGAAAACACTCAGAGGAAGGCCAGGCCCACCTGGAACAAACGTTCAACCCGGAGTACGTCACGTTTGTCGGCGACGAAGATGATCACATGATCACCAGACTCGACCTGGGTGCTGTCATGGGCAATCAGTACCTGCTCACCTCGTACCAGTGCGCCCACCGTGGCACTGGCAGGCAGCTCCAGTTCATCGATACGTCGCCCCACTACTTGCGAGCTGCCCCTATCACCATGCGCAACCGCCTCCAGTGCTTCGGCTGCACCGCGGCGTAGTGAGTGCACAGCAACGACATCGCCACGTCGCACATGAGTCAGCAGCGCGCCGATGGTCGATTGCTGGGGTGAGATAGCGATATCGATCAGCCCCCCTTGAACCAGGTCGACGTAGGCGGGGTTGTTGATCAGGGTGATTACGGTGCGCGCGCCCAGTCGCTTGGCCAGCATCGAGGCCATGACATTGGCCTCATCGTCATTGGTCAGGGCCAGAAACACATCGACCGATTCGATCCCTTCTTCTATCAGCAACTCGCGGTCTGAGGCATTGCCATGCAGTACCACACTGCGATCCAGGTGCTCGGACAACCACTGACAACGATTGCCATTGTGCTCAATCACTTTGACCCGGTAACTGGATTCCAGGCTTGCCGCCAGACGCGCACCAATGTTGCCGCCACCGGCGATCAGAATGCGCTTGTAGGGTTTATCCAGCCGCCGCCACTCACTCATGACCTGACGCATGTCCTCCCGGGCAGCAATAAAGAACACCTCGTCGCCAGCTTCGATCTGCGTACCGCCGGTGGGCACCAGCGATCGTTCGCGGCGAAAAATGGCCGCCACCCGGCTATCGATATTGGGCATATGTTCGCGCAATGAGGCGATTCGCTGACCAACCAGCGCACCGCCCGGCTCTGCTCTGACCGCCATCATCTGGGCTCTGCCGTCAGCAAAGTCCAGCACTTGCAAGGCCCCCGGGTACTGGATCAAGCGTTTGAGATGGCGGGTAACCAACTCTTCTGGACTGATCAGCACATCCACCGGCACGGCGGCCTTGGCAAACAGCGCCTGCTCATGAACCAGGTAATCGTGCTCGCGCACGCGGGCAATTTTTGTGGGGATGTTAAACAGGCTGTGCGCCACCTGACAGGCAATCATGTTGATTTCATCTCTGCTGGTTACCGCCACCAGCATATCGGCATCTTCACCACCGGCCTGGGCCAGGGTTACCGGATGAGAGGCCGGGCCACACAAGGTGCGCAGATCAAGACGATCCTGCAGCATCCGCAGACGCTGAATATCAGTATCAACCACTGTGATATCGTTCGCTTCACCAGCCAGGTGTTCGGCCAGTGTGGCGCCGACCTGACCAGCGCCAAGAATGATGATTCGCATGCGACTCTCCGTCGAAAGGCATGCCTCATTGTCTTGATGCTGCGCGTAAAAAAACCATGCCCGCTTTGCCGGGTGATAGTAAAAAAACCGTATACGCTGCCAAACGCGTTCTCAGCCGATAAACCGATAGCCGACTCCGGCCTCGGTTTCAATGTAACGTGGTGCGGTGGGATCATCATCCAGCTTGCTGCGCAGCCGGCCAATGAAAATCCTCAGGTAGTGGGTATCGTGACTGTGATGCGGTCCCCAGATGTCCTTGAGCAACTGCTGCTGGGTGATGATGCGTCCGGGATGACTGATAAGACAGCGCAGAAGTTCGAATTCCTTGCGCGACAAGTGCACATCCTCATCTCCCAGACGAACCCGGCGAGCTTGCAGGTCAACCTTCAGGTAGCCGTCGTCAAACCCGCTTGGGGGCACCTCGATACTGGCGAAAGTTCGCAGTACTGAACGGATTCTGGCCAACAGCTCATTGGCACCGAAAGGCTTTTCAACATAATCATTGGCGCCATTGTCCAACGCCTGAACCTTGTCACGCTCACCGTTGCGTACCGACAGTACGATCAACGGCCCCAGATAAAACTCCCTGAGAGTTTTCAACAACTGCTGTCCGTCCATGTCCGGCAAACCCAGGTCCATGATCAGCACATCGGGCTGATGCAGCGCGGCCTGCTCCAAGCCACGCCGGCCGTCCTCAGCTTCAAGTACCTGATAGCCCTGGGAGCCCAGACAAATATTCAGAAAGCGGCGAATCTGCGGCTCGTCGTCAATCACCAAAACACGTGTCACCTCAATCCTCCACGCTAGCCGGCACACCCGAGAGCGGCACACTCAAACGCATGGTAGTGCCCTGCCCCGGCGCACTACTCAGCACCTGGGCAGACCCTCCGTGTGCAGCCAGAATGCTGCGACAGATTGCCAACCCCAGCCCGGTTCCCGCCGCGTACTGGTCGCCATAGCTGAAGGTATGGAACATGTCGAATACCCGCTCATGATCGGCGGCATCGATTCCGGGGCCAGCATCGCTAACATCGATATGCAACCATCCAGGCTCACTGCTCGCCTGTAGACGAATGACCGCTCCTGATGGCGAGAACCGAATGGCATTTTCCAACACATTGAACAATGCCTGCTCAATCAGGGCGGGATGCACATGCAGCAACGGTAGTTCCGCTGCCAGGCTCAGCTCCAAGTGCCTGTCTCCCAGCAGAGCCCGGCTGCGCTTGATCACCACGCTGACAATATCATCGACCCCGACCCAGTCACGGTCGAGGGTCAGTTCACCATGCCCCAGACGAGTCATGTCCAGCAGCTTCTGGATATAGCGATCCAGCCTCTGGGCCTCGCTCAGGGTATTAGCCAACAGCTCGGCGCGTTGCTCCGGACTCAGGGCCGCATGCAGATCGATCAGACTCGAGACCGAACCAATCATGGTTGCCAGTGGGGTGCGCAGGTCATGGGATATCGACGACAACAGTGCCGAGCGCAACTGTTCGCGCTCCTTGACCAGAGTTTCCTGACGCAAACGCTCGGCCAGCCGTACCCGCCCCCAGGCCAGGCGGGTCAGATCCAGCAAGGCTTCCAGCCGCTCGCGATCACGCGCCTTCAGAGCCGACTGAGCAGCCAGACTGACCGCAAGGGCATTGCCCTGACCATCCTGAAAGCCGATCAGAATACCCTGTTCATGCTGGCACCAGCCGATCCCCCCGTCCCCATCTGGTAACCGGGTCGCATCGTCCTGCAGTCGGCAGGTCCAACCCAGACAGGCCTGAACCTGCTCCATAAATCGGTTGACTACCTCGTCGGCAGCCACACAGGATGACAGTGCCCGTGCACAATCCATCTGCCGATTGCTCCAGCTCTGACTATCACGCAAGGCACTAAGCTGTTCATTGAGCCTAGCTGCCAGTTGGCCGCAAACCAGCGCCACCATGACCAGTAACCCGGCGGTCAGGATATCTTCACGATGGAACATCTGCAGCGAGAAACGCGGCTCGGTGTGCCAGAAGTTGTACGCCAAAAAGCTCAACAGTGCACAGGCCAGGGCCGGCCGAACCCGGGTATAGATCGCCGTCAGCAACACGCCGGCTAAATAGATCAGGGCCAGATTGGCGCTGGGCAGCCAGTCTGCCAGTGGCCACGCCAACAGGCTGGCCAACAGAGGCACCAGCCAGGGCAGAACCAGTGCCGGCCAGCGTGGGTGCGTGGGTGTCGGCATACCCCTGCCTCAGCCGCGCCAGAACATCGGAGTGAATAGCACCATCATCGTCAACAGCTCTAGTCGGCCTAACAACATACCGAAGCATAACAGCCATTTGGCGGTTGACGGCAGGGGCTGGAAGTTGCCCGCAGGACCAACGATATCGCCAAGTCCCGGACCGACATTGGTCAACGCCGTAGCAGCGGCACTCAGGCTGGTCACCAGATCCAGCCCGAGCAACGCCAATAGCAGCGTCAGTACCGCCAGCGTGAGAAAAAACAGAAAGGAAAAGGCGACTGCCGACAGAATGATATCGTCCTGCACCGTTTTGCCGTTATAACGAGTTACGAATACGCCACTGGGGTGAACCAGTTTGCGGATCTGACTGCGCAGGAACAGGTAGCTAAGTTGAAAACGGAAAACCTTCATGCCGCCACTGGTTGACCCTGAACAGCCACCAATGAACATCACCACAAAGAACAGCGCCACGCTGAAGGCACCCCACTGGGTATAATCGGCAGAGGCATAGCCCGTAGTGGTGATCACGGAAACCAGATTGAAAGTGGCCTGGGTCAAGGCGCTGAACAATGGCAGCTCACCATTCCATACCAGAAAAGCGCTCAGCAGCAACGAAACCACTGCGACAACAGACAGCAGAGCCATTACCTGACTATTGCTCAACAGCGCTAACCGTGGGCGCTGGACAAAAGCGATGATCAGGGTAAACGGCAAAGCACCAAGTAGCATGAACACAATGGCGACCCACAACACCCGTTCGTCGAAACGTCCCATGGAGCGGTCATCGGTGGCGTAACCACCGGTCGACACTGTAGTCATGGCATGATTGATCGCATCAAACAGGTTCATACCCGCCAGCCAATAGGCCAGCATGCAGGCCAGGCTGATGCACAGATAGATCGCCACCAGCAGCCTGGCCAGCGTCTGAATGCGAGGGATCGACTTATCCGACCAGTCCGACGACTCAGTATGAAACAGACGCATCCCGCCGACCCGCAAAAACGGCAGAATCGACACGGCCATACCGATCACACCCAACCCGCCCAGCCATTGCAGCATAGAGCGCCACAGCAGCAAGCTCGGCGGCAACTGCTCCAGCCCGGACAGCACTGTCGACCCAGTGGTAGTGATCCCCGATACCGCTTCGAAAACGGCATCGACAAAACTCAGTTGGAAATGGCTGAAGAACAACGGCAAGGCGCCCACCAGCGACATGCCAAGCCAACTCAGACTGGTCAACAGATACAACTGACGGGCTACCAGATGGAAGCGTGCCTGACGCCCCAGCAACACCAAGGTCAGTCCAGCACCACCAGCAATCGCCGCTGAAATCAGGAACACTGACAGCTCCGGGTCGCCGCGCCAAAAGGCGAACAACGCCACACAGGACATTAGCCCGGTCATGATCAGAGTTAGGATGCCCACTACCAGCAGTACCGGGCGAAAGAAAGCAAACATCGACAGCCTCCTATGCTGTCCGAAAGCCTAAAGCCAAACCGCATAAACAAGAGATGTCCAAAACTGCAAGCGGCTGTAAATGTTGCGTAAATTATCGATCAGCACCAGAAGTTAACAATGCGCTGTCGACCGTTGGTCGCATGCCGGGCACTGATTCGAAATGTTTCTGTTGCTACTGTTGGTGGGGCAATCCCATTAAGGTGTAGCGGTTGCCAATAACTCAGGGAGTGCGGGGTATGACGACTTACCATAGAAAAATGCTGCAATTGCCGCTGCCGGGCGTGCTGCTGGTTTGGCTGATGCTGTGGCTGGTAGCGCCAGCACAGGCCGATAGTCCAGCGTTCAAGGACAAGGTGGCAGTGGTGACCGGCAGCAGCTATGGCTTGGGCCGAGAGTTGGCGCTACTGGGTGCCAGCGAGGGCATGAAGCTGGTTCTGGTCGATGTCCGCCCCGAGCCTTCGCAGCAGCTGGCCGAGCAGATTCGTAGTCAGGGTGGGCAGGCGCTGGTACTGGAAGTGGACTTGGCAGACCCGGAACAGCGTGCCGGGTTGATCGAGCGGGCGCGGGTCGAGTATGGCCAGGTCGACTTCCTGTTCAACAATGCTGGCTATTCCTATCTGGCGCGGCTGGATGAAATGGATATGGACAAGGCCCGGCACCAGATGGAAGTCAATTTCTGGGCCTATGCCGATCTGGCTCAGCAGGCGATCGCGGTCATGCGTGAGCAGGACGGCGGTACTATCCTGAACGTGTCATCGATTCTGGGCATGCGCCCGGCACCAGCCAATCTGGGGCATTACGCCGCGACCAAGCACGCACTGCATGGCTTGTTCCAGAGTGCCGCGCAAGAATTGCAGGCTGACAATATCAAGATTTTCATTGCCGCTCCGGCCGGCATGCGCACCCATATCAGCCGGCACTCCACTGGCCCGCAGGCCAATCCCGAAGTGGATCGGGCTGCCGACTGGGAAGACCCGGCAATTGCAGCCCGCGATATCTTCGACATGATCCAGGGCGAGCAGGTGGTGTTCAATCCTGGCTATATTGGCCGGCAGTAACGCGAGGGTCAGGCCTCCCCGTCGGCCATCTCCAGAATCGCCCCGACAATGTCGTTCATGGTGATGATCCCGACCAGTTCGTTGGCGCTGCTGACCAGAATCCGTGGCAGGCTCATGTTGACCATGAGCTTTGCCACGTACTTCACGTCCAGTTCGCGTGAGACAATCAGTGCCGGCTTGGCGCAGATGTCGTAAACGTTGAGCAAGGAGATGGTGACGGCGTTGGACTTCATGATGTCCTTGACTAGCATGGGCCGGGCTCCGGGTCAGATTTCATTCTTGATCAATTGTTCGAACGCTTCGATCTGCTGGTAGGCGATGCCGGCGATGTGCTCGATCGGTAGGGTAAACACCACGACGAGCGGTAGCCAGCTCTTCTCAATAGTCGTTGACAATCAGCAAAACCTACCATACGGTAGGCTCATGGATACCAAAACCCAAATTCTCAGCACCGCCGCCGACCTGCTTCAGCGCCAGTCGCTCAACGGCTTCAGCCTGCAGGACATCGCCGACCGTGTAGGCATTCGCAAGGCCAGCCTGTTCCACCACTACCGGAACAAGGATGCCCTGGTGGCCGATGTAATCGACACCAGTATTCAGGCCCTGCGCCGCCACATTGATGCCCAGCAAGGGCAACCGGCAGCCCGGCAGTTGGAGGCGTTTTTCGCCATCTACCTCAACAGCATCGGCCCGGGCCGGCGCCTGTGCCCGGTAGGTGGAGTACTGGGCGACTGGGACCACCTGGATCAGCAACTGCGTCAGCGCGCCCAGCGCCTGCTGGACTTGCAGCATGACTGGCTGACCGGGATTGCCCTGAGCGGTCAGTGCGCTGAAAACAGCGAACAGGCCGGGCGTTGGGCTGAGCGGGTGCTGATGCTGGTCCAGGGCGGGTTGTTTCTGTCGCGGGTCAAGGGCAGCCCCCTGCCGATTGAGCAGGCCATCAGCGAAGTACGCCGCGAACTCAAACGTTGATCCATGAGTTGATCCGAAGCCCCTTGGGGCTTTTTTAACCACCGCAAAACTACCAACTGGTAGGTAGTTAGGAGCAAAAACCATGAACAGTATTCGCCTCAGTCGTAACGCCCGTCTGGGCATGGTCAAAACTCTTTCGGCCGTGTTTCCGGGCTATTTTGGCGCCCTTGGTGCCCGCCAGTTCGTACGCCCGCGTCAGCGCCCGCGTCAGCGCCCGCAACCACGCCACTGGCATCAGGCTTTCGACGGCTTCGAGCGATTGACCGAGTCCCTTGGCGAGCAGCAGATACCGCTCTGGACCCGAGGCCAGGGGCCGGTGGTCCTGCTGGTCCATGGCTGGGAAGCGGATCACTACGCCATGGGCGGTTTCGTTCAACCATTACTGGACGCCGGTTACCAGGTTGCAGCCCTGGATCTGCCGGCCCACGGGCTGGCCAGCGGTCGCGAGGGGCCACTACCTTTGTTGGCTCAGGCAATCAGCCGTATCGGCCAGCGCCTGGGCCCGCTGCATGCGGTGATTGCCCACTCGATCGGCGGCGCCAGCAGCGCTCTGGCCATGCAGGCCTATGGTCTGGAATCCCGCCGGCTGGTATTGATCGGCGCACCGCATGCCGTGCGTTATCAGGCCCAGGCCCTGGCCCGGATGCAGGGCCTGTCACAGCGGGCGATCAACCGCATGGAGCAGCATATGCAGCAGGTACTGGGCGCTCCCCTCGACCAGTTTGAAGTACCAAGGGCCCTGGCCGGCCTGGAGCAAACCGCGGTGATGCTGGTGCATGCCAAAGACGACCCGGTAGTACCGATCAGCGCGGCGCAAGCCAATGCCGCCAGTTGCTCTCCCAAGACCCTGTGGCTGGAAAACGGCGGCCACAACCGCCCGTTGGGCGATCAGGTGGTGATCAGGGCAGTGATGAGCTTTCTCAAGACCAGCCAGCGCCGCAACCGCTATCCGGCCGGATTGCGTTACCATGCCGGACAGTTGCATGAACGTCAGGAGTCCCTGACCCGCCTGTCAGAACAAGGATAATCATTATGCGCGGCAACCCCATCCCGGCTTTGGCGCTGGCCACCTGCGCAGTCGGCACACAAACTTTCGTGTTTGCCGGCCTGCTGATCGAACTGGCCGCCGACCTCGACATCAACGTGGCCACAGCCGGTTATCTGGCCGTGGCCTATGCCATCACCTATGCCCTGACCGCACCGCTGATTGCCCTTAAGACCGGACGTCTGGAGCGGCGGCGGATGCTCTGGCTGGCGCTGCTCGGGCTGAGCCTGATCAATCTTCTGGCAGCGCTGGCCGGCAGTTTTAGCGAACTGATCGGCCTGCGAATTCTGGCCGGGCTGGCGGCCACCCTGGTAATGCCAGTGGTGCCACCGATTATCGCTGCGCTGCTGCCGGTGGAAAAACGCGGCCAGGCTCTGGCCATGGTGACCGGTGGCATGGTCCTGGCCTTCCTGCTCGGCATGCCGCTGGGCAGCCTGATCGGCCAATGGTTCGACTGGCGCGCGACGTTTCTGCTGGCCGCAGTGCTGTGTCTGGCCGCTGCACTGATCAACCGCTTGAGCTTGCCGGTAGTGCAAAGCGAGGATGGTGCCGGCTGGCATCTGCTGGCCCATGGCTGGCAACCCGATATCCGCCGCCTGCTGCTGATGAGCCTGGCAGCGTTCAGCGCCACGTTCTGCGTAATTCCCTATATCGCCCCGGTCATGCAGAACATAGTCGGCAGCACCGAGCAGGTGGCACTCTCGCAAATGCTGGTTGGCGTCGGTGCCCTGATCGGCATCACCATTGCCGCCCGGCTTGGCAACACTTCCAGCCCGAACCGGGTGCTGGTGCGGATTTTCATGATCATCGCCATGACCCAGGTGTTGTACTCAGTTGCCATGCTGGTGTTCCCCGAGCAGGGGCTGGTCAGTTGGCTGAGCCTGGGGGCCGCTGTGTTGTTCGGCGCAGCCGCACTGTTCGCCTTGACACCACTGGTCCAGGCCCAGCTGCTCGAGGCCGCACCGGGGGCGCGTCAGGTCACGGTCGCGTTGAATGGCTCGGTGATGTTTCTCGGCCAGGGTTTGGGGGCAGCACTGGGCGCCTGGGTCAGCCAGTTGCTCAGTCTGCAGCTACTCGGCCTGACCGGCATGCTGGTGGCGCTGCTCGGGGCGCTCTGTGCCTGGCAGTGGCAGACACCGAATGCCGAACCGGTTATGGAAAAAAGCTAAGGCTTTCCGCCAACAGCCAGCACCTGCTTGAGACTGGCCGCCAGCACGGGCGCCATGGTGATGGCATTGCTCGGGTGGGCGATGCAGTCAGTACTCCAGACCTCGCCAATCCCAGCAGCCCGGATCACGTCCAGGGCATCCTCGGCAAACAGCGCGTGGGTAACCGCCACGTCCACCGACACCGCACCCGCAGCCAATAACTGCTCTGCGGCCCGGGCCAGGGTATGCCCGGAACTGGCCACATCATCCATCAGCACCACCGCCCGCCCCTGCAGCGGGATATCCGGTAGCTGAATTTCAACCTGCCGATCACCGTGGCGGACCTTCAGGCAGACGCCATAGTCAAAGCCCTGGCGCCGAGCTGCGCTTTCGACCCACTGGGCCGACTCGGCATCGGGGCCAACCAGCAGCGGGTTGTCACGCCGCCCGGCAATCAGCTCAGCCAGTCGCGGTGCGCCCGACAGGGCAATGGCCTGCTCACGGGGGATAGCCTGCTGTAAATGACTGATCCGGTGCAGGTGTGGGTCGACCGTAATCACAGCATCGAACAACTCACCGAGAAAGCCGCCAACAATGGTCTGGCTGACGATTTCACCGGGATTGAAAGCGATGTCCTGGCGCATATAGGCCAGATAGGGTGCCACCAGCACCAGCCGGGCAATCCCGAGCTGACGGGCATGCCGGGCGATCAGCAGCAGCTCGACCAATTTGTCATTAGGTCGATCCAGGCTGCGATAAAGCACCAGAGTACCAGGCAGCTCCTGGCCTTGGGAAAACGGCAGGGTAAGCCGTAGTTCCTGGTCAGGGAAGCGGTGGCTGATGACCTCGGCACAGGCCAGCCCGGCGGCTTCAGCCAGGCGCCGGGCGGGCGCCTGCTCATCGGCAAAAAATAACAGCAAGGTATCCATCAGAACTCCACATTCAGATCCACCAGTTCCTCGGCCCGACCAATCATGAAGCCAGTAAAGCGTTCGCTGGCCTGGCGGGCGAATTGCAGTTCGGTCGGATAGGCCGCGTATACCCGGTACAGTGGCTGGTCACGCGCAACGCTGTCACCCAGCCGCACCAGCATATCGACTCCGGCCCCCTGGGCCCCGGGGGCCCCGGCCAGCCGGGCGATGCGCGCCAGTTGCAGGTTGTCGATCGCGATCACCACACCATCGGTCGCCGCCGTGACCTCAAAGCCCAGTGGCGCCAGAGGCGGCTGTTCAGGATCGAACAGCTTCGCCCCCTGAGCCGCGATAATCGCCTGCATTTTCTCCAACGCCCGGCTGGAGCCGAGAATGTCGCGGGCAATGGCAAAGCCCTCGCCGCCTCGCACATCGGGGTCGAACTCGAGCATCCGTCCGGCCAGACGCAAGGACTTCAGCCGCAAATCATCTGGTGCCTGCGGGTGATTGAGCAGCACCTGCATCACATCCCGCGCCTCCAGCACCGGACCAATGCCTCGACCAATCGGCTGCCGGCCATCGGTAATCACCACCTCCAGATGCAGCCCCATACGTCCGGCAACGAACTCGAACAGCTTGCGCAGGCGGCGCGCTTCCGGCATCGAGCGCACCTTGGCAGTCGGCCCGACCGGGATATCCAGCAGCAGATGGGTCGAGCCGGCCGACACCTTCTTCGACAGGATAGACGCCACCATCTGCCCGGGCGAGTCGATCGACAGCGGGCGCTCGACCGCAATCAGCACATCGTCGGCCGGCGACAGATCGCTGGTACCACCCCAGGCCAGACAGCCGCGATGGGTATGCACCAGATCACGCAGGTCATCGAACGGCAACTCGACATTGGCCAGCACTTCCATGGTGTCGGCGGTGCCGGCCGGCGAGGTAATCGCCCGTGACGAGGTCTTGGGGCACAGCATGCCGTGTGCTGCAACGATCGGCACCACCAGCATCGAAGTGCGATTGCCGGGTATACCGCCAATGCAGTGCTTGTCGACCACCGGGTGCTCATGCCAGTCCAGACGACGACCAACCCGGCTCATGGCATCGCTGAGGTAGAACACTTCCTCACGGTCCAGTTCGCCCTGGTTGCAGGCCACCACAAAGGCGGTCAATTCAATCTTCGAGTAACGATGGGCGGCGATGTCCTCGACAATGGCGCCAAAGTCCTTGCGACTCAGACGCTCACCCGCGATCTTGCGGTGCAGGGCCGGAATCGAACGGGCCGGTTCGGCCTGCGAAACGCTGACCGCATAGCCTTCAGCCAAGCCCAACTGGGCGAAGGCATCCTCCGACAGACCCAGTTGGCCACAGTCAACGATATTGTCGTCATCCACCACATTGAGGCTGGCGAGAATCCGCCGGCCATTGCCGCGGACCTCAACCTTGGCCAGGGCCTGAAAACCCTCGGCACGATACAACTCGCACTCACGGTGCAGGTAGGCAACGTTCTCGCGGTAAGTGTCGATCCCGACACGACGCAAGCGCAACGGTTGCGGGCTGTCACTGCTATTGGAAACCTGAGTCATGGCAACTCCTGTGTCTGTGTTTGAACTGTAACCGCCACCCTCAAACCACGCCAATGACCTCGATCAGTCCATCCACACATAAACCACATCATCGTCACAAACAGCCCGGCGACACTGCAGCGGTCAATCACTCAGGGAGGTGCGCCATGCAATCCAGATTCGGATGGTTATTCATTATCAGCCTGCTATTTACCCTGCCCCCGGCTCAGGCTCAGGAGTCGCGCACAGCGTTGCTTGATCAGGCCGGGACCGGGGTATTTCTACTGCGCAACGACAACCAGTCGGCCTGGGAACCAGCGCTGCTGCTTAATACCGAAATGGAAGTCACCATCAGCGGCCCGTTGGCCCGGGTAAGAATTCGCCAACGCTTCAGCAATCCCGGGCTGGCCTTTGCCGAAGGCCTGTATGTACTGCCCACGTCCGAGAATGCCGCAGTGCACGGCATGCAACTGGAAATCGGCGAGCGCCGGATCATCGGTCAGATCAGGGAAAAACAGCAGGCGCGGCAGGCCTATGAACAGGCCCGGGCCAGTGGCCAGCGCGCTGGTCTGGTCGAACAGCGTCGGCCCAACCTGTTCAGCACTTCGGTAGCCAATATCGAGGCCGGCCAGAGCATTGCCGTGACGTTGGAATACACCGAGCTGCTGGTTCCCGATGCCGGGCGCTTCAATCTGCGCCTGCCGCTGACCATGACCCCACGCTACACCCCCGCCCCGCAACCGAGCGACAACCCCGTGCCCGTCGTACACCCGTACACCGCCGTGGAAGGCCCGATCGTTGAAGGCCTGTGGCGTGACGGGCCATCGCACCAGGCGCGCCTGGATATCTATCTGGACGCCGGCATGCCGCTGGACAGCATCCACAGCCCCAGCCACCAGCTCGACCATGACTATGATGGCCGTGGCTACCGGATTCAACTGGCCCACAATCCAGTGATCATGGACAGCGACTTCATCCTCGAATGGGCCCTGCCGGCCGATATTGGCAACCAGGCCGCGGTATTCAGCGAAACCCTGGACGACGGCCACTACGCCCTGCTGATGCTGTCGCCAGCCGAGCGCCCGGTCAGTCACGTACGCCAGCCTCGTGAAGTGTTGCTGATCGTCGACACCTCCGGCTCGATGCAGGGTGAGCGGATGCGCCAGGCCCGTCAGAGCCTGCTGCATGCCCTGGACCGGCTGCAACCGGAAGACCGCTTCAATCTGTTCGAATTCAACCACCAGCACAGCCAGCTGTTCCGCCAGCCGGTGCCCGCAGATGCCACACACCTGGCCATGGCCCGCGACTGGGTCAACGCCCTGTACGCTTCGGGCGGCACCGAGATGCTGCCGGTCCTGCGCGATGCCCTGAGCCAACCCAGCGAGCCGGGCTACCTGCGCCAACTGATCTTCATAACCGACGGCTCTGTCAGCAATGAACAGGAAGTACTGACCATGATCCAGCGGCGACTGCACAATGCCCGGTTGTTCACCGTCGGTATTGGTGCCGCCCCCAACAGCTACCTGCTGCGCAAGGCCGCCGAGATCGGCCGCGGCCAATTCACTCCGGTCAATGACCGCGACGGCGTGGCCAGTTCGATCAACCGGCTGTTCGAAAAACTCGAATCCCCCGTACTGACTGATCTGCGCCTCGAACTGGAAGACGGCATTCAGGCGCAAATCTGGCCCGAGCGGCTGCCTGACCTGTACGCCGGCCAACCGCTGGTGGTAGCGCTGAAACTCAACCGTCTGCCCGAGTCCATCACCCTGCACGGTCACCAGCCAGAACCCTGGCAGCAACAACTGTGGCTGCCAGAAGCACAGCAGAGTCCGGGCACGGCCAAGCTCTGGGCCCGCAGCAAAATCGAATCGCTGATGGACCGGCTGGTTCAGGGTGCGGCCGAGGCCGAGGTACGTGAAGCGGTGCTTGAGGTTGCCCTGCAGCACCAGTTGATGAGTCGTTACACAAGCTTCATCGCTATCGAAGAAACTCCGGTGCGCAGCCCTGATGAGGAGTTGCTGAGCCAGCAGATCCCCAATCTGAACCCGGCCGATCATCACCTGTACCCGCAAACCTCGCTGGGTTTGCTGCGCCTGTGGTCACTGGCCCTGCTGCTGTTCGCTGCTGCTCTGGCTCTGCTGATCCGTCGCAGGCCCGCCCATGCGTAAGCTGCTGATCGCCAGCCTGCTGCTCGGTGCCCTGGCGCTGAGCGGCCAGGCGCTGTGGCTGCAGGCCAAGGCCGAGCTGGCGCAGTGGCTGATCGCACGGGCCTGGCAACAACAACTGGCCGAGGGGGTGGCCGTCAAACCCTGGTCCTGGGCTGATACCTGGCCGGTTGCACGGCTGATCACACCCCAGGGTCAGGATCACTATGTACTCGCTGGCGTCAGCGGCCAGGCCCTGGCCTTCGGCCCCGGCCAACTCGACAACGGCGTGACCCCCGGCCAACTGGGCACCCTACTGCTGGCCGGGCATCAGGATAGTCACTTCGCCTTTTTGCAGCAGCTCAAGCCCGGAGAGATAGTGCAGATCGAAGCCACCGATGGCCGCCGCTACCGCTACCGCGTCGGCCAAAGCGACGTAGTCGACAGCCGCCACCAGCAGATTGAGCTACAACATGACCAGGCCGAGCTGCGCCTGGTCACCTGTTACCCATTTTCTGCCCTGACCAGCGGCGGCCCGTTGCGCTATGTGGTCAGTGCCTGGCTGGAGCACGAATGATTGCGTCCAGCCCAGCATTGACGCCACAATCAGGGCCCGCAGTTCAGGAAGAGCAGCCCATGGGCGACAGGATTTTGATCATCGAGGACGAGCCGGCCATTGCCGATGCCCTGCTTTATGCCCTCGGCACCGAAGGTTTCGAGCCGCACTGGTGTGCGCTGGCCAGTGACGGCATGGCCTGGCTGCAACAGCAGCCGGTGGACCTGGTGGTACTGGATGTTGGCCTGCCGGATGAAAGCGGTTTCGAGTTGTGCCGCCGGATTCGGCGTTTCTCCAATGTACCGGTGATGTTCCTGACTGCTCGCAAGGAGGAAGTCGACCGCATCGTTGGACTGGAAATCGGTGCCGACGATTACGTGGTCAAGCCGTTCAGCCCGCGCGAGATTTCCGCCCGGGTACGCGCCATCCTGCGCCGCACCCGGGTGCAGCCCGAGCCCGAACCCAGCACCGAGAGCAGCCTGTTCGAACATGACCCCGCTCGCCGGCGCATTCGCTACCACCAGCAGTGGCTGGAACTGACCCGTTACGAATATCTGATTCTCGCCGCCCTGCTGCGTCACCCCGAACACGTACTCAGTCGCGAGCAGTTGATGGACGCTGCCTGGGATGACCCCGGCGCCAGCCTCGATCGGGTGATCGACACTCACATCAAGGGCATCAGGGTCAAACTGAAACAGGTCCTGCCCGATATCGACCCGATCACCACCCATCGCGGCCTGGGCTACAGCCTTGATCCGCAGGCCCGGCAGCGCCGCGCATGAGCCTGAGTATTCGCATTCTGGTCGCCTGGTTCGTGCTCGCCGGGCTGGCCACGCTGCTGTTTCTCAACAGCATCCTAAACCAGTTGCCCTCGTCGGTGCGCCAGGCCAGTGAAGAAGTCCTGGTCGACAGCGCCAACCTGCTGGCCGAAGCCGCTGGCCTGCACTGGGAGCAGGGCTTTGCCCAGGGCACACCGTTCGCTGAGGCCTTGCAGCGCTACCAGCAGCGCCCGCTGGATGCGCACATCTGGTCGCGGCAAAAGACCCGCACCGAACTGATCGTTTACCTGACCGACAGCCAGGGCCGGGTACTGCTGCACAGTGACCCGGCTCTGGTCGGCGAGGATTTCTCTAGCTGGCGTGACGTCGCCCTGACCCTGCGCGGTGAATACGGCGCACGCACCAGCCGGGCCGACCCCGAGGACGAAGCAACCACCTTCATGCATGTCGCAGCCCCGGTGTTCAATGCCGGCGAGCTGGTCGGGGTACTGACCCTGGCCCAGCCGACCGCCAGCCTGCAGCCCTTCATCACCCTGGCGCACGGCTACTTCTGGAAGCGCGGCGGTCTGATCCTGCTCGGTGCGCTGCTGCTGGGGGCGGCTCTGTCGATCTGGATTACCCGCTCAATCCGCCGTCTGGTCGAGTATGTCGAACGGGTGCGCCACGGTGAGCGCATCAGCGCGCCGCGGCTTGGCGAGCGCGAACTCGACCGCCTGGCTCGGGCTACCGAGGCGATGCGCGCGGAAATCGACGGCAAGGCCTATGTCGAGCAGTACGTGCATACCCTGACCCACGAGATGAAATCACCGCTCTCGGCGATCCGCGGCGCAGCCGAACTGCTGCAGGAAACCAATGTACCTGAGCAGGCCCGGCAGCGCTTTCTGAGCAACATCGACAGCGAATCACAACGTCTGCAACGACTGGTGGACCGGCTGCTGTCGCTGGCCAGTGTGGAGAAACGCCAGCATCTGGAGCACCCCGAACGCCTGGATCTGGCAGCACTTGCCGAACGCGAACTGGAGTCCAAGCGCCCGCAGATCGAACGCAAGCAGCTCACCCTGCACCAGCAGCAAACCGGGGATTGCCAACTCGAGGGCGAAGCCTTCCTGCTCGAACAGACCATCAGCAACCTGCTCGACAATGCCATCGAGTTCAGCCTGCCGGGCGGTCTGATCCTGTTGCAGTTGAGCGCGAATGAGCAGCAGGTTCGGCTGACAGTAAGCAACGACGGTCCGCCAGTGCCTGACTATGCCCTGGAGCGGGTTTTTGAACGCTTCTATTCACTGCCGCGTCCGGACGGGCAGCGCAAGAGTACCGGACTGGGTCTGAGCTTTGTCAGGGAAGTGGCGCAACTGCATCAGGGCAAAATCAGCCTGCGCAACCGGCCAACAGGCGGGGTTGAGGTGGAGCTGGAGCTGCCACGCCACCCGCCAGTCGGCGGGCGGCGTGCACAGGCTTAGCCTTCGTAGGCCTCAATCGGCGGACAGGCACAGAACAGGTTACGGTCGCCGTAGACGTTGTCGATCCGGTTGACCGACGGCCAGAACTTGTTGGCCGCTACCCAAGGCTGCGGGAAGACCGCTTCCTGACGCGAGTAACCGCGCTGCCAGTCACCGGTGATATCGGCCAGGGTATGCGGGGCGTTGTGCAGCGGGTTGTCCTCGGCACTCCAGTCACCCTTCTCGACCCGGCTGATCTCGGCGCGAATGGTCAGCATGGCATCAATGAAGCGATCCAGCTCGGCCTTGGATTCGCTCTCGGTCGGCTCAATCATCAGAGTTCCGGCCACCGGGAATGACATGGTCGGAGCGTGGAAGCCGAAGTCCATCAGTCGCTTGGCGACATCCTCCTCGCTGATGCCCGATGCAGCCTTGAGCGGACGGATGTCGATGATGCACTCATGCGCCACCCGACCGTTGCGCCCGCTGTACAGCACCGGGTAGGCCTCGCCCAATTGCTTGGCCAGGTAGTTGGCATTGAGGATCGCCACTTCGGTAGCCTGACGCAGCCCCTGAGCCCCCATCAGTGCGATGTAGGTCCAACTGATCGGCAGAATGCTGGCGCTGCCCCAGGGTGCGGCGCTGACCGCGTCGTTCTCGGCATTGGGGCCTTCCAGCGGCACCACCGGGTGGTTGGCAACGAACGGCGCCAGATGCGCCTTGACACCAATCGGCCCCATGCCCGGGCCACCACCACCGTGGGGGATACAGAAGGTCTTGTGCAGGTTCATGTGCGACACGTCAGCACCGATATCGGCCGGCCGGCTCAGCGCCACTTGGGCATTGAGGTTGGCCCCGTCCATGTACACCTGGCCGCCATGCTGGTGGATGATGTCACAGATTTCGCGAATGCCTTCCTCATATACCCCGTGAGTCGAGGGGTAGGTGATCATCAGGCAGGACAGATTCTCGGCGTTATCAGCAGCCTTCTGGCGCAGATCTTCAACATCGACGTTACCCTGCTCATCGCAGGCCACCAGTACCACACGCATGCTGGCCATCATCGCCGAGGCCGGGTTGGTGCCGTGGGCCGAGGTCGGAATCAGACAGACGTTGCGATGGCCTTCATCGCGGGATTCATGGTACTTGCGGATGGCCAGCAGACCGGCGTACTCACCCTGGGCACCGGAGTTGGGCTGCATGCAGATGGCATCGAAACCGGTGATCTCACGCAGCATGGCTTCCAACTCGTCGATCATCTGCTTGTAGCCTTCGGCCTGCTCACGCGGCACGAACGGGTGCAACTGACCGAACTCCGGCCAGGTGATCGGAATCATCTCGGTGGTGGCGTTGAGCTTCATGGTGCAGGAGCCGAGCGGAATCATGGCCTGGTTGAGCGCCAGGTCCTTGTTCTCCAGCGACTTGATGTAGCGCAGCATCTCGGTTTCCGAGTGATAGCTGTTGAACACCGGGTGGGTCAGGAACGCCGACTGGCGTTGCAGGTCGGCCGGAATACCGAGCCCGGCGGCTGCTACCTGAGCATCCAGCGCCTCCAGATCCTGGCCGTGCTGATCACCAGCGAAGCAGGCCAGCAGAGTTTGCACGGTTGTCCGGGTCGAGGTCTCATCCAGGCTGACACCCAAGGTGTCGGCATCGATCAGGCGCAAGTTGACTCGGGCAGCCTGGGCGCGCGCAACAATCGCCGCCGCCTGGCCGGGCACCTTGAGCGTCAGGGTGTCGAAGAAATGGCTATTGCTGCGCTGGATGCCACAGGCTTCCAGCCCGGCGGCCAGGATGGCAGTCAGGCGCTGAACCCGCTGGGCGATGATCTTGAGCCCTTCCGGCCCATGGTAGACGGCATAGAAGCTGGCGATATTGGCCAACAGCACCTGGGCGGTACAGATGTTGGAGTTGGCTTTCTCGCGGCGGATGTGCTGTTCACGGGTCTGCAACGCCATGCGCAGGGCACGGTTGCCACGGGTATCGACCGACACCCCGATGATCCGCCCGGGCATGGCTCGCTTATAGGCATCACGGGTGGCGAAGAAGGCCGCGTGCGGTCCGCCATAGCCCATGGGTACGCCAAAGCGCTGAGCCGAACCAAATACCACGTCAGCCCCCAGCTCGCCCGGTGGGGTCAGCAGCACCAGGCTGAGCAGATCGGCGGCCACACAGGCCAGTGCGTTCTGCGCATGCACCTGATCGATCAGCGGTTTGAGATCACGGATCTCGCCCCAGGTGGTCGGATACTGGAACAGGGCGCCAAAAACCTGGTATTGGTCGAGATTGCCCACTACATCGATCACTACCTCGAAACCGAAGGCTTCGGCCCGGTTGCGAACCACCGAAATGGTCTGCGGGTGACAGTCCTGATCGATGAAGAACAGGTTGCTCTTGCTCTTGGCTACCCGTTTGGCCAGGGCCATGGCCTCGGCAGCGGCAGTCGCCTCATCCAGCAACGAGGCGCTGGCCAGCTCCATGCCGGTCAGGTCGATCGACAGTTGCTGGAAATTAAGCAGCGCCTCCAGGCGACCCTGGGCGATTTCCGGCTGATACGGGGTATAGGCGGTGTACCAGCCCGGATTTTCCAGCACATTGCGCAGAATCACGGTCGGGGTCAGCGTACCGTGATAGCCCATGCCGATGCAGGAGGTGAAGATCTGGTTCTTGCTCGCCACCTCTTTGAGGTAGCTCAATACCTCGGCCTCACTGCGCGGCGCGCCCAGCGCCAGCAGGTCCTGACGCAAAATGCTTTGCGGCACGGTCTGGGCGATCAGGGCATCCAGGGATTCGACACCCAGGGTGTCGAGCATGGCGCGCTGCTCGGCGGCATCCGGACCGATATGGCGACGGATGAAAGCATCGGTCTGTTCCAGGGCAGAGAGGCGGGTTTGACTCATGGGGTTCACCTGCGAAGGGTAGAAAAGCAAAAGCCCTGAAACAGCTCAGGGCTTTGAGATGGGTTGCTCAGACGATCTTAGATCGAAGCGCCGTAGGCCTCGGCGTCCAGCAGCTTGTCCAGTTCGGCGGCATCGCTGGGCTTGATCTTGAAGAACCAGGCACCGGCATAGGGCTCGCTGTTGACGGTTTCCGGCGCATCAGCCAGAACCTCATTGACGGCGACCACTTCACCGCTGACCGGCGCGTAGATGTCAGAGGCGGCCTTGACCGACTCGACCACCGCGCACTCTTCACCGGCGTTGACCTGACGGCCGACTTCCGGCAGTTCGACAAACACCACGTCACCCAGCAAATCCTGGGCATGGTCGGTGATACCTACGGTGATGGTGCCATCGGCTTCCTGACGAGCCCACTCGTGGCTGGAGGCATAACGCAGGTCGGCGGGGATGTTGCTCATGGACTGATCCTCGGTACGGAGAAAAGGTTGGGAAATTATTCGAATACAGCCTTGCCGTGGCGCACGAAGCCGGGTTTGACCACCCGCACTTCAAGCAGCTTGCCACGGATGTCGACCTGAGCCCGCTCGCCGGTGGCGCGCGGTACCCGGGCCAGGGCGATGGAGCAGCCCAGGGTCGGGGAGAAACTGCCGCTGGTGATCTCACCCTCGCCAAACCCGTCGACGATAACCTTCTGGTGACCACGCAGCACGGCGCGCTCGTTGAGCACCAGGCCGACCAGCTTCGGCTGGTCACCGGCGGCCTTCTGGGCCTCCAGTACCTGGCGACCGATAAAATCGCGCTCGGCCGGCTCCCAGGCGATGGTCCAGGCCATGTTGGCTGCCAGCGGCGAGATGCCTTCATCCATATCGGAGCCATACAGGTTCATGCCAGCTTCCAGACGCAGAGTATCGCGCGCACCCAGTCCGCAGGGTTTGCAGCCGGCAGCGACCAAGGCATCCCACAGCGCCGGGGCTTCAGCGGCCGGCAGCATGATTTCCAGACCGTCTTCACCGGTGTAGCCGGTCCGAGCAATGAACCACTCGCCTTCCGGCAGGCCCTGAAACACCGCCAGCAGACTGATCAGCGCCTTGCGGCTGTCATTGACCACTGCCTGGGCGACTTCCAGCGCGCGCGGGCCCTGAACCGCCAGCATGGCCAGATCGTCACGCTCGGTCAGGGTGACCGCGAAAGCTTCGGCCTGACGGTTCATCCAGGCCAAGTCCTTGTCCCGGGTAGCGGCATTGACCACCACGCGGTAACCAAACTCGGTCAGGTAGACGATCAGATCGTCGATCACCCCGCCCTGCTCGTTGAGCATGCCGGAATACAGTGCCTTGCCCATGGTGGTCAGACGCGCCACGTCATTGGCCAGCAAGCGCTGCAGGTAGGCCTTGGCCTCGGCACCTTCGACATCCACCACGGTCATGTGCGACACGTCGAACATGCCGACATCGCGGCGCACCTGATGATGCTCCTCAAGCTGCGAACCATAGTGCAGGGGCATGTCCCAGCCGCCAAAGTCGACCATCTTGGCGCCGGCCGCCAGGTGGCAATCATAAAGAGGGGTACGCGAACCCATTGCGGCTTCCTTCATTCGGGTGCATAAAAGGTGAATTGTAGCCGCAATCGACCCAACTGTGCAGCCTGCCATACCGGCTCGGGATGACCGGTCAGTGTCGTACGCCGCGCCCGGAACGACGAATCAGCACAATCACTGGCAACAGCCCGACCAGCACCAGGGTCAAGGCCGGCAAGGCGGCGCGTTGCCACTCACCTTCGACGGTCAGGCCGTGAATGCGCACTGCCAGAGTGTCCCAGCCAAACGGGCGCATCAGCAGGGTGGCCGGCATTTCCTTGAGCACATCGACGAAAACCAGCAGTGCAGCGCTCAACACCCCGGGCAGCAGTAACGGCAGGTAAACCCGCCAAAACACCGTCCAGCCCGACTGCCCCAGACTGTGCGCAGCTTCGGGCAAGGACGGGCGAATCCGCGCCAGCGAGGTATCCAGCGGGCCATAGGCAACCGCCATGAAGCGAATCAGATAGGCCAGCAACAGCGCAAACAGACTGCCCATCAGGAGTTGCCCTGCCTGGGGATTGCCCAGCCACTGCCGCAGCGGGATCAGTAACTGGTTATCGAGAAAGCTGAAGGCAAACATGATCCCCACCGCCAGTACCGAACCCGGCAAGGCATAACCCAGATTGGCCACCGCAACCGCACTGCGCACTCGCCGGATCGGCTGTAGCCGCCGGGCCAGTACCAGCAGAGTTGCCACCCCAACGGTAATCAGTGCCGCCATACCACCCAGCAGCAAAGTGTTGCGGATAACCCGCCAATAGCGGCTGTCGAAATCCGCCACACCACTGTCAAACGCCCACCAGACCAGTTGAATAACCGGAATCACAAAGGCCACCGCCAACACCAGCGCACAGTAACCACAGGCCAGCCAGGCCAGCGGACCACGCAGCCGGTACAACGGCCCCTGACGCGGCTTGTCACTACCAGGAAAACGCTTGCTGCCTTGGGCCCTGCGTTCGACATAGAGCGCCAGAAACACGAACAACAACAACAGGCTGGCCAGCTGGGTCGCGGTTTGCAGACTGTAGAAGCCGTGCCAGGTCTTGTAGATCGCGGTCGTGAAAGTGTCGTAATTGAAAACCGAGACCGCACCAAAGTCGGCCAGGGTTTCCATGATCGCCAGCGCCACCCCAGCCCCGATCGCCGGCCGGGCCATCGGCAAGGCTACCCGCCAGAATCCCTGCCAGGGGCTATGCCCGAGAATCCGGGAGGCTTCCATCAGCCCACGCCCCTGGGCCAGGAAGGCGCCACGGGCCAGCATGTAAACATAGGGGTAGAAGACCAGAATCAACACCGCAATCACGCCGCCGGTGGATCGGATCGGAAACATGCGGAAGTCGCTGCCCAGCCAGGCTCGCAGTTGTGTCTGGACCGGCCCGGCGAAATCCAGCAAGCCGATTACCACAAAGGCCAGCACATAGGCCGGGATGGCAAACGGCAGCATCAGTGCCCAGTCGAACAGTCGCCGCCCAGGAAACTCGCACAAACTGGTCAACCAGGCCAGGCTGACCCCAAGCAGAATCACTCCAACCCCTACCCCACCAACCAGCACTAGGGTATTGCCAATCAGGGTGAACAACTGAGTCTGGAGCAGATGGCTCCAGATCATGGTATCGACACTTTGCCAACTGAGCAGTAGCACCAGCAACGGCATCAACACCAGCGCCGCGGCCAGATAGGCCACCAGACGCCAACGCGGCATGGGGGTGATCGAACGCTGCGGCACGCTTACTCCTGCGACAAAAACAACACGCCCGGCATGAGCCGGGCGTGCAGTATATCGGGAAAAAGCCGTATTGGGCTGACCGAAGTCAGTTCCAGCCCAGGCGATCCATCAGCATGATCGCTTCTGGCTGACGGCGGCCGGCTACTTCCACGTTGATGGTATCGGCCTTGAACTCACCCCAGGCGGCAACTTCTTCGGACGGCGCCAGCGACGCATTGGCCGGGAACTCCTGGTTGACGTCAGCGAAGATACGCTGGGCTTCTTCAGTGGTCAGCCACTCAAGGAAGGCAATCGCCGCTTCCGGATGCTTGGCGTGCTTGGTCACCCCGGCACCGGAAATGTTTACATGCACGCCACGATCTTCCTGATTGGGCCAGAACAGCTTGGCCTTGAGATTCGGGCGGTCCTGTTCCAGGCGACCGAAGTAATAGGTGTTGACGATGCCGACATCACATTGACCGGCATCAATGGCTTCGATCAGGGCAGTATCATTGGCAAATACCGGCACTTCCAGGTTGGCAACCCAGCCACTGATGACCTCGGTAGTCCGCTCCTGACCCAAGGTCTCGAGCATGGTTGCGGTCAATGACTGATTGTAGACCTTCTTCGAAGTCCGCAGGCACAGACGACCTTTCCAGCTGTCATCGGCCAGCGCTTCGTAGGTGCTCAGCGTGGCCGGATCAACCCGCTCGGTGGAGTAAACGATGGTTCGGGCACGCAGCGACAGACCGGTCCACTGGTCATTGCTGGAACGGTACTGGCTGGGGATATTGGCACTGATCACCTCGGACTTGACCGGGCGCAGCAAGCCCATTTCCTCGGCCTGCCAGAGGTTGCCGGCATCCACGGTGATAAACAGATCGGCCGGGGTGTTGACCCCTTCAGCCCGCAGTCTTGCCATCAGCGGGGCTTCACCATCGGTGATGTAGTTGATCTTGGTACCGGTCTTGGCGGTATAGAACTCGAAAACCGGCTTGATCAGGTGCTCCTGGCGGGAGGAGTACACCACCAGCTCCTTGTCCTGCGCTTGGGCAACGCCAGTGACCGCAGTCAGGGCCAGGCTGACGACAGCGATGGTACGGGTGACAGACATGACAACACCTCTGGTTGGTAAGCTTGAGGCAGATGATAATGATTTAGTTTTAGCTCAGCAACCAGAGTCATGCCTGTGTTGAAACGATTTCCGGATCCCGGGCCAAGGCCGGAAGATCCCCGCTCAGACCCATGGCCCGACGAATCAAGCCTGACTTGAGCAACGGCTGATTGTCCAGCCAGCGCATGCCGGCATTGCGCACCCAGCGCAATGTTGGCGCATCGGCATGGAACAACCGTTCAAAGCCCTCCATCGCCGCCATCATCGCCAGGTTGTCGGCCATCCGACGGCGCTCGTAGCGCTGCAGCACCGCCAGCCCGGCCAACGACTCGCCGCGCCGCAAGGCAGCGAGCAAGACCTCGGCCAATTCGGCCGCGTCGAGAAACCCGAGATTGACCCCCTGCCCCGCCAGCGGATGAATACTGTGCGCGGCATCGCCGACCAGCACCAGCCCGGGCATCGCATACTGGCGCGCATGGCGCTGACGCAGCGGGATACAGTGCCGGCGGTCGGCACTCAGCACCCGGCCCAGGCGACCTTCAATGGCCTGGCCCAAGGCCGCACAAAACGCCGGCTCATCCAAAGCCATCATCTGCTCGGCCTGCTCTGGCAGCAACGACCAGACGATCGAGCAGTAATGTCGGCCATCGACATCCGGCAGCGGCAGAAACGCCAGCGGTCCAGTCGGCAGAAAACGCTGCCAGGCCGTCGCCTGATGCGGCTGCTCCAGCTGTACCGTGGTCACCAGCGCATGGTGCAGATAATCCCACTCGCGCATGGCGAACCCGGCCAGCTCGCGAATCTGTGAGCGCGCCCCATCAGCAGCGATCAGCAGCGGCGCCGACAGACGCAGACCGTCCGCCAGATTCAGCCGCCAACCGGACTCTTCGCGGACCAACCCTTGCACTCGCTGGCCGAAAAACAGCTCTACCCGGGTTTCATCCAGGCTGTCGAGCAAGGCCTGCTGCACCAGATGGTTCTCAACGATGTGTCCGAGTCGCGTCTCATGCAGCGCGGCAGCGTCAAAGCCGATTTCGCCGGTGCCCTCGGCATCCCACACACGCATGGCACTATAGGCGCAGCGTCGCTGCGGCGCGATCCGTTGCCAGGCGCCCAAAGCGCTCAGAATCCGTTGCGAGGCAGCGCTCAAAGCGCTGACCCGGGGGTCGTAGCCCGAGCCGGTCTCGCCCCCACGCCCCAGCGCCTCACGTGGTAGCGCATCCAGGACCGCGATTCGCAGCGGTGTATCAGCCAGCGCCCGGGCCACGGCCGCTCCAACCATCCCGGCACCGACCACGATAAGGTCAAACGAATGATTCATGGGGTCTCCAGAACAGTGCAGGTCAGCCATGCAACCCCATCGCCTGGCGGGCTAACAGACGCTTGGCAGGAGGCAGGATATCGAGCCCGAGCAACCCGAGATTGCGTCCGGCAGTCAACAGCGGCTGTCGATTGCTGAACAACCGGGTCAGTTGATCACTGAACGCCACAGTCAGACGCTGATCAAGCTGCTGGCGTTGCAGATACCCCTGCAATACCGTCAGATCTCCTGGCTGACGCTCAGTCTCGCGGCTCAGGCAGTCTGCCAGCGCCAGAGTATCGCGTAGCGACAGGTTGAAGCCCTGACCGGCAATCGGGTGCAGGCTGTGCGCGGCATTGCCCAACACCACCAGATGCGGGCGCACCTGTTCCTGAGCTTCGCTCAGGCTCAGCGGGTAGGCATGACGCTCGCCAACCCGGGTCAGCGCGCCCAGGCGAAAGCCGAAAGCGTCTTGCAGCCGCGCCAGGAAGTCCTCATCAACCAAGCCCATGACCTCATCGGCCTGGTCTCTCGGCTGGGTCCAGACCAAGGCACTGCGCTGCCCCGAGAGCGGCAGCAGGGCCAGCGGTCCTGAGTCGGTAAAGCGCTCGAAGGCCACCCCGGCGTGAGCCTTGCTGGTAGAAATATTGGCGATGATCGCGGTTTGCCCGTAAGCGCTGACCTGACGATGAATGCCCAGGCTTTCAAGCAGACCAGAGCGCCCGCCATCGGCCACCACCAGCAACTCGGTCTCCAGGGTCTGTGCTCCATCGGCGGTCTGCAGATCCAGTTGGTAACCGCCCGGCACCGCCCGGGCAGCCGTGGCACTGGCCGGCGCCAGCCACTCCACTACCTCGGTATCCAGAGCGCCGAGCAATACCTCGCCCAGCCAGGCGTTTTCGACCACATAGCCCAGCGCCGGCACCCCTTCGCGGGCCGCATCGATCCGGGCCACACCAGGATGACCGCGGTCGGAGACGTGAATCTGCCGAATGGGTTCGACCCGCTCAGCCAGTCGCGCCCACACCCCCAGCCGCTCAAACAACTGCCGACTGCCCTGTGACAAGGCCGTGGAACGGGCATCGTAGCTGGGTTGCCAGCCTCCTGCGCGGGGCGGCTGGGCTTCGATCAGACGCAAGCGCCAGCCCCGGGCCCGGGCACACTCCTGCAAGGCCAAGGCCAGGCTGGCACCGACCATGCCGCCACCGACAATACTCAGGCTGATGCTCACGCCAACGCCTCGGCACGCGACCGAGCGGCGGCCATCAGCGCCTCGATCTCGTCGGCCTGCTTGGGCACGCCACCGGTCAGAATCTCGCAACCACTGCGCGTAACCACCACGTCGTCCTCAATCCGCACGCCAATCCCGCGCCATTTGCGCGGCACATCCTCATTGTCCGGCGCCACGTAAATACCCGGCTCGACGGTCATCACCATGCCTGGCTCCAGCACCCGCCATTCGCCGCCGACCCGATAGTCGCCAACATCATGCACATCCATGCCCAGCCAGTGGCCGGCCCGGTGCATATAGAACGCCCGGTAGGCCTCACTGGCGATCAGCTCATCAACCTCACCCTTGAGCAGGCCCAGGCGCACCAGACCGGCAGTAATGACCTGCACCGTGGCCTCATGCGCTTCATTCCAGTGGCGTCCCGGAGCGATTGCAGCAAAGGCCGCTTCCTGGGCCTCCAGCACGATGTCATAAATGGCGCGCTGCTCCGGGCTGAAGCGGCCGCTGGCCGGGAAAGTCCGGGTAATGTCGCTGGCATAGCAGTCCAGCTCGCAACCGGCGTCGATCAGGATCAGGTCACCGTCACGGATCTGACTGGTGTTTTCGGTGTAATGCAGGATGCAGGCATTGCGCCCGGCCGCGACGATCGAGGCATAGGCCGGGGCCCGACTGCCGTTACGCATGAACTCGTGCTGTAACTCTGCCTCAAGCTGGTATTCATAGAGTCCTGGCCGGCAGATCTGCATGGCCCGGATATGAGCCTGGGCAGAGATTTGCGCCGCCGCCTGCATAACCTTGAGCTCGGCTGCGCTTTTGTACAACCGCATGTCATGCAGCAGATGATCGAGAGCGACAAACTCGTTGGGCGGTTGGGCTCCCTGACGCGCCTTGCTGCGAATCACATTGATCCAGTTGGTCAGGCGCCGGTCAAAATCCTGGTTGGCGCCCATGGCGTAGTAAACCCGCTCACGCCCTTCGATCAGCCCCGGCAGGATGTCGTCGATATCATTGATCGGGAAAGCATCGTCAGCCCCATACTCGACCACGGCACCATCCTGGCCGGCCCGATAGCCATCCCACAACTCACGCTCCTTGTCCTTCTCGCGGCAGAACAGAATATATTCGCCATGCTCACGGCCCGGCATCAACACCGCCACCGCTTCTGGCTCGGGGAACCCGGTCAGGTACTGGAAGTCGCTGTCCTGGCGATAGATATACTCGGCATCGCGGTTGCGAATATACACCGGTGCTGCAGGCAGCACGGCTATGCTGTTGGGCTCCATCTGCGCCATCAGCGACTTGCGCCGGCGGGCATATTCCTGCTTGGGGATCGGCATGCTGACCTCGTTAATGCAATGATGCGGGGGGCTGGTCCTGGCCGGTAGCGCTATCCTGGCACTCGCTGAACACCAGCAAGGTGGCCATCCGCACGTACTCCATGATTTCCATGTAATCGACCTCGTTGGCCTCGGACTCCTCCAGCTCGGTCTGAACCTGGCCGATAGCGGCAAAATCACGCAGCACGCCTTCGGCCTCTTCGCTCAAGGCCATCTTGCGCTCGACCAGGCCGAAGCCACCGAGAAACCCTTCACACCACTGGCCAAGGGTCTGGGTCCGGTGATCGATGGCGGCACTGTCATCCGGCAGCAACAGAGTGACATCGAAACCCGAGCCGCTCAACTGCGACAGTGTCGCATCATAGAGCTGAATCAGCGCGACCTTGGCAGCCTCGCCCGGGGCATTGCGGCCATCGATCAGTTCCTGAGCCACACTCAGCCAGGTGGCGTGGTCAAGCCGGGCACCAGCGGACAGGCGTCCGACCAGATGGCCGTGCAACTCGGCGGGGTGACCACTGGCACCAAGCTCACTGAACAGCTGGGCATAGCGGTCGAATTCGAATACTGCTGGCATGATCGCCATAACGGAGGGGCCTCACAAAAGCCGGAGTCAGATGAATAGTTGTATGAGTAGCTAGTGTATTCTATAAGGGAGCCTCAAGAGTTGGCCAACACCGGGATGACAGAATGGCGCCAATGGACGAACCTGATTTCAACACGCTTGCACAGAAAGTGAGTCGCTTGATCGACCTGTGCGAACGGCTCCAGCAACAGAATCAGCACTTGCTCGCTCAGGAACGCTCCTGGCGCGAAGAACGAATGCAGCTAATTGAAAAGAACGATTTGGCCCGTCAGAAGGTCGAAGCCATGATTCTGCGACTCAAAGCCCTGGAGCACGACTCATGAGCCAACCCCTGACCGTCACCCTGCATATTCTCGACAAAGAGTACCGGGTCAGCTGCCCGCCGGAAGAACGCAGCAACCTGGAACAGGCTGCCCGCCACCTGGACAGCACCATGCGCGACATCCGCAATAGCGGCAAAGTGGTCGGCGTCGAGCGTATTGCCGTTATGGCCGCCTTGAATATCAGCCACGACATGCTGACCGGCAATCGTCGCCAAGGCGACCAACTGGATCAGCACCAGCGCCAGATCCGCGATCTGGTTGAGCGCCTGGACCAGGTGCTGAACAAGCCACAAACCGAGTCACAGGCATGATCTTGCGGTGAATCTTCTGTATAGTGACAACTGTCCCTGGGATGTTGGCCAGTCGGAGACGTCCCTGAGCCGATACTCCTGTATACGGAGGCCACGCGTTGTTGCCAGTGTGCATGTCCGCAAGACGGAAAGCCTGAGGCGATGCCGTGTCCCCCACCTTGAACTTTCGGGTTCAAGGGCTAACCCGACAGCGGCATCTCCGGGGACTTCACTTCCCGCATGATCAGCCCGACCCGCAGCCAGTTACGCCAGCAGCTCCGCCAGGCGCGCAAAGCCTTGAGCCCACGCGAGCAACGACTGGCCAGCCGGCAACTTTTTCGCCAACTCGCCCAGCAGCCCATATTTCGGCGTAGCCGACATATCGCGTTCTACCTGGCCAACGACGCCGAAATCGATCCTGCCTCGCTATTGCGCCATGCCCAGCGCCTGGGCAAGCATTGCTACCTGCCGGTGGTCAACGGCTGGCCGCATGGCTTTATGCGCTTCCAGCGCCTGTATCCCGATCAGCGCTGGAAAACCAATCGATTCGGCATCCGCGAGCCGCGCCCCCAGCGCAGCCGCCAGGTGCCGGTCTGGCGACTCAACCTGGTACTGATGCCCTTGGTTGGCTTCGATCAGCACGGCAATCGGCTGGGGATGGGCGGCGGTTTCTATGATCGTGCACTAGCCTACCGCCAGCGTCGCCGGCAGTGGCCCGGCCCCTGCCTGCTCGGCCTGGCTCATCGCTGCCAGAAAGTTGCACAACTGCCTGCGGCAAGCTGGGACATTCCGCTGGACGGCATTGTAAGCGATGCCGAGTGCCTGCTGTTCAAGGCTGGTTGAGCGTACTCTCGACCTGCGTCGAACGCTCAAAATAACTCTGCGTGTAACCGGTGGTTACCACACCAAGAGTGAAGACAATAACGAGGATCCACATAAGATCCGGCTTGCGACGCATGGGTTGCCTCCTAATGTAATGCCGGGCAATCTTGTTTTCATTAATGAACTGACTGCGACTCAGATCGCAACTCGACCTCGTCGCGCACCGAGACAAATGCAGTCCGCGTATCAAGTGTGTCGGTTTAGACCATCAATACGATACTGTCAAATCAGAAACCCTAAAAAGGTGAAACATGTCTTACTGGCTGATGAAATCCGAGCCCGACACCTTTTCCATCGACCACCTTGCAGCTCAGCGGTGCGCGACCTGGGATGGCGTGCGCAACTATCAGGCACGCAACTACATCCAGCAAATGCGCCCCGGCGACCTGTTCCTGTTCCACCACTCCAGTTGCCAGCCCCCCGGACTGGCCGGCATAGGCGCCATCGTCAGCGCGCCCTACCCCGACCACAGCGCGCTTGACCCGCAAAGTCCTTACTTCGACCCCAAGGCAAGCAAGGAGCGCCTGCCCTGGCTGGCAATTGACGTAGAATTTCAGGAAAAGTTTCCAGCATTGCTAAATACGCAATCACTACGCCAACTGGCCGGCCTGGAAGAGCTGGCGCTGCTCAAACGCGCCAGCCGCCTATCGGTGATGCCGGTTACCGAGCAGCAGTGGCAAATCATGCTGAGCGCCGCCCGCCAAGCCTGACGCTGGTGTCGCGAAAGGCAATGTGCTATCAGTTAGGCAGCCACCATGAGAGCCGCCATGCTTGCCCATCATGCCGCACAACATCCAGCTATCGCCCGAGCACTGATCGCCGCGCTGCTGCTGTCGTTGCTGGGGGCCAACCTCTGGGCCTGGGTATCACTACTACGCGCCGAACAGATCCAGGCGGTAGCGCGCCTGCAGCTGGAAACCGACGCCCTGGCTCGTCAGATTGAGGCCCGCTTCAGCCACCAGACCAGCAGCCTGCAACGTCTGGCCAGCCGCTGGCCCCTGCATCATAGACAAGGCGACCTGTGGCGCCAGGATGTTGAGCTATTACTGGGTGATTTCGAAAACTTTCAAGCCATTGAGTGGCTGGACGCCGACTATCGGATGCGCTGGATCGAACCGCTGACCGGCAATGAGCAGGTAGTAGGCTTCGCCTACAGCCCGGAACATCCCAACTACCCGCTACTCGAAGACTCTCGCCTGAGCGGCCAGCCCCGACTCAGCAGCAGCTTTACCCTCCAGCAGGGCGGGAAAGGCCTGGCCTATTACATTCCGCTGTATCGCCAGGCAGACCAACCACATAGTTTCGATGGCTTTCTACTGGGTATTTTCCGCGTCGAGGTACTGATCAGCGACCTGCTCAGCGACCTGCTGCAGACCCACCTGAGCGTCGATTTCAAGGATGGTTCGGGCGTTCTTTTCAGCCATCAGGGCAGCGACCAGCGAATTCCCGACTGGAGCGTCGACAGTTCAGTGCGCCTGGGCGACAACACCGGCTTCAGTCTGACCGCCTACCCCTCACAGCGATTGCTGCGGAGTACCCGCACCTCGCTACCCTTGCTGGTCTTGATCAGCGGCACGCTGGCGAGCCTGAGCCTGTGCTATGCGTTATGGCTGGCATTGATCAATACCCAGCGCTGGGATGCGCTTAGCCGCAGCAACCGGGCCCTGCAGAGCGAAATCGTCCGGCGCCAGAGTATCGAGGAGAGCCTGCAGCATAATCAGGCCCGCCTCAAGCTGATCCTGGACATGACCGACCACAGCCATGACGCCCTGTTCATCATCGGCCTCAACCCCCAGGAACTGGTCTACCTCAACCGCACCTGCTGGCATGCGCTGGGTTATACCGAGGAACAGCTGCGCGCCGTACTGGCCATCGCCCCGGCAGACATCATGCCTGACTTCGAGCAGTGGGCCACCGATCTGCAACGCCTGGTCACCCGCCGCGGCAGCGCCATTTTCCAGCAGCAGGTCCGGCATCGCGAAGGTCACGTGTTGCCGCTGGAAATCAGCGTCCGGCATCTGGCGCGCTACGGCCGCGACTACCTGATCTGCGTCGGCCGCAACAACACAGAACAATTGAAGATAGCGGCCCGGCTCAAGCGCCTGTCGCACCTGGACGGCCTGACCGGCCTCTACAATCGGCGTTATTTCGACCAGACGCTGGCCAGCGAGTGGCGCCGCCTGAGGCGCGAGAACACGCCTCTGGGGCTACTGATGCTGGATGTCGATTACTTCAAGCGTTTCAACGACCAGCTCGGCCATCAGGCCGGCGATGACGCACTGCGACAGGTCGCCGACGCCCTGCGCAACAGCCTCCAGCGCGAGGGCGACAGCGCCTGCCGATACGGCGGCGAAGAGTTCGCGGTAATTCTGCCTGGGGCTGACATGACTCAGTGCCTGCGCGTAGCCGAACACTTGCATCAGGCGATCAAACGCCTGGAGATTGCCCATCCGGATAGCCCGGAACAGCACCTGACCATCAGCATCGGCAGCGCCAGCCTGATTCCCGCCGAAGGCTGGGAGCCCAAGGAACTGATCAGTCTGGCTGACGAGGCGCTGTATCAGGCCAAGGCCGAAGGCCGTAATCGCACCTGCCAGGCCCAACTGGCCGACCACGACATTTCCTGAGCCTCTCAACCAAGATAGAGTTTATAGGCCGGGTTATCGGTTTCATCCCAGTACTGATAACCAATGCTTTGCAAGGCTTCAGGCACCAGATGGCGTTCGACCTCAGGCACCTGCAAACCGGCAACCACCCGGCCATAGGCCGCACCGTGGTTGCGGTAATGGAACATTGAAATATTCCAGCGCCCGCCCAGCTTGCTGAGGAAGTTGAACAGCGCACCAGGACGCTCCGGGAACTCGAAACGGAACACCACCTCATCGGTGACATGGGCGGAATGGCCGCCGACCATATGGCGAATATGCAGTTTGGCCAATTCGTTGTCGGTCAGATCCATGACCGGGAAGCCCTGCTCACACAACATAGCCACCAGCGCATCGCGCGGGTCTGACTCCGGATGGGTCTGCACCCCAACGAAGATATGTGCCTCGCTGTTGTCGTGGTAACGGTAGTTAAACTCGGTGATTGAGCGCTTGCCAATGGCTTGGCAAAATGCCTTGAAACTGCCGGGCCGCTCGGGAATGGTCACCGCCAGCAGCGCCTCGCGCTTCTCACCAATTTCGGCGCGCTCGGCGACATGCCGCAGGCGGTCGAAGTTGACATTGGCTCCAGAATCGATAGCAATAAAGACCTGACCTTCGCAGCCCTCACGCTCGACATACTTCTTGATTCCGGCCACGCCCAGACAACCGGCTGGCTCGCAGATCGAGCGGGTATCGTCGTAGATGTCCTTGATTGCCGCACACATCTCGTCAGTAGAAACGGTGATCACCTCATCGACATAGTGGCGGCATACCTCGAAGGTGTGCTCGCCAATCTGCGCCACCGCCACCCCGTCAGCAAACAGCCCAACCTGGCTCAGCACCACCCGCTCACCGGCATCCATCGCCGCCTTGAGACAGGCCGCCTCGGTCGGCTCGACGCCAATCACCTTGATCTCCGGGCGCAAGTATTTGACATAGGCGGCGATCCCGGCCACAAGGCCGCCCCCGCCAACCGGAACGAAAATCGCATCCAGCCGCCCCTGATGCTGGCGCAGGATCTCCATGGCCACGGTGCCCTGGCCAGCAATGGTGTCCGGATCGTCGTAGGGATGGATATAGGTAAAGCCCTTGTCCTTGACCAGCTTCTGCGAGTGCGCCAGCGCCTCATCGAAGGCGTCGCCATGCAGTACCACCTTGGCACCCCGGGCACGCACCGCCTTGACCTTGATCTCCGGGGTAGTGCGCGGCATCACGATGGTCGCCTTCACCCCCATGTGCCGGGCGGCGTAGGCCAGCCCCTGGGCATGGTTACCGGCCGATGCCGCGACCACACCCTTGGCCCGCTGCTCATCGGTCAGTTGCGCCAGCTTGTTGTAGGCGCCGCGAATCTTGAAGGAAAACACCGGCTGCAAGTCTTCACGCTTAAGCAATACCGTATTGCCAAGCCGCTCAGACAGAAAAGGTGCGGGATGGATGGGCGTTTCCACCGCCACATCATAGACGCGGGAGCAGAGGATCTTCTTGACGTAGGTTTCCAGCATGGCGTGTTCGGCTTGATCCGGGTTCAAAAACGCCCAGTCTAGGGTCTGTTGCCGTTTCATCGCAACCGCGCCGGCCTTATAATCCGCAACTCGTAAGACTTTGCACAGGTGAACCGAGATGACCCAGGACGAACTCAAGCAGGCGGTAGGCCAGGCGGCCGTGGATATTCTGCTCCCCAACCTGCAGGACAAGAGCGTTATCGGCGTCGGCACCGGCTCCACCGCCAACTGCTTCATTGACGCCCTGGCCAGGCACAAGGGCTTCTTTGACGGCGCCGTCGCCAGCTCCGAGGCCACCGCCCAGCGCCTCAAGGCTCACGGTATCCCCGTCTATGACCTGAACAGCGTTGATAGCCTGGACTACTACGTCGATGGCGCCGATGAAGCCAACCGCCACTTGGAACTGATCAAGGGCGGCGGCGCTGCACTGACCCGCGAGAAAATCGTCGCGGCAGTGGCCAAGACCTTCATTTGCATCGCCGACCAGAGCAAACTGGTCGACACCCTGGGCGCCTTCCCGCTTCCGGTCGAGGTCATCCCAATGGCTCGCAGCCACGTTGCCCGCCAGATCGTCAAACTCGGCGGCGATCCGGTCTACCGTGAAGGCTGCGTGACCGACAACGGCAACGTGATTCTTGACGTTCACAATCTGCTGATCACCGATCCGCGCGGTCTGGAAGAGCAGCTCAACGCGATTGTCGGGGTGGTCTGCAATGGCCTGTTCGCCGCCCGCCCGGCCGACATCCTGCTGCTGGGCACCGCAGACGGCGTACAGACCCTCAAAGCCCCGGCCTGAGCTGGGGTTCGGGTTGCCGCCTAGCGCGGCACGAAGCGGTAAAACAGATTCGGCTCACTGACCAGATAGATGCGCCGCTCGGTATCAATCGCCACGCCTTCGGCCTGCGGTACGGTCGAGGATAGCCCGTGGCGACCGCGGCGCAGCAGCAACAGGCTCAGCGGCTCACCCTCCACATCGTATTCAACCAGCACCCGCGACTCATCACTGAGCAGCAGCAGGTGACCACTGGGCTCGTGCAGACTCACCGAAGACAGATCAGTCATGAACAAACGTGGCGAATTGGGTGCCTTGAGCTCGGAGATCTGCACCTCCATCGAGCCCCCTTGCGGCGAATCGACAAAGCCGGTCACCGCCAGTACCCGCAACGGATCGCGCTCCTTGACTACCAGCAAGCGCTGTCCAACATGATCCCAGGACAAGCCTTCAAAGCCCTTGTTGCCGTCACCATCCAGACCGATGGACAGGCTGCCGGCATGCTCAACGCTGATCTGCTCGGCATCGTCGGGAATCTCGACGATCAGCAGCCGCTGGGAGCGCTCCTCGGCCAGCACATAACGGTTGCCCCCGACATGGGTCAAACCTTCCATATCGCTCACACCCTCGACCCGAACCTGGCGCAGCAGCTGACCCTCCAGGCTCAACTCGACAATCAGCGGCTCGCCGTTCAGCACCGACCATAGCGTGTTGCGCTCGGCGTTGTAGGTCAGCGCCGACAGATCATCGTCGATACCAGCCACCTCCAGCGCCTCGATATCGACCTGATAACGTGCCAGATTCAGCGCCTGCTCGGGCAACGCCTTGCCACTCAGACTCCACGAGTACCACAGCAGGGCGCCCAGTCCGCTGACGTGCAGACTGATGCCGCCGATCAGCAGCACCAGAGCAAGGATAATGGCAAAGGGTTTCATGGCTCGACTCCATAACAGGCCAACAAATGATGGCCGTTGGATGGCAGCCCCCTGGAAAAGTTCAGCTGCAGGTTCAGACTGCCACGACAGCGCGCTGCTCAAGCACACCGGGGATGCTCAGTAGCAACTGGTCGCCGGGGTTGAGTACGCCGACCCCTGCTGGCGTACCGGTGATCACCACATCGCCTGGCTGCAGGGTGAACACTGTAGCGATATGCCGAAGCAAGGCCACGATCGGAGTGATCATCTCGGCACTGCTGCCCTGCTGGCGCAACTGGCCGTTGATCTGCAGCTGCAGGGCAATATTGCCGAGGTCCGGTACCTGTTCGGGGCGCACGAATGGCGATAGCGGGCAGGCGCCGTCGAAAGCCTTGGCCCGCTCCCAGGGGTGAGCCTTGGCCTTGAGCTGGTCCTGCAGCTCACGCAGGGTCAGATCCAGTGCCAGTCCGATGCCGGCAATCGCCGCAAGCGCCTGCTGCTCGCTGACCTCGCCACTCAGGGTCTGGCCGATCAGCAAGGCGATTTCGGTTTCGTAGTGCACCGCACCAAGGCCCTGCGGCAAGCGCAATGGCTGATCCAGGCCGACCACCGCAGTCGCCGGCTTGAGAAACAGCAGCGGCTCGCTCGGCACCGGGTTGTTCAGCTCGCGGGCATGTTCGGCGTAGTTGCGCCCGACACAGACCACCTTGCCCATAGGCAGGTTGGCGAGACTGGCGTCGGAAAAACTGTGTTGGTAAGACATGAAGACTCCACAGCAGAGGTTCGTGGAAACACTGATTGCCCAATGTCCGAGTAGGCGGCATTACCAGCCACCGGTTCCGGACACGCTGTGAATACGTCCCTGTACGCTCGGCGATACCCATCCCTGGGTATCGACGGTCCGGAACCGGTGACTGGCAACACCGCTGCTAGCTTCGTACAGCCATCGGCATGACAGCCTCGGACATGCCGAGGAAGTTCACCAATCAGGCAAAAATCTTGCCCGGATTCATAATACCGTTGGGGTCGAATACTGCCTTGATCGACTTCATCAGCGCGATCTCGGCCGGGCTGCGACTATAGTGCAGGTAGTCGCGCTTGGTCATGCCGACGCCGTGCTCGGCGGAAATCGAGCCGTTGTACTTCTGCACGATCTCAAACACCCACTTATTCACCGTCGCGCACTTGGCGAAGAACTCATCCTTGCTCATTGACTCCGGCTTGAGAATGTTCAGGTGCAGGTTGCCATCACCGATATGGCCGAACCAGACAATCTCGAAGTCCGGGTAATGCTCGCCGACGATGGCGTCGATATCGTGCAGGAACGCCGGCACTTTGCCGACGGTGACCGAAATATCGTTCTTGTACGGAGTCCAGTGCGAGATCGTCTCGGAGATGAACTCACGCAGTTTCCATAGGTTCTGCAACTGTTGCTCGCTCTGGCTCATGACCCCGTCCAGCACCCAGCCCTGCTCGACACAATGCTCGAAGATCTCCAGCGCCTGATTGGCGATATCCTCGTTCAGCGCCTCGAACTCCAGCAGCGCATAGAACGGGCAGTCGGTCTCGAACGGCGCCGGCACATCACCACGGCCCATGATCTTGGCCATCGCCTTGTCGGAGAAAAACTCGAAGGCGGTCAGATCCAGCTTGCCCTGGAAGGCATGCAACACCGGCATGATCGAATCGAAATCCGGGGTACCCAGCACCATCGCGGTAAGGTTCTTCGGCGCCCGCTCCAGACGCATGGTCGCCTCGACCACAAACCCCAGCGTGCCTTCAGCGCCGATGAACAACTGGCGCAGGTCATAGCCGGTGGCGTTCTTGATCAGATCCTTGTTCAGCTCTAGCAACTCGCCGGTACCGGTCACCACTTTCAGCCCGGCTACCCAGTTGCGGGTCATGCCATAGCGAATGACCTTGATCCCGCCGGCATTGGTGCCGATGTTGCCACCAATATTACTGGAGCCGGCCGAGGCGAAATCGACCGGATAGTACAACCCCTGTTCCTCGGCGAACTGCTGCAACTGGGCAGTGACTACGCCTGGCTGACAGACCACGGTACGGTCGAACTCGTTGAACCCAATGATCTTGTTCATGTAATCGAACGACACCACGATCTCGCCATTGGCCGCCACCGCCGCCGCCGACAGCCCGGTCCGACCGCCTGAAGGGACCAGCGCCAGCTTGTGCTCATTGGCAAAACGCACAACGGACTGAACCTGCTCGATGGTCTTGGGGAACACGATGGCCAGCGGCGCTGGCTCGAAGTGTTTGGTCCAGTCCTTGCCCCAGGCGTCAAGCGACTCGGCGTCGGTACGTACCTTGTCCGGTTCCACCAGGGTCTTCAGGGTGTCGATAATGGCTTGCGGGGTCATCGGCGGCCTCAAACGGAATTCATGCAGCGTCTGAACACAATTCATGCGCAGACAGGCATCAAAAAAGGGAGATTATGCTAGCATACGCGGCTTCCGAAACAGGACACTTCTGTCGGCGAAATGCCGCGATTGTTCTCTCGGCTTCACTAATCAGCATCGCGGGTAACTGAGACCATGGCCAAAACCTCGCTGGACAAAAGCAAAATCAAGTTTCTGCTCCTCGAGGGCGTACACCAGACTGCCGTCGATACTCTGAAGGCAGCCGGTTACACCAATATCGAGTACCACACCAGTTCGCTGCCGGACGAGCAACTCAAGGAAGCCATTGCCGACGCCCATTTCATCGGCATCCGTTCGCGCACCCAACTAACTGAAGATATCTTCGCCCACGCCCACAAGCTGGTGGCCGTTGGCTGTTTCTGCATCGGTACCAACCAGGTTGACCTGACTGCAGCCATGGTACGCGGTATTGCAGTGTTCAATGCGCCCTACTCCAACACCCGCTCGGTGGCCGAACTGGTGCTGGCCGAAGCCATTCTGCTGCTGCGCGGCATTCCCGAGAAAAACGCCTCCTGCCACCGTGGCGGCTGGATCAAGAGCGCCAACGGCTCGTTCGAGATCCGTGGCAAGAAGCTTGGCATTATCGGTTACGGCTCGATCGGCACCCAGCTGTCAGTACTGGCCGAAGGCCTGGGCATGCAGGTGCTGTTCTATGACGTAGTGACCAAGCTGCCGCTGGGTAACGCCAGTCAGGTTGGCTCGCTGACCGAGCTGCTGAACCAGGCCGACATCGTCTCGCTGCACGTGCCGGAAACCGCCGCCACCAAGTGGATGATCGGCGAAAAGGAAATCCGCGCTATGAAAAAGGGCGGCATTCTGATCAACGCTGCCCGCGGCACCGTGGTCGATATCGACGCTCTGGCTGGCGCCCTGAAGGACAAGCACCTGGCTGGCGCGGCGATCGATGTATTCCCAGTCGAGCCGCGCTCCAACGATGACGAGTTCATCAGCCCGCTGCGTGAGTTCGACAACTGCATTCTGACCCCGCACATTGGTGGCTCGACCATGGAGGCCCAGGCCAACATCGGCCTGGAAGTGGCGGAAAAGCTGGTGCGCTATAGCGACAACGGCACCTCGATCACTTCGGTCAACTTCCCTGAAGTCGCGCTGCCGTCGCACCCGGGCAAACACCGCCTGCTGCACATTCACCAGAACGTGCCGGGCGTGATGAGCGAGATCAACCAGGTGTTCGCCGAAAACGGCATCAACATCTGTGGTCAGTTCCTGCAGACCAACGAGAAGGTCGGCTACGTTGTGATCGACGTCGACGCCGAATACTCCGATCTGGCCCAGGAGAAGCTGCAGCACGTCAAAGGCACCATCCGCTGCCGCGTCCTGTTCTGATCCCGCCGCGCGCCAGCGCGCACCGGCCTTGAGCAACGCCGCCACACCTTCGGGGGTCTGGCGGCGTTTTGCTGTCATCTATTGGAAACCTGGCGCTGATTAAATGACTGCACTGATCATTGCCAAGCGTCAACCATGCCCAGCCAAACCACCCTTGCCGGCCTGCGCAAGGCGGTCGAACCGCTCAGCGCCAGCCTGACTATCAATGATGTCGCCGATCGCCTGCTCGAATCCGGCTACAAGGGCTTTCTATCGCTACCGGTGGTCGATGAGCGCAATCGACCGCTGGGCCTTGTCAGTCGCTACCGGCTGCAGGACATTTTCATGCAACGCTTTGGCCGTGACCTTTGGGGCCGGCATTCAATCCTTGAGGCGACCAATCGGCAGTCACTGATCGTGGACCTGGATACGCCGCTGGACCAGGCGGCACGGATTATTACCGGCCAATTGCAATATCCGATCACGGAAGACTTCATCCTGACCGACGCGCACGGGCGCTATGCCGGCCTTGGCACGGTAATGGACCTGCTACGCGCCATGGAGGTCCGTATCGGCCAGCGCAACCAGGCACTGCGCCGGGCACTGAAGCAGCTCAAGGAGTCCCAAAGTCATCTGGTGCAGTCAGAAAAGATGGCTTCGCTGGGGCAGATGGTCGCCGGGGTCGCCCACGAACTGAACACCCCGCTAGGCTACGTCAAAAACAATGTGCAGCTGCTCGCCAGCCTGGTACAGCCGGTTCTGGAGCTGGCCCAGGCCCAGGCCCAACTGATGCAGGCTCTGGATGCCCCTCAGCGTAACGAGGCGGAACTGGCGCAACTGTTCGAGCAGACCCGCCAGGCCGCCGAACTGGCCGCCCCCGAACAATTGGCCGACGATCTGAACCCTCTGTTGGAAGACACCCTTTTCGGACTTGCTCAGATCGCCGAGCTGGCGGTCAGCCTCAAGGACTTCGCTCGCCTGGACCGGGCCATGAGTGAAGCCGTCGATATCAACGACTGCGTACGCAGCGCCCTGCTGATTGCTCGCAATGCAATCAAGGACAAGGCTGAGGTCATCACCCGGCTCGGCGAACTGCCCCCGATCACCTGCACTCCCTCGCAGATCAACCAGGTCTTGCTAAACCTGCTCACCAATGCAGCACAGGCCATGGACCACCCTGGACAGATCCTGATTCGCAGCTGGACCGAACACGACCGGGTCTACCTGTCAATTCAGGACAACGGCAAGGGCATCCCCAAAGAGCTGCAAAACCGCATTTTCGACCCATTCTTCACCACCAAGAGTGTTGGCCAAGGTACCGGTCTGGGGCTGTCGATCAGCTATCAGATCATTCGTGACCATGCCGGCCAGATCCGCTTTGTGTCCGAGCCGGGGCGTGGCACCCGGTTCGTCATCAGCCTACCCCTGACCCAGCCACAGGTCCTGCAACGGAGTGCCTGAGATGACCGAACCGATCCGGATCCTGTTCGTCGACGATGAGGAACGCATCCTGCGCAGCCTGGCCCTGCAATTTCGCCGCCAGTTCGAGGTGATCACCGAATCCAACCCGGTGCGGGTCCTGCAACGACTGCAGCATGAGCCGGTGGACATCATCGTCAGCGACCAGCGCATGCCGCAAATGAGCGGCAGCCAACTGCTGGCTCAAGTGCAGGAACGCCATCCCCAGACCCTACGCATCCTGCTGACCGGCTATTCGGATCTGCAAGCGGCAGTCGAAGCGCTCAACAGCGGCGGCATCTTTCGCTACCTGACCAAACCCTGGGATCCACAGGGTATGGCTGAAACCCTGCAACAAGCCGCACAACTGATCCATGAACGCCGCGCCAGCGCCTTTCTGGATGAACAACGCAGCAATGTGCCGAACACTCGCCAACCAGCCCTGTTGCTGCTTGATACCGACCCCCAGACTCAGAGCCAGACCGTCGAACTGTGCCAGGCCTGTGGTATCCAGTTGCATCAGGCCCACAGCCTGAGCGAGGCACTGCAAACACTCAATGACCAGCCGCTGGACATTCTGGTCAGTGACATTCAGCTTGACGGCGAAGACCTGCGGCCGCTGCTGATGAGTCTGGCCCAGGCTCATCCCCGGCTATTGAGCATCATCGTCACGCCATTCCAGGACACCCAGGTACTGCTCAAGCTGATAAATCAGGCGCAGATCTTCCGTTATCTGCCCAAGCCACTGCGGCGCGGGATGTTCGAGCGCGCCATCCGCACGGCAGCGGATCAGGCCAGAAGCTGGCAACGACAGCCGCTACGGGCGCTGGACCGGGCTGCGGAAACGCCCAAGCTGGCTGAGGAACAAAGTCGAGTAGGCAGCCTGCTGAGCCGTCTGAGCAAACTGCGCCAGCGCCTGAGCGCCTGAGCGCCTGAGCGCCTGCACCTCAATCGTCGGCTTGCTGCAGCAGCGCCGCCAGAGCCTCGAGCTGATCTTCGTTGAATACCCGAACCCCGGCCTGGCGCAGAGCTGCGGCGGTTACCCCTTCGCCCTTGACCTTGCGTCCGGAAAAGCTGCCGTCATAGTTTTCATGATTGCCGCAGGATGGGCTGCGGGCCTTGAGCACCGCATAGCGGATACCCTCGGCCGCGACCAGTTGCAGCGCAAGCCCGGCACCGCGCACGAATGCCGCGGTAACATCGCTGCCATCGATGGTGCGCACCGGGACCCTTCCGGCCAGAACCTCAGCGCCCTGGCCGCCGGGAATCTCCGCCGCTGGCCGCGGCGTCGGCAAACCGCCTGCCACTTCCGGACACAAGGCCACTACCCGCCCTTCGGCCTGCCAGCGCTGCAACCAGCCAAATGGGCCATGGGCCCCACCGTCATAGCGCACTGGATGACCCAGCAGGCAACGACTGACCAGAATCTTTTCCATGCTTACCCCAGTGCAATACTCCCTGCCTGACAGCCTATGCCAAACAGCTTTCTAGCGTAACAGCGGATTATCCGGCCGGCGGCGGAACCAGCCGGTCAGGCTGGCCCGCTCACGCTTGGCCGGCAAGACCTCGTGCAGAATACGATCACTGAGAAACACCACGACAGTGCCGGCACGCGGCGCCACGTCCCGCGCACCTTCATCCAGATGCAGGCGCAGCTCGCCGCCGTCGCCCGGCTGCCAGTTACGATTCAGGTAGGTCACTACCGAGACACTGCGCAGCGGACTGTCCTGAAACCGGTCCAGATGCTTGCGGTAGCCGGCGCCCGGCGGGTATAGCGCGAAGTGGGTTTCGAAGGTATCCAGACCAAGAAACAGACTGCGGTTGAGTACTGCACGCAGGCTGTCCATCAACCCGAGAAAGTCCTCACTGGCCGGATGCGGCGGACAATCGTCAAGCCAGCGCGTGTAGTCGCCACGAATTTCCGGCACCACCTGCCCCTCGGCACCACGCCCGATGGCGGCGGGACTGAGATCATCGCTGCGCCATAGCTGGCGGCACAATTGCTCCAGGCTGGCGGTCAGTTCCACCGGCAACAGTTGCTCCTGCACCGACCAGCCGCGCACGGCCAGGTCTTCAGCCACAGCAGTAAAACCGTCAGTCAGAACGGCGGGGAACTCGGACATGATCCATACACTCAAACAGGAACCTGCGGTACAGACCAGGGGGGCAGGTCTGCGGTACGACCCAGAACGGGCCGAAAGCATTGTACTCGCTTGCCCACACTCGACAAAAGGCCCGTCACCCCTGACACTCGCCGCCCGACCAACGACCGGAGACTACCCATTATCATGCACTCGCGCCTGTTCCACCGTTTTTGCGCCCCACTCCTGAGCAGCGCCCTGCTGCTGGTCAGCCTGAACCTGCAGGCCAACACTGCCGAACTGTATCAGGTCTCCGGCATGCACCAGCATCAGGAGCACTTTCAACAGGCCCTGCAAAAGGCTCAGCAGCGCTATGCCAACCAGTTGCCTGCCAACGTCTACCAGACCCTGGTCCGGCAAAGCAATCAGCGTTTCGAACCGAACGCCATGCATGATCGCGCCCAAGGTCGCCTAGCGGTCAGCCTGGACCCCAATACCCACCAGCAGGCCCTGGGCTTCTACCAGAGCACCCTGGGACGCAAGGTTGTACAACTGGAAACCAGCGCTACAGCACCAACCAATGTCGCAGCGATGCAAGCCGGCCTGCCACCGCAAACTCTGAGCCCCGAGCGCCAGGCGCTGCTTGGCCGGCTGGGTAACAGCCTGCCAGCACTGGACCTGGGAGTGGAAGTATCAATGGCACTGGCAAACCTGGCGACCCAGAGCGCCAATGACTTTCTCGGCGGCCTGATGCAGATCCCCGACGGGCTGGTCAACAGTCGCCGCGAGAATCTGCGCAGCCAGATGCAACCCAATCTCGGCGAAACCCTGGCCTATGTCTACCGTGATCTGAGTGATGCCGAACTGGGGCAATACGCCAGCTGGAGCGAATCGAACGCCGGCCGTCAGTTCTATCGGGCCGTAGAAGCAGCTGTACGTGATGCACTGAACCCCTGAGCGCCCCTGCCCAACTGGCTGGGCAGCTTGTCAGGGCGTCAGCCCTAACCTCTGTTCCAGCCAGCCCAGGTACTGCTTGCGATAGGATTCACGCTCATTGGCGAGATGATGACGCGCCTTGGGCAGATAGAACAGCTCCGGGGTACGGAACTTACTCTCCAGGACCCGAATATTGTGTTGCCAGTCGACCGTGCCATCAGCCTGACCCTGAACGATCAACGGCGAATGCTCGGTCGGCAGCGCAGTCTCGATACGCGGGATCCACTTCTCCAGCGCCTGCACCCAGGCCACCGGCAGCACCAGCGGCTGCAGCGGATCGTTCTCGCGAATGAAGGTAAGAAAGTCCTGATCGTTGGAGTTTTCGGTGAATTTGCGCCCAAGACGCTGCACAAAGCCGCCAAACAGCCGCAACCCCATCTGCGACACCACCCACTGACGCGGGCGTACTAGCGGCGCCATAAGCACCGACTGCCCCAATTGTTCCGGTAAAGGGCCATGCAACAACCGATCAATCAGGATCGCCCCACCGGTACTCTGCCCAAGCAAGTGCCAGGGCGCCGGCAACTGCCACAGCGCCGCCTGTTCCAGCAGAGCATCCAGGGCCCGCTGGTAGCTTAGGAAGCAGTCGATACTGGCCCGCTCGCCACTGGACAGCCCGTGGCCGGGCAGATCCAGCGCCAGCACCGCCAGGTCATGTCGCAGGGCCCAACGGATCAGGTGCTTGTACAACCCCATGTGGTCATAATAACCATGCAGGATCAACAGGCTGCCGCGTGGCTTGCTCGGCTTCCAGACCTGCATGGCCAGATCGAAGCCATCGATCCGTACCAGCCCCAGGTGCTGACTGGCCACCGGAGTGAAATCAATGCCGTAGTAACCGGCATAGCGCAGCGCCGTCTCGTCAAGCGGACGGGCCGGTTCGAAGTCCGGTAACTGGGTGACCAGGCGGTCAATGAATTCGTTATTCATGCATCTCCAAACTGGGCGCCTTGGCTGTCACCGCGAAAACCGCAGGATTGAGCCATGCAGGCACAGAATTCCACGCTTCACGCATGATTTGCAACCAATCATCGTGTAACATGCTGCGTCTCTAAAAACTACGTCCGGTTGCAGTAGCCTCCGGGACTTGTCTTCACAGTGAGGGTTTTCCATGACTCAACGCGTCCAAGTCGGCAGCTTGCAGGTTGCCAAGGTGCTTCACGACTTCATCAACGAGCGAGCCATTCCTGGCAGCGGTGTAGACGCTCAGACCTTCTGGACTGGTTTCGAAGCGCTGATCAACGACCTGGCACCGAAGAACAAGGCCCTGCTGGCCAAGCGTGACGAACTGCAAGCCCAGATCGACGCCTGGCATCAGGCCCGCGCCGGTCAGGCGCACAACCACGCCGAATACAAGGCATTCCTGCAGGAAATCGGTTACCTGCTGCCGGAACCGGCCGACTTCCAGGCCACTACCCAGAATGTCGACGAAGAAATCGCCACTCTGGCCGGCCCGCAGTTAGTAGTACCGGTTATGAACGCGCGCTTCGCCCTGAACGCTGCCAATGCCCGCTGGGGCTCGCTGTACGATGCACTGTACGGTACCGACGCCATTTCCGAAGACGGCGGCGCCACCAAAGGTCCGGGTTACAACGAAATTCGCGGCGCCAAAGTCATTGCCTTCGCCCGCGCCTTCCTCGATGAGGCAGCGCCGCTGGCAAAAGGTTCCCATGTTGATGCTACTGCCTACGTGATTCAGGATGCCAAACTGCTGATCAGCCTCAAGGATGGCAGCCAGACCGGCCTGCAGGAACCCGGCAAGCTGGTCGGCTACGTCGGCAACCCGGCCCAGCCGCAGGGCGTGCTGCTGAAGAACAACGGCCTGCACTTCGAAATCCAGATCGACCCGAGCAGCCCGATCGGCCAGACCGATGCTGCCGGTGTCAAAGACGTCCTGATGGAATCGGCGCTGACCACCATCATGGACTGTGAAGATTCAGTTGCCGCGGTCGATGCCGACGACAAGACCGTGGTCTACAGCAACTGGCTGGGCCTGATGAAGGGTGATCTGGCGGAAAGCGTCAGCAAGGGTGGCAGCACCTTTACCCGGACCATGAACCCGGATCGCGAATACACCGCGATCGACGGTTCGACCCTGACCCTGCACGGTCGCTCCATGCTGTTTGTACGTAACGTCGGCCATCTGATGACCAACGAAGCGATCCTCGATAAGGACGGCAACGAAGTGCCCGAAGGCATCATGGACGGCGCGGTGACCAGCCTGATCGCCCTGCACAACCTCAATGGCAACACCAGCCGCCGCAACACCCGCTGCGGCTCGGTGTACATCGTCAAGCCGAAGATGCACGGTCCGGAAGAAGTCGCCTTCACCAACGAACTGTTCGGCCGCGTCGAGGACATGCTGGGCATGGCCCGCAACACCCTCAAGGTCGGCATCATGGATGAGGAGCGTCGCACTACCGTCAACCTGAAGGCCTGTATCAAGGCCGCCAGCGAGCGCGTAGTGTTCATCAACACCGGTTTCCTTGACCGTACCGGTGACGAAATCCACACCTCGATGGAAGCCGGCGCCTTCATTCGCAAGGGCGATATCAAGGGCGCCAAGTGGATCGGTGCCTACGAGAACAACAACGTCGACATCGGTCTGGCCACCGGACTCAAGGGCCGCGCCCAGATCGGCAAGGGCATGTGGGCCATGCCGGATCTGATGGCCGCCATGCTTGAGCAGAAGATCGGTCACCCGCTGGCTGGCGCCAACACTGCCTGGGTTCCGTCCCCGACTGCCGCCACCCTGCACGCCCTGCACTACCACAAGGTCAATGTCGCCGAGCGCCAGGCCGAGCTGGCCAAGCGCGCCCCGGCCTCGGTTGACGATATCCTGAGCATCCCGCTGGCCGAGAACACCAACTGGTCAGCTGAGGAAATCCAGCAGGAGCTGGACAACAACGCCCAGGGCATCCTCGGCTACGTGGTGCGCTGGATCGATCAGGGCGTTGGCTGCTCCAAAGTGCCGGACATCAACGATGTGGGCCTGATGGAAGACCGCGCCACCCTGCGCATCTCCAGCCAGCACATCGCCAACTGGCTGCGTCACGGTATTTGCAGCGAAGAACAGGTGATGGAAACCATGAAGCGCATGGCCTCGGTGGTGGACCGCCAGAATGCCAGCGATCCGGCCTACAAGCCAATGGCGCCGAACTTCGACGACAGCGTCGCCTTCCAGGCAGCCATCGAGCTGTGCCTCGAGGGCTGCAAGCAGCCCAACGGCTACACCGAGCCGGTCCTGCATCGCCGTCGCCGTGAGTTCAAGGCCAAGTTCGGTCTGTAACCGCTGAGTGACCCCGAACCCCCGCCCTGGCGGGGGTTCTTTTTGCCCGCTAACTTCCCATCAGCCGCTGCTGCTCACTCTCATGCTCAAGCAGCCAGTGCTTGCGCCACAACCCACCACCGTATCCGGTCAACGCCCCGTTGGCCCCGATGACACGATGACAGGGCACAACCAGTGCAACCGGATTGGCGCCATTGGCCATGCCGACCGCCCGGCTGGCGCCAGGCTGGCCAATCAGCCGCGCCAAATCGGCGTAGCTACACGTACGCCCAGGCGCAATGGTACGCAGCGCCTGCCACACCCGTTGCTGAAAAGGCGTGCCGCCGGTGGCCACCACAATGTCATCGAGCGCCTCCAACTCGCCGGCAAAATAGGCGCGCAAGGCCTGCTTCACGTGGTCTGGCGCAGGTCCCGGGTCAAGCCGGTAAACCCGGTAGTGCAGACGCAACAGACGCTCCATCCGCTCACGGTAGTCTTCAAAATCCAGCGCCCGCAGTTGTCCCTGGTCATCGCAGACCAGTTGCAGCTCACCCAGCGCGGAGTCAAAACGCTCAAGCCACAGTTGCATGTCGATCATCCTCGGTTAGGGGCAGTGCGTTGCCTTCGGCGTCAGCCTGCCACAAATGCATCAATGCGTAGGCCCGCCACGGGCGCCAGGCCTCAGCCCGGGCCAACACCTGACGCACCCCGGGACGTTTCCCGGACTGACCAAGCGCCCGCTGCAAAGCGACATCAGAGGCCGGAATGGCATCGGTCTCCTGCAGGGCCCGTATAGCAATATACTGGGCAGTCCAGTCGCCAATTCCCGGTATCGCCCTCCAGCGCTCAAGGGTGCTCTCCAAATCCGCCTGACGGGCAAACCATTCGGGCTCGCGGACAAAAGCCTCAGCCAAATGCAGCAATGTCGCCAGTCGTGCGCCGGGCATGCCCAAGCCGTTCAGTGCCGGCGCTACGAAAGCCGCCGGCTCAGGAAAAAACCGCGTTATCCCGGGCCGACGCAAAGCCTCCGGCACCGGCTCGGCCAACCTTTCGACCAGATTCTGGGCGAGCCTGACGCCAGCCCCAACCGTAACCTGTTGGCCCAGCACTGCACGCACCGCGACCTCGAAAGGCTCCCAACCGCCAGGCAAACGCAATCCCGGACGCTTGTCGAGCAGCCCTGCCAAGCCCGGATCAGCCGCCAGGGTCTGACGAATCACCTGCGGATCGGCCTTGAGGTCAAACAAACAGCGCAGACGGTCAATCACCTGCGGCAGCACCTGCAGCCCAGACACACAGATATGTGCCCGCAAGGCGTGAGCCCCAGGCTCCTGCCTGACCCGGACCCAGCCATATTCGCGGCCAACCCTGATGCTGCGCTGATAGCTGTCCGCATCCACCAGCTCAACCCCTAGCAACGCCCGCTGACGCAAAAAAGCCAGCATGGCCTCCCAATCATAGGGGGGACGGTAAGCCAGCAACAGCGACAACTCGGACCACTGCCCGAACTCCTCGACCTGTTGCCGCAAGCTCCCGGGTGGGCGCATATACAAGCGCTGGAAGGTCTCATTGAAACGCCGCACGCTGCCAAAACCACTGGCCATGGCCACCGACGTCATCGGCAGACGGGTTTGGTGGATCAGTTGCTTGGCCAGCAACACCCGCCGGGTCTGTGCCACGGCGACCGGAGATGCGCCCAGATGACGCATGAACAGCCGGCGCAGATGTCGACTGCCCAACCCCAGCCGCTCAGCCAATGCCTCAACGCTGGCTTCATCCAAGGCTCCTGCTTCGATCAGGGCAAGCGCTCGGGATACTACCGCCGAGGTACCGGCCCAGGCCGCCGATGACGGCGAGCTTTCCGGGCGGCAACGCAGACAGGGGCGAAACCCCGCCTCCTGCGCCGCCGCCGCACTGGTGACGAACAGGCAATTTTCCAGCCGCGGCGTGCGGGCCGGGCAAATCGGTCGGCAGTACACCCCGGTACTTTTCACACAGGTGAAGAAGCGCCCGTCATAACGGACATCCCGGGCCTGAACCGCCTGATAACAGGTCGCTGGAGAGAGTTTCATGCCCCCATTCTAGCCAGCCCGACGCCCCCTGCTAGCGGTTTTCGGACCTGCAGCTTGGAATCCGGATCAGTCGTACCTGCGGCCTTTGGTCTAGGCTAACGCAAAAAGCCGCGTCAGGAGCCTGCAATGAAATACATCTTCGAAGTACACATCAAACCAGGCTGCCGCGCCGAGGACTACGCCCAGGCCTGGGTGCGCGCCAGCGAATTGATTCAGCAGGCACCCGGTGCCCTGGGGACAGAATTGCACCGCAAGCTAGGCGACCCCGGCACACTAATCGCCATCGCCCACTGGGACAGCAAAGCCAGCCGTGATGCCATGGAGTCACAGCACAATCCCCAGGTCGCGGCAATCATTCGTGAAGCAGCCAGATTCTGTGAAATTCGCCTGATTGGCGAGTTCGAGGAACCCGAATGGGTGGTCCATCCCCAACCGCCGCCATAACTGATACTCTTGCTCGCGAAACAAAGTTCAGGGATCGAAAGGACGCAATGACGAACATTCAGACCGCCGTCGAGTGCTTGTATCGCTGGGGAATGTTCAGCCCACCCGAACAGCAGTCCAACATCAAGGCTGGTTAGCACCATGACCAGCTGGCATGCATCATCACTATATAGATGGCTGCACTTTTGCTGCCTGACGGCGCTCCTGAGTTTTTCCGGACCGGCTATTTCAGACCACGAGCATTCTCTCACCCTGCGCCTGGCCGGCACACCTGAGTCGTTCGGCTACACCGCGGCCGTACTTTCCCACGCATTGCGGGCCCAAGGGGTTGCTACTGACGTCCACAGGGCAGCCGGCAATCTGCCGATGACCCGCCTGGAATACATGCTGGAAAACGGCACCTTGAGCGCCGCCATTCTGGGTCGTACTGAAGAACGTGATCGGCGCTTGCTGCCCATCGCCATAGGCATGACCGACAACCTGGTCAATCAGCGCATCCTGTTTATTCCGCAGGGCACCCAGGCTGCTTACGACAACGTTCACAGCCTGGAAGACTTCGTTCGACTGAACAAGGTAGCCGGGATGGGCCAAGCCTGGGCTGATCGTCTGATCTGGGAAGCCAACGGCCTGGCCGTGCAGCCCTTGGACGGCGACTGGCGCCGCCTGTACCGCATGGTGGCCTCGCAGGCGCGGGGCATCGACTATCTTCCCCGTGCCGCCTACGAAATCGCCGCTGAATGGCCAACCCACCCGGACCTGGCCGTTGAACAGCATCTGGTCCTGGTGTATGAACAGGACCATATTCTCTACGTCTCGCCCGCAGAGCCCGAGCTGCACCAACTACTACTTACAGCCTTGAGCGAAGCTGCCAGAAGCGGACTCATCCGACGCCTGGCCCGCGAGCATTATGCCGAGGTCTTCGAGCCGCCGGTCAACCTAGGCGAGCGTCGCGCCATTGTGCTGCTGGCGCCCGAACGAGCTCACCCAGTCATTCCCTAACATCGTTTTTCACCGCGTCCATCCAGGCTTCGTCCAGCCGACACAAATCAACCTCCAGCCCCTGCTTCTCCATCCGCTCCCGGTGCTGATCCATTTCCCGCACCATCTGGCTCAGGCCTTCGGCGTTGCCTTCCAGACGGTGCATTTCCTCCAGCCCCAGATGGTAGAAGCGCAACAGCTTCATAGCCTGCGGATTGTCCCGTTCCACGCCAGCCTTGAGCAGATGCATAACGTTGGTAATACGCATCAGGTTGCGCTTGAGGCGCCAGCCATATAAAGCGGCCGCCATCCAGGGTTGCCGGTACAGGTAGCCACGCACCAGTAAGACGGTCAGTGCCAGCCCGGCCAGGATGCCGGCCAGGTTCCAGCGAAAATTGTTGCCACCCGGCTCGCCGAACAACTGAACCGACAGGCTGGCCAGCAGCATCGCCAGCGTGGCAAATATCACAATCAGAATCAGGCTGCTGCGCCGCGTCTGCTGACGGTAGTTTTCCGGATCTAACCGCTGAATCTCAAACATACTGACAACTCCCCAAAAGCTCGGCGGCCATTATGGCCCGACACCCTGCGACATGCACCCGCTGCCATCCTCATCTGCGGCCAACAGCCAGCCGCCTATACTGTTGGGATAGACCGTCCCGAGGTGCTCGCCATGGTTTCCAAGCAGCAGATTCTCGACCAGGCACTGACGCTGGCCAACCAGTGCGGCTGGGAAAAACTGACGCTAAACGACATTGCCCAGGCCCTGACTATCCCCCTGGCCGAGATCTATCGGCATTTCCCGCAAAAGGACGATCTGGTTGAAGCCTGGTTCGACCGTGCCGACCAGACGCTGCTGGCCAAGGTGCCCAATCCGGAATGGGCGGCACTGCCGGCCATGGAGCGGATCGAGCAGGTAATACTCTGTTGGCTGGATGCGATGGCTGGCTACCGGGAACTGACTGGTCAGATGCTGCTGTACAAGCTAGAACCCGGGCACATTCATTTGCAGGCAGCGGGCGTGCTGAGAATCAGCCGGACTGTGCAATGGTTCCGTGAAGCGGCGGCGCTGGAGGCAAGTCATGCACACCGCATTGGCCAGGAAATTGCCTTGAGTACGCTGTTCATTGCTACTTTCATTCACTGGCTACGCGACGACTCCTGCGATCAGCAGGACACCCGCGATTTTCTGCATCGCAAACTGCTCGCCGGGAGCGGCTTTGGGCTCTGGCTGTAGTGGATACCCTGACCCATGCGGTGATCGGAGCACTGGGCGCACGCACGCTCATCGCACAGCGCCTGCCACGACGCTGGAGCCTGGCCGCAGGCGCCCTGGGTGGGTTGTTCCCGGACATCGATTACTTATGGTTTTTGCTTGATCCGCTACAGTTTCACGCCTATTGGCACCGCAGCTTTACCCACTCGCTACTCATGCTGCCGCTCTGGGCCTTGCTGCTCAGCGTGACACTGTATCTGCTGGGAGGCCGCAAGCAGAATGGATGGCTGCTGTATCTGGGTTGCGCTCTGGGACTGGGGCTGCATATCGCTGCCGACCTGATCACCGCCTGGGATCTGCAACTCTTCTGGCCATTGAGCGATTGGCGCACCTCGCTGGCCTGGATCTTTGTTATCGATCCCTGGTTTTCCGCCCTGGCCCTGACCGCACTGCTACTGTGCTGGCGCTGGCCACATGCCGGCTGGCTGGGCGCCGCCCCGTTGGTGCTGTGGCTTATCTGGAGCATACAGTACAAGCAGCAGGCGCTGGAGCTGGCCCAGGCATTCGCTCAGCAGCAGGCAGAGGCCGCTCAAGTCAGCGTCTGGCCTCAGCCATTCTCGCCACGCAACTGGAAACTGCTGGTCAGCGGTACACACGGCCACTGGCAGGCGCATCTCAGACTCGGTGACAGCAGGTCGCGCCTGGCCGACTACTGGCCCCACCCCTGGCTGCGCTCCACAGCCCAGGCCTACCAGCCTCACTCTGCCCTGATCTGGCAATTCCACCCGCGCTTTGACAGCCCGCAAGGGGATGGCGAAACTGCCCTTCAGCTCTGGCACAGCGAGATGCTGCAGGATGTTCGGCAGTTCTTCAGCGCGCCAGCTCGCTACCACCAGCCCGACAGCAGTGCAAACCATTGCCTGTGGTTCACCGACCTGATCTATAGCCTACCCACCCAGCGTCCGCCGTTCATCTATGGCGCCTGCCGCTCCCCATCAAGCTTCTGGCAGTTGTCCCGCCAACCAGTTACTGCCACCAGCGCAGAATAGCCCGCCTTAATATTGAATGAACATTCGTTTTTTATTGACGTGAAAACCCCGCCGCGGATAACCTATTTGGGCTATATAGAAAAATTGCCTCACAGCAATACACTCATGCCATATGATTCAGGCGGCTCATGGCCGTTCGATCAGCACAAACTCTAAAAACAATGAGGTCATGCATGAAAACGTTCCCCCAGCCCGCCGTCATTCGACGTTACTGGGCTTTCCCCCTGCTGGGTCTGACGGCCGTCATCGGTAGCGGCTGCCTTTCCAGCTCGGGTTCCAGCAACCGCAGCGCCACCGTCCATCAGGGCGTATTCATCGACAGTCCGGTAACCGGTCTGAGCTATGAAACCGCTACTCAGAACGGAACAACCGACGAGCAGGGCAACTTCCGCTATCAGAGCGGGGAAACCGTTCGTTTCAGCATTGGCGGAATCGACCTGGGCACCGCTCCGGGTCAGGCGGTTCTGACACCGCTGGAGCTGGTCGAAGATGCTGCGGACAGCTCTGATCCTGCGGTACTCAACCTGTCCCGATTCCTGCAGAGCCTGGATGCCGATGGCAACCTCAGCAACGGTATCCAGCTCAGCACAGCACTGATTGAGGTCATCGAGGCTTACGCAGAAAGCACTCCCGGCTTTCACCTGGACTTCGCCGACACCGCCGCCTTCGAAACGCTGATGAGCGCCAACGACGGGCTGCTGGCCCAACTCAACGATGCCGCCGTTTTCGCCGAGAACGCACAAGGTAAAAACCGGGGACTGCGCTCGGCAAATCAGGCCTGGCAACACCTCCAGGACTCGCTGGCTGTGCAGAACGGTGATCTGACTCTGGACAAACGCCCGATCCTGTTCGTCCATGGTGGCGCTGGCTCTGCCTCGCAGTTCGAATCACAGGCACAACGCTTCATCGCCAACGGCTATCCACGCAGCTATCTGGCAACCTACGAGTACAACACCAGCCCGCCGGACTTCGTCCAGACCACGGTTCAGCTCGACGCCGCCATTGATGCCCTGCTGCTCAGCACCGGTGCCGATCAGGTCAACCTGATGGGCCATTCAATGGGTACCGAAGTCAGCCGTATCTACCTCAGCGATCCGGAGCGCGCCGCCAAGGTGCACCGCTATGTCAACCTGGATGGTCGTGAAGGCGACAGCCCGCCCGGAGGTGTTCCGACCCTGGTACTCTGGGGACAGTATGTCGATCGTGAAGTGGTCGGTGCCGAAAACGTCTACCCCAGTGTGGAGGACCCGGTCGGTCATATCGAGGTGGCCACAGCAGCCGACTCCTTCGCCCGGATGTATCGGTTCTTCAATGCTGACAACGCCCCAGCGACAACCCGGATTCCCGAAGCTGACGGTGATCATGTATGGATTTCCGGACGGGCCAACATCTTCCCGGCCAATGTCGGAGCAGTAGGTACCGTGCTGGAAATCAGCGAGGTCGACCCCGCCACCGGACGCCCCCTGGGCAGTCAGCCTGATCACAGCCAGCCGATCAGCGAGGATGGTCACTGGGGCCCTATGCGAATCAACAAGGGTGGCAGCTATGAATTCGTACTGCGTCGCCCCGGAGTCGCCAATGCTGACCACTACTTCTACCGCGAGCCTTACCTGCAGGATAACCACCAGATTCGGCTGAACACCTCAGCGCCAGGAACCGGAGTCGGCGCTCTGCTGCACCGCAGCCCGAACCACACCAACCTGAGCATCAGTCGTGACATGGAACTCTGGGGGGATCAGGGTGAGCGCAACGATGTGCTGCGAGTCAATGGCACCAACGTGATCACTGCCCAGACCGGACCGCTGCTCCAGCGCCTGAGTAACATCTTCCTGCATGACCGCAACAGCGATGGCGTAAGCAACCTGGGTTTTGCCGACCCGGTCTTCCACGCCATTCCGTTCATGTCTGGTCTGGACCTGTTCCTGCCGGCGGCGGCCGAGCCGGATGATGTAATCGCCATTGAGTTGATCTCACGCCGGGGTACCGGCAGTCAACAGCAGATCAACGTACCTAACTGGCCTTCCAGCCAGGTGCGCTCGGTGTCGGTGCACTTCCGCGACTACCACGACTGAGCCCCCCCCTCCCGACCCGGCCTATACTTCAGACATGGCCGGAGTCGGGAGGTACCACATGCTATCCACCCCAGGCCCCTTGACCGTGTTCTACGACGGTGCCTGCCCGCGCTGCGTGGGCGACCGCCGACGCTATGAATGGCTGGCCGGCAAAACCGGCAAGGACGTGCTCTGGCTGGATATCACTGGCCGGGATGAAGAGTTGCGCAGCCTCGGCATCGACCCACGCCGGGCCTTGTTGGAGCTGCATGTGCGCGATGGCTGTGGCCACATACACCGGGAACTGGATGCCTATATCGTGCTGATGTCACGAGTACGCACGCTGCGACCACTGGCCTGGCTGATCGCCCTGCCGGGACTGCGGCCACTGCTGTCATGGGCCTATCGGCGCTGGGTAGCGCGGCGGTTGGAGCGGAGCGGCCGGCTCTGAGAAACCTTTTACCCAAGGCTCATGGGCCGGCCGCTACCGACCTCAAAACTCAGCGTTGTGGTAAACGTTCTGCACGTCGTCCAGGTCGTTGAGCATATCGAGGAACTTGTCGAACATTGCCAGATCATCACCTTCAATTTTGGTGCTGGTCTGCGGCAGGAACTGAATTTCATCAACAATGAAATCGATATCGCCCAAGGCCTCGGTCAATGCCTGCTTGGCCTTGGCATACTCGGTATTGGGAGTAAAGACGGTAATCTGCCCGCCTTCATTCTCGATATCGGTCACATCGACATCCGCCATCATCAGCGCTTCCAGTACCGCCTCTTCATCATCAGCCTTGAAGGCGAAGATCGCGCAATGATCGAACATGTGGCTGACACTGCCCGAAGTACCCAGTTTGCACTTGGTCTTGGTAAAGCAGTGACGTACATCGGCAATGGTTCGGTTGGGGTTGTCGGTCAGGCAGTCGACGATGACCATGCAGTTGCCCGGTCCAAACCCTTCATAACGAGCCAGTGCGAAGTCCTCGCCGCCGGAGCCCTTGGCCTTGTCGATGGCCTTGTCGATCACATGCGCTGGCACCTGATCCTTCTTGGCCCGCTCGATCAGGCCTCGCAGGGTCAGGTTGCCCGCCGGGTCGATGCCGCCAGACTTGGCGCTGACATAGATCTCGCGAGCGTATTTGCTGTAAAGCTTGGTTTTCATGTCGGCCGTTTTGGCCATGGATTCTTTGCGGTTCTGATAGGCGCGGCCCATGGGTGCTCTTCCGTATGGTCGTTCGGCAAAGCGTCGATTTTACGCCCTGAGTCAGAAAATGTTGATGTTTTTATCAACCTGACAGGACCAAAGTGCCGAACGATCCCCACCTTGGTGCTAGCGACCCACCTGCCTGCCCCTGCTAGGCTGACTCCACTCTGCCCTTGCTCGCGGGAGCCCACTATGTCGCGTCGCCTGTATTTACTGCTGGTTCTCTGCGGTGCCCTTATGGGCCCGTCACCCGTAATCGCCGAAGATGATCAGGCGCGGGTTGGGCGTGAAATGATTCAGGCGCTCGAAGCCTACGCCGTCTATAAAATGGGCGACTACGAACTGGCCTACAGCCGCTACCTGGCGCTGGCCGAAGCCGGCAACCGGCAGGGCATGCTCAATGTCGCCAACATGCACGCGCTGGGCCAGGGCGTGCCCATGGATCATGCTCTGGCCTTCCAGTGGTATCTGCGCGCTGCCGAAGCTGGTGACCCAATCGCTCAGTATGAGGTGGGTAAAGCCTATGACCTGGGTCAGGGTGTCGAAGAAGACCTGAGCTTGGCTCAACACTGGTATGAACGGGCCGCCGAAGGCAACAACCCAGATGCCTTGTGGGAGCTGGGCAAGCGTGACTATGACCACGAGCGACTGGAAACCGGGCTGGCGCTGATTCGCCGGGCCGCCGAGGCTGGCCAGCCGACCGCCCGGTTGTTTCTGCATCAGTTGGAAGCAGAGGCCTCACACGGACCGTAACGATAGCGGCGTAGGCCGGCAGCCAGCAGCAACAAGGCCAGCCCCGCCAGCAAAAAACTCTCCGTCAGCCAAGGATAACGGCTGAACAGGCTCCCGCCACTGACGGGTGAAAACGGCAGATCGACCAACAACTCCGCCCGGGTGAATGCTTCGGTGCCGGCCACTACCCGCCCCTGTGGCGATGCCGCGACCGAAGGGCCGTTATTGATCAGGTGCACCATAGGCACACGGTTTTCCACCGCCCGCACGATCGACATGGCGCGGTGCTGGAAAGGTTGATTAGTTTCGCCAAACCAGTTGTCCTGTGAGACGAACAACAGTAGTTTGCCGGCGCTATCGGCCCCCACCGCCTGGGCATTAAAACGCGGGAAGGCCGCCTCATAGCAAATCTTCGGCACTATGCGCATGCCGTCCAGCTCAAACACAGAGTGACTCTGCCCGGCTCGCAACGGCCGCAGAAACTCACCCAGAAAAAACTCGGAAAGATGGCGCAGGCCAGGCAACTGAAAAAACTCCGGCAGATACTCGCCAAAGGGCATACGCAGCATCTTGCGGTAAAAGCCCTGCTGCTCACCGTCCGCCCCCAGCAGCACCATGCTGTTGAAACTGACCTGCCGACTGTTGACCCAACGCCGTTCCACATCATGAAAAATCAGCGGCAACTGCCACTCGGACAACTGCCGGGCCCAGGCCTCTCTGACGCTGTACAGTTCGAACCAACCCTTGTAGCGCGCCTCCGGCCACACCACCCACTCGGCACCGGCCTGCTGCAAGCGCGCCGTGGCGGCCATTTCTTCAGGAAATTCGCGGCTAAAGCCTGGTGCCGGCGGTGGAATCTCGATGCTGGGCGGGTCATTGGGTTGCACCAGGCCAATGCGCCGAGTCTCCCACCCTTCCACCCGCTGATCCCAAAGGTCGAGGCTCAGTACGCCGTACAGCATCCAGGCCGCCAGCAAACTCCAGCCACCGATCTGCAGCCGGGTTGCCAGGCGGGCATACTGTGGTAGCGGCCGCCACAATCGATAAACCAGCACGGCAAACAACAGCATGGCCAGATCCATGCCCTTGGCCCCGAACACTGCAACACCTTGCAGGCCCAGCAAAAACTCGGTCTGGGTTTCCGCGAAGTTGGTTTCGAACAGGGCTGGGTAAAGTACCGTAAGGCTCACGAAAGCCAACGGAAAGTTCAACACATCCCAGGCTGGCAGTTGCTGCGACAGGTAGCGATACAAGAGGCCGGCCAACCCCAGTAGCAGCCCGGAATACAGCCAGAACAACATCGCCAGCCCCATGCTGGACAACCAGCTCAAGCCCTTGAGATTGATGGCGAAATCGATCATCCAGTAGCAGGTCCCGGCGAAATACAGCGTGCCGGCGAACCAGCCCAGCAACAGCGCCAGCCCCGGTCGGCTGTCGTCCAGCGCCCACAGCAGCGGGATCCAGCCCAGCCAGGCCAACCAGAACAGTTGCGGATACAACCAGGGAAGAAACAGCAGTACGGCACTCAGCCCGGACAGCAGAAAGCGCCAAACAACGCCCCGCCGCCTCAGGACGGGCCTGGAAAGCTCGAACACGGGGCCAGGTGTCGGCTCAAGAGAAGACATGTACAGCTCCTGTTGGCGGCATGTCAGGCTAGAAGTGACCGCCACCTGCCGCAATCCCCTGTTCGGGTGAATGCACTTGCATTTCAACTGTCACCCAGGCGAAAAATCATTATGCTTGCAAGCTCGGCCGCAAGAAAGGAACTGTTTTACATGCCCCATTGGTTGACCGGCGTACTCACCTGCCTGCTGATCCTGCTCAATACCCTGATCGGCATTGGCCCAATGCTGATACTTGGAATCATCAAGGCTCTCGTGCCTCACCCTGCCAGCCGCCGCTTCTGCTCGCGCTGGATCATGTGGATCGCCGAAACCTGGGCCGAACTCAACAAACTGATCTTTGCCCTCATGACCCCAACCCACTGGGATATCCGCTGTGACACGCCGCTGGAAAGCAACCACTCCTATCTGGTGATCAGCAACCACCAGTCCTGGGTCGACATCCCGGCTCTGGTTCAAGCTTTCAATCGCAAGACGCCGTACTTCAAGTTCTTCCTCAAAAAAGAACTGATCTGGGTGCCCTTTCTGGGACTGGCTTTCTGGGCGCTTGATTACCCGTTCATGAAGCGTTACAGCAAGGCGCATCTGGCCAAACACCCGGAAGATGCCGGCAAGGATCTGGAAATCACCAAGCGCGCCTGCGAAAAGTTTCATTCGATCCCGGTGACCGTGGTCAACTACTTGGAAGGGACCCGTTTTACTCCAGCCAAACATGCTGCCCAGCAATCGCCCTACCAGCACCTGCTCAAACCCAAGTCTGGTGGAATTGCCTTCGTCATGGCCGCACTGGGCGAACAGATGAAGTCACTGCTGGATGTCACCATCCTCTATCCCGAAGGCAAGCCGCCGGGCTTCTGGGCTTTGGTTAGCGGCCGGGTTGAACGGGTGGTGGTGGATATTCGCGGCCTGGATGTACCCACAGAGCTGTTCAAGGGCGACTATGCAAACGATCCGCAGTTTCGCCAGCAGTTCCAGGACTGGGTCAACCAACTATGGCAGGACAAGGATCGGCGCCTTGAACAATTACGTGCCGAGCGTCACTGACGCTCGGCCAGATCGGCACAACCGATGCAGTATTCGGCCGCAGGCAAGGCTTCCAACCGGGCCGGAGCTATGGCTTCACCGCAACGCTGGCAGATACCATATTCGCCCTGCTTATAGCGCTCGATCGCTAGCGCCACTCGGCGCTGAAGTTCACTGGACTCGGCCAGCAAGGCTTCCATGACCTCGTCATTCTCACGCTCCTGAGCCTGTTCGGCCGTATCGCTGGAGTAGCGCGCAGCCAAGTCCCTGCGCAGCGCACTGCTACGCGCGGCATAGTCATCGTGCAGCCGTTGCAAACGGCTCAAGGTGGTATCGGACATGGCATGACTCCCAACCTGATGATGCGGCTAACCGGACTCAGTTTAGCCAACGGTCGACCGCACCATACTGATGCAGATCAAAGCCCGGCCAGGGCCTGCTCAAGGGCTTGCACCGGCAACCCCAGCGCCTCAGCCACGCTGGCGTTGGTCAGCTGCCCGGCGCAGACATTGAGACCGTTGAGCAGGTGCGGATCATCGCCAAGGGCCTGCCTGGCCCCCTTATTGGCCAAGGCCAGAACAAACGGCAAGGTGGCATTGTTGAGTGCTTGGGTCGAGGTCCGTGCCACAGCCCCAGGCATATTGGCCACACAGTAGTGCACCACTTCATCAACCACATAAGTCGGATCGGCATGCGTGGTCGGACGTGAGGTTTCGGCGCAGCCACCCTGGTCAATGGCAACATCCACCAGCACCGCACCCGGCTGCATTCGCCGCACCAGTTCAGCACTGATCAGCTTGGGCGCCGCTGCCCCCGGGATCAGCACCGCCCCCACCACCAGGTCAGCGCCGCACAGCTGTTCTTCAACGACTGATGCGGTGGAGTACAAGGTGGTAATGCGGTTGCCATACTGAGCATCAAGCCGCCGCAGCACATCGGGGTTCTTGTCCAGCACGCTGACATCGGCTCCAATACCGACCGCCATGGCCAGGGCATTGGCGCCCACCACACCACCGCCCAAAATTACGACCTTGCCACGCGGCACCCCGGGCACTCCACCCAGTAAGACGCCCCGTCCACCTCGGGCCTTTTCCAGGCAACTGGCCCCGGCCTGAATCGCCATGCGCCCTGCTACCTCAGACATTGGTGCCAGCAATGGCAGACGCCCCTGAGCATCGGTCACGGTTTCATAGGCGATGCAGGTTGCCCCGCTGGCCAGCAGATCTTCGGTCTGGGCCCGGTCTGGCGCCAGATGCAGGTAAGTGAATAATACCTGGCCAGGGCGCAACCGGGCCCGCTCTTCGGCCTGAGGCTCCTTGACCTTGACGATCAGATCGGCTTCGGCAAAGACCTGTTCAGCACTCACCAGCTTCGCCCCCGCGGCCTGATAGGCCGCATTGTCAAAACCGATGGCCTGGCCGGCATCACGCTCGACACTGACCTGATGACCATGGCGTACCAGCTCCATTACTGCCTGGGGCGTCAGGCCGACCCGGTACTCATGGTTCTTGATTTCCTTGGGCACACCAACATGCATGATGTTCACTCCTCAACAGCGCCACACATTCTTACTCACCAGTGTAGAAGCCAGCCCTAAGGATTCAATTAAATTTACACAATGTTTTATATTCAGAACATTCAGTATCAGCCATCCATGGACTCCATCTCCGGCGCCTGCCGGCCAGAGGCAACCACCTGATTGCGGCCTTGGTGTTTGGCCTGGTACATCCGCCAATCGGCACTTTGCAACAGCGCATCCAGATCGTCGCCGTCATCCCCCAGAGTCGCGACCCCGGCACTGAAGCTAAATCCCAGATCCTGGTCCGCCAGTGGCAGAGGCCGATCCTGCAATTGCTCACGCAACTTGTCGGCCAGCTCAGTCGCCGCTACCAGACTAGCCCCCGGCAGCAAAATGGCGAACTCTTCACCGCCAAGTCGGCAAGGCAGATCGACCTCGCGACGGGGTTCAGCCAGCAATGCCGCCAAATGGCACAAGGCCTGATCACCGATATCGTGACCAAAGGTATCGTTGATACGCTTGAAGTGGTCGATATCCAGCATGATCAGTGACAAGGGGCTACCGTTGCGCATGGCATGGGCAGTCTCACGCTCGAACACCTCGCGCAATTTGAACCGATTGGCCAAGCCGGTCAGCGGATCCGTCCTGGCCTGCTCTGAAAGGCGCTTTTCATTTTCGGTCCGGCTGCGTTCGTAGACATGTGCCAGTATTGCAATCGCCAGACTGCTCACGGCCAGATTGGTCAGTGCAATGAACACCCTCGGCTCGCCCTCCATCAGCAGTCGGTACTTGAACGCCAGCACACCCAGCGGCACAAAACCCAGCGTCATCCAAAAACCAGCCTTGAGCCCGAGCAACATGTAGCTGATGATCGGCACCGCCTGAATCCAGGCAAAGATCGTCCGCGACGAGCTGGGTAGCGTCATGGCCAGGATCATGATCATGAAAAAAGGAATCAGGAAGGCCAGCAACCAGGCCCTCAAGTAACGGGTACGTTCAGCAATCCAGAGCATTAACAAAGCGAAGCCAGCGTAGAACAGCTCCAGTGCGCCCAGCAAGCGTGCGCCATGCGCGGTATTGGACAGCCCGAAATACAACCCGCAGAAAAAAATCAATACCAGCAACGCTCTGCGGACAGATCGAAAGTGCTGCTGACCGGTCTCAGTGTGTTCCATCGTCAAGCACTCCTTGTAACCAGTCTGGCTGGCACTGAATGAGTCCCTGACCTCAAGCGTATCAGCAAAAACCGGAATGTCCTGCCATCAGTCGAAAAGTGTCCGGCAATACGCGCGAATCCCTTCTCAACAGGTCAATATATTGTCATGCTTGCAGCCGCCAGGACTAATGGCCATTTGCCGTAATTCTGCCGCCATTTTTTTGCCACCCTTAGGCCCGGGAACAAGGACACCTGAAGTGAGCGCCATTCCTCTGCTGGTATGTGATGACTCAAATATGGCTCGTAAGCAGCTCATTCGTGCTCTGCCGGCCAACTGGCCGTTCCGGATCACCCAGGCGGCCAACGGCCTCGAAGGACTCAAGGCCATCCGCGAAGGTTCAGGCCAGATCGTCCTGCTCGACCTGACCATGCCCGAACTCGACGGCTTCGGAGTACTCAGCCAGCTGCGCCAGGAAGGCCTGCATGCCGAAGTCATTGTCGTATCCGGTGACATTCAGGAGGAGGCGATACGCCGGGCCAAGGCCCTAGGCGCCCGGGCCTTTATCAAGAAACCGGCCGACCCCCAGCACCTGGCCGATGCGCTGAACAACCTTGGGGTCAATGTCGCGTTGGCCGAAGTGCCCGCGGCCAGCAACGAGCCGCTGCCTGAGCTGCCCAGCGTGTCGTTCCGTGATGCCTTCCGGGAAATCGCCAACATCGCCATGGGTCGTGCCGCCGAACTGCTGGGCCGGGTACTCGGTGTTTTCATCAAACTGCCGATTCCCAACGTCAACATCCTCGAAGTTGGTGAACTGCATATGGCTCTGGCTGACGCCCAGCGTGGAGAGCAGTTATCGGCCATCTGCCAGGGCTATATTGGCGGCGGCGTAGCAGGCGAGGCCCTGCTGATCTTTCACGATGCGCAAATCGAGGATGTCGCCCGCCTGCTCAATACTGCCAATGACGAGACCGCTCACCTGGAAATGCTACTGGATCTTGCCACTATCATTGTTGGCGCCTGCCTCAACGGACTGTCCGAGCAGCTCAACATCAGCCTGTCCCAGGGACATCCGATGGTGTTAGGCCAGCATTGCCCAGTTGAAGAACTGATCCGTATCAACCAGCGCCGCTGGAAGCGCACCCTGGCAGTGGAAATCAGCTATGGACTGGAAGATCTCGATATCCACTTCGACCTGCTGCTGCTGTTCACCGAAGATTCGGTACCGCGTCTGCGCGAACAGCTCGACTTCATGATCAACTGAGCTCAACGGGACCCCTGCCATGGCCGCGCAGTTTGACATCAACGAACTCCACTGGCTGCTGGATATCGTCCAGAGCATCGATGTAGGTGTTGTCGTGCTCGACCGGGATTACCGGATCGAGGTCTGGAACAGTTTCATGGAAAATCACTCTGGACTGAGCTCTGCCGAGGCCGCACAGCGCTCGCTATTCGAGCTGTTCCCCGAGATAGATCAAGACTGGTTCTCTCGCAAGCTGGAAACAGCTGTTTTGCTTGGCACCCGCGCTTTCACCATCTGGGAGCAACGACCGTATCTGATACGTTTCAACAGCTATCAACCCATCACCGGGCTGGCCGATGCAATGTACCAGAATGTCACCATCATGCCGCTGCGCAACCCGCGCGGCGAAGCCGACCATGTCTGCCTGATCATCTACGATGTCACCGGCATCGCCCTCAACAAACGCCAACTCGAAGCAGCCAACCTGCAGTTGCGTGAGCAAGCCCACCGTGACGGCATGACTGGCCTGCTCAACCGACGCTACTGGGAACAGAGTCTGGAGCGTGAATTCGCCCGCTATCAGCGTTACGAGACACCCGCCAGCCTGGTGATGTTCGATATCGACAACTTCAAGCCAATCAACGATAACCACGGCCACCAGACTGGTGACGAGGTCATCCGTGAAGCCGCGCGGGTGATCCGCGAGCATGCCCGTGAAACCGATTATGCCGGACGCTACGGTGGCGAGGAGTTCGTGCTGCTACTGCCAGACACTTCGCTGCAAGGCGCCGCCCAACTCGCCGAGCGCCTGCGCCAGGCCATGGAGCGCTTGATCGTGGAGCACCTCGAGCAACGAGTGAGCTTCACAATAAGCCTGGGTGTAGCCCAGTTCAGTGAAGAGATGAGCTCAGCCTTCGACCTGGTGGCGGCCGCCGATAGCGCCCTCTACCAATCCAAGCAAGCAGGCCGCAATCGGACCACCCTGCACACCTCCGACGACACCTGAGCCGTCCCAGCGCATGGCATCTGCTACACTGGACGCCCGCATCCAGACCGAGCACTGCCGTGACCGCCACCACTTTTGCCAGCCTAAACCTCCCAGCCGCCCTGCTCGAGACTCTGGAACAACTGGGTTATCAGAGCATGACGCCGATTCAGGCGGCAGCACTGCCGGAGATTCTCGCCGGTCACGATCTGATCGCACAGTCGCGCACCGGCAGCGGCAAGACCGCCGCATTCGGTATTGGTTTACTGGCCCCAATCAATCCGGCGTTTTTCGGCTGCCAGGCACTGGTACTGGCCCCCACCCGTGAGCTCGCCGGTCAGGTCGCCAGCAGTCTGCGGACCCTGGCCCGTGGGCTGCCCAACATCAAGATCATCAGCCTCTGCGGCGGTACCCCGTTCGGCCCGCAAGTCGCTTCACTGGAGCAGGGCGCTCACATTGTTGTAGGCACGCCTGGCCGGGTACTCGACCACTTGCAACGTGGAACGCTCTCACTGTCCGGTCTGAACTGCCTGGTGCTGGACGAGGCCGACCGGATGCTCGACATGGGCTTTTACGACAGCATCGCCAGCATCATCGGCTATGCCTCGCCCAGACGTCAGACCCTGCTGTTCTCGGCCACCTACCCAGCCGGAATCGATAGCCTGACCGCCCGTTTTCTACGCGCCCCCAAGCGGGTGGAAGTCGCCTCCGAAACCAGCTCTCCTTCCATCACCCAGCGGTTCTATGAAGTGACAGCCGAGCAGCGTTTGCCGGCGGTACTGCGGCTGCTGGCCGCCGAGCGCCCGCAACCCTGTATCGCCTTTTGCCAAACCCGCCAGCAGTGCCAGGAACTGGAAAGTCTGCTGAACGCCAACCGGGTCAGCGCCCTGGCACTGCATGGCGATCTCGAACAACGCGAACGCGATCAGGTTCTGGCTCTGTTCGCCAATCAAAGCTGCAGCGTACTGGTAGCCACCGATGTGGCCGCCCGAGGGATCGACGTCGAAGGCGTAGCGGCAGTGATCAATGTCGAGCTGTCACCCGACCCGGCCGTGCATACCCACCGTATTGGTCGTAGCGGCCGGGCTGGCCAACCGGGGCTGGCCCTGAGCCTGGTGGCCGCGCGCGAACTCGGCCGGGCCCGGGCGATAGAAGAACAGCTTGGCGCACCGCTGGACTGGCAACCACTGGAACGCCTGCCGGATTACCTCGATAGCCCCCTGCTCGCGCCCATGCGGACCCTGGCGATTGCCGGCGGACGCAAGGACAAGGTCCGCCCCGGTGACCTGTTGGGTGCGCTGACCGGCGAGGCCGGCCTGCCGGCCGACGCCATCGGCAAGATCAGCATCAGCGACTTCCAGGCTCTGGTGGCAATCCGCTGGGATTTGGCCAAAACTGCGTTACAAAGCCTGGAAGCCGGCAAGATCAAAGGCCGTCGCTTCAAGGTAAGACTGCTCTGAGGCCCTATCAGCGATAGCCTGCCAAGGCCAGACAAGGAGCAAGGATGAACCTGGATCAGCTATTGGTATTTGCCATTCTCGGCATCACTGTTGCCCTGTTTCTCTCAGGCCGGTTGCGACATGATGTAGTGGCGCTGGCGGCGTTGCTGGCCTGTGTACTGAGCGGCCTGACTCCCAGCGAACAGGCATTCAACGGCTTTGCTCACCCGGCCGTGATCACGGTCGCGGCAGTCCTGATCCTCAGTCAGGGCCTGCAGACCACCGGCGCCGTCGAGGCCATGGCCCAGCGGGTATTGCCCAAGAATGGCGGCGTGCTGCTCGGCTGCGCTGCCCTGACCCTGCTCGGCGCGCTGCTCTCGGCCTTTATGAACAATGTCGGCGCCATGGCCTTGCTGATGCCGATCGCCATGCAACTGGCCCAGCGTCAGGGCATCCCGCCTGGCAAGGTGCTGATGCCCCTGGCCTTCGGCACCATCCTTGGTGGCATGACCACCCTGATCGGCACCCCACCCAATTTGATTGTCGCCGGGTTCAGGGCCGAACAGACCGGCACCGGCTTCGCCATGTTCGACTTTTCCCCGGTCGGGGTGGCGGTAGCCTTGGTCGGCGTCCTGTTCGCGGTGATTGGTGCCCGCTGGCTGGTCCCCCACCGCCCGCAAAGCGATGCAGCCAGCTTTGACACCGGCACCTACCTGACTGAAGTGCACATCAGCGCCGACAGCAAGGCGGTCGGCAAGACCCTCGGTGAAGTCGAGCAATGGCTGGACGAAGTCGACGCCCAGATCGTCGGCATGGTACGCAACGACTTCCGGGTCACCGCGCCCTACTCCAGCCGGACTCTGCGGGTCGATGACATTCTGGTTATCGAGGCCGACCCCGAAGGGCTCGGCACGGTTCTAACCCGGCTCGGCCTCAAGCTCGAAGAAGCTGTACCGCCGGAGGCCGAAGACCCGGACAACAACGATGCTCAAGCCCGCCCCAACCCTGAACCCGAGTCCGCCGACGACTCGGCGCCCGAATCGGGCAAGCCCAAACGCCATGAAGAAATCGCCTTGCAGGAACTGGTGGTCCAGCCCAGTTCGCTGTTGCTCGGGCGCAGCGCCAGCGACGTACAGATCCGCACCCGCTTCGGCATCAACCTACTGGCCATCTCGCGCCAAGGTCATCGCTCGATTCGGCGGCTGCGCTGGACCGAACTGGCCGCCGGCGATGTGCTGTTGATGCAGGGCCCAACCGACGCCATCAGCGGCTTCGCCAGTGAATACGGCTGCATTCCGCTGGCCCAGCGCAGCATACTGATTCCCAACCGGCGCAAAGCCCTGACCGCGATTGGCATCATGCTCGGCGCCATCGCCCTGGCCGCCTTCGGCCTGCTCCCGGCCGCCTTGGCCTTCACCGCCGGAGTGCTCGGCTACATGCTCACCGGCGTGTTGCCGCTGCGCCGCGTGTATGACGCCATCGACTGGCCAATCATCGTGCTGCTCGGCGCCCTGCTACCGCTGGCCGCGGCCATGGCTCACACCGGCGCAGCCGACCTGCTGGCCAAGACTCTGCTCGAACACCTGGCTCAGGGTAGCCCGGTCATCGCCCTGGCCCTGGTACTGATAGTCACCATGACCCTGTCCGACTTCATGAACAACGCCGCCACGGCGGCCGTCATGTGCCCGATCGCCTTGAGCGTGGCCAGTCAGCTGGGGGTCAACCCGGACAGCTTCCTGATGGCAGTGGCCATCGGTGCCTCCTGCGCATTTCTGACCCCTATCGGCCATCAGAACAACACCCTGATCCTCGGGCCGGGGGGATTTCGCTTCAGCGACTACTGGCGCCTGGGGCTGCCAATGGAGATCATCGTGGTGCTGGTCAGCATCCCCATGTTGCTGTGGATCTGGCCGCTGTAAAGGCCCTAGGGCCGGCGCTTGCCTTTGGTCGGCTCCACAGCGGATGCCCACCAAGTGGTTTGACGAGCAGCCATTGTGCCACCTATAGTCAAGCCATCAGTCTGCCAATCACCCAACACTCACCTGACCGGGAGCTCGGTTGAGCTCGCGCTTGGCGGGTAGTGGCAGTAGTTTCCAGGGATGCAAGCTGCACAGGCCATATGAGTTCAATCGACAGCCACGCTGAGTGGCCCCGTGTTTTGCAAGCGCCGCAGGAAGCCTGGCGCATCACCACAAGCCTGCTATGGCTGTTTGTGCTATTTGCACTGCCTGCCCTGGGCCTGCAAGCCCGGACAATGGAGCCAGCACCGCTGGTGGTCGATGGCAGCGAAAGCCGCATCAACCTCAAAGCGCATATCCGCTACCTGCGCGACAGCGAGAACCTGGACCATGACCAGGCGCTGGCCCAGCTCGAACACTTCCACAGCATCACCGAACGCCGCGACATTAATTTCGGCTATACCCGCGACACAGTATGGCTGGCCCTGAGCCTAAGCTCCGAAGCGCTGTACGGCACCGACTGGGTGCTTGAGCTGAACTATCCGTCACTCGACCAGATCCACTTCTACAGCCATGGTCCAAGCGGCCTGGAAACACAGCTCGCCGGCGATGTGCCCCGTTACGCCGAGCGCGACTTTCCGCACCGCACCCCGATCTTCAAGCTGCGCCTGGAACCCGGCGAGCAGCGCCTGGTGCTATTGCGGGTCCGCTCCGAAGGCAGCATGACCCTGGATGGCTCGCTGTGGCAAGCCGAAGCCTTCCGCCTTCAAAGCAACACCAGCTATGTGATTCTGGCCATCTACTTTGGCATGCTGCTGGCTCTGGGCGGTTACAACCTGTTGCTGTTCATGGTTTTGCGCGAGCGTTCTTTCCTGCTCTACGTGCTGTTTGTTTTCAGCTTCGCTGCAGGCGCCATGGCCATCAACGGTCTTGGCCCGCATTATCTGTGGCCCAACAGCGGCGAACCCGGAAACCGGGTGTTGCCGGTCAGCCTGACGTTCGCGTCGACCATCGCCTTGCTGTTTGCCCAGGCTTTTCTCAATACCGCCCGATGGGCACCGCGCTGGCACCAGGTACTAACCATTGCCGCCACCCTGGCCGCCAGTATCACCCTGCTCAATCTGGTGGTTCCGGTCCAGACCGCGCTGCAACTGATGTCGATGGCAGGTCTGTTAGTTTCCGCCCTGTTGTTCGCCTGCGGCCTGAGTTGCATGCTGCAAAGGGTTCCCGGTGCCGGCATCTTCGTCCTGGCCTGGCTGATGCTGTTGATCGGCGCCAGCATGTTGGCCCTGCGCAATTTCGGCCTGATCCCCTCCAACTTCGTCACCGTCTATGCCATGCAGGTCGGCTCGGCGCTGGAAATGCTGTTGTTGTCACTGGGGCTGGCAGCACGCTTCAATGAGCTCAAGCGGCAGAAGGAACTGGCCCAAAGCTCGGCGCTGGCCGCCCAGAAGCAGGTAGTCAAGGCCCTGCAACAACAGGAGCGGGTACTGGAGCAGCGCGTTGCCGAGCGCACCCAGGCGCTGGAGGCAGCCAACGCTCGTCTGGCCGAACTGGCCATGCAAGATCCCCTGACCAGGCTGGCCAACCGCTCGGCCCTGGCAAATCATCTGCACCAGGCGCTGCAGCGAACCCAGCGCCACAAGGAACTACTGGCGCTGGTGCTGATCGATTTGAATGACTTCAAAGCCATCAACGATCAGCTCGGGCACGAAAGTGGTGATCAGGTCTTGTGCCAGGTGGCCCAACGGCTCAAGGATTGCGCGCGCGAAGCTGACCTGATCGCCCGGCTCGGTGGCGACGAATTCATTCTGGTCAGTGAAGGTATTCAGGATCAGGAAGACGCCCTGAGACTGGGAGAGCGCCTGGAGGAAGCATTGAGCCTGCCGATCGATATCGAGCATGGCCAGATCAATGTTGGAGCCAGCATAGGCATCAGCCTTAGCGACGGCCACTGGCCAGACGCCGAAACACTGATGCGCTATGCCGATCAGGCCATGTACCAACGCAAGCGCAGTGGCCGCAGCGGCATCCAGCTCTACGCCGATGCCACATTGAGCAACCAGAGCGCCGCTGAAAAAGCCGACGTTAAGGCGCGCTGACCCGCAGCACCTGCCCTTGCGGGCTGTCGGTCAGCAGATACAGCGAACCATCAGCAGCGGTACGTACATCACGAATACGCACACCCAGCTCACCGAACAGCGACTCCTGCTCAGTCACCTGATTACCTTCCAGTACCACCCGACGCACATGCTGCCCGGCCAGGGCGCCAATCAGCAGATTTCCCTCCCAGGCAGGAAATTGCTCGCCGCGATACAGTGTCATCCCGGAGGGGGCGATTGATGGCGTCCACTGCACCAGTGGCTGCTGCATGCCATCCATCTCGGTATAGGGGCTGATTACCGCACCACTGTAATCCACACCATAGGTGATCTTTGGCCAGCCATAGTTGAGCCCCGGCTCAATCAGGTTCAGCTCATCACCACCGCGCGGACCATGCTCATGGGCCAGCAAGCGCTGCTGCTCTGCATCCCAGACCAGCCCCTGAACATTGCGATGGCCAATGCTGTAAAGCTCCGGGCGGGCACCCTCCTGGCCAACGAAGGGGTTATCCTCAGGCACTGAGCCGTCGCGGTGCAGACGCACAATGGCTCCCAGATGATTGGCCGGATTCTGCGCTTCTTCGCGGTGGATAAAGGCATCACCCAAGGTCAGGATCAGGGTGTGGTCAGGCAGGAAAGCGATCCGCCCACCATAATGGGCACCACCGCGCTTGGCGAATTCGGCACGAAAGAGCTCATTGACCTGCTCCAATCCGGTGTCGGTCAGCCGCGCACTGGCCAAACAGGTATTGTTGGCGCTTTCAGTGCCGCAGGCATAGCTGAGAAACAGCCGCTGGTTTTCGGCGAACTCGGGGTCAAGCGCCACCTCGAACAGCCCGGCCTGGCGCTCGACATAGACCTCCGGCACACCGCTCAGCGGTTCGGCCTGCAGATTGCCCTGGGCATCGATCAGACGCAGTTGCCCGGTGCGTTCGGTCACCAGCATCCGCCCATCCGGCAGAAACGCCAGCGACCAAGGGTGGTTCAGCCCTTGAGCGACGGTCTCGATCCGGTAGTCGGCCGCCTGAACAGCCAATGCAGCGCTCATCCCAAGACTGATCAACGTCATCTGTGTACGGCGTTTCATCGCTACTCTCCATTGTGTAGTCAGGGAATTCTGGGTAGCCCCTGGAGCCTGCTATTAACCTAGTACCCGCAGGCCACGCTTATTCGTGGGTCGGGTCAGCCGGCCGAACAACGCGCTGCCAATTCCGACTGCCACCATCATCGCCAGCAACCCAGCTAAACCACGGGTCGCGGCGATAAAGGTCGGCATCGGCAACAGGTAGTCGGCGATATCAAACGCCACCTTGATGCCCACCGCGCCCGCCAGGAAGAACAACACCCCGCGCCAGGGCTTGAAGATCCGCCCCAGCCCGGCCGCCACCGGCAAGGCCAGCAGCAGGGTGACGGCGACCATCATGGCAAAAATGGGGGTGAACCCACGCAAATCAGCCAGCGTGGTCGACAACCACAACCCCACCGGGATATCGGTCCCGATCAGGCGCAGCGCCGCCAGATTGAATTGCGTCTGGACCAGGGTCCCGAGCACGCTGGCCACAACAACCGCCAGCAAATAAAACAAAATTACACGCAGAATTGATAACAAGGTCATGTTGTTATTCCCGAAAAAAGCAGTCTGCCAAGCTCGGCGATGCCATGCACGCCATGCGCTGTAACGCGATATGTAAGACTCAGTCCTGCGCCTCGGGCAGCTCCGGCAGATTGCGCAGCGCCTGCTCGTAAGCAGCCAGATCGAATGGCTGGTCAGTCTCGAGCATCAGCCCGATGCTGTGGGCCAGTACCTGGACCATCAGATCGAGCGCGTCTTCGCGGCTGTAGCCCACCAATGTCAGCTTGTTCAGGGTTGCCTGAGTAGCCGGGGGCTGATTGGCCGCCAACTGGTTTTCGATAGCTTCGAGCAGTTTGTCGTGGGTGAACGCCTCATCGGCGTCATCATCGCTGGGATGCATCGGACAAAACCTGAATAGGGGGGATAAGAACGGGGCGCCGAACGGCGCCCCACCAGGGTTCAGTTGACCTTGGGCTCCAGCTCACCGGCCGCATAACGCTCGAACATCTTTTCCAGCGAAACCGGGCGGATCTTCGAGGCCTGGCCAGCACAGCCAAAGGCTTCATAACGCGCCATACAGATGTCGCGCATAGCATCGACGGTCTTGCTCAGGAACTTGCGCGGATCGAACTCGCTAGGATTCTCGGCCAGGAAACGACGCACCGCACCGGTAGAAGCCAGGCGCAGGTCAGTATCAATATTGACCTTGCGCACACCGTGCTTGATACCCTCAACGATTTCCTCGACCGGCACCCCATAGGTTTCAGGAATCTCACCACCGAACTCGTTGATCACCGCCAGCCACTCCTGAGGTACCGAGCTGGAGCCGTGCATAACCAGGTGAGTATTGGGGATCCGCGCATGGATCGCCTTGATCCGGTCGATTGCCAGGATGTCGCCAGTCGGTGGCCGGGTGAACTTGTAAGCCCCGTGGCTGGTTCCAATGGCAATCGCCAGCGCATCGACATGGGTCTGCTTGACGAAATCAGCCGCCTCTTCCGGATCAGTCAGCATCTGACTGTGATCCAGCACGCCCTCAGCACCGATGCCATCTTCTTCACCGGCCATGCCGGTTTCCAGGCTACCCAGACAGCCCAGTTCACCTTCGACCGAAACGCCACAGGCATGAGCCATCTCGACCGCCTGACGGGTTACCCGAACATTGTATTCGTAATCGGTCGGGGTCTTGCCGTCCTCTCCCAGCGAACCATCCATCATCACCGAGGAAAAGCCCAATTGAATCGAACGCTGGCATACTGCCGGGCTAGTACCGTGATCCTGGTGCATACACACCGGAATATGCGGAAACTCTTCAATCGCCGCGAGAATCATGTGGCGCAGGAACGGCGCACCGGCATATTTGCGCGCACCGGCCGAAGCCTGCAGGATAACTGGTGAGTCGGTATTAGAGGCCGCTTCCATGATGGCGCGGACCTGCTCCAGGTTATTGACGTTGAACGCCGGGACGCCGTAGCCGAACTCGGCAGCGTGGTCCAGCATTTGGCGCAGACTGATCAGAGCCATGGGTTGTCTCTCCGTTTAAATGTCGGAACTCGGTTTATCGTGCGCGCTGCTGCAGAATCTCGACCGCCGGCAACACCTTGCCCTCGACAAACTCGAGGAACGCACCGCCACCAGTAGAAATATAGGAAATCCGCTCAGCTACGCCATACTTGTCAATTGCTGCCAGGGTATCGCCACCACCGGCAATCGAAAACGCCGGGCTTTGGGCAATCGCCTCGGCCAGCACCTTGGTACCGTTGCCAAACTGGTCGAACTCGAACACGCCAACCGGGCCATTCCACAAAATGGTACCGGAAGCCTTGAGCATCTCGCCAAAGATCTTGGCGGTTTGCGGCCCGATATCCAGAATCATGTCGTCATCGGCTACATCGGCAATCGCTTTGACTGTCGCCTCAGCGCTTTCGGCAAACTCCTTGGCCACCACCACATCAGTCGGCAGCGGCACGCTGACCTTGGCCGCGATGGCCTTGGCGGTATCCACCAGATCAGCCTCATACAGCGACTTGCCAACCTTGTAGCCAGCAGCCGCAAGGAAGGTATTGGCGATACCACCGCCAACAATCAACTGATCGCACTTCTCAGCCAGAGCATTGAGCACATCCAGCTTGGTCGACACCTTGGAGCCTGCGACAATCGCCAGCATCGGCCGCGCCGGCTTGTCCAGTGCCTTGGCCAGCGCCTCCAGCTCAGCCGCCAGCAGCGGGCCGGCACAGGCCACTTTGGCAAACTTCGCCGCCCCATGGGTCGAACCCTGAGCCCGGTGCGCAGTACCAAAGGCATCCATCACAAACACATCACAAAGCGCCGCATATTTCTGCGCCAGCTCATCGGTATTCTTCTTCTCACCGCTGTTGAAGCGTACGTTCTCCAGCAGCACCAGCTCACCGGGCTGCACTGCAACGCCATCCAGATAATCGCGAACCAGCGGCACCTCACGACCCAACGCCTCGCTCAGGTAGGCCGCTACCGGTGCCAGGCTGTTCTCCTCACTGAACACGCCTTCTTCCGGCCGCCCCAGGTGCGAACAGACCATCACTGCCGCGCCCTTCTCCAGCGCCAGCTTGATGGTCGGCAAGGACGCGACGATACGCGCATCACTGGCCACCTTGCCGTTCTTGACCGGCACGTTCAGATCTTCACGAATCAGCACCCGCTGGCCTTTGAGATCCAGCTCCTGCATGGTCAATACGCTCATTTCTGGCTCCTTGAATCAAAAATTTCAAACTAGTCAGCTACAAAGTCTTCACTGGACCACAAACCTGAAGCAACAATGCAGCCCTGAAAGGGCCGTTGCCGTTAGCCGGTCATGGACCGTCGATAGCCAGGGATGGCTATCGCCGAGCTTACAGGGACGTACTTGCAGCGTGTCCATGACCGGCTAACGGCAATGGCACCATGCACGAACCTGACAGCAACAAAACTCTTGGCCCAAGCAGGCTCAGCCTTCTGGCCCGCAGCGCCGCAACCAATATCCCGCCACATCCAGCATCCGGTTGGCAAAACCCCACTCGTTATCGAACCACACCAGCAGATTCACCATCCGCGGCCCCGACACCCGGGTCTGACTGCCATCGACAATCGCCGAATGCGGATCATGGTTGAAATCGCAACTGGCATGCGGCAGCTCGGTATAGTCCAGCAACCCGACAAACTCAGCGCCTGCCGCCGCCCTGAGCAACTCATTGATCTCCTCAGCGGTGGTATCACGAGCAGTTTGCAAGGTGATGTCCAACGCCGACACATTCACCGTCGGCACCCGGATCGCCTTGGCCTGAATCCGCCCGGCCAGCTCCGGCAACAACCGCTCAATCCCCCGCGCCAAGCCGGTCGACACCGGAATCACCGACTGAAACGCCGAGCGGGTACGACGCAGATCATCATGATGGTAGGCATCGATCACCGGCTGATCGTTCATCGCCGAATGGATGGTCGTGATCGACACATACTCCAGCCCCACACGCTCATTCAGCAGCTTGAGCAGCGGCACCCCGCAATTGGTCGTACATGAAGCATTCGACACCAGCCGCTGCGAAGCATCCAATTGCTGATGATTGACCCCATAGACCACCGTCGCATCGACCGCCTGCTCATTGGCCATCGGCTGTGAAAACAGTACACGCGGCACCCCGGCATGGGCAAAACGCAGGGCCTCCTCGCGGGTGGTGTACTGGCCCGAACACTCCAGCAGCAGATCCACCCCCAGAGCCGCCCAGTCGACCCCTTCCGGATGCTGCTCACGCAACACCTTCACGCAATCGCCATTGATATGCAGGCAATCGCCATCCACGCTTACCTCACCAGGAAAGCGCCCATGGGTCGAATCGAAACGGGTCAGGTATTCGATGCTGGCCTGATCGGCCAGATCATTCAGCGCCACGATCTGCAGGCCGTCACCGCCGCGCTCATGCAACGCACGCAGCACGCAGCGGCCAATCCGGCCGTAGCCGTTGAGGGCAATGCGAAAAGGCTGGTGATCAGTGGGTATCATTCGCTGCACTCGTGGCTGCAGGCTGAACGCTGAAAGCCCCGTCAGCAAACGAGGCCTTCAGCCTTCGCCGCAAACGGCTTGTCAGTCTTCCAGCAGCTCTTCGGCTGCGGCCAGAACATTGTCGAGGGTAAAACCGAACTCCTCGAACAGCGCCGGCGCCGGCGCAGACTCACCGAAGCTCTGCATGCCGATGATGCGGCCGTCGAGGCCGACGTACTTGTACCAGAAGTCGGTATGCGCGGCTTCGATAGCGATGCGCGCGCCGACTTCCAGCGGCAGCACCTGTTGCTTGTATGCGGCGTCCTGCTGATCGAACACGCTGGTCGAGGGCATCGACACCACACGGACCTGACGGCCAGCGGCGCTCAGCTTATCGAACGCGTCCACCGCCAGCCCGACTTCCGAGCCAGTGGCGATCAGGATCAGTTCCGGCTCACCGGCGCAGTCCTTGAGGATGTAACCACCGCGAGCGATATCCGCCAGTTGCTGGGCACTGCGGCTCTGGTGCGGCAGGTTCTGGCGTGAGAACACCAGCGCACTGGGGCCGTCGGCACGCTCGATCGCGTACTTCCAGGCTACTGCCGACTCGACCGCATCGGCCGGGCGCCAGGTATCCAGGTTCGGGGTGCCGCGCAGGCTGGCCAGTTGCTCGATCGGCTGGTGGGTCGGGCCGTCTTCGCCCAGACCGATGGAGTCATGGGTGAACACATAAAGCACCCGCTGTTTCATCAGTGCCGACATGCGTACCGCGTTGCGCGCGTATTCCATGAAGATCAGGAAGGTCGCACCATAGGGGATGAACCCGCCGTGCAGGGCGATACCGTTCATGATCGCGCTCATACCGAACTCGCGCACACCGTAGAACAGGTAGTTACCGTCGGCATCACCGGCCTCGACCCCCTTGCAGCCCTTCCACAGGGTCAGGTTGGAACCGGCCAGATCAGCCGAACCGCCGAGCAATTCCGGCAGCAGCGGGCCATAGGCATTGAGGCTGTTCTGACTGGCCTTGCGGCTGGCGATGGTCTCGCCCTTGGCAGCCACCTCGGCAACATAAGCTGCGGCCTTGTCGGCAAAATCAGCCGGCAGCTCACCGGCCAGGCGGCGCTTGAACTCGGCTGCCAGCTCCGGGTAAGCCTGCTGATAGGCAGCAAAACGGCTATTCCACTCGGCTTCACGCTCGGCGCCAGCTGCGCGGGCATCCCACTCAGCCCGAATGCTCTCGGGAATCTCGAACGGCGCATGCGGCCAGTTCAGCGCTTCACGGGTCGCGGCGATCTCATCATCGCCCAGCGGCGCACCGTGGCATTCTTCCTTGCCCTGCTTGTTCGGCGAACCGAAGCCGATCACGGTCTTGCAGCAGATCAGCGTCGGCTGCTGGGTATTCTTGCGCGCAGTCTCGATGGCGGTCTTGATCTCGTCGGCATCATGACCGTCAACATTGCGAATCACCTGCCAACCGTAAGCCTCGAAACGCTTGGGCGTATCGTCGGTGAACCAGCCCTCGACCTCCCCATCGATGGAGATGCCGTTGTCGTCATAGAAAGCCAACAGCTTACCCAGACCCAAGGTGCCGGCCAGCGAGCAGACCTCATGGGAAATGCCTTCCATCATGCAGCCATCGCCGAGGAACACATAGGTGAAGTGATCAACAATGTCATGGCCGTCACGGTTGAACTGCGCTGCCAGCACCTTCTCGGCAATGGCAAAACCCACGGCATTGGCAACGCCCTGACCCAGCGGACCGGTGGTAGTTTCCACACCCGGGGTGTAACCGTATTCGGGGTGACCCGGGGTCTTGCTGTGCAACTGGCGGAAGTTTTTCAAATCATCGACCGACAGGTCATAGCCAGTCAGGTGCAACAGCGAATAGATCAGCATCGAGCCATGCCCGTTGGACAGCACGAAGCGGTCACGGTCAGCCCACTGCGGGTTGACCGGATTGTGTTTCATATAATCACGCCACAGCACCTCGGCGATATCCGCCATGCCCATGGGCGCTCCCGGGTGGCCGCTCTTGGCTTTCTGCACGGCATCCATGCTGAGGGCACGAATGGCATTGGCGCGGTCACGACGGCTGGACATGGGCAACTCCTGTGGTTGACTGAGCAAGATCAAGGGCCGAGTGAGCCGGCCTGCAAAGCCGAGCATTTTCGCGCAAATGACGTTGCTGGGCAACGAAAACCCCGCCGACCCGGCAACCACCTGCCACCCGGCAGACGAATGGAGACCACTTATCGACCTATATCAAAGTTTTTTGATATAGGTCTTGCGAGCGTCAGCGCAGCCCTCTACACTGCCCGCCATGACTCAACATGCGCAACTTGTCGCCCACCCGGGCCACACCTCGCCCGTCGACCTCCTGGCCAACTTCTGCAAGGCAGCCAGCGACAGCCTGCGCCTGGACATCCTGCGCGCCCTGCGCAACGACTCTTTCGGGGTACTGGAACTGGCGCAGATCTTCGCCGTGCGCCAGTCCGGCATGAGTCACCACCTCAAGATTCTGGCCAACGCCGGACTGGTCAGCACCCGCCGGGAAGGCAACTCGATCTTTTATCGTCGCAGCCTGCCGCAGGGTGACAACCACTGGCGCGCCCTGCACGAACAACTGCTGGCCGGGCTCGACGCTGTGACGCTGGACCCGGGACTGCAAGCCGCCATCGACACCGTGCACGCCCAACGCGCCGAACTGTCACGCCAGTTCTTCAGCCGCTTCAACGATGGCACCCCAGCCCAACAGGACCTGATTGCCCATTTCGGCCTCTACCGGGAGCCGCTGCTGGGCCTGCTCGACAGCCTCGCGGCCGACGCCCGCACCCTGGCGATTGAAGTCGGCCCCGGCGAGGGCGGCTTTCTGCCCGACCTGGCCGCCCGTTTCGAACGGGTGATCGCCCTGGACAACGCCCCGTCAATGCTTGAACGGGCCAGCCAGCACTGCCGCGAAGCCGGGCTTGCCAACGTCGACTGCCTGCTCGCCGACGCCCTGACGCCCCAGAACCTGCCCCTGGCCGACTGCCTGGTCTGCAACATGGTGCTGCACCACATGCCGGCCCCGGCCGAAGCGCTCAAACGCTTTGCCAGCCTGATCAAACCCGGTGGCAGCCTGATCCTGACCGAACTGTGCAGCCACGACCAGAGCTGGGTACGCGACAGTTGCGGCGACCTGTGGCTGGGCTTCGACCAGGACGACCTCAGCCATTGGGCGCAAGACGCCGGACTCAGCGCCGGGGCCAGCCTGTACCTGGGGCTGCGCAACGGTTTCCAGATCCAGATCCAACAATTTGCCAACCATCCGCCCGCAGAGGAAAGGATATTGCTATGAGCGATTACTCGATTTTCACTTCCGAATCCGTTTCCGAAGGACATCCGGACAAGCTCGCTGACCAGATTTCCGACGCGGTGCTCGACGCCATCCTGGCCGAAGACAAATTCGCCCGGGTAGCCTGCGAAACCATGGTCAAAACCGGCGTAGCCATCGTCGGCGGTGAAATCACCACCAGCGCCTGGATCGATCTGGAAGACTTGGTGCGCAACGTCATCATGGATATCGGCTACACCTCCTCCGATGTCGGCTATGACGGCGCCACCTGCGGCGTGATCAACATCATCGGCAAACAGTCACCGGACATCGCCCAGGGCGTCGACCGGCAGAAGCCCGAAGACCAGGGCGCGGGCGATCAGGGCCTGATGTTCGGCTATGCCAGCAACGAAACCGACGTGCTGATGCCAGCTCCGATTACCTTCGCCCACCGCCTGGTCGAGCGCCAGGCCGAAGCCCGCAAGAGCGGCCTGCTGCCGTGGCTGCGCCCAGACGCCAAGTCACAGGTCACCTGCCGCTACGACGCCGGCAAGGTGGTTGGCATCGACGCCATCGTCCTGTCGACCCAGCACAACCCGGACGTCAGCCAGAGCGACTTGCGCGAAGCGGTAATGGAGCTGATCGTCAAGCACGTGATCCCAGCTGAACTGCTGCACGCCGACACCCAGTTCCACATCAACCCGACCGGCAAATTCGTGATCGGCGGACCGGTCGGTGACTGTGGCCTGACCGGACGCAAGATCATCGTCGACACCTACGGCGGCATGGCCCGCCACGGTGGCGGCGCCTTCTCCGGCAAGGACCCGTCCAAGGTTGACCGCAGCGCCGCCTATGCCGGCCGCTACGTAGCCAAGAACATCGTCGCCGCCGGTCTGGCCGACAAGTGCGAAATCCAGGTGTCCTACGCCATCGGCGTCGCCCAGCCGACCTCGGTATCGATCAACACCTTCGGCACCGGCAAGATCAGCGACGACAAGATCATCCAACTGGTACGCCAGCACTTCGACCTGCGGCCCTACGCAATTACCCGCATGCTCGACCTGCTGCACCCGATGTACAAGGCCACCGCCGCCTACGGCCACTTCGGCCGCAACCCCTACGAGATGAGCGTGAACGGCGACACCTTCACCGCCTTCCCGTGGGAAAAGACCGACAAGGCCGAAGCGCTTCGCGCTGAACTGTAAGCGCCCCTCGCCATTGGCAATCCAGACCACAGCGTAAACCGCACCCTGGTCTGGATTGCCACAGGCCTGGCGGCCTTCGCAATGACGGGCTGCTGAAGCAACGAGGCCGGGTAGGCACTTCCACGCATGGTTTAACGGCGGTAGTCGTCGTGACAGGCCTTGCAGGCCTGCTGTACGGCGGTCAGCGGCTGGCGCACCTGGTCAAGGCTGTCGACACCCTCACGGGTAACAGCAGCCAGCTCATTGACCGCTGACTTGTAGGCGTCGATGGCAGCGGCAAAGCCTTCGGGGTCGGACCAGATCTCTGGACGCGAGGCGTTGCGCTGGTTTGACTCGCCCGGTTCGGGGAAATGCGCCCAGGGTGCGTCGATCAGCTCGACCAACCCTTCGGCATGCGCGGCAAAGGCCTCGCCGTCGAAGGCAACGCGCCCCAGCAGCATGCCGCCCAGCGGCTCGCTGTGACCGAGAATCTGCTTGAAGGCCGCCTGACGCTGGCCTTCCGGCGAGTTGGGGTCGACCTGATTGCTACAGGCACTCAGGGTCAGACCCAGAATGCAGAGAGACAGAAGTTTGAAGGGTGAAGCTGGGGGCATGGTTTCATCCGACACAAAGAAGAAGGTGGAGCACTGATTGACTGCACAGGACTGCAGGCGGTGTTGCCAGTCACCTGTTCTGGACCGTCGATGCCCAGGGATGGGCATCGCCGAGCGCACAGGGATGTGCTTGTAGCATGTCCGGAACAGGTGACTGGCAATGCCGCAGGCACGCTTATTGATTCAATCAGTGCTACGCAAACGGTGGAATTGTAACGACAAGCAATCCGTACAACAGCCACCGCACACAGTTTGCAATACACCCCAACCGAGGGGCGCTGCAGCGACATTGGTCGTCAGGCTCGGTCCGGGGCAGATGAGAAACAACCGCGCCCATTCGCACAAACGAATGGAGAAACCGCATGAGTGCAGTTATGAACGAAAACTTTACCGACTACAAAGTCGCCGACATCAGCCTGGCCGCCTGGGGTCGCCGGGAAATCATCATCGCCGAATCGGAAATGCCGGCACTGATGGGCCTGCGCCGCAAATACGCCGGCGAACAGCCGCTCAAGGGCGCCAAAATCCTTGGCTGTATCCACATGACCATCCAGACTGCGGTACTGATCGAAACCCTCACCGCCCTGGGTGCCGAAGTGCGCTGGTCATCATGCAACATCTTCTCCACCCAGGACCAGGCCGCCGCCGCCATCGCTGCTGCCGGCATCCCGGTATTCGCCTGGAAAGGTGAAACCGAAGAAGAGTACGAATGGTGTATCGAGCAGACCATCCTCAAGGACGGCCAGCCCTGGGACGCCAACATGGTTCTGGATGATGGCGGCGACCTGACCGAAATCCTCCACAACAAATACCCGCAAATGCTCGAGCGCATTCACGGCATCACCGAAGAAACCACCACCGGTGTCCACCGCCTGCTCGACATGCTGAAAAAAGGCACCCTCAAAGTCCCGGCGATCAACGTCAACGACTCGGTGACCAAGAGCAAGAACGACAACAAGTACGGCTGCCGCCACAGCCTCAACGACGCCATCAAGCGCGCCACCGACCACCTGCTGTCCGGCAAGCAGGCCCTGGTCATCGGCTATGGCGACGTGGGCAAGGGCTCGGCCGCCTCGCTGCGCCAGGAAGGCATGATCGTCAAGGTCAGCGAAGTCGACCCGATCTGCGCCATGCAAGCCTGCATGGACGGCTATGAAGTCGTCTCGCCCTACAACAACGGCCTCAACGACGGCACCGAAGCCAGCATCAACAAGGAACTGCTGGGCAAGATCGACCTGATCGTCACCACCACCGGCAACGTCAACGTCTGTGACGCCAACATGCTCAAGGCGCTGAAAAAGCGCGCCGTGGTGTGCAACATCGGCCACTTCGACAACGAAATCGACACTGCCTACACCCGCGCCAACTGGCACTGGGAAGAGGTCAAGCCGCAGGTACACAAGCTGCACCGCACCGGCAAGGACAACTTCGACCCGAGCAACGACGACTACCTGATCCTGCTCGCCGAAGGCCGCCTGGTGAACCTCGGCAACGCCACCGGCCACCCGAGCCGGATCATGGATGGCTCGTTCGCCAACCAGGTACTGGCCCAGATCCACTTGTATGGCGAGAAGTTCGCCGACCTGCCGGCTGCCGATAAGGCCAGCAAGCTGCGGGTTGAAGTGTTGCCGAAGAAACTCGACGAAGAAGTCGCGCTGGAAATGGTCAAAGGCTTTGGTGGCGTCGTCACCCGCCTGACCCAGACCCAGGCCGACTACATCGGCGTAACCGTCGAAGGGCCGTTCAAGGCCGACGATTACCGCTACTGACCCGCAGCGGGCCTGGTGCGCCAGGCCCCTGCCCCGATAGAGACAGAGCATGAGCACACATAACAAAGCGCCCGTCAGCTTCGAGTTTTTCCCGACCAAGACTGACGCCGGACATGAAAAACTGATTGCCACCGCCCATGTGCTGGCGGCACACAACCCCGAGTTCTTCTCGGTAACCTACGGTGCCGGCGGCTCAACCCGCGACCGCACGCTGAACACCGTGCTGCAACTGGACGGCGACGTAAAAGTGCCGACCGCACCGCACCTGTCCTGCGTCGGCGACAGCAAGGACGACCTGCGCAGCCTGCTCAACCAGTACCGCGATGCCGGCATCAAGCGTATTGTCGCCCTGCGTGGCGACCTGCCCTCAGGCATGGGTCAGGCCTCCGGCGAGCTGCGCTACGCCAACGAACTGGTCGAATTCATCCGCACCGAGACCGGTGATCACTTCACTATTGAAGTCGCCGCCTACCCGGAAGCCCATCCCCAGGCCCGCAACTTCGAGGATGACCTGGCCAACTTCGTGCGCAAGGCCAAGGCCGGCGCCGACAGCGCGATCACCCAGTACTTCTTCAACGCCGACTGCTACTTCCACTTCGTCGACCGGGTCCGCCAGGCCGGCGTGGATATCCCGATCGTGCCCGGCATCATGCCGATTACCAACTACAGCAAGCTGGCGCGCTTCTCCGATGCCTGCGGCGCCGAGATTCCGCGCTGGATCCGCAAGCAACTGGAAGCCTACGGCGATGACAGCGACAGCATCGTCGCCTTCGGCACCGACGTAATCAGCGACATGTGCCAACGCCTGCTCGACGGCGGCGCACCGGGCCTGCACTTTTACACCCTCAATCAGGCCGAACCGAGTCTGGCGGTGTGGCGCAACCTGAACAAGTAAGCCAGAACCTCTGATTCAATCGAGCTCTGCCCAGGCTCGATTGAATCAGCGACTCCCTGGCCACCGATCACCGGACAGCCACTTTGTCCATGTTATCTGTTAAACTCCGCGACCTTCATCACCGGCCGCACGAACAACCCGTTCGCATCGGCCATCACAGGGTTATCTGAATGTCCTTTGCTTCTCTCGGTCTGTCCGACGCGCTGGTTAGCGCTGTCGCCGCCACCGGCTATTCCACTCCGACCCCCGTCCAGGCGCAGGCGATCCCTGCCGTACTGGAAGGCCGCGACCTGATGGTTGCCGCCCAGACTGGCACCGGCAAGACCGCCGGTTTCTCCTTGCCGCTGCTGGAGCTGCTGTTCCCTGGCGGCCACCCGGACGCCAACCACAAACGCGCGCCGCGTCAGGTTCGCGCTCTGGTTCTGACTCCGACCCGCGAACTGGCAGCCCAGGTGCATGACAGCATCCTCACCTATGCCCGTGATCTGCCACTGAAAAGCGCCTGCATTTTCGGCGGCGTCGGCGCCAGCCCCCAGGTCAAGGCCATCGCCCCCGGCCTCGACGTACTGGTCGCCTGCCCCGGCCGCCTGCTGGATTTGACCAACCAGAAAATGGTCGACCTGTCCAAGGTGGAAATTCTGGTACTCGACGAAGCCGACCGTATGCTCGACATGGGTTTCATCCACGACGTGAAAAAGGTGATTGCCAAGCTGCCGGCCAAACGCCAGAACCTGCTGTTCTCGGCGACCTTTTCGAAGGAAATCACCGAACTGGCCAACCGCCTGCTGCACAACCCGGCGCGCATCGAAGTCACCCCGCCGAATACCACGGTCGAGCGCATCGAACAGAAAGTGTTCCGCATCGCCTCCGGTCACAAGCGTGCGCTGCTGGCGCACCTGGTAACCTTGGGCGCCTGGGAGCAGGTACTGGTGTTCACTCGCACCAAGCACGGCGCCAACCGCTTGGCCGAGTACCTGGAAAAGAACGGCCTGCCGGCCGCCGCGATCCATGGCAACAAGAGCCAGAACGCCCGTACCAAAGCCCTGGCCGATTTCAAGGCCAACAAAATTCGTCTGCTGGTCGCCACCGACATCGCCGCCCGCGGTCTGGACATCGACCAGTTGCCGCATGTGGTCAATTTCGAACTGCCCAACGTGGCTGAAGACTATGTGCACCGCATCGGCCGTACCGGCCGGGCCGGGCGCAGCGGTGAAGCGATTTCCCTGGTCAGCCCGGATGAGGAAAAGCTGCTCAAGGCCATTGAGCGCATGACCCGTCAGCGTATCGAAGAGGGTGACGACCAGAACTTCCAGCCGCCGGCCCAGGCCGAACTCAACAGCGACCGCCCCGAGCGTCAGCCACGTGGGCAGCGCCCACAGGGTCAGGCCCGCGGTCAGGGTCGCAATGACAAGCCGCGGCATGAAAAGCGCCAAGGGCAAAGCAACGGTCAGCGACCGCCCCGCCGCGATGAGCAGGCACAGGACAAACCGCGCAGAACCGAGGTCAACGGCAATCGGGCAGCCAAGCCGCAGCGCCAGGACGGCGCGCCACGGCCGGCTGGCGGCCCTCGCCGCGAGCGGGAGAAGCCGGCACTGTTTGGCGGCTAAAGCCGCTACTGACTGGCTTCCAGCATCTGCAAAGCCTTGCCCAGCACCTTGACCGACTCGCTATGACGGCCGGCGTTGTGCAAGGCTTCACCTTCTTCGCGCAACGCCTTGACCTGCTCCAGCACCACCGGATCGCTGGGCGGGCTGCTCTGCAAAATGCTATCGATTCTGGCCATGTCTGCCGGACAATGCATGGCCAGCACAGCGCCACTGAACAGCAGCGCCATTACCACAAGCAAAGAACGCATTGACTCACCTCCTACCGGCCTAACGAGCTATGGGTGCCGGTTCTTGATCAGTATAGTTGCGCCCCCGCCAAGGTCAGGACCGTCCATCGCTGGCACTCACATCTCCGCCAACTCGCCGCAGTCACTGCCAACCCATACCGATACCTCGGTCTGACGGATATCCAGCGGGCCGCTCTCCAGCCCTTCCATGCCTGGCGGAATATCATCAGTGTCGATATTGAGCCGCCCCTTGCCGGTGAAACTGGAACGCATCTCCCGGTTGCTGACCATCAACAGTTCACCTTGGACGTCGCCCACAAAACCATCATCGGCACCCGGCTCGCAGTGCCCGGTAAAGCGCAACCGGGAAGCCCCATCCTGACTGATCTGCATATTGCAGTTGGGCATTTCCTCGCGCATCTCCGCCATCAGCGAGGCCGGATCGATCAGGCTGGAGGCATCCTCAGCGGTGATGCATTGCATCTCCACCGCCAGATCGTCGGTACCGCCCATCATTTCTTCCATCGCCAGCCGATACTCTTCCGGCAGGCTGCTAAGCATTTGCTTCTGGGCCTCGCGCATGGCCGCGATAACATCCTGGCCATTGACCAGGGTAGTAGCCTCACTGCGCCACAGACCGGGTTCCGGCAAAGGCGACAAGGTCTGGGCATGGGCCTGGACAAGACTCAGCGTCAGCAGCGAGGTTGCAAGGATCAGTACACGCACGGATTACCTCCTGTAATCAGGTCAGCACTCTCAAGCCAACAAGCCCAGGAGCCGCGGCGTTTTGAGAAGAAGGTTATGGAGTTGTGACTATAGCCCTCCGCGACCGCCCCAGCAAAAGCCATGAACGGGATCGGGCAGTCGATCACACCCCGAGCCGATCAAGGCAGTGCACAGCCGAGAGCACAGGCTATATACTCCCGAGTTCTGAAAACCCACCGCAGTCAAAGGATGACGATTTATGCCCAGCAAGGATGCCAGCGCTGACCAGCGCCTGCCCGCCGCCGCATTGGCGTTCGTGCTCTGGGGCGGCTGGGCAGTGCTAGCCAACCAGAGCGTCGGCATTGCCCAGGCGGTTCTGGCCGGCGCCCTGCAGGGCACTGCCAGCGCGGTGATCACTTTGATCATGGCGGCCCTGGCCACTCGCCTTTACCACCGATTTCACCATCCCTTGATCAAGGTGCTGGCACCGCCCTGCCTGATTGTCAGCGTCAGCAGCAGCCTGCTGTATCTGATTCACAGCCTGGGGCAAACGCCCAACCTATGGCTCACCATCATTCCACCCAGCAGTCTGGCCCTGGCCTTCTGCCTGTACCTGACCCTGCGTCTGGCCAAACAAACCCGCGACTCTGTCGCCCACAGCGAGCCCAACCATGAGTGAAGCGTCCAATCGCCGTCCGCTGAAGATTCGCGACCAGCGGATCATGAACCGTATCGCCGCCTGGCTCAGCCAACGCCAGGTGACCCCGAACCAGATTTCCGTGCTCAGCGTGCTGTTCGCCGCTGCTGGTGGCGCCGCGCTGATCGCCGCCGGATACAGCAGCGGCGGCCTGTGGTCCCTGTGGCTGGTGCTGGCGGCGTTGATGATCCAGTGCCGGCTGCTGTGTAACCTGTTCGACGGCATGGTGGCAATGGAAGGCGGCAAGCAAACCCCGGCTGGCGAGCTGTTCAACGACGTGCCTGATCGCATCGCCGATCCACTGCTAATCGTCGCCTGCGGCTTCGCCCTGCCGGAATATCCCTCGGCCATGTGGCTGGCCTGGCTTGGCGCACTGCTGGCGGTGATGACAGCCTACATCCGGGTACTCGGCGTATCGCTGGGCCTGCCGGCTGATTTTCGCGGGCCGATGGCCAAGCAACAGCGCATGGCCCTGCTGACCCTGGCCTGCCTGGCCTCGGCGCTGGAGTTTCTCTGGGACGGCAATGGCCAGATCCTCTGGGTCGCGCTGATCGTGCTGGTCGCCGGCAGCGCCCTGACCTGTGTGCGCCGGCTGCTGAGCGCCTATCAACAACTGAACCAGGGAGCCTGAGCCATGGATATCGGCTTGCCGTTCATGCTCGAACTGACACCCAACACCCTCACCGCCATGCTACTGGTGCTGGCCATGCTGGTGATCGCCTCACTCAGCCAGTGGCTGCTGAGCAGCCGCCTGAGCGCCGACGCGCACCAGGAATTGCGCCAGCGCATCAACTCCTGGTGGATCATGGTGCTGGTGGTGTTTACCGCTCTGATGATTGGCCGCACCGCCTCGCTGATCTTCTTCACCATCCTCAGCTTCATCGCCCTGCGTGAGTTCTTCTCGATCCTGCCGGTACGGCTGACCGATCGTCGGCTGATTCTGGCGCTGTACCTGATGATCCCGGTGCACTACTACTGGATCGCCACCGACTGGTACGGCATGTTCACCATCTTCATTCCGGTCTACCTGTTCCTGATGATCCCCTTCGGCTTGCTGCTGCTGGGTGAGACCAAAGGCTTCATCCGCGCGGTGGCCTCGTATCAGTGGGCGGTGATGACCACAGTGTTCGCCATCAGTCACGTAGCCTACCTGCTGATGCTGCCGGCGGAGAACAACCCGGCTGGCGGCGGTGTCGGCCTGGTGCTGTATCTGGTGTTCCTGACCCAGTTCAATGATGTCGCCCAGTACATCTGGGGCAAGACCTTCGGCAACCGCAAGATCGTCCCTGGCATCAGCCCGAACAAGACCTGGGAAGGTTTTCTTGGCGGCATCGCCACCACCACTTTGCTCGGCGCTCTACTGGCCCCGTGGCTCACCCCGCTGCTGTGGTGGCAAGGCCTGTTCGCCGGCTTGCTGATCGGGGTCGCCGGTTTCGTTGGTGACCTGACCGTCTCGGCGGTCAAACGCGACCTGCGGATCAAGGACACCGGCCGTCTGATTCCCGGCCACGGCGGTATTCTCGATCGTATCGACAGCCTGATGTATACCGCGCCGCTGTTCTTCCACTTCCTGCGTTACACGGCGTACTGAGGAGTCCGACATGCCTTTTCTGCAACGTCTGCCGAAGATCCTGTTCTTCCTGCTGATCGTGCGCCCGGTGGTCTACCTGATGCTCGGCCTCAACGTGATGCAGCGCGAGAAACTGCCTACCCAGGGGCCGGCGATCCTGGCCGCCAACCACAACAGCCACCTGGACACCCTGGTGCTGATGTCGCTGTACCCGCTGTCAGCCCTGGCACGCCTGCGCCCGGTGGCGGCCGCCGACTATTTTCTGCGCAACCGCTTCACCACCTGGCTGTCACTCAACCTGATCGGCATCATCCCGCTGGATCGTCAGGGTCAGGTCGACAAGGACAAGGTGTTCGAACAGTGCCAGCAGGCCTTGGCCGACGGCCAGATCCTGCTGCTGTTCCCCGAGGGTAGCCGCGGCGACCCGGAGCAGTTGCAGCCGCTGCGCAAGGGCATCTACCACCTGGCACGCAGCTATCCCGGCACCCGGGTCACGCCAATTGCCCTGCACGGACTGGGCAAGGCCCTGCCCAAGGGCGGGTCGATGATCGTCCCGTTCAACTGCGATGCCGTGGTCGGCGAGGCGCTGGAAACCGGCGAGGATTGCGAAGCCTTCATGGGCGAGTTGCAAACCGCCCTGGAAGCCCTGCTGGCCCAGTGCATTACCCGCCGCGAGGCGCTGGAAGAATAGCGGCGCCAACGCGGCTCAGGCAATGGGCCGCGTCACCCGGTCAACCAGATATACCAGCCCGCGATAATCGATACCGCTGTGGCTGCTCAGCCCGATCTCGCAGGTACGGCTGGTCGACACCCCCAGCTCGCAGTGCTGCACCGCCGACTTGAGACTGCGCAGGGCGTGGTCGTTGAGTGCCGGCAGGCTGAAGCCTTTATCGCCGGCAAAGCCGCAGCAATGAATCCCTTCCGGCACTACTACCTGGGTGCTGCAGCGCCGGGCAACTGCCAGCAGCGCCTCGGCCTCGCCCAGGTGTTGGGTGCTGCAGGTCACATGCACCGCCACCGGGGTGTCGATTGGCTCAAACGCCAGCCGCTCAAGCAGGTGCTCGCGAATAAAGCGCACCGGATCGTACAGGTTGAGCCGCGCATCCGGCATGCCCTGCACCAACCGCAGGGTACAGGGACTGGTATCGCAATAGATCGGATAACGACCCTGTTCGCTGGCCGCCAGCAACGCTGCCAGCAATTCTTCGCGCTTGCGCTCGCCCTGCTCGAGATACCCCTTGGAGGCGAACGGCTGACCGCAGCACAACTCATCCAGCCCAGCCGGGAAAATCACCTCAAAGCCCGCCTTCTCCAGTAATGCACAGGTCTTGTCGAACAGCGACACAGGCTCGTCACTGCCCGCCGCCGGCCCCATGACCCGCGAGATGCAGGCCGGCAGATAGACCACCTTGGGTTTGTCCGTCGCCCGAACCGGCGGCGGCTCGACCCAGCGCAGCGCCTGCGGCATGGCCGGGGTCCACTGTGGCAGTCGCTCCCCAGACCAGCGTCGCGCACTACGGCTGAGCTTGAGTAACCGCGGCGCTCCCAACAACCGCTGCGCCATACCAGCCAGCATCAGGCTCAGACGCGCGCCCTTAAGCGTTGTAGCGAAATGTCCGGCTAACCAGTCGGCGCGGCCCGGATGCCGGGCCTGCCCGGCGCGCAGTTCACGCACCAGGTCACCGGTATTGATCCCCACCGGGCAGCGCTGGGCGCACAGACCGGTAGCCGCGCAACTGTCGATGCCCTGATGCTGAAACGCCGCTTCCAGCTCGCGGGTATCGATGCCGGCACACTTACGCGCCTGAATGTCACGCCAGATGACAATGCGCTGACGCGGCGTCAGAGTCAGGCCGTTGCTCGGGCACACCGGCTCGCAGAAGCCGCACTCGATACACTTGTCGACGATGGCATTGGCCGCCGGCAAAGACTTGAGGTTTTTCAGGTGAATCTGCGGATCGTCAGACAGCACCACATCAGGATTGAGAATGCCCTGCGGGTCGAGCAGACGCTTGATCGCCCACATCAGCTGATAGGCCTCGCGGCCCCACTCCAGTTCGACAAACGGCGCCATGTTGCGCCCCGTGCCGTGCTCGGCTTTCAGCGCGCCGGCAAACTCGACCGCCACCAGTTGCGCCACATCCTGCATGAAGGCCTCGTAGCGGCCTTTTTCCGTCTCGCTATCGAAGCCCTGGGTGAAGACAAAGTGCAGGTTGCCCTCCAGCGCATGGCCGAAGATGATCGCCTCGGCGTAACCATGCTTGTCGAACAGCGCCAGCAGGCGGTTGACGCCCTCAGCCAGAACCTCGACCGGAAAGGTCACGTCCTCGATGATCACCGTGGTGCCGGTAGCGCGCACCGCCCCCACGGCCGGGAAGGTGTCCTTGCGGATTTTCCACAACTGGTTGTAGACCTTGGGGTCGGTACTGAAATCCACCTGTTTTTCACGCGGGAACTGCGCCACCGAGGCCATGATCCGCTCGATCTGCTCGCTCAGCAGCTCAGCGCCCGAGGCCCGGGTCTCGATCAGCAGCGCGCAGGCGCCGGCGGATAGCGTGCCGACCCACTCAGGCATGCCCGGCATGCTCTCGACCGAGCGCAGACTGCGGCGATCAAGCAACTCCACTGCTGATACCGGCTGCTGTTTGAGCAGCGGCACCGCCCGGCAGCAGCTCTCGACATCGGGAAACACCAGCAGCGCACTGGCCTTGTGCGGGTGCTCGGGTACGGTGTCGTAGGTCACTGCACTGATAAACCCCAGAGTGCCTTCGGAGCCGACCATCAGGTGGCTGAGAATATCCAATGGGTCGGTGAAATCGACCAGCGCATTGAGCGACAGCCCGGTGGTGTTCTTCAGCCGGTACTTGTGGCGAATGCGGCTGGCCAACTCGCTGTTGGCCCGGGTCTGGCGCGCCAGCTCGTCCAGTTGCGCCAGCAGCGGCGCATGACTGCGCCGAAAGGCAGCAACACTGGCCGGGTCTTCGGTGTCCAGCAAGCTACCATCAGCCAGCACCAGGCGCAGCCCGGCCAGGGTGTGGTAGCTGTTCTGTGCGGTACCGCAACACATGCCGCTGGAATTGTTGGCGACGATACCGCCAATCTTGGCTGCGTTGATCGAGGCTGGGTCCGGACCGATCTTGCGTCCCAGCGGCGCCAGCACGGCGTTCGCCGCCGCACCGATCACACCCGGCTGCAGACGGATCTGCGCACCGCCATGACGGATTTCGCGGCCGTTCCAGTGATCGCCCAGCACGATCAGTACTGAATCGCTGATCGCCTGCCCGGACAGGCTGGTGCCTGCGGCGCGGAAGGTCACCGGCACCTGGTGACTGTTCGCCAGACGTAGTAACGCGATCACCTCAGTTTCGGACTCGACCCGCACTACCAGTTGAGGAATCAGCCGGTAAAAGCTGGCGTCGGTACCGAACGCCAGGGTCGAGAGCGGATCGTCGAACAGCCGCTCGGCGGGGATCAGATGCCGGGTAGCAGCGAGAAAGTCGGCGGGCAGGCTCATGGGTTCTCCGGGTGACAAGGTTACTGGGCCAGTTCACGCACCAGCAGATCAGCATTGATCTCGCTGACCGACTTGGCCCCGGTCAGCACCATGGCCACGCGCATTTCCTTCTCTATCAGATCCAGCAGATTGGCCACCCCGGCCTCGCCATCGGCGGCCAGCGCATAAATGAAGGCGCGCCCGAGCATCGCGCAGTCGGCGCCCAGCGCCAGCATGCGCACCACATCCAGGCCAGTACGAATGCCCGAATCGACCAGGATTTTCAGCTCGCCCTTGACCGCATCGGCAATCGCCGGCAGCGCCCGGGCGCTGGACAAGACACCGTCGAGCTGACGGCCGCCGTGGTTGGACACGACGATACCGTCGGCGCCGAAGCTGACCGCATCACGGGCATCCTCAGGATCGAGAATGCCCTTGATCACCATCGGCCCATCCCAGAATTCGCGAATCCACTCCAGATCCTTCCAACTGATTGACGGATCGAAATTGGCCCCCAGCCAGCCGATATAGTCGGCCAGCCCGGTCGGGTTGCCGCGGTAGGCGGAAATGTTGCCCAGATCGTGCGGCCTGCCCAGCAGGCCAACATCCCAAGCCCAGCGCGGATGGGTCACCGCCTGCAACATGCGCCGCAGCGGCGCGTTAGGGCCGCTCATGCCGGAATGCGCATCGCGGTAACGGGCGCCCGGCACCGGCATGTCGACGGTAAATACCAGGGTCGTCACCCCAGCGGCCTTGGCCCGCTCCAGGGCGTTTTTCATGAACCCGCGATCCTTGAGCACATAGAGCTGGAACCACAGCGGCCGATCGATGGCCGGCACCACTTCCTCAATCGGGCACACCGACACCGTCGACAGGGTAAAGGGAATGCCCTTGGCCGCTGCCGCCCGCGCCGCCTGCACCTCGCCCCGGCGGGCATACATGCCGGTCAGCCCGACCGGTGCCAGCGCCACTGGCATGGCCAGGGTTTCATCGAACAGCCGGGTTTCCAGGCTCAGCTGCGACATGTTCTTGAGCACCCGCTGACGCAGGGCGATATCGGCCAGATCGGCAACATTGCGTCCCAGCGTGTGTTCGGCATAGGCACCACCGTCGATGTAATGAAACAGGAACGGCGGCAGCCGGCGCTGGGCGGCGGCTCGGTAATCGGTGGAGGCAGAAATGATCATCGAAGGTTTCCCATGGTGTCTTCAAACGCACAGCGCCCCGGTCAGCCCCGGGGCGTCGTCAGGCCGGGTATCAACCGCCCAGCAACGGGTCGCTGACGCCCAGTACATAGGCGGCGAACAGCGCAATCAGGCCAGTCATCAGCACATAGTACAAGGTTGGCCAGACGGTCTTGCGCAGCGTCTGGCCTTCGCGCCCAAGCAGCCCGACCGTGGCCGAGGCCGCCACGACATTATGGATTGCCACCATATTGCCGGCGGCGGCGCCAATGGCCTGTACCGCAACAATCAGGGCCGTGGACAGCCCCAGGTTGGTGGCCACTCCAAACTGGAACTGGCTGAACATCATGTTCGAGACCGTGTTGGAGCCGGCCAGGAACGCACCCAGCGCACCAATGGTCGGCGCCACCAGCGGATAGATGCCGCCTACGCTGTCGGCCATGAACCGGGCCATGGCAATCGGCATGCTCGGCAGATCGGCGGCGTTGACCCCGGAGTTGATCAGGATACGCACCATCGGCACGGTGAACAGCAACACGAAACCGGCACTGAGCAACACCCCGCTGGACTCCCTGACTGCGGCGGTCAATTCCCGCACCCGCATGCGGTGGATGAAAAAGGTCGCCAACACCACCAGCACCAGAATACCGCCGGGCAGGTAGAACGGCTCAATGCCTGCGTTGAGGCCGCTCTCACCCAGCAAGTTGCTGGCACTGAAAGACACCGAGCGGAACAGCGCCGTCGCCTCAGGGAACACTCGGCTGATCACCAGGATCAGACCGACCAGCAGATACGGCAACCAGGCGCGCCAGCTGCTCATCGGCTTGGCGGTCAGCTCCTCCAGCTTCATCTCAATACTGCCCAGCCACTCACTCGGCCAGCTTTCACGCGGGGCGAAATCCCACACAGTTTTCGGCACCAGAAAGCCGAAACGGGCCGCCGTGGTCACAATACCCAGACCAACCAGACCACCCAGCAGCGAGGGGAATTCCGGCCCGAGAAACACCCCGGTGAGCATGTAGGGAATGGTGAAGGCTATACCGGCGAACAGGGCGAAAGGCACCACCTCAAGTCCGGCGCGCCAGCTCTTCTCCTTGCCGAAGAAGCGGGTCAGCATCAACGCCATGATCACCGGCATTACGCTACCGACCAGCGCATGAATGATCGCCACTTTGGCGCTCACCAGCATCAGATAGGCGTCCCAGCTTGAGCCCTGAGCCAGTAGCTCGGCGCCGATGGTAGCGCTGTCCAGGCCGGTGGTTACGCCAACCAGAATCGGAGTACCGACCGCGCCAAAGGACACCGGCGTGCTCTGCACCAGCATCCCCATCAGCACCGCCGCCATCGCCGGGAAGCCGACGGCCACCAGCAGCGGTGCGGCAATGGCGGCTGGTGTCCCGAAGCCCGAGGCACCTTCAATGAAACAGCCGAACAGCCAGGCGATAATGATCGCCTGAATCCGCCGGTCAGGGCTGATAGTAGTGAAGCCGGCACGGATCGCCGTGATCCCGCCCGAATGCTTGAGCGTATTGAGCAGCAAGATGGCGCCGAAGATGATCCACAGCAGCCCCAGGGTAATGATCAGTCCTTGCAGGGTGGAAGCCAGAATCCGGTTGAGACTCATGTCCCAGGCGAACAGACCAATGGCAGCAGTCAACAGATACACCAGTGGCATGGCACGACGTGCCGGCCAGCGCAGGCCGATCAGCAGAATACCGGCCACCAGTATTGGGGTGAAGGCCAGCAAGGCAAGTAATCCAGATGACATAGGGGGCTCCAGTGATTGTTGTGAATGGATTTGCCCAATTGGTAATACCAATTTACAATAAACGCTGTTCAGGGTATGGCAGCAACCGGCCCACAGTCAATTACCGGCTCTTAGACTTTGGTATAACCATTGTAATCAGCAGCTTTATCCTTGAAGCGCGCCAAGGCATAATTCCAAAATTGGTATGACCAATAAATTATCGAGCTAAAACATGGAAATTGGACAGATTCGCCAGCGGCGTCTGGCAGACACCATCGTCGAACAACTGGAAGCCATGATTCTGGAAGGCGCACTGACGCCGGGACAGCGACTACCGGCCGAGCGGGTACTGGCCGAGCAGTTCGGCGTGTCACGCCCTTCGCTGCGTGAAGCCATTCAAAAACTGGTTGCCAAGGGTCTGCTGATTAGCCGCCAGGGCGGCGGCAACTATGTCAGCGACTCGCTCGGCTCCAGCTTCAGCGATCCTTTGCTGGCACTGCTGGAAGGCCGCCCGGAAGCCCAGCGCGACCTGCTGGAGTTTCGTCATACCCTGGAAGCGGACTGCGCCTACTACGCCGCCCTGCGCGCCACCGAAGTAGACCAGCAGCATTTGCGCAGTGCCTATGAAACTCTGCAAAGCTGTTACGCCCCTGCCAGCAAGGCCAGCCGCGCCGAGGAAGGCGCCGCCGATGCGCGCTTTCATCTGGCAATTGCCGAAGCCAGCCACAACATGATCTTGCTGCACACCATTCGCGGCCTGTTCGACCTGCTCAAGCGCAATGTGGTGACCAATATTGGCGGCATGTACGAACTGCGCCCGGAAACCCGGCAAATGCTGATGCAGCAGCATCAGGAACTGTTCGAGGCAATCATCGAACGGCGTGCGGACGACGCACGCGCCTGTGCCAGCCGGCACATCGGTTACGTGCAGACCGTACTGGCTGAGCGCCGCGAAGAGCAGCAGCGCCGGGCCAGAGCCCAGCGCCGGGAAAAGCCATTGAAAGGCTGACAACCCACAGCGTTGTCTAAACTGATTACAACGACCAACCGTCCCGACGTTTGACCCAGGTCATGGGCAGCCCCAGGCCAGACTGCAACACTGGCTGGCAGGCCCAATACAATCAGTACAAGGAGAACGGCAATGCTTGCACACTGCATCCTCAGCGTGGATTACTCCGCAGACTGGAACAAAACGCTAGATCACCTGCCGGCCATCAAGCCGCTGCTGGGGTTGGAACGACTGACCCTGGTCTACGTGGTCGAAACTCACAAGCGCCCGCATATCGAAGACAGCGGCGCCTCGGCCGAGTCGCGACTCAAGGCCCTGTCTGCCCAGTTGAGCAAGGATCTGGGCATCGGCGTCGACTATGAAGTGCGGCGTGGCTTTGCCGCCTCGGAAGTACTGGAAGCTGCGCGCAAGCTCAAGGCCAATGGCATCATCACCCTGAACAAGAGCCATTCCAGTGGCCGCGAGTTCTTTCTCGGCAATATCGCCATGAACCTGGCACGCATGACCCGCCTGCCGCTATTGATGCTCTCGAGTGACGGCGCCGTGGTCGAACCCGACGCTCCCATTCTGTTCGCCACCGACGGCTCCACAGCCAACCACAACGCTCAGAACTGCTTTGAAGCCTTCATGAAACAAGGCGGGCACGGCCTGGCGGTGTGGGTTGACTCGGATGAGCATGACGACGCCGAAGCCGCGCAGCATGTGCTCAACGACCTGACCGGGCGCTACCCGCATGTTGCCGCGCGGCGCCTGAAAGGTACCGCCAGCCGTGAGATTGCAGACCTGTCTCAGGATGAACGAGCAGCACTGGTGATCGTCGGCAAACGCGGCAGTACGCCAATTGCCGAACTGATGCTCGGCAGCACCGCCGAAAACATCGCCCGCGCCTGCCGCCAACCGGTACTGCTGGTACCCTCTGCCTAAGGCTGGCTGCACGAGGAGGCTGGATCAGCCCCCTCCTGGGAAGCGGGAGCACCTGCTCCCGCTGCAAGCCTTGAGCAAGACAATCAAGCCCCGGACACCCTACGCTCCCAGCCAGTCAGCCAGCACCTCACGCGTATGCTGCCCCAGCAACGGCGGAGCGGCCCGGTACTCAGCCGGAGTACGCGACAGCCGAATCGGATTGGCCACCAGATCGACCTGCCCGGCCAACGGGTGTTCCAGCGTGACCTTCAACTGCCGGGCCTGCACCTGCGGATCGGCAAACACCGCCGCCAGATCGTTGATCGGCCCACAGGGCACCCCGGCCTGCTCCAACAACGCCACCCACTCGGCAGTGGTACGGAACACCGTAACCTGCCGAATCAACGGAATCAGTTCGGCCCGGTGCGCGACTCGCGCAGCATTGCTGGCGAACCGCGGATCATCGGCCCACTCCGGGTGCCCGGCCACTTCGCAGAACTTGCGGAACTGACCGTCGTTGCCCACGGTGAGAATAAAATCGCCATCGGCGGTAGGAAAATCCTGATATGGCACGATATTGGGATGCGCATTGCCCAGGCGCCTAGGCGGCTGACCGGTGGTCAGATAGTTCAGCGCCTGATTGGCCAGGCAGGCAACCTGCACATCCAGCAGCGCCAGATCGATATGCTGGCCCAGGCCACTGCGCTCACGCTCGGCCAACGCGGCGAGGATCGCATTGCTGGCATACAGACCGGTCAACACATCGGTCAGCGCCACCCCGACCTTGACCGGGCCAGCGCCCTGCTCACCGTCAGCCCGCCCGGTCACGCTCATCAGCCCACCCAGGCCCTGAATCATGAAGTCGTAGCCGGCACGCCTTGAGTAAGGCCCATCCTGACCGAAGCCAGTCACCGAGCAATAGATCAGCCGCGGATTGAGCGCCTGCAGACTGACATGGTCCAGCCCATAGGCCGCCAGCCCCCCGACCTTGAAGTTCTCGATCAGCACATCGGCCCGGGCCGCCAGTTCACGCACCTGCTGCTGGCCTTCGGGCTGGGTGAAGTCGATGGCGATCGAGCGTTTGTTGCGGTTGGCACAGAGGAAGTAGGCCGCTTCAGAGGTATCGCGCCCGTCGGCATCCTTGAGATAGGGTGGCCCCCAGGCACGGGTATCATCACCCGAACCAGGACGTTCGACCTTGACCACATCGGCACCCAGATCCGCCAGCATCTGCCCGGCCCAGGGGCCGGCCAGCACACGGGACAGATCAAGCACTTTCAAACCAGACAGAGCACCAGGCATATTTGCCTCCAAGGCGGATCGGCCGGCTGGACGTATCCTGTAAACGTCATTGCGAGGAGCAGGGGGCGGCCATCCGCCGACGCGGCAATCCATTCAGTATCAAGCAACCCATGGATTGCCACAGGCCTTTGGCCTTCGCAATGACGGCGGGGCATCGCACAAGCACCGCGACCGAAACCCATGGATTGCCACGGGCCAAAGGCCCTCGCAATGACAGCCAGCCTGGGTTACTTCAGAAAAACGCCTGAAGGCCCGTCTGCGCCCGGCCCAGAATCAGCGCATGGACGTCATGAGTCCCTTCGTAGGTGTTGACCACTTCCAGGTTGACCACGTGGCGGATCACCCCGTACTCATCGGAAATGCCGTTACCACCGAGCATATCGCGAGCTACACGGGCGATATCCAGCGACTTGCCGCAGGAGTTGCGCTTCATGATCGAGGTGATTTCCACCGCTGCCGTACCTTCATCCTTCATCCGGCCCAAACGCAGGCAGCCCTGCAGTGCCAAAGTGATTTCGGTCTGCATGTCGGCCAGTTTCTTCTGGATCAACTGGGTTTGCGCCAGCGGCCGACCGAACTGGGTGCGGTCCAGAGTGTACTGACGGGCGGTGTGCCAGCAGAATTCAGCCGCGCCCAGCGCGCCCCAGGAAATACCGTAACGCGCCGAGTTCAGACAGGTGAAGGGCCCTTTCAAACCGGTGACATGCGGCAGCAGGTTTTCTTCCGGGACGAACACATCGTCCATCACGATTTCACCGGTGATCGAGGTACGCAGACCAACCTTGCCCTTGATCGCCGGCGCACTCAGACCTTCCCAGCCCTTTTCCAGAATGAAGCCGCGAATCACGTCGTCTTCGGTCTTGGCCCAGACCACGAACACATCGGCAATCGGACTGTTGGTAATCCACATCTTGGCACCCTTGAGGCGATAGCCACCCTCGACCTTGCGCGCACGGGTGACCATCGACCCCGGATCGGAACCATGGTTAGGCTCGGTCAAACCGAAGCAGCCGATCCACTCACCGCTGGCCAGCTTGGGCAGGTACTTGCGCTTCTGCTCCTCGCTGCCGAACTCGTTGATCGGCACCATCACCAGTGACGACTGCACGCTCATCATCGAACGGTAACCGGAATCGACCCGCTCCACTTCACGGGCGATCAGGCCGTAGCACACATAGTTCAGACCGCTGCCGCCGTACTCGGTGGGAATGGTCGCACCCAGCAGGCCCAGCTCACCCATTTCGCGGAAGATCGCCACATCGGTCTCTTCATTGCGGAACGAGTTGAGCACCCGCGGCATCAGCTTGTCCTGGCAGTACTGCGCAGCGGAATCACGCACCATGCGCTCTTCTTCGGTCAGTTGCTGATCCAGCAGCAGCGGGTCGATCCAGTTGAATTGTGCTTTAGCGGCCATGGGAACTCCGTAAATCGGTTAGGCAATCACGCACCCACAACGGGCGCTGTTTAAGTGGATTAAGCCTAGACCCATGCGCACCGGCAGGCAAACGCGTTTTTTGCAGACACCTGTGCTAGATTGGAACTCCGACAGCCGTTAGCCGCCGACAGAAAGCCGAAGGATACCCCATGCGCCGCAAGATCCCCCCGACCCAGGCCCTGATCTGTTTCGAATCCGCCGCCCGCCATGAAAGCTTCACCAAGGCCGCCGAGGAACTGTCACTGACTCAAAGCGCGGTATGCCGGCAAATCGCTAATCTGGAGGAGTTTCTCGACGTGCAATTGTTCCGCCGCACACGGCGCGGAGTGAAGCTGACCGAAACTGGCCAGACCTACAGTCGGCGCATCGCCAACCGGCTCGATGCAGTCGAGCGCGACACCCTGTCGGTGATGGGCAACCAGGGCACCGCGACCCTGGAACTGGCCACAGTACCGACCTTCGCCACGCAATGGCTGCTGCCGCGACTGAACGGTTTTCTTGTGCAACATCCGCACGTCACGGTCAACCTGACCAACCGCACCCGGCCCTTTCTGTTCGCCGACACCGAATTCGACGCCGCCATCTACTTTGGCGACGGCGACTGGTCGGGTACCGAGGTGCACTTTCTCATGCACGAATCGCCGGTGCCGGTGTGCAGTCCGGCATTGATCGCACCTGCAACCGCATTGACACCCGAACAAATTGCCCAGCTACCCCTGCTGCAACAAACCACCCGCCCCTACGCCTGGCGCCAATGGTTCGCCTCGCTCGGCATGCGCGTTGAGCACGACCTCAACGGCACCCGCCTGGAACTGTTCTCCATGCTGGCCCAGGCCGCCATGCATGGCATGGGCGTTGCCCTGATCCCACCATTCCTGATCCAGGACGAGCTGGCCAGCGGCACACTGATCAACCCCTGCGCCCACAGCTTCGACAGCGACAATGCCTATTACCTGACCATCCCCGAACGCAAGGCCGAGTCCGCCACGCTACAAGCGTTCAGGGATTGGTTATTGCTGGAGGCGCAGGCCTATCGAACTGAAAGCACCGGCTGACAGCCCAGCCACCCGGTCACGCCGGGCCATAAGCCGACCACTCAACCGCGCCCCTTATCCCCCGTCACCGATAATAAGTACAAATCCTGCGCCCCTCGATCTCGTGCACCCGAATATCCATCTGGTACAGGTCGCGCAGCACGGCATCCTGAATCAGCTCATCCGGGCGGCCCTGGCAGGCGAGTTTGCCGGCTTGCATAGCAATGATGTGATCGGCGTAGCAGGAGGCGAAGTTGATGTCGTGCAGCACCACCACCACGGTTTTGCCCTTGTCATCGGCGGCGCTGCGTAGCAGTTGCATCATGTCCACAGCGTGGCGCATGTCGATGTTGTTCAAGGGTTCATCCAGCAACACATAGTCGGTGTCCTGACACATGACCATGGCGACGTAGGCGCGCTGACGCTGGCCGCCGGACAGCTCGTCGATGGCCTGGTGCTGTAACTGGGTCAGGCGCAGGTAGTCGATGGCTTCGTCGATCTGCTGCTGGTCGCTGGCGCTCAACCGTCCGCCGGAATGCGGGAAGCGGCCGAAGGCGACCAGGTCGCGCACACTCAGGCGCATGGTGGTCTGGTTGTGCTGGCGCAGGATCGACAGCTTGCGCGCCAGCTCAGCACCGGGGGTGCGCACCACATCCAACTGGTCGATCAGTACCCGCCCGGCGGACATCGGCAACAATCGGCTGATCATCGACAGCAAGGTCGACTTGCCAGCACCGTTGGGACCGATGATGGCGGTAAAACCGCCCTTGGGAATCTGCAGGCTGACGTTGTCGACCACCAGTTGATCGCCATAGCGCTTGCTGAGTTCGTGGGTTTCAATCATTGGCGTACTCCGCGCAGTAACAGGGCGATAAACAACAGGCCACCCACCAACTCGATAACCCGCGACAGCGGCACGCTGGAGGCCAGCACATGCTCCAGCAGCAACTGACCGCCGACCAGACAGATCACCCCGACACAGACGCTGGCCGGCAGGGTCCAGCGGTGCTGTTGGGTGCCCATCAGCACATAAGCAAGGTTGGCGACCAGCAGACCGAAGAACAGGGTGGGACCGACAAGTGCGGTGGCAGCAGCCACCAGCACGGCAATTACCACCAGCAGACGCAATACCAGACGCTGATAATCCAGCCCCAGATTGACCGCAATATCCCGCCCCAGCGCCAGTACATCGAGCTTGCGCCATATCCACAGCACATAGAGGCTGGCCGCGCCGACGAAGGCGGTCGACACCCCTAGCAAACTGACGTTGATGCGGTTGAAACTGGCAGCGCTGCGGCCGCGATCAATCGCCAGCACACCGGGGTCGAGGATGCGCAGCAGCAGGTCGGTCAGCTCGCGGAACAGGATGCCGGCAAGAATGCCGATCAGGATCAGCAGATGCAGGCTGCGTACCGCGCCGCTGAACAGCAGACGGAAAATCAGCAGCGCCAGCAGCACCACGGCCAGCACTTCCAGGCCAAAACGCAGCGGCAAGGCCAGCCCCTGCCACTGGGCCGCGCCCCAGATCAGCAGTACCACTACCTGCACCAACAGGAACAGCACGTCGAAGCCGAGCAATGCCGGGGTCAGCACGCGGTTCTGGGTAATGCTTTGGAACAGCACGGTCGACAGGCCAATGGCCCAGGCCACCAGCAACATGGCCAGCAGGCGCGGGCCACGGTATTCGAGGATAAAGCCCCAGTCGGTCTGCACCCGCAGGGTCATAAAGCCCACAGCGCAGAACGCCGCCAGCAGTGCCAGCAGACTCAGCCGCCAGACGGGATTCAAGGTCAGGCCCATTGCTTGCGCCCCCGAATCAGAATCACCAAGAACACCAGGCAGCCGGTCACGGCCAGCAAGCCGGACGACGGGACCTCGAACGGATGAATGATCAGCCTTCCGGCCAGATCAGCTGCCAGCATCAAGGCCGCGCCGAGCAAAGCCACCAGCGGGATGCTACGGCGCAACTGATCACCACAGAGCCAGCGCACCAGATTGGGGGCCACCAGACCGATAAAGGGAATGGCACCGACCACGACCACCACGCTGGCGGAAATCATCGCCACCAGCAGCAAGCCAAGCAGCATCAGCCGGCCATAGTTGACCCCGACGTTAGTGGCAAAGTCCTTGCCTAAGCCGATCACGGTAAAGCGATCAGCGGCCAGCATAGCGACCACGGTCAGACCGGCAGCCAGCCACAACAGCTCATAACGACCGCGCAGCACGGCGGAAAAATCGCCACTGTTCCAGGCCCGGAGTGACTGGCTCAGATCCAGTTGTTGAGCCAGCAGCGCCCCGGCGGCGGCAATCACCCCGGCCAGTACCAGCCCCACCAGCGGTACGATCAGCGCCGAGCGCAGGGCAATGCGCCGCAGTACGGCCAGAAAGATCAGCGTGCCGCCCAGCGCAAACACACTGACCAGCGCAAAGCGCAGTGGCAGTGGAGCCCCCGGTGCCAGCCAGGCCAGTACCAGCAGGCCCAGCGCGGCCGCTTCCATGGTGCCGACGGTGGATGGCTCAACCAGGCGGTTGCGCGCCATCATCTGCAGAATCAGCCCGGCTACCGCTAGTGCCGAACCGGCCAGCAGCAAGGCCAGGGTACGCGGCAGGCGGCTGGCGAAGAGGATTTTCGACAGCCGATCATCCGGATCGCCGGTCAGCACATTGAGCAGGCTCATGCGGCTGGCACCGACGTTCAGGCTCCATAAGGCCAGCCCAACCACCAGCGCCAGCAGGATGATCAGCCACACAGTAACGCGCGGAGCCGAGGCTCCGCGTGGGGTTAGTTCTGAACCGGGCATCAAGGCAGGGTCTTAACGATTGGCGGCAGAAAAGGCTTCGATCAGGGTTTCGACACTGGTCTGCATGACGCCGATACCACTGTTGTCGAGCAAGTACCAGCTGACCGGATCCAGATAGACGATCTGGCCTTTCTGCCCGGCAGTGGTGGCCTTGACCAACTCGTTGTCCATCAACTGGGCCGCGGCGACACCCTCACGACCGATGGCGGCATCACGGTCCATGACGAACAACCAGTCCGGATTGGCTTCGAGCAGAAACTCAAACGATACCGAGTGCCCATGACGACCAACCTGCAGATTATCGACCGCCTGCGGCAAACCGAACACATCGTGGATCATGCCGAAGCGGGTGCCACTGCCGAAGGCTGCCATGCGCCCGCCGGTGGTCAGTACCAGCAGGCCATTACCCTGCTCAGCGGTCAGTTTGCGCAGCTCCTGGACCGACGCCTCAAGCTTGGAAATCAGCGCCTCGGCTTCAGCTTCCCTGGCATAGATCTGGCCCAGCAGTCGGGTGTTGCGCTCCAGGCTGCCAAGCAGGTCCTTGGGATCGGGAGTCACATCGATGGTCGGACCGAACTTGGCCACTTCGGCATACTGCCCCTGTGCCCGACGTCCGGTAATAATCAGATCCGGCTGAGTGCTCTGCAGCACTTCCAGATCCGGCTCGAACAGACTGCCGGCACGGATGAAATCACCGTCACGGTATTGCTTAAGCAGTTCGGGGGCAGTGTTGCTTGGCGTGCCCTGCACGGTTACGCCCAGTTGCTGCAGGGTATCCAGGGTCGACCAGTCGATGACCACGGCTTTTTGCGGGTTGACCGGGACTTCAGTCTCGCCACTGCTGTGCTGGATGGTGACGGTTTCATTGGCCAGAGCGGCGGCTGAAAAGCTGGTGGCCAGCAACAGGCCAGTCACAGACAGGCCACGACGAAGAGCATGGGGGAGCATCGGAGTTCCTTGGCAGCGTATTGCAGACGATTCGCATACGACAACATTCTTGCGAATAATTATTGTTTGCAATGCTACCAGAAACCGCTTTGCCCAAGCAGCGAGAGCGCTCGGGACAAACCGTTGCGAAAAACTCAACGACGCAGGCAGCACGCCTTTCGGGCATACTGCCTGCGCCGCTTAGCAGTTACTGACGAATCCCCTCGATAGTCAGCAGCAGCTCAACTTCCTGCGAGGTCGGCCCCAGGTCCATGGCGATATCAAAGTCCTTCAGCTTCAGCGTGGTGTAAGCCTCAAAGCCGGCCCGGTAACCACCCCACGGATCTTCACCCTCGCCCATGAAACGGGCGTCCAGTACAACCGGTCGAGTCACCCCGTTGAGGGTCAGCTCACCATTGACCTTGGCGCTGTCGTCGCCAGTCATTTCCACGCCCGTAGACTTGAAGGTCGCCTGCGGATGCCGGCTGACGTTGAGGAAGTCGGCACTGCGCAGGTGGCGGTCACGCTCGGCATGGTTGGAATCGACGCTGGCGGTATTGATGGTGACCTGCACCTGGCTTTCAGCCGGCTGCTCGGCATCCCAGCTGAACGTCCCTTCGAAGTCGTTGAACCGGCCATACAGCCAGCTCATACCCAGATGACTGATCTTGAAGTTGATGAAGGCGTGCTGGCCTTCCTTGTCGATCACGTAATCAGCAGCCTGGGCGCTCATGCCGGCCAGGCCCATGGCAGAACCCAGCATCAAGGCAGCGAAGGTCTTTTTCATATCATTTCTCCTTGGTTGAATTTTCAAGTGAAGCCCGAGGGCGCAGGCCCAGCATGCGTCGCAAGGTGTCATCACGGTCGATAAAATGGTGTTTCAGAGCGCCCAGCGCATGCAGCGCCACCAACCCCAGCAACAGCATGGCAGACCAGAAGTGTAGATCACCGGCCCGATCCTCCTGGCGCGGCAGACCGCTGACCAGCGCCGGCAACTCGAACCAGCCGAACACACTGATACCCTGCCCGCGCGCGGTGGAAATCAGATAGCCGCTGATGACAATCATGAACAGCAGCAGATACAGCAGACCATGCACTGCCGACGCCAGACGCACCTCCCAGCGCGCATGGTTGGGCAGATGGGCCGGTTTGGGGTTGATCCAGCGCCACAGCAGACGCAACACCAGCACCGCAGCCAGGGCGATCCCGATGCTCTTGTGCCAGAATGGGGCACTGCGATAGTAGGGGCTGTAGTAGCTGAGGTCGGTCATCCACAGGCCGAGGATGGCCAGACCAATGACGGTTACAGCCACGCCCCAGTGCAACAGCACGGTGACCAGCCCGTAACGAGTATGAGTATTCCTGAAAGCCATGACTGCCACTCCAATGTGATGCAAAGCATTCTCACATCGAGAGTAGCGGGTAAAAAGCGGAAAAATCTGCTGACTGCTATCTATTTTCTAGATAGGTTGCGCGCCCGCCGCTGGGGCGTGCGCACATCGGCAGGAATCAGAAAAACAGCCGCTTCAGCTCCGCCCCTGGATCCTCGGCACGCATAAAGGCTTCGCCAACCAGGAAGCTATAGATGTCATGGGCCAGCATCAGCTCGACATCGGCACGGTTGAGAATACCGCTTTCGGTCACCAGCAGGCGCTCGGGTGGGATCTTCGGCAACAGTTCCAGAGTGGTATCGAGGCTGACTTCGAAGGTGTGCAGATTGCGGTTGTTGATGCCGATCAGCGGAGTATCCAGGTGCAACGCCCGGTCCAGCTCAATGCCGTCATGCACCTCAACCAGCACATCCAGGCCGTGGGTATGGGCCACATGGGCCAGCTCGGCCATCTGCGCATCTTCCAGCACGGCGGCAATCAGCAGGACGCAGTCAGCCCCCATGGCGCGCGCCTCGACCACCTGATAGGGATCGACCAGAAAGTCCTTGCGGATCACCGGCAGGCTGCAGGCCGCCCGGGCCTGACGCAGATAGTCATCGTGGCCCTGGAAAAAGTCGATATCGGTGAGCACCGACAGGCAGGTCGCCCCGCCCTTCTCGTAACTCACGGCAATTTCGGCCGGATTGAAGTTTTCACGCAGCACGCCCTTGCTCGGCGAAGCCTTCTTGACCTCGGCGATCACTGCCGGCTCACGCGCTTCAGCCTTGCGCATCAGGGCCTTGGCAAATCCGCGCGGGGCATCGGCACTGGCGGCCAGCTTTTCCAGTTCAGCCAGCGAAGTCTGAGCTCGCCGCTCGGCCACTTCCTCGTACTTGCGCTCGACAATTTTCTGCAGGATGGTCGGCACGCTCATTGTTCAGACTCCTCGCGGAATACCTCGGTAAAGGCCACCAGCTCATTGAGCTTCTCACGGGCCAGGCCCGAGTACAATGCATCCGAGGCCAGCTTCACGCCGTCGCTCAGGGTGCCGGCCAGGTCGGCGGCGTACAGCGCTGCACCGGCATTGAGAATGATCATATCGGCAGCTTTTTCGCCAGCTTCGGTCGCGCGTTTGCCCAGCGCATCGCGCACCAGCGCCAGCGAAGCCTGCGGTGAATCGACGGTCAAGCCGATCAGGCTCTGGCTACGCAGGCCGACATCCTCGGGCTGCACCCAGTATTCGCTGATCTCGCCATTTTTCAGCTCGGCGACATAGCTGGGGGCCGCCAGGCTGAACTCATCGAGCCCATCCTTGGAATGCACCACCAGAACATGCTCGCTGCCCAGGCGCTTGAGCACTTCGGCCAGCGGTCGGCATAGTGCCTGGCTGAACACCCCGACCACCTGATGCCGGACACCGGCTGGATTGGTCAGCGGCCCGAGCATGTTGAACAGGGTCCGCAGGCCCAACTCACGGCGCGGGCCGGCGGCATGGCGCATGGCGCTGTGGTGAACCTGGGCGAACATGAAACCGACGCCGACACTTTCAATGCAGCGGGCGACCTGTTCGGGGCTCAGCTCCAGATAGATGCCAGCCGCCTCCAGCAAATCAGCACTGCCGCTCTTGCCGGACACCGCGCGATTGCCGTGCTTGGCGACCTTGCCACCGGCTGCGGCCACCACGAACACCGATGCCGAAGACACGTTGAAAATGTTGGCGCCATCGCCACCGGTGCCGACCACATCGACCACATGGTCCAGGCTCGACAACTCGACCCGGCGCGCCAGTTCACGCATCACCGACACCGCACCGACGATCTCGTCGATGGTCTCGCTCTTCATCCGCATGCCCATCAGGAATGCGCCGATCTGCGCATCCGTGCATTGGCCGGTCATGATCTCGCGCATCACCGCCTGCATCTCTTCGGTCGTCAGATCCAGATTGCTGACGACCCGGTTGAGCGCCTCCTTGATATCCATCAGCGTACTCCACCCTGTTGCTTGAGGAAGTTGGCCAGCAGTTCGTGGCCCTGTTCGGTCAGAATCGATTCGGGGTGAAACTGCACGCCCTCGATCATGTACTGACGATGGCGCAGGCCCATGATTTCATCCACCGAACCGTCGGCATGCTGGGTCCAGGCGGTGACTTCCAGGCACGCCGGCAAGCTCTCGCGGCGCACTACCAGCGAGTGGTAGCGGGTCACAGTGAGCGGATTGGCCAAGCCCTCGAACACCCCGAGATGTTCATGATAGACCGGACTGGTCTTGCCGTGCATAACCTCGCGGGCACGTACCACTTCACCACCGAAGGCCTGGCCGATACTCTGGTGGCCCAGACAGATGCCGAGAATCGGCAACTGGCCGGCGAAATGCTGCAACACCGGCACCGATACGCCGGCCTCAGTCGGCGTACAGGGGCCGGGGGAAATCACAATACGCTCGGGCTGCAGGGCCTCGATCTGCTCGACCGTGAGTTCGTCATTACGCACCACCTTGACCTCGGCACCCAGCTCGCCGAGATACTGCACCACGTTGTAGGTGAAGGAATCGTAGTTATCGATCATCAGTAGCATGGTTATTCCCTCACTCGGCCGACTGTTCGGCCAGCGCCACGGCGCGGAACATGGCCCGGCGCTTGTTTATGGTTTCCTCCCACTCGCGCTCGGGCACCGAGTCGGCAACGATGCCGGCCCCGGCCTGAACGTGAAGCTCTGCGTCCTTGATCACCGCGGTGCGGATGGCAATGGCGGTGTCCATATTGCCGTTCCAGGCCCAGTAGCCCACCGCGCCGCCGTAGACACCACGCTTGACCGGCTCCAGCTCGTCGATGATTTCCATCGCGCGGATCTTCGGCGCGCCGGACAGAGTGCCGGCCGGCAGAATGGCACGCAGCGCATCCATGGCGTTGAGCTCGTCAAGCAACTGGCCCTTGACGTTGGAAACGATGTGCATGACGTTGGAATAGCGCTCGATCACCATCTGTTCGGTGACCCACACCTGGCCGACCTTGGCTACCCGGCCCACGTCATTGCGGCCCAGGTCGATCAGCATCAGGTGTTCGGCAATTTCCTTGGCATCGGCCAGCAGATCCTGCTCCAGCGCCAGGTCGGCCTCGGGTGTGGCGCCGCGCGGGCGGGTGCCGGCAATCGGGCGCACGGTCACTTCGCCGTCCTCGACCCGCACCAGCACTTCCGGCGAGCTGCCAACCACGTGGAAGTCACCAAAGTTGAAGAAGTACATGTAAGGGGTCGGATTCTGGCTGCGCAGGGCGCGGTACAGATCGATCGGCGCGGCCTTGAAGTCGATGCTCATGCGCTGCGACAGCACCACCTGCATGCAGTCGCCGGCGAGGATGTACTCCTTGACGCTGTCGACCGCGCGCTCGAAATCTTCACGGGTGAAGCTGGCGCGATAGTCCAGATCATCCCGGTCTGGGGGGTTGTCCAGGCGCAGAGCCTGACGCTGGGCCAGCGGTTGCCGCAACTGCGCCAGCAGTTCATCCAGCCGGGCGTTGGCCACGGCGAAGGCGTCGGCCTGGACCGGGTCGGCCAGCACGATGGCGTGCAGCTTGCCGGCCAGGTTGTCGAACACCACAACCTCATCGGAAACCATCAGCAGAATGTCCGGGGTGCCCAGTGGGTCCGGATGCGGACAATGAGCCAGGCGCTGCTCGACATAGCGCACGCTGTCGTAACCGAAGTAGCCGACCAGACCGCCATTAAAGCGCGGCAGCCCGGGGATGTCGGAAACCCGGTAACGGGCCTTGAAGGTCTCGACAAAGGCCAGCGGATCAGCACATTCATGGCGCTCGGTCTCAACACCATCGACCAGTATGCAGGCGGTGTGGCCATGGACACGCAACACAGTACGGGCCGGCAGGCCGATGATCGAGTAGCGCCCCCATTTCTCACCGCCCTGCACCGATTCGAGCAGGTAGGAGTTGGGGGCGTCAGCCAGTTTCAGGTAGGTGGACAGCGGGGTATCGAGGTCGGCGAGAACTTCACGCACCAGCGGGATGCGATTGTAGTCCTGGGCGGCCAGGCGTAGGAATTCGTCTAGGGTCATGATCAGCCTCATGGGGCAAGTTTTTTGTCACACGCAAACACTGGGCCCGCGCTCTACGCGGGCAAAACAATCAGATACGCCAGCGCCAACGGGCGAGCGCCTTGATTACTCTCATCAGTTTGCGGTTGCTGACAAACACGGCTGATCCATCAATCTCTGCGGGCAATATTTCAGATACCAGGCAAGACTATATGAGGGTGTCGAGTGAATCAACCAGCAGATCAGGGTTTTCCTCGGCCACCGGGCGACCGTGATTGTAGCCATAACTGACCGCCACCACCGCTACCCCAGCCGCACGGGCGGCCAGAATGTCACTGCGCGAATCACCGACGAACAAGGCCCGCCCGGGCTCAACCCCGGCCTCGGCCATGACCTTCTGCAAGGCGGCCGGATCAGGCTTCTGGACCGGCAGGCTGTCACCGCCAATCTGCCAACGGAAATAGCCACCAAGGCCTTTATCAGCCAGCAACTCAGGCAGGAAGCGGCTCGGTTTGTTGGTGATCAGCGCCAGTGGCACACCCGCAGCGGCCAGGTGATCGAGGAAGCGACGTGCCCCGGGGTAGAGCTGGCTGCGCGAATGATCGCCAGCATAAGCCGTCAGGAACAGCGACAGCGCCTCTTGTGCCTGCGCCTCGTCGACCGCGTCATGCTCGATGGCATCGGCAAGAGCCCGGCGTACCAGCACCCGGGCGCCATTACCCACCCAGTGCCGGACCTTGTCGATTCCGGCCGGAGCCCGGCCAAGCCCGGTCAGCATGACATCAACTGCGGCGGCCAGATCAGGCACCGAATCGATCAGAGTGCCGTCCAGGTCGAACATTACCAGCTCGGGGAGTTGGCCATTGAAGCGTTGCTGCCAGAAACTCATGCCTGTTCCTATCGATGAACGGTGTGCCGTGCTCAGCCTGTGGATCGCCACAGGCCTGCGGCCTTCGCGATGACGGTTAAGCGCGGACGACGCAGGCGCCACCACCCGTCGATCTTCTAAGGGAGGGCAACCCGGGGACCAACCTCACCCGCTAACGCTTCAGGAGCCGCAGCTCGGGACCTAACTCCCCCCGCCGACGTTTTGGCGGCGGCAACCCGTGGCCCAACTGCACCCGCCGACGTCTTGGCCGCGGCAACCCGAGACCTAACCCCAGCCGTCATTGCGAGCGCAGCGCGGCAATCCACTAGGGATCAGCCCCGGGCCAGTGCCAGTTCCGCCCGCATGCTGTCGATCACGGCCTTGTAGTCCGGCTTGTTGAAGATTGCCGAGCCGGCCACGAAGGTGTCTGCGCCGGCTTCGGCGATGGCGCGGATGTTCTGTTCGTTGACTCCACCGTCGATTTCCAGGCGAATCTCACGACCGCTGGCGTCGATCAGCGCCCGCGCCTCACGCAGTTTGTCGAGTGTACCGGGAATGAACTTCTGGCCACCAAAGCCCGGGTTAACGCTCATCAACAGAATCATGTCGATCTTGTCCATCACGTACTTGAGGCTGTCCAGCGGGGTCGCCGGGTTGAATACCAGACCGGCTTTGGCACCGCCATCCTTGATCAGTTGCAGCGAACGGTCGATGTGCTCGCTGGCCTCGGGGTGAAAGGTAATGTAGCTGGCACCGGCCTCAAGGAAGTCGCCGATGATCCGATCCACCGGCTTGACCATCAGATGCACGTCGATCGGCGCCGTAATGCCGTACTTGCGCAGCGCACTGCAAACCATCGGGCCAATGGTCAGGTTGGGCACATAGTGGTTGTCCATTACATCGAAGTGGACGATATCGGCACCAGCGGCCAGTACCTTGTCGACATCCTGACCCAGGCGGGCGAAGTCGGCAGACAGAATGGACGGGGCAATCGCGTAATCGAGCATCGGTTTTCTCGGCATCAGGCGGACAGGACAGTGGAGTTTCAGTGACCCCATGCAGTAATGTGCCGATTGTACACGCAACGGAACCCTGATTCATGGCACCTTTGTATCGCTGGTCACTGCTGATTCTGCTGGCGCTAAGCAATATGGCGCAGGCTGGCATTCCCGACGAGGAGCTGGACGCCGACGAGCTGCATCCGGCCGCAGCCCCACCGGCCATTCAGCAACTGCCATCAACCACACGCGGCCTGCAACACGAGCAGGACCTGATGCGTCAGTTGCCCGGCGAGCAGCAGCTCAACCTGAACACTACCGAACAGCACTGGCTGGGCCTCTGGCTGCCTGCCGCCCGGCCCGAGGCGCATGGTGCGATCGTCCTGGTGGCCGACCGTGCCGAGCATGCCGATTGGCCGCAACTGATCGGCCCGGCCCGGCGTCAATTGAGTGAAGCCGGCTGGCAGACGCTGGCCATCGCCCTGCCTGATCAACCAGCCGAAGACTTCGGCCTGCCCCAGGAGCAGCGGCTTGAACGCCAGCAAGCCTGGCGGCTGCTGGCCCGTGAACGGTTGCAGCACAGCGCCAGCCACCTGCGTGAACAGGGTGCAGAGCAGGTGATCCTGCTGGGTCGCGGCGAAGCGGCCTGGCTGGCCTTACAAGTCGGCACCGAGCAAGCGGACGCCTTCGATGCCCTGGTGTTGTACCGCCTGCGCAGCCCGGAAACCGGCCCCACAGCAAGCACCTTAATAGAAGGCTGGGACAAACCGCTACTGGATATCGTGCCCAGCAGTCGGGCTGGCGATGACCGCTCCGCCCGCGAACGCCGCCTGACTGCCCAACGCCTGGGATATGAGCACTACCAGCAATTACGCCCGGCCGACCCGGCAAGCATGCCCCAAGGCCAGACCATGCTGATCAAACGGATTGATGGATGGTTGCAGCGCAGCCTGCCCGAGGGAAACACTGATTAATTACACGCAAGCACAGGTCAGCGACAATTGGGCCAGCACCGAAACTGATTTAATCAGTGTTCCCCTAGCGAAAACCGCGATAACGCTTGATCCGCTCATAGGCCTCCTGAATGGCCCGGATGCGCTCGCCAGCGCCTGCCTGCTCTTGGGTTGAGGCACCGCGCGCCATCAGTTTGTCCGGATGATGAAGGCTGAGCTGGCGGCGATAAGCCTGCTTGATCTGCGCCACCTCGGCATCCAGCGCCACGCCCAGCAACTCGGCCGCCTCGCTCAGCCGGTCGCGGTTGGCCATCGGTGCCTGCTGCCCCGACCCGCTACTGCGACGCTGATGACGCTGATGCATGCGCTGCTGCTCACCCTTGCCTAGTCCGGCCAGTGCTGCCCAGTCGTTGAGGTGTTGCTGTTGCTCACTGCTTAGCGCCCCGGTTGCCAGCGCCATGCGCCAGCAACTGTCGATCAGCTCCACCGCTCGCGCGGGGTCATCACGCCCGAGCAGTTTGACCAGCGGCCTGATCCGCACATCCGGCGCCTTGCCCTGATTGAACCACTGCATGGCCTGCAGCCGCTGGCTCTCGTCCAACCGGTATTGCTGCATCAGATCCCGGGCCAGTTGCAAATGCTCCTGACGCACCCGTCCACTGGCCTTGGCCAAACGCCCCAGGCACAGAAACAGCACCTGCTCGAAGGTCACCAGCCGACGCAGCCGGGCTGGTACATCGGCCCAGCGCTTCAGGCCCCAGTAACGATCCAGCGCATGCCCCAGCACGGCCCCAAAGATGCCGCCCGGCAAGCCGCCAGCCAGACCACCGAGCACACCGCCAAGCACGGTCACCGGCCACAGCACGTTCAACCCTCCCAGGCGAGACGGTCGGCAAGCGCCAGCCGCTCCGGGGTACCGACATCAATCCACAGCCCCGGATAATGCTCGCCACTGACCTGCCCGGCTGCAGCGGCCCGGCGCAGCAGTGGTGCCAACGGGAACGAGTCGCCCGGTTCAGACACCAGCAGCTCAGGAGCCAGCAGCGCAACGCCGCTGTAGGTCAGGCCAGTATCGCCTGCCTGCGGATTGAGTACCCGCCCCTCATGCAGGACAAAGTCGCCCTGCGCCTTGTGTTCGGGATTATCGACCAGTACCAGATGCGCTAGACAGCCCTCGGCCAGTTGCAGCCGGGCAAAGTCGATACCAGTCCAGATGTCACCATTGACCAGCAGGAAGGGCTCGGCCCCGAGTAGCGGCAGAGCCCGGTGAATACCGCCACCGGTTTCCAGCGGCTCGCCCTCGGCCGACCACTGGATGCGTACGCCCCAGGCAGCGCCATTGCCGAAATAGGTTTCCAGTTGCTCGCCCAGCCAGGCATGGTTGATCACCAAATCACGGATACCGGCCTGGGCCAGCGCTTCAATATGCCACTGGATCAAGGGTTTGCCGCCAACCTCCAGCAGAGGCTTGGGCGTATGCAGGGTCAGCGGTCGCATCCGCTCGCCCTTGCCGGCGGCGAGGATCATGGCTTTCACCCCAGTGCCTCCAGACGCGGCAGGCCCAGACTGTCGAGCAGGCGCTGCAAGGGGGCCAGCCGTTGATCCTGGGCGCAGGCTTCACGCAGATAGCGAATGAAGCGCGGCGCATCTTCCAGGTAGTGCGGCTTGCCATCGCGATAGCGAATGCGTGCGAAGATCCCCAGCACCTTGAGGTGGCGCTGAACCCCCATCAGCCGTGATTGATCAAGGAAGGCTTCAACCCGCTCGGGAACCGGCACACCGACCTCACGCGCACGCTGCCAGTAGCGGTGCAACCATTGCTGGCGCTCGGCGGGTGAAAAGCTGAAGAAGGCATCAGCGAACAGCGAGGTGGCGTCATAACTGACCGGCCCGTACAGCGCATCCTGAAAATCCAGCACACCGGGCTGGCCTGCACTGGTCATCAGATTGCGCGGCATGAAGTCACGGTGTACGAATACCCGGGCCTCAGCGCCAATGCTGTCGAGCAACAATTGGCATAGTTGCTCCCAGTCGGCAATTTGTTCCGGACTCAGGACCCGATCCAGATGCCGCTCGACGAACCAGTCCGGGAACAGATTGAGTTCGCTCAGCAGCAGTTCATCGGCGTAGTCCGGCAGCACGCCGGGCCGGCTGGCCTGCTGCCAGGCCAGCAGCGCTTCGATCGCAGCACCGAACAGGCGCTCAATCTCGACGGCGGGCAGGCCGGCCTGGATGCTTTGCAGATAGGTGTCGCGGCCCATATCTTCGAGCAGCAAAAAACCACGCTCGGGGTCGGCTGCCAGAATTCTCGGCACCCGCACACCCGCGTCAGCCAGCAGCGAGGCAATGCGCATGAAGGGGCGCACATCCTCCTGCGGCGGTGGTGCATCCATGATGATCAGGCAGCGATCATCGCTCTGCAAACGAAAATAGCGGCGAAAACTGGCGTCAGTGCTGGCGGGTGCCAGAGTCCCTTGCGGCGGCTCTGTCCAGCTCACCTGAGTCCCGGCGCTGGCCAGCGCCTTGGGCAACCAGGCTTTCATCAATTCTAGTCTTGCATCCATCATGTCCATCCCAATCCGGAGCGACGCTGGCTCTGGCGCCGCACAATGCTTTATTATCCATGATCCCGACGATTTGACGCAGCATGCATGTTGCGCCGAGCTCGCACAAGCACCGCGAGTCCCGCACCGAACAGGAAGCCCGGATACCACAACAATGGCTGAGCGTATACCTCCGTTTCATCCCACCTTCCCCCTACTGCTGGTCAGCGGCCTGCTGCTGGCCCAACCCATGACCAGCCTGGCCAACAGCCAGGTCCAATGTCGTGCCGGCAGTGATGGAGGCTGGGTCTGCAGTCCGTTGGAAGCAACCTCGCCGATGCCTCCGCGCCCGACCCGGGCAGAACCGGTCGAGCGTACCGTGAGCACCGAGCAACCCGGCCCGACGCGCAGTGCCGCGCCGTCGGCCCAGCCTCAGCAAACGGCTTACACCGAGCTGGACTGGGTTCCGCGCAGCCAGCTCAGCGCCGAACAACAGGCCGCCATCGCACCTTATTGCGGCGGCACCTATGTCGAACCGGAGCGTGAGGGCCGCGATGACGGCACCCCATTCGATCAGTTGCCGGTCTATGCCACTGCCGATGCCAGCCGCTTCGAGCAGGACAGTCAGGTCGGCACCCTCGAAGGTGACGTGCTGTTGCGCCAGGGTCGCCTGCAGGCTCAATCCAGCCAGGCTCGCTATAACCGCAACACCAACGAGGTCGAGCTGCAGGGCAACGTCCGCCTGCGTGACGACGGCGTTCTGGTTCTGGGCGATCGGGCCCGGATGGATATCGGCACCGGCGCCACCCAGGTCGAGGATGTCCGCTACGTGATGCACGAGGCGCACGCCCGCGGCACCGCCGACAGCCTCAAACGCCGCGAAGATGCGATCATCGTGGTTGCCAATGGCACCTACACCACCTGCGAACCAGGCCATAACACCTGGACCCTGACCGGCCGCGATATCGAACTGGACCGGGAGAAAGGCTGGGGTGAAGCCAGGAATGTGACTCTGCGGGTCAAGAATGTACCGGTGCTGTACACCCCCTACATCTACTTCCCGATCGACGACCGGCGCCAGAGCGGCCTGCTGGTTCCGAGCATGTCCTACAGCCAAAACTCGGGCAGCGAGCTGACACTGCCCTATTACCTGAACCTGGCGCCCAACTACGACGCCACCCTGTACCCGACCATCATGACCGACCGCGGTCTGCTGATGGAGGGAGAGTTCCGCTATCTGACCCCCAGCAGCCGCGGCCAGGTCGGCGCGGCGTTCCTCGACGACCGCGAAGACGAGCGCAAGCTGCAGTCCAAATACAAAGACCAGCGCTGGATGTATAGCTGGCAGAACGAATCGCAGTTCGGCTCCCGGCTGCGAGCCGAGGTCGACTACACCGACATCAGCGACCCCTATTACTTCCAGGATCTGAACACCTACCTGGGGATCAAGACCGACAACTTCCTCGACCAGCGTGGCAGCCTGAGCTGGCGTGGCGACAGCTACACTGCCCGGCTCAACCTGCACGCCTACGAGCGGGCCACTATCACCGACATCACCCCGTACGAGCGGCTGCCACAGCTGACCGTCAACGGCGTGGTGCCGATGCAGCCCGGCGGCGTGCGCCTGGATTACCGGACCGAGTACGTCAGCTTCCAGCGTGACCTGATGAGCGGGTTCTTTACCGATCAGGATGGCAACACCGGCGGCCCCGAACATCGCTGGTACGACGACCGGCTGCAGGGCCTGACCCGCGCCGAGGGCGAGCGTCTGCACCTGGAGCCGGGCGTCAGCCTGCCACTGAACTGGACCTGGGGCTTCCTGCGCCCCTCGGTCAAATATGCCTATACCCACTACGACCTGTCGCTCGACAACCAGGGCAAGACCAGCCTGAATGCCGACGAACGGTTCAGAAGCAGCCAGGACCGTGGTCTGCCGATCTTCAGCGTCGACAGCGGCCTGTACTTCGACCGACCCACCGAGCTGTTCGGCAATAGCTACACCCAGACCCTGGAGCCGCGGCTGTTCTATCTATATGTACCGGAGAAAGACCAGACCGATATCCCGATCTTCGACTCCGGCGAGCCCAGCTTCAGTTATGGCGCGCTGTGGCGGGAAAACCGTTTCTCCGGCAAGGACCGCATTGGCGATGCCAACCAGCTGTCACTCGGCCTGACCAACCGTTGGATCGAGGCCAACGGCTTCGAGCGCCAACGCCTGAGTATTGGCCAGGCCTACTACTTCCAGGACCGCAAGGTACAGTTGCGCGGGATCGATTATCGTACTCGCGACACTGCTCAGGCATCGGTATCGCCCTACGCGCTGGAGTACCAGTACCGCTACAACCGCGACTGGCGCTTCAACTCGACCTTCAACTGGGATCCGGATCAGCGCACCACCCGTTCCGGCAGCGCCATGTGGCACTACCAGCCGGCCGACAACCCGCGCAAGGTGGTCAACGTTGGCTATCGCTATCGCAACGACACCCTGCGCTTCGACCGCGAAACCGGGCAATGGACCTTCAATCCCGATTACGGTCTGCCGGGCAGCCCCAACTACATCAAGAACTACTACAAGATCGACCAGCATGACTTCTCGTTCATCTGGCCGGTCAGCCCGCAGTGGAGCCTGATTGGCCGCTGGCAGTATGACTACGGCCGCAATCGTACTCTGGAAAGCTACGGCGGCTTCGAGTACGACAGTTGCTGCTGGAAGCTGCGGGTCATCAACCGGTACTGGATCGACTATGACGAGACCAGTCTCAACCCCAACCGCAATGACGAACCGGATCGGGGAATTTTCCTGCAGATCGTGTTCAAAGGATTAGGCAACCTAACCGGTAGTCGTGTTGAAAACCTTCTGAACGAAGGTATCCCTGGTTACAGAGAGCGTGAAGACAATGCCTTCTAAGTTATACCCAGCGTTGATCAGCCTGTGTGCTGGCCTTTTTCTCAGCAGCCAGCTCCAGGCCCAGGTAGTTCCGCTGGACCGGGTCGCCGCTATCGTCGACAACGACGTGGTGATGGCCAGTCAAGTCGAACAGCGCATGCACAGCGTGCGCCTGCAGCTCCAGGAGCGTGGCACCAGTGCGCCCCCGGACAGCGTATTGCGCGAGCAGGTCATCGAGCGCCTGGTACTGGAAAGCATCCAGTTGCAGATGGCCGAGCGCGCCGGCATTCGGATCGACGACGCCAGCCTCAACCAGACCATGCAGCAGGTAGCTGAGCGCAACGGCCTGACCCTTGACCAGTTCCGCGCCGCTTTGGAGCGTGACGGCATCAGTTACGCCGAAGCCCGCGACCAGATCCGCCGCGAGATGATCATCAACCGGGTGCGTCAGCGCCGGGTGGCCGAGCGTATCCAGGTCTCCGACCAGGAAGTGCGCAACTTCCTCAACTCCGAGGTAGGCCGGTTCCAGATGTCGGCCGACTACCGCCTGGCAATGATCGTTCTGCCGATCTCCGACAGCGCCAGCCAGGCCGATGTTGAACGTGTCGCCCAGGCCGCCGCCGAGATCCATCAGGAACTGAGTGCTGGCGCCGACTTCACCACTCTGGCAGTCAGCCGCTCGGGCGGTGATACCGCGCTGGAAGGCGGCGAGCTGGGCTGGCGCAAGGCTGCTCAGTTGCCCGGACCATTTGCCACCGCCGTGGGCCGCCTGGAAGTGGGTGAAATCACCCAGCCGATCCGTTCCCCGGCCGGTTTCCACATCCTCAAACTGCTGGAAAAGCGCGGTGGCGACAGCCAGTTGGTCGAGGAGTTTCAGGTCCGCCATATCCTGATCAAACCCAGCGAAATCCGCTCCGAACAGGAAGCCGAGCAACTGGTGCGCCGGCTGTATGAGCGCATCCAGAACGGCGAAGACTTCGCCACTCTGGCCCGCGCCTTCTCCGAAGATCCGGGTTCGGCGCTCAACGGTGGCTCGCTCAACTGGATATCGCCGGACATGATGGTGCCGGAATTCCGCGACATGATGCTCGACACCCCACAGAACCGGGTCTCGCTGCCGTTCCAGACCCAGTTCGGCTGGCACATTCTCGAAGTCCAGGATTCACGCCGGGTCGACATGACCGAGGAAATGCGCGAGCAGCAAGCCATCAACCTGCTGCAGAACCGCAAGTACGAGGAAGAACTGCAGAGCTGGCTGCTGGAAATCCGCGATGAAGCCTTCGTCGAGATCCGCATCTAGTGAGCTGTCATGCCATTGCCCTGACCGCCGGCGAGCCGGCGGGTATCGGCCCCGACCTGTGTCTGATGCTGGCAGCCCAACCCTGCCGGCACCAACGGGTGATCATCGCCGACATCGACCTGCTGCATGAGCGGGCGCGGCAACTGGGCCTGACGGTAGAACTCACAGCGTTCGACCCCAGCCAGCCGCCCGCAGCGCAAACAGCCGGTCAGCTATGCGTGCAGCATGTGCCGTTAACCAGTCGCTGCCGGCCCGGCCAGCTCGATCCGGCCAATGCCGGCTACGTGCTGGAAACCCTGCGCCAGGCCGGCCAGGGTTGTCTGGACCAGCAGTTTGCCGCCGTGGTCACCGCCCCGGTCCACAAGGGCGTAATCAACGATGCCGGCGTGGCCTTCTCCGGGCACACCGAGTTCTTTGCCGAACTGACCCACACTGCACAGGTCGTGATGATGCTGGCCTGCCCCGGCCTGCGGGTAGCCCTGGCCACCACCCATCTGCCACTGCGAGCGGTAGCCGACACCATCGACCAGCCACTGCTGGAACGGGTCATCGGCATCCTGGATAACGACCTGCGCCACAAATTCGGTCTGAGTAACCCGCGCATTCTGGTCTGCGGCCTCAACCCGCATGCCGGCGAAGGCGGACATCTGGGGCGCGAGGAAATCGAAGTAATCGAGCCAGTGCTGGCACGCCTGCGCGAGCGCGGCCTGGATCTGCAAGGTCCCCTGCCAGCCGACACCCTGTTCACCCCCAAGCACCTGGATCAGGCCGATGCGGTATTGGCCATGTATCATGACCAGGGCCTGCCGGTGCTCAAACACAAGGGTTTCGGTCAGGCCGTAAATATCACCCTGGGGTTGCCGATCATCCGCACCTCGGTCGATCACGGCACCGCGCTGGATCTGGCCGGCACCGGCCGCGCCGATGCCGGTAGCCTGTACGTAGCCCTCACTACCGCCATCGAGATGATCGAAGCCGGAACACACCATGACTGAGTTTGCCCCACACCGGGCGCGCAAGCGCTTCGGCCAGAATTTTCTCCATGACCACGGCGTAATCAACCGCATCCTGCGCGCCATCCATCCGCGTGAAGGCCAGCATCTGGTCGAAATCGGCCCCGGCCAGGGCGCGATCACCAGCGGCCTGCTGGCCGGCAACACTCGGCTGGACGTAGTCGAACTCGATCACGACCTGCACCCGATCCTGCTGGCCCGGTTCGGCCATAACCCGCTGTTCCGGCTGCACAAGGGCGACGCCCTGAAGTTCGATTTCAGCAGCCTGGTCGAGGCTGGCGAGAAACTGCGCATCGTCGGCAACCTGCCGTACAACATCTCGACCCCGCTGATGTTCCACCTGCTGGATCAGGCCGAAGATGTCGCCGACATGCACTTCATGCTGCAAAAGGAAGTGGTCCAGCGCCTGGCCGCCCAGGTCGGTGAAAATCACTACGGACGGCTCGGCATCATGGTCCAGTACCGTTGCCAGGTCGAACACCTGTTCGATGTTGGCCCCGGCGCGTTCAACCCGCCGCCCAAGGTCGACTCAGCGATTGTCCGGCTCACCCCCCACGCCAGTCTGCCTCATCCTGCCAAGGATCTGAGTTGCCTGGAGCGGATCGTGCGTGAAGCCTTCAACCATCGCCGCAAGACCCTGCGCAACACGCTCAAGCCGCTGCTCGACAGCAGCGCCATCGAAGCGGCCGGGATCGACCCGGGACTGCGGCCCGAGCAGATTGACCTGGCCGGCTTCGTCCGCCTGGCCAACCATCTGGCGGACCAGGAGCGAGGTCAATGAGTTCTGACCCGCATTATGCCATCAGCATCAAGGTAGCCACCCGCTACCTTGATGAACAGTCGGAGCCCCAGGCCAACCGTTTTGCCTTCGCTTATACCATCACCATTAGCAATACCGGTGACATCGCCACCCAACTGCTCGACCGCCACTGGCTGATCACCGACGGCAATGGCAAGCTGCAGGAAGTGCGCGGCCCCGGCGTGGTCGGCGAACAGCCCGTGATCGCGCCCGGCGCCAGCCACACCTACACCAGTGGTTGCGTTCTGGAGACTCCGGTGGGCACCATGGAAGGTAGCTATGGCATGCGAGCTGAGGACGGTCACGCCTTTCGCGCTGGCATTCCGCTGTTCCGGCTGGCTCAGCCCAACGCCCTGAACTGACAAGAGCACCATGACCACGTACGCGGTTGGAGATATTCAAGGTTGCCTCAAGCCCCTCAAGTGCCTGCTGGCCGAGGTTGGCTTCAATCCCTCGCGTGACACCCTCTGGTCAGTCGGCGATCTGGTCAACCGTGGTCCCGACTCGCTGGAGACCCTACGCTTTCTCGACAGCCTCGGAGATGCCTGCGTGGCGGTACTGGGCAATCATGATCTGCACCTGCTGGCCGCCGCTCGTGATGCCAGCCGGCTGCGCAAATCCGATACCCTGCTGGCCATTCTCAAGGCCCCGGACCGCGAACAGTTGCTTGAAAGCCTGCGCCGCCGGCCGCTGGCGCATTATGATCCGACCCATGACATCATCATGACCCATGCCGGCATCCCGCCGATCTGGGGGGTGAAGGAGACTCTGGCCCGAGCGGCCGAGGTTGAAGAGGTCTTGCGCTGCGATGAGCGCCTGCCCTGGTATCTGGACGAGATGTACGGCAACAAGCCTGACCGCTGGAAACCCAGCCTCAAGGGCACCGAGCGGCTGCGAGTGATTACCAACTACCTGACCCGCATGCGCTTCTGTCTGGCTGATGGCACTCTGGACCTGAAATCCAAGGAAGGCCTGGGGCATGCCCCCAAGGGCTTTGCCCCCTGGTTCAGCTTCCCCCGTCGCGACCCAGAGACCCAGATCGTCTTTGGCCACTGGGCTGCTCTTGAGGCGCGCTGCGATACCCCCGGAGTACATGCACTCGATAGTGGCTGTGTCTGGGGGGGAAACATGACCCTGATGAACCTGGAAACCGGCGAACGACACCAGTGCGACTGTGCCGACTAAGAGGATGAGCCTATGAGCATGAGCGAATTTCAACGTATCAGTGCCGAGCAGGCGGCCAAACTCCTGGAGAACGGAGCCAACCTCGCCGACATTCGCGACCCGCAAAGTTATGCCCTGGGGCATATTCGTGGCGCGGTTCGACTCGACAATGACAACCTCGCCCAGTTCATCGCCAGTACCGACCAACAGCAGCCGCTGATTGTCTGCTGCTATCACGGCAACTCCAGCCAGCCGGCCGCCGCTTATCTGGCCAATGTCGGCTTTGCCGAGGTCTACAGTCTGGATGGTGGCTTTGAACTGTGGCGCCAATACTACCCTGAGTACATTGAGCAAAACTGAACCGCCCAGCCCGCTCTTCGTCGCACTTTTTTTCATAATCGCCCTTCCCCCCGCGCGCAAAAGAACTATTCTGAGAACAAGGCAATCAAAGAAGTGAGTGCCGGTCTGCCGGCTTCCGATAACAAGGGAGCCTGCCGGTCCCTTCGGTAGCCGGGACGCCGGTTGCCGGGTCTCCGACAGACTCCCCATGCATGCCCGTGCAACAGGTGGTATTGGGGGATTCACGCATCAGGATTTGCCGTCGCCCGATACTGCGCGTCAGACGGGGAGGTGCCCGGAAGTCACAGACCTCATCCCAGGCAACAGCGAGGTCGTGTCATGAGCATATTCAGCCATTTTCAGAACCGCTTCGAAGCCACACGGCAGGAGGACTATTCCCTGCAGGAATACCTTGAGCTCTGCAAAACCGACCCGATGGCCTACGCCAGCGCGTCGGAACGGCTGCTCAAGGCGATTGGCGAACCGGAGCTGATCGACACCTCGCTGGACCCCAGGCTATCGCGGATCTTTTCCAACAAGATGATCAAGCGCTATCCGGCCTTCGCCGACTTCCACGGCATGGAAGACGCAATCGAGCACATCGTATCGTTCTTCAAGCATGCGGCCCAGGGCCTGGAAGAGCGCAAACAGATCCTCTACCTGCTCGGCCCGGTCGGCGGCGGCAAGTCCTCGCTGGCGGAAAAGCTCAAGGCGCTGATGCAGCAGGTGCCCTTCTATGCAATCAAGGATTCACCGGTATTCGAGTCGCCGCTGGGGTTGTTCAGCGCCGAGGAAGACGGCGCTATTCTCGAGGAAGACTACGGCATCCCCCGGCGCTACCTGACCAGTATCATGTCGCCCTGGGCGGTCAAACGCCTGCATGAATTCAATGGTGACATCGGCCAGTTCCGGGTGGTCAAGCTCTACCCCTCAATCCTTCAGCAGGTCGCCATCAGCAAGACCGAACCGGGCGATGAGAACAACCAGGACATCTCCTCACTGGTCGGCAAGGTCGATATCCGCAAACTGGAAGAGTTCCCGCAGAACGACCCCGATGCCTACAGCTACTCCGGCGGCCTGTGCCGCTCCAACCAGGGGCTGATGGAGTTCGTCGAAATGTTCAAGGCACCGATCAAGGTGCTGCACCCGCTGCTGACCGCCACCCAGGAAGGTAACTACAACAGCACCGAAGGCATGGGGGCGATTCCGTTCAGCGGCATCATTTTGGCCCACTCCAACGAGTCGGAATGGCACACCTTCCGCAACAACAAGAACAACGAGGCCTTCATCGACCGCATCTACATCGTCAAGGTGCCCTACTGCCTGCGGGTCAGTGATGAAATCCAGATCTACCAGAAACTGCTGACCAACAGTTCGCTGGCCAGCGCCCATTGCGCCCCGGACACCCTGAAAATGCTGGCCCAGTTCTCAGTGCTGTCGCGCCTGAAAGAACCGGAAAACTCCAACGTCTACTCGAAGATGCGCATCTATGACGGCGAAAACCTCAAGGATACCGATCCCAAGGCCAAGTCGATTCAGGAGTACCGCGACACGGCTGGCGTCGATGAAGGTATGAGCGGCCTGTCGACCCGTTTCGCCTTCAAGATCCTGTCCAAGGTGTTCAACTACGATCACAGCGAGATTGCCGCCAACCCGGTTCACCTGCTCTATGTGCTGGAGCAGCAGATTGAACAGGAGCAGTTCCCCAACGATGTCAGCGAGCGTTACCTGCGCTTTATCAAGGAGTATCTGGCACCGCGTTACGTCGACTTCATCGGCAAGGAAATCCAGACCGCCTACCTGGAGTCTTACAGCGAATACGGACAGAACATCTTCGATCGCTATGTCATGTATGCCGACTTCTGGATTCAGGATCAGGAATACCGCGATCCGGATACCGGCGAGATTCTCAACCGAGCCGCGCTCAACGAGGAACTGGAGAAGATCGAGAAACCGGCCGGCATCAGCAACCCGAAGGATTTCCGTAACGAGATCGTCAACTTCGTACTGCGGGCCCGGGCCCACAACCACGGCAAGAACCCGACCTGGCTGTCCTATGAAAAACTGCGGGTGGTGATCGAGAAGAAAATGTTCTCCAACACCGAAGACCTGCTGCCGGTCATCAGCTTCAACGCCAAGGCATCGAAAGAGGATCAGAAGAAACACAACGACTTCGTCACCCGCATGGTCGAGCGCGGTTATACCGAAAAACAGGTGCGGCTGCTGTCGGAATGGTATCTGCGTGTAAGAAAAGCTCAGTAACCCGCATAACGCGAAGGCAATACGAGCGTAGTACACGCCTAGGCAACACTACCACAGGGGCCGCTCCAAGCTTTGAGCCAGCGGCCCCGGAGGGGCCCGAATGAGTTATGTGATTGACCGACGCTTGAACGGCAAGAACAAAAGCATGGTCAACCGCCAGCGCTTTCTGCGGCGTTACAAGTCGCATATCAAGAAAGCCGTGGAAGAGGCGGTAGGCCGGCGTTCGATTACCGATATGGAGCATGGTGAACAAATCAGTATTCCGGCCCGGGACATTGACGAGCCGATCTTTCACCATGGTCCCGGCGGACGGCAAACCCGGGTCCACCCAGGCAATCGCGAATTCACCACCGGCGACCGCCTTCCTCGCCCCCAGGGCGGAGGCGGAGGCCAGGGTGGCAGCAAAGCCGGCAACAGCGGCGAAGGCATGGACGAGTTCGTCTTCCAGATCACCCAGGAGGAATTCCTCGACTTCATGTTCGAGGATCTGGCCCTGCCCAACCTGGTCAAGCGCCACCTGGCCGGCACCGACACCTTCAAGCCGGTACGGGCCGGCATCAGCCAGCAGGGCAACCCGTCGCGGATCAATATCGTCCGCTCAATGCGCGCCGCCCATGCCCGGCGCATCGCCCTGTCCGGCGGCAGCCGGGCGCGACTGCGCGAAGCGCGCAAGGAGCTGGAGCAACTGCGCCTGACCCAGCCTGACAACCTGGCCGACATTCAACGCCTGGAACAGGAAATCCTGCATCTTCGCGCCATGATCGAGCGCATCCCGTTCCTCGACACCTTCGACCTGCGCTACAACCTGATCACCAAGCAGCCAACGCCCAGCTCCAAGGCAGTGATGTTCTGCCTGATGGATGTGTCCGGCTCCATGACCCAGGCCACCAAGGACCTGGCCAAACGTTTTTACATTCTGCTGTACATGTTCCTGCGACGTAACTACGAGCGCATCGAAGTAGTGTTCATCCGCCACCACACCAGCGCCAAGGAAGTCGATGAGGAAGAGTTCTTTTACTCCCGTGAAACCGGCGGCACCATCGTCTCCAGCGCCTTGCGACTGATGCAACAGATCATCGAGGAACGCTACTCCCCGAACGAATGGAACCTGTATTGCGCCCAGGCCTCGGACGGCGACAACTGGAATGACGACTCTCCCATCTGCCGCGATCTGCTGCTGAACAGGATCATGCCGGCCATGCAGTACTACTGCTATGTGGAAATCACCCCGCGCGAGCACCAGGCCCTGTGGTACGAGTACGAACAGGTCTCGGAGCGCTTCGCCGACAGTTTTGCCCAACAGCAGATCGTCGATGCCGGAGACATCTATCCGGTCTTTCGCAAGCTGTTCCAGAAGAGGATGGTCACATGACTCGGCATTTGATCTCCACCGGCTCGGAATGGAGCTTCGACCTGATCCGCGACTATGATCGCGAGATCGGTCGCATCGCCCACGACGTCTATGGTCTGGATACCTATCCGAACCAGATTGAGGTCATCACCGCCGAGCAGATGATGGACGCCTACGCTTCGGTGGGCATGCCGCTGGGCTATCACCACTGGTCCTACGGCAAGCACTTCCTGCACACCGAGAAAAATTACAAGCGCGGCCAGATGGGCCTGGCCTATGAGATCGTGATCAACTCCGATCCCTGCATCGCCTATCTGATGGAAGAGAACACCATGACCATGCAGGCGCTGGTCATCGCCCACGCCTGCTACGGGCACAACTCGTTCTTCAAGGGCAACTACCTGTTCCGCACCTGGACCGACGCCAGCGCCATCATCGATTACCTGGTGTTCGCCAAGCAGTACATCAGCGAATGCGAAGAGCGTCATGGCATCGACGCCGTCGAAGACCTGCTGGATTCCTGCCATGCGCTGATGAACTATGGGGTCGATCGCTACAAGCGTCCCTATCCGATCTCCGCCGAAGAGGAACGCCAGCGCCAGCACGAGCGTGAAGAGCACCTGCAGCGGCAGGTCAACGACCTGTGGCGCACCATTCCGATCAGCGACGAGCGGCGCGAGAAAGACAAGCCAGACCCGCGCTACCCGGCCGAACCACAGGAAAACCTGCTGTACTTCATCGAAAAGAACGCCCCGCTACTGGAGCCCTGGCAACGCGAGGTGGTACGCATCGTGCGTAAGGTCGCACAGTACTTCTATCCGCAGCGTCAGACCCAGGTCATGAACGAGGGCTGGGCGACTTTCTGGCATTACACCCTGCTCAACCACCTGTACGACGAAGGGCGGGTCACCGACGGTTTCATGATGGAGTTTCTTCAATCGCATACCAGCGTGATCTACCAGCCACCGTTCGACAGCCCCTGGTACAGTGGCATCAACCCCTATGCACTGGGGTTTGCGATGATGCAGGACATCCGCCGCATCTGCGAAAACCCGACCGAGGAAGATCGCCGCTGGTTCCCCGACATTGCCGGCAGTGACTGGCTGGAAACCCTGAAATTCGCCATGCGTACCTTCAAGGACGAAAGTTTCATCCTGCAGTTCCTGTCGCCTAAGGTCATCCGTGACCTGAAACTGTTTGCCGTGGTCGATGACGAACATGACGACCACCTGGAAATTGCCGCCATCCACGACGACAGTGGCTACCGCAGCATTCGTCAGTTGCTCGCCGCCCAGTACAACCTGGGCAACCGCGAACCCAATATTCAGGTCTGGCGGGTTGACCGCCGTGGCGACCGCTCGCTGACCCTGCGGCATCAACGTCACGACGGCAAACCACTGGGCGAAACCACCCAGGAAATGCTGCGCCACCTGCATAGGCTATGGGGCTTTGACGTCCACCTGGAAAGTATGGACGGCGACAAACTGGTGCAGGCCATGCACATGCCTCCCAAGCCAGGGGCCGACGACGAGAAGATGCCCAAGTTCGACCTCAGCATACCGCCGGTCTGATAAGCTGCAGGCCTGAATCTTACAGCCTGAGCCTCATGTCCAGTTCCTATGCTACCTATCTGGTCGGCGGCGCCGTCCGCGACCAACTTCTTGGCCTGCCCGTCAGCGAACGCGACTGGGTGGTGGTCGGCGCCACCCCTGAGCAACTGCGCAGTGAGGGTTACACCCCGGTGGGCCAGGACTTTCCGGTATTCCTGCACCCCAAGAGCGGCGAAGAGTACGCACTGGCTCGGACCGAGCGCAAAAGCGGGGTCGGCTATGGCGGCTTTACCTTTCACACCAGCCCGGACGTCACCCTGGAGCAGGATCTGCTGCGCCGTGACCTGACAGTCAATGCCATGGCTATGGACGCCGAGGGCGGCCTGATTGACCCCTACGGCGGCCAACAGGACCTGCAGGCCCGGATCCTGCGCCATGTGTCTCCGGCATTTGTCGAAGACCCGCTGCGAGTGCTGCGGGTCGCACGCTTTGCCGCCCGCTATGCCGACCTGGGCTTCGTGGTAGCGCCCGAAACCCTGGCGCTGATGGCTGAACTGGCCGGCTCCGGCGAACTGCAGGCGCTGACTGCCGAGCGGGTCTGGAAGGAAATCAGCCGGGCACTGATGGAACCACGCCCGGAAGTCTTCATCCGGGTATTGCGTGAATGCGGTGCTTTGGCACAATTGCTGCCCGAGGTTGACGCACTGTTTGGCGTACCGCAGCCAGCCCCCCATCACCCGGAGATCGATACCGGCGAGCACCTGCTGCTGGTACTGGCCCAGACTGCCCGACTGGACTTGCCACTGCCAGCCCGCTGGGCCAACCTGCTGCACGACTTGGGCAAGGGTTTGACGCCCAGCGAGCACTGGCCCAAACACCACGGCCATGAAACCAAGGGACTGAAAGCGGTCAAGGCGGTCAATCAGCGCTTCAAGGTACCGCGCGAGTGCCAGGAACTGGCCCTGCTGACCTGCGAATATCACACCCATTGCCACAGGGCTCTGGAATTACGCCCACAGACATTGCTCAAGCTGTTCAAGGCCTTCGACATCTATCGCAGGCCGGAGCGCTTCGAGCTGTTTCTCGGCGCCTGTGAAGCCGACGCCCGCGGGCGCCTTGGCCTTGAACAACAGCCCTATCCGCAGGCCGACTATCTGCGCCAAGCAGCCCGACTCGCTCGCGAGGTCAGCATTCAGCCCTTGCTAGAGCAGGGTTTACAGGGTGCGGAACTGGGAAAGGCATTGGAACATCAGCGTCTGGACGTACTGATCAATTACACCAAGGCCCGGTAGGGCCTTACTTGGCCGATACCGCCCGGGCCTGATGCTCAGCAACCAGCTCAGGCGCACTCAACGCCCGACCGCGCCAGTCGAAGGCGATCGGCCACAGGACCTGATCACCCTGCCAGCAGGTCCACAATTCAAGATAGCTGCGCCCGTCACCCGGAAGCCGGGCATGCGGCGCAAGCAAGGCCAGCGGCCACAGCACAAAGGCATTGCGGGCGGTTTCTGCCCGTGGCAGGCGCATACCGTCATGCACGCCGCACAACTGGCCATAGGTCAAAATATCGATATCCAGGGTAATGCGCCCAGGAGACACCTGTTCCCGACGACCGCAGGCCGCCTCGATGGCCTTCAGCGCAGCATTCAGATCCGCCAGCGGCAAGTGCGTGTAGGCGCCTACCACCATGTTGTAAAAACGCCGGCCCAGCACCCCGACCGCCTCGCTTTCAAAGACCGGTGACAGATCCAACGGCCCCAACAACTGCTCCAGTGCATCCAGCCCCCGGCGCAGGTGGTCGTCGCGCTCGGTATTGCTGCCCAGGCCGAGAAATACCTCGATCATGCCGGGCGCACTCCCCGCTCGATCTGCACCCCCACGCCCCCCCGGGCAGCGGCCACTGCACCGGGCTTGGTCACCCGCACGCGTAGCCAAGGCACGGCGAACTCGGTCTGAATCAGATGCGCCAGCTCCTCGGCCAACGCCTCGACCAGCAGGAACCGACTTGCACTGACCCAGTCCAGCACGCGCTGGCTGATGGCCGCATAGTCCAGCGTCGCCTGCAAATTGTCTTCGGCTGCAGCCCGACGGATATCCCAGCCCAGCTCAAGATCAATCACCAGCGGCTGGCGAATCTCGCGCTCCCAGTCATAGACGCCGATCACGGCCTCGACTTCCAGGCCATTGATGAATACCAGATCCACACTTCTCTCCACAGTCGATTACAATCGCCTTTTTGGCTAGGGTCCTCAATGCTTATTTGGCCCACCAAACCTCGCATTTCGCGCCTTGCCTCGCGCAAAAAAACAGGCTCCGGCGCGGTTGCGATGAAACGGCAACAGACCCTATGGTCACCAGCATGACCTTATTCATTTTACTGCTAGTCGGCGCTTATCTGCTCGGTTCGATTTCATTTGCCGTGCTGCTCAGTCACCTGCGTCGACTGCCCGACCCTCGTAGCCTGGGTTCCGGTAATCCCGGTGCCAGCAACATGTTGCGCCTGGGTCGCAGGCCCCTGGCTCTGGCCACGCTACTCGGTGATCTAGGCAAGGGCGCTTTGGCTGCCGGACTAGGCCAACTGGCGGGCCTGGACGACATTCTGGCGGCCTGGCTGGGCCTGGCCGCCGTTGTCGGCCACATGCTGCCGGTATTCCATCGCTGGCGGGGCGGCAAAGGCGTCGCCACCGCCGCCGGCGTGTTGTTGGTGGTATCCTGGCCCAGTGCGATATTCTGCCTGGGCTTCTGGCTGCTGCTCTTCGCCTGGCAGCGGATCGCTTCACTGGCCTCGATTTGCGCCTGCCTGGCGCTGCTGCCTTGGCTGGCCTGGATGGCACCCGAACTGTTCATGCCGCTGGGCCTGATGAGCCTGCTGATACTGCTGCGCCACCAACTCAACATGCGCCGCCTGCTGCGCGGCGTAGAAAACCACTTCAGGCGTTGAGCGGCACAAGTTCCTCCATCGGCCACCTCGCCCGCGCCTGAATGCCGGCCTGATCCTGCTGCCCAGCCAACAGGCGCTGACAACCGGCATAGGCGATCATCGCGCCATTGTCGGTACAAAAGGCCGGGCGCGCATAAAACAGCTCGCCTTTCAGGCCAGCCGCCATCTTGCCCAGCGAGTGGCGCAATTCACGGTTGGCACTGACCCCTCCGGCAATGACCAGGCGCTTTAGCCCGGTAGCCTTGAGCGCCCGACGACACTTGATGGTCAGGGTCTCGACCACCGCCAGCTCAAAAGCCCGGGCAATGTCACTGCGCGTTTGCTCACTGGCATCATCTGCCGCCTGGCACTGCTGCCAGGTATTGAGTACCGCAGTTTTCAAACCACTGAAGCTGAAATCCAGCCCCGGGCGGTCAGTCATTGGGCGGGGAAATACAAAGCGCCCCGGGGTGCCGGCCTGGGCCAGTCGGGCAATCTCCGGGCCGCCCGGATACGGCAAGCCCATCAGCTTGGCGGTTTTGTCAAAAGCTTCGCCAGCGGCATCGTCCAGCGACTCGCCCAGCAACTGATAGCGACCAATACCGTCAACCCGTACCAACTGAGTATGGCCGCCAGATACCAGCAAAGCGACAAACGGGAACTCCGGCGGCTGCTCTTCGAGCATCGGCGCCAACAGGTGGCCTTCCATATGGTGTACACCCAGGGCCGGCACGCCCCAGGCAAACGCCATAGCCTTGGCACAGGCGCCACCAACCAGCAGCGCACCCACCAGTCCCGGCCCGGCGGTATAAGCCACGCCATCCACCTCACCCTCGGCCACACCCGCCGCAGCAAACACCTCACGCAGCAGCGGAATCAGGCGTTTAACATGATCGCGCGAGGCCAGCTCGGGCACCACACCGCCATAGATGCGGTGCAGATCGATCTGGCTGAACAGCGCATCGGCCAACAGGCCGCGCTCACTGTCATACAGCGCCACGCCGGTTTCATCGCAGGAGGTTTCGATACCCAATACACGCATAATCGCAATTCTCACCTTACAATACGCAGTCATTACCGCGTCACATGCCGCGCATCATAATCACCCGCCGGCCCACAGGCCAGTTTTTCAGCAATTTATGCTTTGCATTTATCTGATTAAGGCGGTAACATCCGCTCCCCTTGAAATGCAATGTGTCGCTGACTCAGGTCGGCGGCAATGACTCACAGCACAGTTTTGAGAAAGGTACGAAATGCCTGCCGTCAAAGTTAAAGAGAACGAACCCTTCGACGTGGCCCTGCGCCGCTTCAAGCGCTCCTGTGAAAAAGCTGGCGTTCTGGCCGAAGTCCGTCGCCGCGAGTTCTACGAGAAGCCCACTACCGAGCGCAAGCGCAAGGCTGCTGCCGCTGTAAAGCGTCACGCCAAGAAGCTGCAACGCGAACAGCGTCGCCGCGAGCGCCTGTACTGAGTTTAGTCCATCTGTCCGCACCCACTGGTTAAGCCAGCGCGGACGGAGCGACAAACCCAAAAACGCATGAGTCCGGCCTCCGCAAAAGCGGAACAAGGCTGGATTTTTGCGTTTGCGTCGTTTGCAGCCGGCCCTTATCCAGCGATAGAGCCAGCTACCTCATCGACGCTATGATAAGCGGACCCTACTCTTTCAAGGTGCCTTCATGTCCGGGCTGATCCCACAAGGCTTCATTGACGACCTGCTCGGACGCTCCGACATCGTCGAAGTCGTTGGCTCACGCCTGAAACTGAAGAAAACCGGCAAGAACTACTCTGCCCTCTGCCCGTTCCACAACGAAAAATCGCCCTCCTTCAGCGTCAGCCCGGACAAACAGTTCTATTACTGCTTCGGCTGCGGCGCCGGCGGCAACGCCATCAGTTTCCTGATGGATTACGAACGCCTGGACTTCCCCCAGGCTGTCGAGGAACTGGCCCGCCAAGTCGGGGTGGACGTGCCTCGCGAGGAGCGCACAGATCAGCGCGGCAACAAGCGCCAACCGCGCCAGGACAGCCCGCTATATGCCTTGCTCGAGCAGGCCGCAGCCTTTTACCGCCAACAACTGCGCCATCACCCCCAGCGCCAGCGGGCAGTCAACTACCTCAAAGGTCGCGGCCTGACCGGCCAGATCGCCAAGCTCTACGATATCGGCTTCGCACCTCCCGGCTGGGACAATCTGATGAATCATCTGAGCCGCGACAGCACCGAACAGAAGGCTCTGATCGAAGCCGGGCTACTGGTAGAAAACCCCGATAGCGGCAAGCGCTACGACCGTTTCCGCGACCGCATCACTTTCCCCATCCGCGACAGCCGCGGGCGGGTGATCGGCTTCGGCGGCCGGGTACTGGGCGACGACAAGCCCAAATACCTGAACTCGCCAGAAACCCCGGTCTTCCACAAAGGCCGCGAACTCTATGGTCTGTTCGAGGCGCGCCGCCAGCATCGGCAACTGGACGATATCCTGGTGGTCGAAGGCTACATGGACGTGATCGCCCTGGCCCAGCACGGGATCGGCAACGCCGTTGCCACTCTCGGCACCGCCACCAGCGAAGAGCATCTGCGCCGCCTGTTCCGGGTGGTCAACAGCGTGGTATTCTGCTTCGACGGCGATAACGCTGGACGCCAGGCCGCCTGGCGTGCCCTGCTGGCCTGCCTGCCGACCCTCGAAGATGGACGCCATGTGCGTTTTCTGTTTTTGCCCGAAGGCCAGGACCCAGACAGCCTGGTCCGCGAAGAAGGCCAGGATGCCTTCCGTACCCGCTTGAGCTCACAGGCAGTGGCGCTGACCGACTACCTGTTTCGCCACCTGAGCGAAGAAGCCAGCCCAGACAGCCTGGAAGGCAAAGCCCATCTAGCCAGCCTGGCCCTGCCATTGATCGAACAGGTTCCCGGCAGCCTGCTGCGCCGCTTGCTGCGCCAGTCACTTGAACGCCTGACCGGCATGGACCTGGATAGCCTGCCGACAACAGCGCCGCAATCCGCCCCCACCCAGGACAGCTCGCCGGATTATGGCTACGACTATGAATATTTGCCCAACTACGAACCCAATCCGGACTGGGCTGACCACCTGCCGGAAGAGCCAGTCAGAAAAGCGGCTCGCCCCCGCCAGGACAAGCGCCAGCGCGCCGGTGTGGACAACCCCCTGATCAGCGCCGCCCGAACTCTGCTGCATCACCCGCACCTGGCGGGCCTGGTCAATGAGGCCAATCAGTTCGCCGACGATGACGACGATCAGGCCCAACTGCTGGTCGCCCTGATCGATGCCCTGCAAAAAAATCCGCAACAGACCACCATCCAGCTTCTGGCTCGCTGGCACGGCACTGCACTCGGTGACCAGCTCAACCAGCTGGCCGAACGCGAATGGTTACTAAATAATCCCGGGGCAAACCTTGAACAACAGTTTTTCGACACTATAAATACATTGATGGCACGACAAACTGATCGCCGTATCGAACGCCTGTTGGAAAAATCGTCCCATACGCCGCTCACCACCGAGGAAAAGCAGTTGCTACGCGAGCTTCTGAGCCGGCGCCAGACCCCCGTCAGCAACAACTAAACACGCGCCAACTGGCGCGACAGCCTGATTTCAGGCTATAATCCGCAGCTTACTTTTTTGCACACCAAGGCATCCACAAGGGTTGTTATGTCCGGAAAAGCGCAACAGCAATCCCGTCTCAAGGAGCTCATCGCCCGCGGTCGCGAGCAGGGCTTTTTGACCTATGCGGAAGTCAACGACCATCTTCCGGAGGATATCTCCGATCCGGAACAGGTTGAAGACATTATTCGCATGATCAACGACATGGGCATCACTGTCTTCGAGACAGCCCCGGATGCCGATGCTCTGTTGCTCGCCGATAACGACGCCGACGAAGCCGCCGCCGAAGAGGCCGCTGCCGCGCTGGCTGCGGTGGAAAGCGATATTGGCCGGACTACCGACCCGGTGCGCATGTATATGCGTGAAATGGGCACCGTCGAACTGCTGACTCGTGAAGGCGAAATTGAAATCGCCAAACGCATCGAGGAAGGCATTCGCGAAGTCATGGCCGCGATATCCATGTTCCCGGGTACTGTTGACGGCATTCTTGCCGATTACCAGCGGATCACCGAGGAAGGTGGCCGCCTGTCGGATATTTTCAGCGGCTATATCGACCCGGACGACGACGGCCTGTCCGCCAGTGACAACGACGACATCCCGACCGAGAATCTCAAAGACGACGACAGTAATGACGACGACGATGAGGACGAGGACGGCGACGACAGTTCCGATGACGAAGGTGACGGCGGCCCGGACCCGGAAGAGGCTCGCCTGCGTTTCACCGCAGTGGCCGAGCAGTTGGAAAAAGCCAAGCTGGCACTGAAAAAGCACGGCCGTGGCAGCGACCAGGCGACCGCCGAGCTGGAAGCATTGGCACTGCTGTTCATGCCGATCAAGCTGGTGCCCAAGCAGTACGAAGCGCTGGTCAACCGGGTGCGTGACTCCCAGGACCAGATTCGTGCCCAGGAGCGCGCCATCATGCAGCTGTGCGTGCGCGATGCACGCATGCCGCGCGCCGACTTCCTGCGCAGCTTCCCCGGTAACGAAGTCAACGAAGGCTGGGTCGACAGTCTGCTGGCTGAAGCACCGCGCTACGCCGAAGCCTTGGAAGCGCTCAAGCCTGAGATCATCAAGGCCCAGCAAAAACTGGCCTCACTGGAACAGGATGCCGAACTGACCATCTCCGAGGTCAAGGACATCAATCGACGCATGTCGATCGGTGAGGCACGGGCGCGCCGGGCCAAGAAGGAAATGGTTGAGGCCAACCTGCGTCTGGTTATCTCGATCGCCAAGAAGTACACCAACCGCGGCTTACAGTTCCTCGACCTGATCCAGGAAGGCAACATCGGCCTGATGAAAGCGGTCGACAAGTTCGAATATCGCCGTGGCTACAAGTTCTCGACCTACGCTACCTGGTGGATTCGTCAGGCGATCACTCGCTCGATCGCCGACCAGGCACGCACCATCCGGATTCCGGTGCACATGATCGAGACGATCAACAAGCTCAACCGGATTTCCCGCCAGATGTTGCAGGAAATGGGTCGTGAACCGACCCCGGAAGAGCTGGGCGAACGCATGGACATGCCCGAGGACAAGATCCGCAAAGTCCTGAAGATCGCCAAGGAGCCGATCTCGATGGAAACCCCGATTGGTGACGACGAAGACTCGCACCTGGGCGATTTCATCGAAGACTCGACCATGGAATCACCAATCGACTCGGCGACTGTGGAAAGTCTCAAGGAAGCCACCCGCGAAGTACTCGCCGGCCTCACTGCCCGCGAAGCCAAGGTGCTGCGCATGCGCTTCGGCATCGACATGAATACCGACCACACCCTCGAAGAGGTCGGCAAGCAGTTCGATGTAACCCGCGAGCGGATCCGTCAGATCGAAGCCAAGGCCCTGCGCAAGCTACGTCACCCGACCCGCAGTGACCACTTGCGCAGCTTCCTCGACGAGTAAAGCCCCTCCTAGAAACGCCCGGCATGCCGGGCGTTTTCACGTTCAAGACGCTACACTCAAGGGACATCGCTTCGTCACCAACAAGGAAGAGGGTCGTCGCTAGAATGACTGTAGTGGCCCGCACAGGCTTGATTGCCTTTCTCGCCCTGGCATGCACGGCCTGCCAGCCTATGACTGCGGCCCAACTCCCGCTCTCACTCCTGTTGTTGATTCCAGTCAGCGCCCTGTTACTGGGTGCGCTGCTGCTGCTCGACCACCGTAAACCCAAACCCTCGCCATCCAGCCTGAAAGCTCAGGAACTGCTACGTCAGCAGAACCAGCACTACCGGCAACTGGTAGACAAGCTGCACGCGATTACTTGGGAGATGAATCTGCCCGATCTGCAGTTCACCTACGTCTCAGCCCATGCCGAGTCCATGCTGGGTTACCCGACCGACCAGTGGCTGCTCAAGGGGTTCTGGCAAACCCATCTGCATCCTGGCGATCGCCAGTGGGTACTGGACTACATGCACCAGGAACTCGCCAGCGGCCAGGATCACAGCTATGACTTTCGCATGCTTGATCAGCACGGCAACGCCCTCTGGTTACGCAATCTGGTGAGTTGCCAGCGCGACGACCAACAGCACGTCATCGGCCTGTGTGGCCTGCTGATCGACATTCACGAACAGAAACGCACCGAGCACGCCTTACGTCTGTCCGAGCATCGCTTCGCCTCGGTATTTCACAATTGCCCCGACATCATCGTGCTGGCCGACGCCGCGACCGGCAAACTGCTCGCCGTCAACCGTACGTTCGAGCATCTGCTTGGTATTCGCAGCGACGAAGCCTTGGGCAAAACCTCCACCGAACTCGGCATCTGGTATGAAGAAGGTATCGGCCCGGCCATGCTGGCCCGGCTTAACACGCAGAAGGAAAGCAACCTGGAAGTCCGCTTTCGGCCACGGCGCGGCGTGCCCTTTACCGCCCTGCTCTCCGCGCGCAAGGTCAGCCTCAACAACCACCCGACTCTGGTGGTGGTGATTCGCGATATCTCCGAACTCAAGACCGTCCAGGAGCAGCTCAGGCTCTCCGAGCAAAAGTTCTCCCGCGCGTTTCACGCCTCACCCGACGGCCTGCTGATCTCCCGCCTCAGCGATGGCCTGCTGCTCGACATCAACGATGGGTTTACCGCTATCACCGGCTATCAGCGTGATCAGGCCGTGCAACACTCTACCCTGGAGCTGGGACTCTGGCGTAACAAGAGTGATCGACAACGCATGCTCGACGAACTGGTGCGGCGAGGTAGAGTCCGTGACATGCGGACCGATATCGTTATCGCCAATGGCGAAATCCGTCAGGTCGAACTGTCCTGCGAGGCCGTCACCATTGAGGACCAGCCCTGCGTACTGACCATCGCCCGGGACGTCAGCGAACGTCTGAGCATGGAAGCCTCCCTGCGCCAGGCGGCGACCGTGTTTGAAAACACCACTGAAGGGGTCATGATAACCGATGCCGAAGGCACCGTACTGGCAGTCAACAGCGCGTTCAGCCACATTACCGGCTATAGCGCAGCCGAAGTGGTCGGCCAGCCGGCCTTATTGCTGGCCAAACAGGCCGAAGACCCCGACCTGCCTGAGCAGATCGAGCAGGCACTCAACAGTCACGGACACTGGCAGGGCGAAGCCTGGAGCCAACGTAAGAATGGTGAACTCTATGCCAGCTGGGCCAATGTCAGCCAGGTGCTCAACGACGAAGGCCAACTCAGCCAGGTGGTGATGGTGTTCAGCGACATTACCCCGCTCAAGCACACCCAGGCCCGGCTCGATCACCAGGCCCACCACGACCCGTTGACCGGACTACCCAACCGCACGTTGTTCGAGGCCCGCCTGCGTGAAGCACTGGCAGCGCAGGCCCGCGGCCTGGATACTCACCCCGGCGCCCTGCTGTTCGTAGATCTGGACCGGTTCAAGCAGATCAATGACAGCCTTGGCCACCATATCGGCGACATCCTGCTCAAATCGGTCAGCGAGCGCCTGTGCTCGGTCCTGCGCGAAATTGATACAGTCGCCCGCCACGGCGGCGACGAGTTCATCGTCCTGCTCCCCCACCTGCATCAGGAACAGGACGCCGGTAGTATCGCCGACAAGTTGCTGGCGGTTTTTCGCAACGCCTTCATCGCCGAAGACCATGAGTTCTTCGTCAGCGCCAGCATTGGCATAAGCCTGTTTCCCCGCGACGGCAACGACGTCAACAGTCTGATCAAGCATGCCGATGCCGCAATGTATCGAGCCAAAAACCTGGGCCGCAATCGCTACGCCTTTTACACCAGCGAACTGACCGCCGATGCCCACCAGCGCATGGCGCTGGAGAACGAACTGCGCCACGCCCTTGAGCGCGACGAATTTACCCTGGTCTACCAGCCCAAGCTCAACCTCAAGAACGGCCAGCTCGACGGGGTCGAAGCCTTGGTGCGCTGGGAACACCCTCAGCGTGGCCTGGTCGGCCCAGAACAGTTCATCGCCCTGGCCGAGGAAACCGGTCTGATTGTCGAACTGGGCCGCTATATTCTCGACAGCGCCTGCGCACAGCTTGGCGCCTGGCTACACCAGGGCTTTGCCCCGATGCGCCTGGCGGTCAACATTTCCGGCGCGCAACTGCGGGACAAACACCTGCTGAAAAACATCGAGCAGGTACTGGAGCGCTATCAGATTCCGCCATGCTATCTGGAGCTGGAAATCACCGAAGACTTCGTCATGGACCACCAGCGTGAATCGGTCACCCTGCTGCAGCAGTTCCGCCAGTTGGGCATACATCTGTCGATCGACGATTTCGGCACCGGTTATTCGTCCATGGCCTATCTCAAGGAGCTGCCGCTGGACACCCTGAAGATCGACCGCAGTTTCGTCTCCGGGCTACCCGGGGCTCAGGACGCGGCTATCACCCAGTCGATCATTGTCCTGGCTCACAACCTGGGTATGAGCGTCGTCGCCGAGGGCGTCGAACGCCAGGAACAGAAAATCCTGCTGGAGCAGCAGGGTTGCGATGTGGTTCAGGGCTACCTGATCAGCCGACCACTACCCGCCAGCCAGTTCGCCAAAAGCTTCCTACGTCACAGCGCCTAGTCAGTCGCCCATCCACACCGTATAATCCGGCCCAGTTTGATATATAGGGCCTATAGCTCAGTTGGTCAGAGCAGGCGACTCATAATCGCTTGGTCCCAGGTTCAAGTCCTGGTGGGCCCACCATTTCTTACGTTCTCCGATACACTACTCCTCAAGCTTCCCCCATTCCTGCGAGAATCCCCTATGGCAGCCCTGGGCCGCTTCAACACCCTGCAAATCACCAAATACACCGACTTCGGGCTTTACCTGGACGGCGGGCCGGATGGTGAAATTCTGCTGCCCAAACGCGAGATCCCCAAGGACGAGCCGGCCGAGGTCGATGACTGGCTCAACGTGTTCATCTATCTGGACAGTGAAGACCGGCTGATCGCCACTACCCGCAAGCCCAAGGCTCTGGTCAGTGAATTTGCCAGCCTTAAGGTCACCGACATCAACCGTACCGGGGTGTTTCTCGACTGGGGCTTGCCCAAGGATGTGCTGCTGCCCCACTCGGAAACCCGGCGTCCGCTGGAAGTGGGTCAGTATTGTCTGGTCTACCTGTATCTGGACAAGCACACCCGGCGCATTACCGCGACCAGCAAGCTGGACCGCTACCTGGACAAAACCCCGGCGCGCTATCAGCCTGGGCAGGCGGTTGACCTGCTGATTGCCGAACGCACCGACCTGGGCCACAAAGCCATCATCAATGGCCAGCATTGGGGCCTGCTGCACAAAAATGAACTGTTCAAGTTCGTTCGCAGTGGCATGCGCGAGCAGGGCTATATCCGCGAGCTGCGGCCCGACGGCAAGATCAGCCTGAGCCTGCAGCCACTGGGACGCGACGCGGCCGAGACCTTGCAAAGCCGGATTCTGGAGCAGCTCGATGCCCATCAGGGCGTTCTGATGCTCAGCGACAAAAGCCCGGCCGAAGACATTGCCGCGCTGTTCGGGGTCAGCAAGGGCAATTTCAAGAAAGCCATTGGCGGCCTGCTCAAGCAGGGCCAGATCATCATCCATCCGGACCGGATCGAGCGCATCAGGCCACACTGAGCATCTGCTCAGTGCGCTCGATCACATGGCGCAGGCTGGCGAAATTGATATTGGCGCCCGAGGTAATTGCCACCAGGGTCCGATCCCGGCACCCGCTGCGGGCTACATAACGCTGCAACCCGGCCACGGCCAGGGCACCCGAAGGTTCGGTGATCGCCCGGGTGTCCTCGTAGACCTGGCGAATGGCTGCACAGATTTCATCGTTGCCGACGCTGATGACCTCATCGACCAGATGACGACACAGAGCCCAGTTATGCACCCCGACCTGAGCCACAGCCACTCCATCAGCAAAGCCATCCACACTCGGCAACACCACTCGTTTACCGCTATCCAGAGCCGCTTTCAGACAAGCTGAGCCTTCGGCCTCAACCCCAACCACCCGGATTGCCGGGTTGAGATACTTCAAATAAGCCGCCACCCCGGCAATCAAACCACCGCCGCCGACCGGCACGAACACCGCGTCCAGTTCGGCCTGCTGACGCAGCAGCTCGACAGCCACCGTGCCCTGCCCGGCGATCACCTCGGGGTCGTCGTAGGGCGCAATAAAGCTGTAACCCTGTAGCCGGGCCAGTAGCTGGGCGTACTCCAACGCTTGGGTGAAGCTATCGCCCTGCAACAACACCTGGGCGCCCTGCTGGCGTACCCCCTGGACCTTGATCTGTGGGGTATTGGCGGGCATGACAATCAGCGCCTTGACCTGCAGGTGCCGGGCTGCCAATGCCAGGCCTTGGGCATGATTACCGGCCGAAGCGCAGATAACCCCGGCGGCGCGGGCCTGAGCATCCAGACTGGCCAGCTTGGCGTAGGCGCCACGGATCTTGAAGGAAAATACCGGCTGCAGATCTTCACGCTTGAGCAGTATCCGGTTGCCCAGCCGGGAAGAAAGCTGCGCGGCTTGCTGCAGCGGCGTCTCATGCGCCACCTCGTACACCGGGGCCGACAGAATGCGGGCGACATAATCGCGCAGCAGACCGGGCGCGAGTCCGGGGCGAATGGCGCCACCCAATCCGCTGCGGCTATAGGGTTGCGGGTCCCGGCAGGTTTCTGGCTCGGGGGATAAACGGGTATTCATGCTGCCTCCTGGCTTTTAACCCTCGGAGCAGTCATGAAAAACCCGCCTCAAGGGCGGGTTGGGATGGACGCGTGTCAGCCCGCCAATATCGGAATGGCGGTAATAATCATTCGGGCGAAAAACACGTTGAGCGCTGACATGGCCTCAATCTACGCCGCCGGCCGGCACAGCGTCAAGCCTCAATAACCGGTCATTTCCAGATAACCAACCCCGGCATGACTGCCGGACACTCGAATCGGCCCTTCCCAGTAGGGAATGCCGGTGCCCATCCAGGCCTGTGGATTCAGGGCCTCGGTCGTAACCTCGAAATCCCGCGCGGCTACTCGCAGGTGCCAGCGGGTCGGTAGCTGACGCCCGGCCACTGAGGTCTGATTGAGCGGCTCGATCTCGACCGCCTCAGGTGCCAGCGGCCAGGTCTGCCCCGTGGCGCTGATCCAGGTGCCGGACAGGTAATGTCCGCGTTGCTCGCTGCGCAGCCGGAACAGCATCAGCTTATCGCCGCTATCCAGATGCAGAGAAAACCAGTCCCAACCCTGTTGATCTTCTGCCAGCGGTTGGCTACTCCACTCCCGATCAAGCCAGCCCTGCCCCGTGACCGCCAGCCGCTCGCCATCCCACTCGATCTCGCCCCTGACCTGATAGAACGGCTGGCTGTAGTAATAGGAGGCCTGATCGCTGTCGGACTTGCGGCTGTATCCCTGCTCGCCCTGCAATACCACCGGCCGGTCACTGTGCAGTTCCAGCCGATAACCAAAGTTCTCGCCCTGTGCCTGCACCCAAAGCGGGCTGAGCATGGCATTGGCCTGACCGCTCAGTTGCCAGTGATCAATCCAGGCGCGATAGGGATTCAACTCCACCCCAGCCTGACCGACGCCCCCTCGGGCCAGACGTTCGGCATGGCGATGACCCTGCGCCTGAGTCAGTGCCGCATGCCCGAGCCAGACCTGCGGCTGACCCCAGCCGGCGGTTGGCGACGTCTCGGTGTGCGGCTGTAGCGCCTGCCGAAACAGAGTCCACTGCGCGCCCCAGTCACGTCCCTGCTGATCCTTGAGATTGGCGGTGACATACCACCATTCGATACGAAACTCGGGGTGGGCCGCATGGTCGGCCGGGAAGCTCAGTACCCGCCCCGGCACCACCGGAGCATAGCCCTGCTGTTCACGGCCAAGCCCGGCAAAGCCTTCACCCGGCGTCTCGCGCGCTGGCTCACAGCCGCTGAGCAGCAGCGCTATCATTAGCAGACACAGATAAGCTTTAGTCATGCGCCAAGCGCCTCAACATGTCCATCGGCCCCTGACGGCTGAGCCGCCATACCGGGCCCAGGCTGGCCAGCAGTACCGCCAGCAGCGCCAGTGCCGTCAGCACCAGCCACTGCCCGGGGAACCAGTGCCAGGGCAGGCGCCAGCCAAAAGCCTGGACATTGACCACCTCGACCAGCACCCAGGCCAACGCCAGCCCCAGCGGAATCGCCAGCAGGCAGGTCAGGCCCGCCAGCGCCAGCATCTGGATCAGACTCAGCCGGGCCAGCCCCGCTGGCGTCAGGCCCATGGCCCAGAGCGGAGCCAATTGCCCCAGGCGGCTGTCGGCCAGGCTCAACAGGCTGCACAACAGGGCAATCACCGCTACGCCCAGGGTCAGGCTGTTGAGCGCCGCCGTGGCGGCGAAGGTTTGCTCGAACACCTGACGCGAATAGTCTTTGAGTGTGGCCTGGTCGATCACCCGGTTACCCGGCAGATCGAACTCATGGCGCAGGGCCTCGACCAGTTGCGCGGCTGCCCCCTCCCGGGTCAGGACACCGATGCTGGTAAGTTCACGCTGCGGCCATAGCTCGCGAAAGCGCTCAGCGGCCATCAGCACCTGTCCACGCGGATTCCCATAGTCGGCATAGTGCCCCAGGACCACGAAAACCTGCACCCCGGCTGGCGTCAGTAGCTCCAGATTGCTGCCCAGCGTCAGCCCCAGCCGCTGCGCCAGCTGTTCACTGACCATGACCCCTTCGCCCGCATGCAGGCGTGGCCAGGCCTGGGCCAGGCTGTCGCGCAGCGGCCAGGACTCGGCGTACAGGGGATGATTGATCACGCCACTGGCCTCCGTTGGCCAGCCACCGACGCGCAGTTCCTGCTGCCAGCTGGGCAGCAGCCCAACAACCTCAGGTCGGGCCTGCAACCAGCGACTCAACTGCACAGCCTCTGTGGCGCCGTCCGGACGCACATAGATATCCGCGGCCAGACGCTGATCCAGCCAGCCGACAAAGGTCTTGCGAAACCCTTCGGTCATGCTGCCCACCCCGATATTGGCCGCCAGCGCCAGCAGCAGAGCCATCAGCGCCAGACTCAAACCACCCAACTGCTGCTGGCTGTCGGCCCAGAACCACTGCCAAACCGGCTGTTTGGCCAGGCGCTGGCCAAGCCGCAGCAACAGCGCCAGCCATAACGGCAACAGCCAGGCCACGCCCAGCAGCAGACAGCCCAGCAACATGAACCCAGACACCAGGCTGTCACCACGCCACACCAACAGCAACGCCGCCCCCAGCAGCACCACAGCCGCCAGAGACAATCGTCGCAGGGTTCGCCCCTGTGCCTCGCGCCAGGCCTGGGGCCGCGCCCAGGCCAGAACCGGCAGACGCAGGGCGCGCAGCACACTGGCAGCACCAGCCAGAGCGCAGCCCAGCACCGCCATACCCAGTCCGGCCCACCACCAGCCAGGCTCAAGCCGCAGTTGCCCGACCACCTGAGCGCCATACAGGCCCCGCAGGCTGGCGGCAACATCGCCCACCAGCAGACTGGCGATCAGATAACCGCTGACCAGTCCCAACAGCCCTGCCAGCAGCGCCAGCACCAACAGCTCCAGGATCAACGCCGTACTGAGCTGACTCAGCGACACACCGCAGGCTCGCAAGGTCTGCAGTAGCCCCCGGCGCTGCTCCAGCGCCAGACCAGCAGCGGCATGGACAATGAATAGCCCGACCAGAAAGGCCAAGAGTCCGAGAGCGCTCAGGTTCATGTGGAAACTGTCACTCAGGCGCTCGAGGTCAGCCTCTTCGCGTTGATCCCAGACCAGCTCAATACCGGCCGGCAAGGCTGGCCGGTCTGCGGCAAAGCCTTGCTCAACCAGCAGCTGGCTCAGTTGTCCGGGCCGTTCCAGCAGGGCCTGGGCTTGGCCGATATCGACCACCAAAGTGCCTGACGGCAGTTCATCCCGAACCTGTAGGCTTGGCAAGCGCGCGCCATGCTCAGTCTGCGGCTGCTGGCCCGGCTGCCACCCCAGCTCGGCCAGGGTATCGGTCGCCAGCCAGGTACGCCCCGGCGCATACATGAAATCGCTCAAGTCGGACGCCGAGTTGAGCTGGCGGCCCAACAGCCCTCCGGCCGGCAGGGTCAAGGGCTCAACCCCCAGTACTTGCAGGCGTCGCGGGCCATCGGGGCCCTCAAACCGCAGACTGCCACGCAGTAGCGGGGACACTGGCCAGCCAGCCAGACGCAGGTCAATATAATCCGCTTCGGCCAGCATCTGTCCCGCCGGATTGATCAGTACCGTTTGCTGACCGTCACCAAACAGCTGGGCCGCGCGCTCATAGCTGTCACGCGCCTGGGCATTGAGCGCCTGAACCCCGCTCCACAGCGCCGTAGCCAGCCACAGGCCGACCAGCAGACACAACGCCTGCAACGGATGCCGGCGCCAATGACTGAGCAAGGTCAGCCAGGTCCAACCGAGCCGCCCCAGCATCAGTGCAATTGCCCAGCCGACAGCCGCACCTGCCGATCCAGGCGCGAGGCCAGATGCAGACTATGCGTCACCATCAACAGACTGCAGCCACTGTCCGCCACCAATTTCAGCAGCAAGGCCATGACCTCTTCAGCCGTTTGCTCATCCAGGTTGCCGGTTGGCTCGTCGGCCAGCAGCAACTGTGGCCGGACCGCCAGCGCCCGGCCAACAGCCACCCGCTGTTGCTGGCCTCCGGAGAGCTGTTCGGGATAACGCCCGAGCAAACTTTCAAGACCCAGTTGCCGGGTCAGATAGTCCAGCCAGGGACGTTCCAGACGCCCGGCCAGACGGGCCTGGAACGCCAGGTTGTCTGCCACCGGCAAGGACGGGATCAGATTGAACTGCTGAAACACCAGCGCCACACGCTGACGCCGCCAGGCAGCCCGCCCGGCTTCGCCCAGGCGAGTGAGACTCTGGCCATCCAGGCGAATATCGCCGCCATCAGGAAGATCCAGGCCGGCCACCAGATGCAGCAATGTGCTCTTGCCACAGCCCGATTCACCGGTCAGGGCCAAGCTGCTACCCGCCGCCAATTGCAGGTCGACTTGTTCCAGCACGCGGATGCTGCCCTGTGGACTGGCGTAGTCCTTGCTGACCTGTAACAGCTCAAGCATAGGTCTCTCCCAACAGCGTCAAGGGCTCGCCAGAGCGCAAACGCTGGCGCCGCCACTGATCCGGCGAGCGGCCGGTCCAGCGCTTGAATGCCCGGGAAAAACTCGCCGCCTCGGCATAGCCAAGCTGCTGCGCGATACTTTCCAGCCCCAAGGCACTGTCGCCCAGCAGACGCTCGGCCAGATTACGCCGCACCCGCTCGTCGAGCCCGCGAAACGGGTAGCCCTCCTCGGCCAGACGGCGATGCAGGGTGCGCTCGGAAAGCCCCAGCCAACCTGCCACTTCGGCCGCCCGGCAATGGCGTCCGGAATGACTCATCAACCGTTGCAGCACCTGTCGCGCCAGCACGCCCTGGACATCCCCCAGGTCATCACACAGGCGCTGGCAGAGGCTGGCACAGGTTTGCTGGGTCTGGGCATTGGCCAGGGGCAAAGCGCTATCCAGGTCGCTGCGCGCGATCAACATGGCATTACGTGGCTGCCGCAACAGGACCGGGCAACCGAAATGGGCACTGTAATCCGCCGCTGAGCCGGCCGTGGTCAGCGCCAGGGAAACCTGCAGCGGTATGAATGGCCGCTGCAGCAGCTCAGAGAATACCCGCTTCCAGGCCGCCAACCCGCGCTCAACCACCAGGCAACGGGCATCCTCGGGCAGAACACTGTCATCCAGGCACATCCACAGCCCCTGCTCATGCGGTTGCAGGCTTACCGGGCAGATCGACAGCGACAACGGGCGAAAGCGCTCACTGACCTGGATCGCTTCCCAGAGGGTACGGCTGGCCAGCATGGTATAGCCCAACAACCCCAGACTGGTCAGGTGGTAGCACTTGCCGACCCGCAGCCCAGTACCTGGGTGCGGCCAGCGCGCCACCAAATTGCGCACCACAGCCAGCTCCTGCCACAGCTCAAAACCCTCACCCGCGGCCAGTCGTTCCAGGCTCAGGCCAGTGTTGGCAAGACACTCATCGGCAGCCACGCCGAGCTGCCCCGCAACCTCCAGCAGGTAACTGACATTGGTGCTGTCACGTCGTTGTCGCCAGTCCATTACTCCTCCGTTCTGGCAGTATCTGTCATGCGATGGCAGTAGAAGTCATGGCCGAAGTATAGGCCCTGTAGCATGCTGACCGGGCCATGACTCATAAGAAAAGGTAACCATCATGCCCGAGTTCTTCTACACCAGCGCCAGCAACAACCAGGCCCGCAGCTACCAACACTTCAAGATATCCCCTGTAGCCGGCTCGATGGGCGCTGATGTCTATGACATCGACCTCAACAACCTGTCCGACGAAGGCCAGACAGAACTGCGTCAGGCGCTGATGGACCATCTGGTGCTGTTCATTCGCGATCAGAGTCTGTCCGTCGCCCAACTGGAGGCGGTGACGCTGCGCTTTGGCGAGTTCGGTAACGAACCCTATGTCAAACCCATGGCTGATCACCCGCATGTGGTGCATGTACGTAAAGAGGCCGACGAAAGCACACCGATCGTCTTTGGTGGCGCCTGGCACACCGACTGGACCTTTCAGGAACGTCCGCCGGCCTTTACCCTGCTGTACGGCCACGATGTGCCTGACGTCGGCGGCGATACCCTCTATACCAACATGTACCTGGCCTACGAATGGCTGTCGCCGGCCATGCAGAACATGCTGCTCGGTTTGCGCGGCATCCACACTCCCGAGTTCGGCTATGGCCCTAATGCCAAGCACAATGCCGGGCTGGAAAGCATGAAGATTGTCTATGGCGAAAACGTTGACCATGACGTGCGCAGTCACCCGCTGATCACCCGCCACCCGGAAACCGGCCGCAACGTGCTGTTCGCCAACCCCGCCTACACCCTTGGTATCGAAGGAATGAAGGCCGAGGAGTCGCGACCGATCCTCGACTACCTGTTCTCTGTCGCCACCGCCCCGGCCTTTACCTGCCGTATGCGCTGGGCACCCGGCACACTAGCCATCTGGGACAACCGCTGCACCTGGCATCAACCGGTCTCGGACTATTTCGGCAAGCGGCGGGAAATGTTTCGCACTACGGTGGTCGGCGACAAGCCGGTCGGCGGATCCGCCGCATGAACACGCCCGTTTTCGACTCACAAGCCGCAGCCCAGACGTTGTTCCAGGCCCGTCAGCAGTTGGCGCCCTGTGCGCCGGTTGCCGAGCGCTTCGGTATCACCAGTCTGGAGCAGGCCTATGCTACCCAGCGGGCTTTGACTGCACTGCAATGTAGTGCCGGGCTGGAGTTGATCGGCTACAAGCTTGGCCTCACCGACCCACGGGCGCAACAGGCCATGGGGCTCAATCACCCACTGTTTGGCGTTCTGGCGTATGACTGGCAATGCTGCGAGGATGAGCCAGTCCCCACGCCACGGCTGATGGCACCCAGGGTGGAGGCGGAGGTAGCATTTGTGTTTGCCGAAACCCTGGACGGCCCGGACCTGCAAGTAGCCGACCTGCTCGACGCCCTGGGCGGCGTGGCACCGGCGCTGGAAATCTGTGACTCGGCATTGACAGGCTGGCCTCGCAACCTGTTCGACGCGCTGGCGGACAACCTGTCTTCGGGACTGTTCGTGCTCGGCTCTCGGCCCTTAGCCCCACGCGATGTGGACCTGAGCACTCTGGAGGTGCAATTACAGCGCAATGACCTGACGCCGCTATCAGGGCACGCCAGCCAATGCATGGGCAACCCGCTCAATGCCTGCCTGTGGCTGGCCCGTGAGCTAGCGCGTCAGGGTACCCCGATCAGGGCGGGGGAAATCGTGCTGTCCGGAGCGCTAGCGCCCATGCAGGAGGTTGGGGCCGGCGATCGGGTACGGGTGGAAATGGGCGAATTGGGAGTACTTGAATGCCGGTTCGCCTGAGTCATGGCGGCAGGGCAGAAAAGAAAAAACCTCGCCGAAGCGAGGCTTTGCAGAACGGGTCCTGATCATCCCTAATGGTATGCCCCCCGGGCACTGTCCTTAATCCATGTTGTTTGGGCTGCTTCCTGCTGGCTCCTTGCGTTTCATGATGTTACGCAGAGCGGCAGGCAGTGCCCATAGTCCATTACCATCAGTACATGTAAGCCATGGCTTACATGGCCTGCCGGCCATACCGGCAGGCCTGACGCCGACTCAGAACTGCTCGGCGCTTAGCTCGAACAGCGGCTCGCTACCGGAACGTACCGCCGCGCTCAGCGACTGGATACGCGGCAACAGACGCTTGACGAAGAACCGCCCAGTGCTGAGTTTGGCCTGATAGAAACCATCACCGTCCTGATCCAGCTTGGCCAGGGCCACCTTGGCCATTTTCGCCCACATGTAGGCATAGGCGGTGTAACCGAACACATGCAGGTACTCGACCGAGGCCGCACCGACTTCATTCGGGTTGGTCTTGCTACGGTCGATGACCTGAGCGGTCAGCTCTTCCAGATTGGCCAGCGCCGCGGCCAGCGGCTGGACGAATTCAGCCAGTGCCTGATCGCCGTTGTCGGCGATAAAGCCCTTGATCTCATCGGCAAACTGCTTGAAGAAGGCACCGTCGTTGGCCACGGTCTTGCGACCCATCAGGTCAAGCGCCTGAATGCCGTTGGTACCCTCATAGATCTGGGCAATACGCACATCGCGCACCAGTTGCTCCTGACCCCACTCGCGGATGTAACCGTGGCCCCCGAATACCTGCTGGCCATGCACGCAGTTTTCCAGACCGACATCGGTGAAGAAGGCCTTGGCTACCGGGGTCAGCAGCGCGACCAGATCCTCGGCCTTTTTCTTGGCGGCAGCATCGTCGGAGAACTTGCTGATGTCCAGTTGCGAGCCGACATAGGTCGAGAACGCCCGGCTACCCTCGGTCATGGCCTTGATGGTCAGCAGCATGCGACGCACATCCGGATGCACGATGATCGGGTCGGCCGCCTTGTCGGGCTGCTGCGCACCAGTCGGCGCACGGCTCTGGATCCGCTCACGGGCGTAGGCCACGGCGCTCTGATAGGAAGCCTCGGAGCAGCCGATGCCCTGAATACCGATCGACAGGCGCTCGTAGTTCATCATGGTGAACATGGCGTTCAGGCCTTTGTTCAGCTCACCGATCAAGAAGCCCTTGGCACCGTCGAAGTTCATCACACAGGTAGCCGATGCCTTGATCCCCATCTTGTGCTCGATCGAGCCACAGGAGACGCTATTGCGCTCACCCAGGCTGCCGTCGGCATTGACCAGGAACTTGGGTACCAGGAACAGCGAGATGCCCTTGGGGCCGGCCGGCGCGTCGGGCAGCTTGGCCAGCACCAGGTGAATGATGTTCTCGGTCAGATCATGCTCACCGCCGGTGATGAAGATCTTGGTACCGGTCACCGAATAGCTGCCATCGGCTTCAGGCACTGCCTTGGTCCGAATGATGCCCAGATCGGTACCAGCATGCGGTTCGGTCAGACACATGGTTCCGGCCCAGGTGCCGGCATACATGTTGGGCAGATAGGTCTGCTTAAGCTCTTCGCTACCGTGGGCATCCAGCGCCAGGGTGCTGCCGGCAGTCAGGGCAACGTACAGGGCAAAACTGTTGTTGGCGCCGTAGAGCATTTCCTCCACCTGCACACCCAGGGTCTTGGGCATACCCAAGCCACCAAATTCAGGGTTGCCCGAGAGGCCGACCCAGCCACCCTCGGCATAGGTCTGGTAGGCATCCTTGAAACCGGTCGGGGTAGTCACCACACCGTTATCCCACTTGGCGCCCTCTTCGTCGCCATTACGGTTCAGCGGCGCAATGGTTTGCGAGGTGATCTTGCCGGCTTCCTCCAGCATGGCATCGGCGGTTTCCGCGTCGATGGCTCCGTTCAGACCCGCCAGGTTCTGCCACAACTGGTCGGCTTCGAAAACTTCATTGAGAACGAAACGGATATCACGCAGGGGGGCTTTGTATTCAGCCATGGGACGACTCCTCTTGCAAAAACGTGCCCGGACCATACCGGGAGCATCCGGCGATTGTATCGCGCAAACAAAAGGACCGATAGCGTCCCTATATGACTTTTTTGCTTTTTCTGGTCATATAAAAATCGCTTCTGTCTCAAAATCCATCACAGCTATATCCTGAGCAGCTCTGTGCCAGAAACGCACAACCCCGAACCAAGGCCCGGGGTTGTGCATTACCGCATGAGCTTGCGCGCAGATTATGCGCCTGGGCTTAGAACTGCTCGGCGCTCAGCTTCATCAGCGAATCGGCACCGGCCTCCAGAGCCTCTTTATGGGCCGAGGCGCGCGGCAGCAGACGCTTGAAGTAGAACTCCTGTGTCACCAGCTTGGTTTCATAGAAGGCCGCTTCAGTGCTGCCGGCATCCAATTGCTGCTGGGCTGCCACAGCCATCTTCAGCCAGAAGAACGCCAGGGTGACGTAACCTGAGAACATCAGGAAGTCCATCGAAGCCGCACCGACTTCTTCGCGATTCTGCATGGCCTTCATGCCGATCTTGGTGGTCAGTTCACCCCATTGGGCGTTCAGCCCGTTGAGCTGTTTGACGTAACCGCCCAGCGTGGCGTGACCTTCATTGGCCTGACAAAACTTGTGCACCTGTTTGGTGAAGGCCATCAGCAGCTTACCCTGGCTGCCGAGCACCTTGCGGCCCAGCAGGTCCAGCGCCTGAATGCCGTTGGTGCCTTCATAGATGCCGGCAATGCGGCAATCACGCACCTGCTGCTCCTGACCCCATTCGCGAATGTAGCCATGCCCGCCGAACACCTGCTGGCCGAGGATAGTGGCTTCCAGACCGGTCTCGGTCATGAACGCCTTGCAGATCGGCGTCAGGAACGCCAACTGGCTTTCGGCATCGGCACGCTCGGCCTCGTCCTTGGAGTAGTGGGCCTTGTCCAGCAACTGTGCGGTGTAATAGGCCAGCGCCCGATTGCCTTCGTTGAAGGCCTTCATGGTTAGCAGCATGCGCCGTACATCGGGGTGTACGATGATCGGGTCAGCGGGCTTCTCCGGCGCAGCCGGACCAGACAGCGAACGCATCTGCAGACGATCCTTGGCATAGGTGACAGCGCTCTGATAGGACGCTTCACCATGACACAGACCCTGCATACCGGTACCCAGACGCGCATGGTTCATCATGGTGAACATGCAGTTCAGGCCCTTGTTGATGTCGCCGATCAGGAAACCGGTGGCATCGTCGAAGTTCATCACGCAGGTCGCCGACGCCTTGATCCCCATCTTGTGCTCGATCGAACCACAGACCAGGCTGTTGCGCTCACCGCTCTCGCCATTGGCGTCGGGCAGGAACTTGGGCACGATGAACAGCGAGATGCCTTTGGTCCCGGCTGGCGCGTCTGGCAACTTGGCCAGTACCAGATGGACGATGTTCTCGGCCATATCATGCTCGCCACAGGAAATGAAGATTTTGGTACCGGTGATCTTGTAAGAGCCATCGGCCTGGGGGACCGCGCGGGTCTTGATCAACCCCAGGTCGGTACCGCAGTGCGGCTCGGTCAGGCACATGGTGCCGGTCCAGGTGCCGGGGGTCAGCTTGCTCAGGTACAGGTCTTTCTGCTCCTGAGTACCATGCGCGCGAATCGCCGCGGCGCAGCCGTGCGACAGGCCCGGGTACATGCTCCAGGCATAGTTGGCCGAGGCGATCATCTCGTTAATCACCAGACCCAGTGAAGCCGGCAGGCCCTGGCCGCCATACTCGGTCGGGCCCGTCATCGAACCCCAGCCGTTGTCGACGTACTGCTGATAGGCTTCCTTGAAGCCCTTGGGCGTAGTCACCACGCCATTGTCGATGTGACAACCTTCCTCATCACCAGTCCGATTCAGGGGTGCCAGCACTTCACCAGCGAACTTGGCGCCTTCCTCAAGAATCGCGCCAACCAGATCAGGCGACACCTCGTCCAGACCAAAGGCTTCATAACCGGCAGCGAAGTCGAACACTTCATCCATGACGAAGCGCATGTCACGCAAGGGGGCTTTATATTCAGGCATTTTCAGGTCTCCCAACAGGCGGCGCGGACCATACCCGCCACCCTAGATTCATACAAGCGTTTGAACACTACGGCCAGGCATCCGGCAGGGTCAAGCGCCAAGACTCCCGATTAAAAGCCCTGATACAAGCCCATAAGGCAGGCGCCATGACCGACAATCCTTATCTTGACTATAGGGTATGGCCGATGCAGCCGGGCCCGCGAACACGGGGCGAAATGTAACCAATGCTTATATATTCCAATAAAGCATATAAAAATCAGTTTTTGGACTTGGACAAGACTAAGCGGCCTGTTTAATCTGGCGCCCATTGCTGGCTCCTTTGTCCGGGGCCGATACCTCACACGAGATTCAGGTTGCCAATGAGCTGGGACTCCTTGCCAATGATCGGCGTCGCCGCCCTGCTGGGCTGGGTGTTCTACGCCTTCGCCCGGGAGAAGTTCAGCCCCGACGTGGTAGTCGGCATTGCCGTGGCGGTGCTGCTGGTCAGTCAGTTGCTGACCCCGGCCGAGGTCCTTGGCGTGTTGTCCAACAGCGCACCGATCACCATTGCCTGTCTGTTCATCCTGTCAGCAGCACTGGAACGCACCGGCTGTGTCGAGTCACTCGGCAACTGGTTGTCACGGATGGGTGGCGGCAGCCCCTGGCGCACCCTGTTCAGCCTGATGCTAACCGCCGGGCTGCTGTCGACCTTCATCAACAACACGCCGGTGGTCGCCATTCTGACCCCGGTGGCCATTGCCCTGGCCACCCAGGTCGGCACCAAGCCGTCGAAGATGCTGATCCCGTTGTCCTACGCCACCATTCTCGGCGGCACCATGACCATGATCGGCACCTCGACCAACATTCTGGTTGATGGCGTGGCCCGGGCCAACGGCCTGGAGCCGTTCGGCATGTTTGAAATCACCCTACCGGGGCTGATCATGGCGGTGATCGGCATAACCTTTATCCTGCTGGTCGGCCAGCGCCTGCTGCCGGCTCGCGAGAGCCTGTCCAAGCAGTTGCGCCCGGACCAGAGCCGGCCATTCATGACCGAACTGCTGGTGCCGCATGATTCGTCGGTAATCGGCAAGACCATCGCCGACGCCAGCCTCAACGGCAACAGCGGCATTCAGGTGCTGAAGATTTTCCGTGGCGATGAAGAACTGACCACTCCGGTCAATACTACGGTGCTCAGCGCCGGCGACCGGCTGGTGCTGCACGCCAACATGCGCAACTTCGTCGAGTTGCGTCAGAGCGGCGTGCTGGCCTTCAACCGTGAGCAGATCGCCGATTTCGAGACCATTTCGACCCGCGATGTGATCCTGGCCGAAGCGATTGTCGGGCGCAACTCACGCTATAGCCACCGGCCAATGCGAGACCTCAACCTGACTGCCCGCTATGGCATCCACGTACTGGCGATCCACCGCCACAACGAAAACATCGAGGACAACCTCGACGATTTTCAGCTGCAGTTCGGCGATGTGATGCTGGTCGAAGGCACCCCGGCGCAAATCAAGAAATTCGCCGACAATGGCGAGCTGATCAGCCTCAACACCGTGCAGGAACGCGCCTATCGGCGCGACAAGGCACCGATTGCGATTGCCGCGATTGTTGCGGTGATGCTGCTGGCAGCGCTCAAGGTGATGCCCATCGAAGGCCTGGCGATGATCGCCGCCGCCGTGGTGGTGGCCACCGGCTGTCTGGACACCGAGGATGCCTACAAGTCGATCGACTGGCGGATCCTGACCATCATCTTCGGCATGCTGGCGTTCAGTATCGCGATGAACAAGGTTGGCCTGGTCGACGGTATCGTTGGCCAGGTCATGGGCCTGTCGCCGCTGCTTGGGCCGCTGTTCATGCTGTCGTTCATCTACCTGCTGACTTCGGTGTTGACCGAACTGGTCAGCAACAATGCGGTGGCGGTACTGCTGACGCCCATCGCCATCGGCGTGGCCCAGCAACTGGGCGCCGATCCCCGTCCGTTCGTGGTCGCGGTAATGTTTGCCGCCAGCGCCAGCTTCGCCACCCCGATCGGCTATCAGACCAACACCTTCGTCTACAGTGCCGGTGGCTACCGCTTCAGCGACTTCCTGCGCATCGGCGTACCGCTCAACCTGATCATGTGGGCCACCGCCACCCTGGTAATCCCACTGATCTGGCCTCTGTTCCCGGCCTGATAGCCGGGAACAATGGGCTCAGACTCAGCTTTGGGCCGCGCCTAGCGCCTGTTCAAGATCAGCGAGAATATCGTCGATATGCTCAATCCCGATCGACAACCGCACCATATCGCGACTGACCCCGGCCTTTTTCAACTCTTCGTCATTGAGCTGACGGTGAGTGGTGGTGGCCGGGTGGCAGGCCAGTGACTTGGCATCACCGATATTCACCAGCCGCACGATCAGTTGCAGCGCATCGATAAACCGTGCACCGGCCTCCTGCCCCCCCTTGATACCGAACGACAAGATGGAGGCCGGCGTTCCGCCCAGATAGCGCTGCGCCAGCGCATGTTCAGGATGATCCGGCAACCCGGCGTACTGCACCCAACTGACCTGCGGATGCCCCTTGAGAAATTCGGCCACCCGCTGGGCGTTCTGACAATGACGCTCCATGCGCAGCGCCAGGGTTTCCAAGCCCTGCAGAATCAAAAAAGCGTTGAACGGTGACAGCGCCGCGCCCATGTTGCGCAGTGGTACCACCCGGCAGCGGCCAATAAAGGCTGCCGGCCCAAATGCCTCGGTATAGGTCACCCCGTGGTAGGACGGATCCGGGGTATTGAGCAGCGGGAAACGCTCGGCATTGGTCGCCCAGGGAAATTTACCGCCATCAACCACAATCCCGCCGATGCTGGTGCCGTGGCCGCCAATGTATTTGGTCAACGAGTGCACCACAATATCGGCGCCATGCTCGAACGGCCGGCACAGCACCGGTGAGGCTACGGTGTTGTCGACGATCAGCGGCACGCCATGGCGGTGGGCGGCATCGGCCAGCGCCTGCAGATCGATAATGTTGCCCGCCGGGTTGCCGATCGACTCGCAGAACACCGCCTTGGTCCGCTCATCGATCAGGCTTTCCAGGGCGGCAATATCATTATGAGCGGCAAAACGCACTTCTATGCCCTGCCGCGGCAAGGTATGGGCAAACAGGTTGTAGGTACCGCCATAAAGCTTGGCTACTGAGACGATATTGTCGCCCACCTCGGCCAGCGTCTGAATCGCATAGGTGATTGCCGCCATCCCGGAAGCTACCGCCAATGCGCCAACGCCCCCCTCCAGCGCGGTGATGCGTTGTTCCAGTACGTCGTTGGTCGGGTTCATGATCCGCGAATAAATATTGCCCGGAACCTTGAGATCGAACAGATCTGCGCCATGCTGGGTGTTGTCGAAGGCATAGGAGGTGGTCTGAAAAATAGGGACGGCGACCGCCTTGGTGGTGGGGTCAGGGCTGTAACCGGCATGAATCGCCAGAGTTTCAAGCTTCATTGTTAGGCTTCCTTTCACTGGTTGCTGGGTGTGTAGTCCAGCATGCCACGCAGACTGACACCATGCACTTGCCCTGTATCAATATTCCTGCCGCAAAAGCGGCGCATAGTGAGGCAAATTTATCCGCTCAGGAGGACAGTGATGTCACCAATTCTGATTGCCAGCGACCTCAGTGCCAATGCCGAGCTCGCCCTCAAGCGGGCCTGCCAACTGGCTCAGCGGCTACAGGTACCGCTCACGGTTCTGCACACGGTCGACGATCAGTTGCCGCTGATGGCCCGTGACCAACTGTGCCAGCAGGCGCGCGACTTGCTGGGCGCGCAGGTCACTCTGTGTCAGGCCGGCCAGCCATTACAGATTGAACTGCAGGTTCTGCCCGGGCGGATCACCGATACGATTCTGCGGGTCGCCGCCGAGCAGGACGCGCAACTGATCGTCATGGGCCAGCACCACCAGACCCAGCCTGAACTGTTTATCGGCACCAACCTGGAGCGGGTCAGTCGCTTGGCCGCCGCACCGGTACTGCTGGTTGCCCGGGAAAGCGGTGACTATCGTCAGGCACTGATGGCGCTAGACTTTTCCGCCTGCGCCAGTGCCGCGCTCAGGGCCGCCGCCAAGCTACTGCAGGGTGGCCAACTGCACGCCCTGCATATCTGCCAACCTCCGCTCGGCCTGCGGCTGGCCGGCCAGGCCGCCCGGGACCGCTTCCACGAAGAGCAGCGCGAAACCCTGAGCTATCTGCTTGAAGATGAGATGAGCACCCTGGATATGCTGGGTATTGCCCGGCCCCAGGTCGAGCTGCTGATCGAGTCAGGTGGGGTTCTGGACACCTTGCAGAAAGCGGTCGCGTTGCTGCAACCAGACTTTATCGCTCTGGGCGGGCATAGCCGTAGCGGCCTTGGCGACGCGTTGCTTGGAAGCCTGGCGGTGGAGCTGCTGCGCCAACCGCCCTGCGATGTGCTGGTGGCCCGCTGAGTAGACTCAGCGGCTTTCCAGATGATCGTGCAAATTGATGAATTGCTGGGTCAGCTTGTGCCGCCCGTCGAGAAAGATCAGCGGCGTGCTGGCCTGGTGTGATTCACGCATACGCACGGAACTGGGCAGGTGTACCGGCAGTACCGGCAACCCTTCGGCGACCAGTTCGTCGATCATCTGCTGAGGCAGGGTCGCCCGCGGCTGAAACTGGTTGACCACGATACCTTCCACTTCCAGCTCGTCGTTGTGCTCCTCGCGAATGTCCTCCAGTTCGCGGAGCAGGCCATACAGGGCCTGACGCGAGAAGGCATCACAGTCGAAGGGAATCAGGCAACGATCGGCCGCGATCAGAGCCGAAATGGTGTAGAAGTTGAAAGCCGGAGCGGTATCAATGTAGATCCGCTCATAGCTGCCCTTGAGATCCTTGAGCAGCTTGCGCAGCTTCTGGATCTTGTAGCGTGACTCCAGCTTGTGCTGCAGCTCGGCCAGCTCGGGGCTGGCCGGCATCAACCAAAGGTTCTCGAACGGCGTTTCACTGACGAACTGCTCAGCCTTCTTGCTGAACAGGCTGGCTGACAAAGTCTCGGCAAAGAAATCGGCCAAGGTATGATCCACATTGGCCAGCCCATCACCCAGCAGGTAATGACTGGAATTGGCCTGCGGATCGAGATCGACCACCAGGGTCTTGTAGCCGGCCGCCGCACTCACGGCCGCCAGATTGCAGGCAATGCTCGACTTGCCCACCCCGCCCTTCTGATTGAATACCACTCGCCGCATAGCCGTCTCTCCTTACAACCCACGCCTAACCTCAGACCACTATGGCAGAGGGATCATGATATTTCGCTGACAATTCGTGTACCGCCTCGATAAAGGCCCCGGCGTGGGCTGGGTCGACCTCGGGAGTAATCCCGTGGCCGAGGTTGAAAACATGGCCACTGCCCTTGCCGTAACTGGCCAGAATCCGCCCGACTTCGGCGCGGATAGCATCCGGACTGGCGTACAGCACCGCCGGGTCCATGTTGCCCTGCAAGGCTACCTTGGCACCAACCCGCGAACGGGCCACGCCGATATCCATGGTCCAGTCCAGGCCCAACGCGTCGGCGCCGGACTCGGCAATACTTTCCAGCCACAGACCGCCATTCTTGGTAAACAGAATCACCGGCACCTTGCGACCATCGTGCTCACGAATCAGTCTGGATACGATCTTGCGCATATAGGCCAACGAGAACTTCTGGTAGGCATCGGCCGACAGATTGCCACCCCAGGTATCGAAGATCTGTACCGCCTGGGCGCCAGCCAGGATCTGACCATTGAGGTAACTGGTCACCGCATCGGCCAGCTTGCCGAGCAACTGGTGCATGGCTTCCGGCTCGTTGTAGAGCATGGCCTTGGTCTTACGGAAATCCTTCGACGAGCCACCCTCGACCATGTAGGTGGCCAGAGTCCAGGGGCTGCCGGAAAAGCCGATCAGCGGTACCCGCCCATTGAGTTCACGGCGGATGGTGCGCACGGCATTCATCACATAGCCCAGATCCTTTTCGGGGTCGGGAATCGGCAGCGCGGCAATATCGGCGACGCTGTCGATACGCTTGCGAAAGCGCGGACCCTCGCCAGTCTCGAAGTACAGCCCCAGGCCCATGGCGTCGGGAATGGTGAGAATGTCGGAGAACAGGATCGCAGCGTCCAGCGGGTAGCGCTCAAGCGGCTGTAGGGTGACTTCGCAGGCCATCTCGGGATTGGTGCACAGCCCCATGAAGTCGCCAGCACGAGCTCGCGATGCACGATACTCGGGCAGATAGCGTCCAGCCTGCCGCATCATCCAGACCGGGGTCACGTCCACGGGTTGGCGCTGCAGGGCGCGCAGAAAGCGATCATTCTTGAGTTCGGTCATGGGATCTGTGTCCAGTTGCGGAATCAGCGGCCATTGTACCGGGATTTGACTGCAAAGATCAGGCCTGGTGCGGCGAACTGCCACGCCTCAGGCTTGGCGAGCTTTGTGGATCCGATTCTGCGCCTTTGTGCATCTAGCCGTACTGCCCCAGGGAAGGCTTGTAGCGTGTCTCGACCAGGCCAAGCCCCGCCACCACCCAACGCAACTCTCGCCCAAACAAACAAAAAGGGCGCCATCAGGCGCCCTTCCAGGATCGCTCAGCGATCAGAGCTCGAGGTATTCGAGAATCCCCTCGGCGGCCTGGCGGCCTTCCCAGATCGCCGTTACCACCAGATCGGAACCGCGCACCATATCGCCACCGGCAAACACCTTCGGGTTGCTGGTCTGGAACTTGTAGCGGGCCTGCTCCGGGGCTACAACGCGGCCCTGGCTGTCGGTCTCGATCTGGAACTGCTCGAACCAGGGCGCCGGGCTGGGACGGAAACCGAAGGCAATGATAACCGCATCGGCCGGCAACACTTCCTCGGAACCGGGAATCGGCTCCGGGCTGCGACGGCCACGGGCATCCGGCTCACCAAGGCGGGTTTCCACTACCTTGACGCCTTCCACCTTGTCTTCACCAACGATGGCGATCGGCTGGCGGTTGAACAGGAACTTGACGCCCTCGTCCTTGGCATTCTTCACTTCCTTGCGCGAGCCCGGCATGTTCTCTTCGTCACGTCGGTAGGCACAGGTAACCGCCTTGGCGCCCTGACGGATCGAGGTCCGGTTGCAGTCCATCGCGGTATCACCACCACCCAGCACTACGACCTTCTTGCCCTGCATGTCGATGAAATCATCCGCCGACTTCTCAAAGCCGAGGTTGCGGTTGACGTTGGCGATCAGAAAATCCAGCGCATCGTAAACGCCCGGCAGATCCTCGCCAGGGAAGCCACCCTTCATGTAGGTGTAGGTGCCCATGCCCATGAATACCGCATCAAACTGCTCAAGCAGCTGATCCATGGTCACGTCCTTGCCGACTTCGGTGTTCAGACGAAACTCGATGCCCATGCCTTCGAACACCTCGCGGCGGCGCGACATGACCTGCTTCTCCAGCTTGAACTCGGGGATGCCAAAGGTCAGCAGGCCACCGATTTCCGGGTTGCGGTCAAACACTACCGGCGAGACCCCGGCACGCACCAGCACATCGGCACAGCCCAGCCCAGCCGGACCGGCACCAATGATGGCCACGCGCTTGTCAGTCTTGACCACCTGCGACATGTCCGGACGCCAGCCCATGGCAAAGGCGGTGTCGGTGATGTACTTCTCGACCGAGCCAATGGTCACGGCACCAAAGCCGTCATTGAGAGTACAGGCACCTTCGCACAGGCGATCCTGCGGGCAGACCCGGCCACAGACTTCCGGCAGGGTATTGGTCTGATGCGACAGCTCGGCGGCTTCGAGGATGTTGCCCTCGGACACCAGCTTCAGCCAGTTGGGAATGAAGTTGTGCACCGGGCACTTCCATTCACAGTACGGGTTGCCACACTCCAGGCAGCGGTGAGCCTGGTCGGAGGCCTCTTCCGGCTTGAACTGCTCATGGATTTCCACGAACTGGGTCTTGCGCGCACGCAGTGGGCGCTTCTTCGGATCCTTGCGACCCACTTCAATGAACTGGAAGTCGTTGCTCAAACGGTCAGCCATATCTAAACCTCTTTGCAGCCACCCGCCGCAGCGGATGGCAGGTCAATCACGGTGGCTGGCGGGCCCGCAGGCCCGCCGCTGGACGCTCGTCTTATTGCGGATTGGCGCGAGTGCTGGTCAGCAGCGCACGCAGGCTTGCTGCCTTGGGCTTGACCAACCAGAACCGGCGAATGTAGTCATCCAGGTTATCCAATACTTCCGCGCCCCAGGCGCTGCCGGTTTCGGCGACATACTCGGTCAGCACCTGAGTCAGATGGCTGCGATAGGCCTCCATCGCTTCGTTGCTGATCCGGTGCAGTTCGACCAGTTCGTGGTTGAGCTTGTCGAAGAAGCTGTTGTCGCGATCCAGCACATAGGCGAAACCACCGGTCATACCGGCACCGAAGTTGTAGCCGGTACTGCCAAGCACACAGACCATACCGCCAGTCATGTATTCACAGCAGTGGTCGCCGGCACCTTCGATCACCGCATGGGCGCCGGAGTTGCGCACGGCGAAACGTTCGCCAGCCACACCCGCGGCGAACAGCTTGCCGCCGGTCGCGCCGTACAGACAGGTGTTGCCGATGATCGAGGTTTCCTCGGAGCGGAACGGACTACCCTTGGGCGGGACGATGACCAGCTTGCCGCCGGTCATCCCTTTGCCGACGTAGTCGTTGGCATCGCCTTCCAGATACATCTGCAGACCACCGGCGTTCCACACCCCGAAGCTCTGACCAGCGGTACCGGTCATGCGGAAGGTGATAGGTGCGCTGACCATACCCTGGTTGCCATGAACCTTGGCAATCTCGCCGGAGACCCGGGCGCCGATCGAACGGTCGCAGTTGGTCAGCGTCAGTTGGTACTCGCCACCGGTACGTCCGTCGATAGCAGCGCGGGCCATGGCGACCATCTTCTCGGCGGTTTCGCCCTTGTCGAACGGCGGATTGCGCAGCGATTCGCAGTACTGCGGCTTGTCGGCCGGCACCAGATCGCTGCCGAGCAGCGGACGCAGGTCCAGATTCTGCTGTTTGCCCGTGTTGCCGGGCAGGATTTCCAGCAGATCGGTACGCCCGATCAGGTCCTGCAGGCTACGTACGCCCAGCTTGGCCAGCCACTCACGGGTTTCCATGGCGACATAGGTGAAGAAGTTCATCACCATTTCCACAGTACCGATGTAGTGGTTGTCACGCAGATGCTTGTTCTGGGTGGCAACACCGGTCGCACAGTTGTTCAGGTGACAAATGCGCAGGTACTTGCAGCCCAAGGCGATCATCGGAGCGGTACCGAAGCCGAAGCTCTCGGCGCCGAGAATCGCTGCCTTGATCACGTCCAGGCCAGTTTTCAAACCACCGTCGGTCTGTACCCGGACCTTGCCGCGCAGGTCGTTACCGCGCAGGGTCTGGTGAGCTTCAGACAGGCCCAGCTCCCAGGGTGAGCCGGCATAGCGGATCGAGGTCAGCGGTGAGGCGCCTGTACCACCATCGTAACCGGAGATGGTGATCAGGTCGGCATAGGCCTTGGCGACCCCGGCGGCGATGGTGCCGACACCGGGCTCGGAGACCAGCTTGACCGAGACCAGGGCCTGCGGGTTGACCTGCTTGAGATCGAAGATCAGCTGAGCCAGGTCTTCGATCGAGTAGATGTCGTGATGCGGCGGCGGCGAAATCAGGGTGACGCCAGGCACCGAGTAACGCAGGCGAGCGATCAGTTCATTGACCTTGCCACCCGGCAACTGGCCACCCTCGCCGGGCTTGGCGCCCTGAGCCACCTTGATCTGCAGCACTTCGGCATTGACCAGGTATTCCGGGGTCACGCCAAAGCGGCCGGACGCGATCTGCTTGATCTTCGAGGTGCGCTCGGTGCCATAGCGGGCCGGATCTTCACCGCCCTCACCGGAGTTGGAGCGCGCACCCAGGCGGTTCATCGCCTCGGCAATGGCTTCGTGCGCCTCCGGCGACAGTGCACCCAACGAGATGCCGGCCGAGTCAAAACGCTTGAAGATCGACTCCAACGGCTCGACCTCATCCAGCGCAATCGACTGCTGATCGTCGCGCAGCTTGAGCAGGTCGCGCAGCGCGGCTACCGGGCGGCTGTTAACCAGCGCGGCATATTCCTGATACTTGTCATAGCTGTCGCCCTGAACGGCGTCCTGCAACGCACGCACGACGTCCGGGTTGTAGGCATGGTATTCGCCACCGAATACGAACTTGAGCAGGCCACCCTGCTGAATCGGCTTACGCGGATTCCAAGCTTCACGGGCGAGCAGGCTCTGCTCGTCCTGCAGATCGCAGAAGCGGGCACCCTGGATGCGGCTGGCAACCCCTTTGAAGCAGGTGTCGACCACTTCATCGGCCAGACCCACAGCCTCGAACAACTGCGCCCCGCGGTAAGAGGCAATGGTCGAGATCCCCATCTTCGAGAGAATCTTCATCAGACCCTTGGAGATGCCCTTGCGATAGCTCTTGAACACCTCGTACAGGTCGCCGATGACTTCGCCGGTACGGATCAGGTCACCCAGCACTTCATAGGCCAGGTAGGGGTAGACCGCCGTGGCGCCAAAGCCCAGCAACACGGCGTAGTGATGCGGGTCACGGGCAGTGGCAGTTTCAACCAGGATGTTGGCGTCGCAGCGCAGGCCCTTGTCGACCAGGTGGTGGTGTACCGCGCCGACAGCCAGCGCCGCATGCACCGGCAGCTTGCCCGGCTCAATGGCCCGGTCGCTGAGCACCAGCAGGGTTTTGCCTTCACGCACAGCCGCTTCGGCCTCGGCGGCGATGGCGCGTACCGCCTCGTCCAGCGACTGACCTTCAGGGCGGTTCAGGGCAATGATCTGGTGGGCGAAGCCGGGGCGCTGCAGGGTAAGGATAGTGCGCCACTTGGCCGGCGAGATCACCGGCGAGCTGAGAATCGCCCGGTTGGCGTGATCGGCGGTCTCTTCGAACACATTGCGCTCGGCACCCAGGCAGGTCTCCAGCGACATGACAATGGATTCACGCAGCGGGTCGATCGCCGGGTTGGTAACCTGAGCGAACTGCTGGCGAAAGTAGTCGTAGACCGAACGTACACGGCCAGACAACACCGCCATCGGCGTGTCGTCACCCATAGAACCAACTGCTTCCTGACCATTCTCGCCAAGCGGACGCAGGACCTGATCACGTTCTTCGAAGGTGACCTGGAACATCTTCATGTATTGCTGCAGACGCGCGTCGTCGAGGAAGTCCGAACCATGGTCGCGGTCATCCAAGGTAGCCTGGATGCGCAGAGCATTCTCCTTCAGCCACTTGCGGTATGGGTGACGCGACTTCAGACGGTTGGCCACCTCGTCAGTGTGCAGCACTTCGCCAGTCTGGGTATCGACTGCCAGGATCTGGCCCGGGCCAACCCGGCCCTTGCTGATCACGTCCTCGGGCTGGTAATCCCAGACACCGATTTCCGAAGCCAGAGTGATGTAGCCATTCTTGGTCACCACGTAACGTGCCGGGCGCAGGCCATTGCGGTCGAGCAGACAGACGGCGTAGCGACCTTCGGTCAATACGATACCGGCCGGGCCGTCCCAGGCCTCCATATGCATGGAGTTGAATTCGTAGAACGCGCGCAAGTCGGCGTCCATGGTCTCGACGTTCTGCCAGGCCGGCGGCACTACCATGCGGATGGCGCGGAACAGGTCCATGCCGCCAGTGATCAGCAGCTCAAGCATGTTGTCCATGCTGGAGGAGTCGGACCCGGTAACGTTGACCAGCGGAGCCAGTTGATCCAGGTCCGGCAGCAGTTCGTTGCAGAACTTGTTGCGCCGGGCATGGGCCCAGTTGCGGTTGGCCGTGATGGTGTTGATCTCGCCATTGTGCGCCAGCAGGCGGAACGGCTGAGCCAGCGGCCACTTCGGCAGGGTGTTGGTCGAGAAGCGCTGGTGGAACACGCTGATCGCGGTTTCCATGCGAGCATCGGCCAGGTCGGGGAAGAAGCTGGCCAGATCTGCCGGCATCATCAGACCTTTATAGGAAATGACCTTGTGCGACAGGCTGCAGACATAGAAGTTGTCATCGCCCTGCATGGCGATTTCAGCCTTGCGCCGGGCATAGAACAGCTTGATGCCGAGTTGCTGCTCGTCCAGACCTTCACCAGAGATGAACAGCTGCTCGATACGCGGCATGCAGCTCAGAGCCAGCGGGCCAAGGACGCTCTCGTCCACCGGCACCGGGCGCCACCCCAACAGGCTGAGGCCTTGATCAGCCAACGCGACCTCGAACGCCTGGTGCGCGGCTTGCGTACTAGCATCATCCGCGCCCATGAAGATCATGCCCACCGCATATTGCTCGGGCAGTGCCACACCCAGGGTCTCCTGGGCTACGGCGCGCAGGAACTGGTCAGGTTTCTGAATCAGCAGACCACAACCGTCACCGGTCTTGCCGTCGGCATTGATGCCACCGCGGTGCGTCATGCATGTCAGGGCTTCAATAGCCGTCTGCAGCAAGTGATGACTGGGCTGGCCTTCCATGTGGGCTATCAGGCCAAAGCCACAGTTATCCTTGAACTGATCAGGCTGATACAAACCTGCTTTCATAGGCACACTCTCAGAAAATCTATTAATTTCAAGCGCTTGCATAAACCAGAACAGAAAAAAAACTGGTCAGGCGCGGGACAAAAGGGCAGTCATTTTACACAGGGGCAGGTACCGCCACAATTTTTTTTCGGCACTTTCTGCCGCAAAAGCATATCCAAATGTCGTAAATAGGAAAGCTTTTTCGGTGGCTGGTCGTTATTTCGACCCTTCAAGGGTCTGGCCGGGGCCTGTGAGACAGGCCCCGGCCGAAGTGATTACTGCAACGATTGCTGAATGCTGGCAATACTCCTGGGCCAGGGGTTTTGTCGGCGCACAGCCTCCGGCAAGCCATTAACTGCCTGCTGGGCCTGCTGGCGTCCTGGATAGACCCCCTGGGTTACCACGAACCAGGGCTGCCCTTCGTGACGCGTCTCGAAGTAGCCCAGATCACTGACACCACGCTGGGCCGCAACGAAATCCAGCGCTGCCTGACGTGAGCGCGTACCCAGCAACTGCAGCACATACTCACTGCCCTGGCGCTGACGATACCAGGCAGCAGTATGCGCGCCACCAACAGCAGTCTCAGAAGACGGTACTGGTGCGGCGGCAGGAGCAGACGCAGTGGTCACTGGCGGGGGCGCCGGGGTCGGCGCTGCAATCGGCTCAGGCTCCGCAACCGGTTCAGCAGGCGGCGCAATCTCTGGCTCGGCCACTACAGGTGCAGGCGCAGGTTCAGGTGCAGACGCAAGCGGCTCGGCCACGGGATCTATTTCCACCGGCGCAACCAGGGCTGGCTGCGGAGACGGGGTCGGGCGCGCCTCCACCTCAACCACGGGGTCAGGCAACTGCAATACGGTACGGGAAGGCTCCTGCGGCCGGTCGCCCATGAACCAGGCGAACATCACACCCAAACCTACCAGCACCAGGGCCACCAGTGAGCGTAGCGGCAACACCAGCCCCTTGCGCGCCGCCCTCGGCACCTCCAATTCATCGCCCATCGCCGCCATCATCGCCTGGCGCCCAGCCTGATTGATCGCTCCAGGCCAGCCGCCACTATGTTCATGGATCCAAAGGACCTGCCTATCATCAAGCAGCTCTATACCCTGACCGGCTGCCTCCAGACGCTGTGCCAGATAATCCCGGGTATCGTCCAGTTCATAGGGCAGCAACTCGATGCGGCGCACCCAGTCCGGCTCTCCATCGGTATCCAGTCGGGCCAGCGCTTCTTCGAACGCCGGCTCAGCGAACAGAAACACCCGGGGCGCCGCCTTGCCGGCAACCTGGCTCAGGTCGGCCAGCAACTGCAATGCTTGCTGGTCAAGCTTCTCGGCATCATCGACCACCAGATACAGCTGAATCCCGACCTGATGCAACTGTTCCGCTCTGGCCAGCAAGGCCTGGATATCCTGCGATCCGGCCTCGGCGGCCTGGCAGAGGCTTGCCAGCACCTGAGCCTCACCCGAGTGCTCACGGGCAGACATCACCACGCACTGCACCGTATCCTTGTTGCAACTGGCGACCAACGCCTGGCGCAACAAAGTCTTGCCGCTACCATGCGGCCCTGTGATGACCAACAGGTTGCTGGCATAACGAGCCAGGTGGTGTAACTCGGCCAGCACTTCCTTGCGCTTGGGGGTAAAAAATTTGAAGCCCGGCGTGCGGGCGGCAAAGGGATCATGGCTGAGCTGGTAATGCTCGAGATAACTTTCTACACCCGTCAGAGCTGACATGTGCGCCTCGGTCTCCGTCATTTCGCGCTGGCTGACAGCGTCGCCAGCAGCGCATCCTTGTCATAATCGGCGGTTATCACCGCCTCGCCCAGGCGCTGCAGCAACACCAGGCGCAACTGGCCGTCCAGAACTTTCTTGTCGACCGCCATCAGCCGGCTAAAATCCTCCGCCGCCATTTGCGCGGGAGCCTGAACCGGCAGGCCGGCAGCGGCAATCAGAGTCACTGCGCGCTGGAAGTCAGCCGCATCGATCCAGCCCTGGCGTCGGGAAAGCTCAAGCGCCATGACCATACCGGCGCCTACTGCCTCTCCATGCAACCACTGCCCATAGCCCTGATGCGCCTCAATCGCATGGCCGAAGGTGTGGCCCAGATTGAGGATCGCGCGCAAACCACCTTCGCGCTCATCGGCAGCTACCACCTCAGCCTTGATCTCGCAGGAACGGGCAATCGCCTGGGTGATTGCCTCAGACTCAAGCCCACGCAATGCCACCATGTGCGCCTCAAGCCAGGCCAGGAATTCGATGTCGCGGATCAGACCGTATTTGATGATTTCCGCCAGACCGGCACTGACTTCACGCTGTGGCAAGGTGGACAGGCTATCGGTATCGATCACTACCGCCTTGGGCTGATAGAAGGCACCGATCATGTTCTTGCCGGCCGGGTGGTTGATGCCTGTCTTGCCTCCCACGGAGGAGTCAACCTGCGACAACAGCGTAGTCGGCACCTGAATGAAGTCGACCCCGCGCTGATAGCAGGCCGCGGCAAACCCTGTCATGTCACCAATCACCCCGCCGCCCAAGGCGATCAGGGTAGTGCGCCGATCATGCCTGGCCGCCAGCAGGGCATCGAAAATCTGCTGCAGGGTTGCCCAGTTCTTGTAAGCCTCGCCGGTCGGCAGAACCACCGGCAACACCTGATAACCGTCCAGAGTCCGGGTCAACCGCTCCAGATACAATGGGGCCACGATATCGTCGGTAACGATGCAAACCTGACGCCCGGCGATATAGGGAGCAAACTGCTCGAGCTGGTCGAGCAAGCCCTTACCAATCGAGATGGGATAACTGCGGTCAGCGAGATCTACGGTCAATCGGTGCATGGAGCCTCTCCCGGAAAGTTGCGGAAAGGATACATCAGTCCCCGGTTCCAGCGCACGAGCCAGGCACCAGATCGACCCAACTCACGCGCCCTGCTCGTCCAGCAGTCGGGCAACGATGGTATTGACCACTGCCTTGGGGCCACGCTGGTCGGTATCGATGGTCAGCCCGGCGATCTCGCGATACAGCGGATCGCGCCTGGCCATTAGTTCGCGCAGCACCTTCTCAGGGTCAGCAGTCTGCAACAACGGGCGCTGGCGATCCTTGGCGGTACGCTGCAACTGTTGCTCGACACTGGTCCGCAGATAAACCACCAGACCATGCTCGGCCAAGGCCCGACGATTGGATTCACGCATCACCACACCGCCACCGGTGGCCAGCACAATTCCCTGCTCGCACACCAGTTCGGCAATCATGGCTTCTTCACGCTGACGAAAGCCCTCTTCGCCTTCCACGTCGAAAATCCAGGGAATATCTGCCCCGGTGCGCGCCTCGATTTCCCGGTCGGAATCCTTGAAGGGATATTTGAGTTCTTTGGCAAGCAAACGCCCGATGGTGCTTTTCCCTGCTCCCATCGGGCCTACCAGAAACACGTTACGCAATTAACTTACCTGGCAAGTGAGATAGCCCCGTTATTGATAATACGCGGTGTCAGGAAGATCAACAGTTCGGTCTTGTTGTCGATCGAAATGTCGCGGCGGAACATTCTGCCCAACACAGGCAGATCGCCCAGGAACGGTACCTTCTCCTGACCACGCTGGGTCTCACTGGCAAATACTCCGCCGATCACGATGGTTTCGCCATCGGCCACCAGGATCTTGGCATTGACCTCGTTCTTGCGGATGGTCGGAACACCATTAACGGTATTGGTGAAGTCCGGCTCGTCCTTGGTAACCACCACGTCCATGATTACCTGATTGTCGGGAGTGATCTGCGGAGTCACCTCCAGCGACAGTACGGCTTCAGCGAAGGCGGTAGTAGTGGCACCGCTGGAGCTGGCTTCCTGATAGGGAATTTCGGAACCCTTGAGGATCTTGGCGGTTTCCTTGTCCGAGGTTACCACCTTGGGCTGGGAAATGACCTCACCGTTACCGGTACTTTCCATCGCCGACAACTGCAGATCGAGGATCGCGTTATTGGTCAGGAAGCCGATACCGATACCGGAAGTGGAGTTCAGCACACCCAGATCGACGAACGGGGTGTTAACAGGCAGCGTCCGCCGCCCTTGGAATCGTGCAGTCGAAGCATCTTCGTCATCATCCACACCGCTTTCGCCGTCCTTGCCAAATACTGTGAAGCGGTCACCCATCCAGACGTTACCACCCCAGCGCACCCCGAGCGCCTTGTCGAAACCGACATTGGCCTCAACAATCCGCGCCTCGATCATGACCTGGCGTACCGGAATGTCCAATTGGGTAACGATACGGCGCAACTCGTCCAACTTGTCCTGGGTTTCCATTGCAATGATGCTGTTGGTACGGTCATCCACCGTGATCGAACCACGCTGCTGGCCACTGTCATTAGCCGTAACCGAGGCGAACAGCTTGGCGATATCGGCCGCCTTGGCATAGTTGACCTGAATCAGCTCACGACGCAGCGGAGCCAGTTCCGCGATCTGGCGCTGAGACTCCAGTTCCTGACGCTCACGGGCGGCGATTTCATCTGCCGGCGCGACCAGCAGCACGTTGCCAATTCGGCGCTGATCCAGCCCCTTGGTCTTGAGCACCAGATCCAGAGCCTGATCCCAGGGCACATTCTGCAGGCGCAGGGTAATGCTGCCCTGTACGGTGTCACTGGCCACCAGATTGAGGTCGGTGAAATCGGCAATCAACTGCAGCACCGAGCGCACTTCGATATCCTGGAAGTTCAGCGACAGTTTTTCACCGGTGTAGGTAAAGGCATCGGCGCGGCGCTGATCGGCTTCGGCCCGAGTCAGGGGCTTGAAGCTGACGATCAGACGATTGTCGGCCTGATAGGTCAGGTGCTCGTAGTAGCCGCTCGGCTCAATGCTGATACTGGCCCCGGAGCTGGTGCTGCTGGCGTTGATGAAATTCACCGGCGTTGCGAAGTCCTTAACATCCAGACGAACACGCAGCGGGTCAGGCAGGCGGGTATCGGGGAAGTTCAGACGAACCCGGCCGCCCTGCTCCTGAACATCAACCCGGATCGAGGCGTCGGACAGATCAATGATCACATTACCTTCGCCCTGCTCACCACGCTGAAAGTCCAGACTGGTGATCGCCCGACCACCGGCAGCCGGAGCACTGACCGCCGGCTGGCCGGCGTCACGCCAACTGGGACTGGCGGCCGGAGCCGAGGCGGTCGAGGCCGGAGCAGCACTGTAGCCTGGCGCACTTTGCGCACCGACCAGCACATAAAGGTGGTTGCCATCGATCCGAGTGTTGTACGGCACCAGATTGGTCAGATTGATGATCAGGCGGGTGCGATCATTGGCCTCAACTACGTTGACGCTGCGAGCATTGCCCAGCCCGAGCTCCCGGCTGCGCTGCCCTAGTTGGTTTTTTACTCCAGGCAGATCCAGAGCGATCCGGGCTGGCTGGTCGATGGTGTAGCCACGCGGAGCATCGCTCAGCGGCTCGTCAAATGACAGTTTGAGTTCGACCCGATCACCCGGCAATGCGGCAACATCCAGGTTCTGCAGGTTGGCCGCCAAGGCCAGGGGACTGAGCAGCGCTAGGACTGCAGCGAGGGAAAACTTCCTGGTTAGAGGCATTGTATTGCGATCCACGCGTGACTGTTGGCAGTTCATGTTGTTCTCTCTCCCTGGTTGATTTATCCGCGCCCAGCCAAGCTGAGGGTTCGCGGCCGCTCCAACCAACCACCTTCACCGTCCGGAACTATTTCAAGCACGTCCACACGGCCTTCATCGATGCTGACGACCCGCCCATGGTTACGCCCAAGGTAATCGCCAATTCTGACCCGGTGCACACTGCCGGCGCCACGAATCAGCGCCTGCATCCCCCCCTGATTGCTCAGCGTGCCGACCATCTCGAAGCCTTCGATATTGAACCCTTCCAGGAACTGGCGAACCCGGTTTTCATCCGGCTTGACCCCCTGGGACCCACGCTCGCGCTGACTCAGATCAATCCTGATCGGAGGCTGGAACGGGCTGCGCAGCGAAGAGGCACTGTAGGTGAAAGCTTCGTACGGTTTGAACCTGGGCAGCGGCTCGATACTGCCGGCCGGCCGGGCTCGGGTCTCATCCATGAATGCTTGCAAATCGGAAAACTCGCCCTTACCGCAACCACTGAGCAGCAACGGCGTCAACAGCAACGCACTGAACAAACGCTTGCGCACGATCATTGCTGCCCCCCTTCGGCTGCTTCGTTATAGCGATAGGTCTTGGCCAGAATGTCCATTTTCAGCAAATCTGGATTGCCGGCAGACAAGGGCGCAATCGTGAAATCGTGCAGCGTTACGATCCGCGGCAGACCCGCCACACTGCTGACGAAGGTCGCCAAATCGTGATAGCTGCCCTGAACCACGATTCGAATCGGCAGTTCGATATAGAACTGCGTGGTGACTTCCGGCTGCAGGGTGATGGATTCAAACTCCAGGCCGCTGTTCAGCCCCATCTGGGTGATATCTTCGAGCAGGCCCGGCACTTCGGTATCGCTTGGCAACTGTTTGAGCAGCGCGCCGAAGCGCTCCTCGATCTCCTCGAGCTGCTCTTTATAGGCTTCCAAGTTGGCGGCCCGGAACGATTTGTCGGCAAAATCCCGACGCAAGGTGGTTTCCTGGGCTTCAGCCCGCTCAAGGCTGGCCTGCAGGTCCTTAAGGTGGAAGTGGTAGCCCAAGAACAGCAACACCACCAACAGCAGGGCCCCGACGATGACTTTGAGTGCTCCCGGCCAGGAACCGATATTGTTGAAGTCCAGGTCGTTGATATCGACCTTTTTCAAACTTTCAATGGATTGGGCCAGACTCATTGCGGCTGCCCTCCCTCTTCACTACTGGTGGCAGGTTCGGTTTGCCGCACCGACAGTTCAAACACGTTAGCCTGATCCAGTGCACCCTGAGTGACGGCCCGGACCGCAGTGAGGTTCGGCGCAGCCAGCCAATCCGAGGCATCCATCTGGCGCATCAGGTTGGAAACCCGGCTATTGGATTCAGCCCCACCCTTGACGCTGATAGTGCTGCCCTTCATCTCCAGCGAGGTGAAGTAAACGCCGTCCGGCAATGAGCGGGTCAGCTCATCAAACACACGCACGATGATCGGTCGATTGCCCTGCAGGTCCTGAATGACTTTCATCCGCTCCAGCAATTGCGTACGCCGAGCCTGAAGCTGATCGATCTCGCGGATCCGCGCCTCAAGCAGACGAATTTCCTGGCGCAGCAATTCGTTGCGGGCATTCTGGTGAGAAATCTGGCCGTTGAAGTGCCGGTCGGCCAGGAACACCAGCGCACCGGCAAACAGCACAATCAGCGCCAGTACGGTAAGAAATTCCTTCTTGCGTTCTTCCCTGAGCTCTTCACGCCAAGGTAACAGGTTGATGCGCGCCATCAGTCGAAACTCCTCATCGCCAGACCGCATGCAATCATCAAGGCAGGCGCATCATTGCTCAGGGCAACGGCATTGACCTTGTTCGAGAGGGTCATGTTTGCAAAGGGGTTAGCCACCAGCGTTGTGGTGCCGATCTTCTGCTGAATCAGTTGATCGAGCCCGGGAATCGAGGCGGTGCCGCCAGCCAGCAGGATATAGTCGACGTCGTTGTACTGACCGCCGGCAAAGAAGAACTGCAGCGAACGAGAGACCTGCTGCACGACAGCGTCCTTGAACGGACCTAAAACCTCGCTCTCATAGTCGTCAGGTAGTCCGCCCTGCTTTTTCGCCAACCCGGCTTCTTCCAGCGACAATCCATAGCGACGCTGGATTTCGTCGGTAAGTTGCTTGCCGCCGAACAACTGCTCGCGGGTGTATATGATGCGACCCTTGTTGAGAACACTGAGGGTCATCATGGTGGCGCCGATATCGATCACTGCGATGGTCAGATCATCCCGGTCACCCTCCAGTTGGTCGATGACCAGCTCGCAGGCTCGTTCCATAGCATAAGCTTCGACCTCGACCACCTTGGCAGCCATCCCGCCCAGTGCCAGCGCAGCCTCGCGAATATCGACATTTTCCCGTCGGCAGGCTGCCAGCAACACTTCAACCCGATCGGGGTTGCGTGGCGCCGGCCCCTGAACTTCGAAGTCAATCGCCACTTCATCCAGCGGATAAGGAATGTACTGGTCGGCCTCGAGCTTGATCTGCTCTTCCATCTCTTCGGGAGTAAGGCCGCCATCAAGCTCGATGGACTTGGTGATCACGGCGGAGCCGGCGACAGCCACAGCCGCCTGCTTGAGTGGACTTTTCGAGCGTGCCAGGACCTTTTCCAGCGCCTGCCCCACCCCATCCAGCTCAACAATATTCTTCTCCACCACCGCCCCTGGAGGGAGTGGCTCAACCGCGTAGGCCTCGACCTTGTAGCGGTTACCTGAACGACTGAGCTCCAACAGCTTCACGGTTGTGGAACTGATGTCTATGCCCAGCAGCGTATTTGCTTTCTTTTTTAGGAGCCCTAGCACAGCCAATTTCCTATCAGCATCCGACACTTACGGACGGTTTATGTTTTACTACATTAAATAACAGTCCTTTAACAAGCGCAAATGGCGTAAACAAAAAAAATGCGCTTATAATGCAGACTGTTAACCCGTTCTCATCCAGCCCGATTGCTAACCATTTCATCTATCAGGGAATTTAATATTCCTCTTATGCGCTTTCTGAAATTTTTATTCTGGTCCCTGATCGCCTTGCTGAGTGCCCCAATCCTGGGACTGAGCGGGGTAGCTCTGTATCTTAGCCCCGCACTTCCCGATGTTGAAACACTCCGCGAGCTCGAATTGCAAACTCCTTTGCGGATATATAGCACAGATCACAAATTGATAGCCGAATTCGGCGAGATGCGTCGTTTCCCGGTCAACTTCGACCAGGTCCCCAGCGATTTCATCAACGCCCTGCTGGCCGCAGAGGACGACAACTTCCTCAACCACCATGGCGTCGATCCCAAAGGCCTGCTGCGCGCCGCCACCGAACTGGCTCAAAGCGGCCAGATTCAGACTGGTGGCAGCACTATTACCATGCAGGTGGCGAAGAACTACTTCCTCACCAGCGAGCGGGTATTCTCCCGTAAACTCAATGAAATCCTGTTGGCACTGCAAATCGAACGCAATCTCAGCAAGCAGGAAATCTTCGAGCTTTATATCAACAAGATCTATCTGGGCAACCGCGCCTACGGGGTAGAAGCTGCCGCCCAAGTCTATTACGGCAAATCCATCAATGAATTGCCGCTGGCTGACCTGGCCATGATCGCCGGCCTGCCCAAGGCTCCGTCACGCTTCAACCCACTGATCAACCCCGAGCGCGCCAAGATTCGCCGCGACTGGATTTTGCAGCGCATGCTCAATCTCGGACACATTGATCAGGTCGCCTATCAGGAAGCGGTCACTAGCCCGATTCGGGCGCGCAATCATGGCGCCAACCCGGAAATGGAAGCACCCTACGTTGCCGAGATGGCTCGCCTGGAAATGATTGAGCGCTACGGCGAGCGAGCCTATACCGACGGTTTCCACGTCTACACCAGCGTTTCCAGCGAACTGCAGAGCTATGCCAATCGTGCCCTGCGTGAAGGCTTGATCGAATACGATCAACGCCATGGCTACCGCGGCCCGGAAGACCGCCACCCGGATGCAGACCCAGCCAACTGGCAGACCATTCTGGCACCCTATCGAGCGCTGGGCGGCCTGCTGCCAGCCTTGGTGACCCAGGTTGACGAAGAACAGGTCGAGATCCGCCTGCGCAATGGCAATACCGGCACCATTGCCTGGGAAGCCATGCGCTGGGCCCGTCCCTATCTCAACGCCAACAGCATGGGCCCCACCCCACGCCGCCCTGCCGACGTACTAAAACCCGGCGACGTGATACGTGTTATCGCCAACGAAGATGGCGGCTATCGGCTGAGCCAGGTACCCAGCGCCCAAGCGGCATTGGTGGTGGTGTCACCGCAAGACGGCAGCATTCAGGCTCTGGTCGGCGGCTTTTCGTTCCTGCAAAGTAACTACAACCGCGCAACCCAGGCCCGGCGCCAACCCGGCTCCAGCTTCAAGCCGTTCCTCTACAGCGCCGCTCTGGATCATGGCTACACCCCGGCCACTATCGTCAATGACGCCCCTCTGGTGTTCGTCGACGATTATATGAACTCGGTCTGGCGACCGCAGAACTCCGGGGGCGATTTCCTCGGCCCAATCCGTTTGCGTGAAGCGCTGTACCGCTCGCGTAACCTGGTATCCATCCGCCTGATGCAGGAAATCGGCGTCGATGAGTCGCTGACCTACATTGAGCGTTTCGGCTTCCCCCGCTCCGATCTGCCGCGCAATCTGTCGGCCTCACTTGGTACACCGGAGCTGACCCCGCTGCAGATCGCCCAGGGTTATGCGGTCATCGCCAATGGCGGCTACAAGGTCGACCCCTGGTTGATCGAGCGGATCGAGGATCGCCACGGCCAGATCATCGACTTTGCCAAGCCTGTAGTGACTCCCGAGGCGCTGGCCGCTCATCTTGAGCGGATTCAACGCTACACCAGCGCCCCCCTGGCTCTGGTCGAAGAACCGAACACTGTGTTGCTGGCCGAGCAGACCGTAGACCCGCGTACTACTTACCTGTTGACCAGCATGCTCAAGGACGTGATCACCCGCGGTACGGCCGCTCGCGCCCGCGCCTTGCAACGACCAGATCTGGCCGGCAAGACCGGCACCACCAACGAGCAGAAAGACGCCTGGTTTGCCGGCTACAACGGCGATTACGCTTCAGCGGTCTGGGTCGGGTTTGACCAGCCGTCCACTCTTGGCCGTCGTGAATTCGGTGGCACTGCGGCCTTGCCGATCTGGATGCGCTTCATGGCGGCAGCACTGGACGGCAAGCCGGAACACAGCCAACCAGTTCCTCAAGGCGTGCTTAGCGTGCGTATCGATCCGCTGACTGGCCGAGCCGCCCGACCGGGCAGCAATGGCGCATTTCTGGAAGTGTTCAAGGAAGAGGACGCTCCGCCACCTTGGGACGAGCTGGATAGCGGTGCCTATCCGGTCAGTGACAGCATGGCGCCCCTGGAGCTTTTCTAGGGCCTACCGGCAATCCGGCTGACCTGCTGGCGCAGCCAAAGGTTGGCCGGATCATGCTCGGCGTGCTCATGCCAGTACAGATTCAGGCCAATCGAAGGCAACGGCAAAGGCAATGTCAGCAGTTGGTTGCCCAATGGCCGACCAACCAGCTCGGCGTGCCGGCGCGACATAGTCAGTAGCAGATCGCTTTGGGCGACCACCAGACAGGCGGCCTGATAGTTCTGGCAGCGCTGGACCACCTGGCGTACCAACCCCAGATGCCCTAGCGCCAAATCCTCGAAGCTCAACCCTCGTCGCCAGGATGCCACCGCAATGTGTTCCGCCGCCAGATAGCGCTCAGCACTCAGCTCGCCCGAAAAACCCGGCGCCGCCACCACACACAGCGGCTCTTCCAGCAGCTTGGTCTGACGCAGAAAGGCATCGGTAGGCCGGGCAATCTGCACCGCCAGATCGACCCGTCCAGCCGCCAGTTCCAAAGCCAGTTCACTCCAGCGCACCCCGGCAGTACGCACCCGACAATACGGCGCCACTTTGCGCAGATGTACCAGCAGACTGGGCAACAACACGGGCTCCAGTTGCTCGGGCAGGTTCAGGGTAAAGATACGCTGATCACGGGCCGGGTCGAACTGCTGCAATCGTCCGACACTTTGCTGCAAGCGCTCCAAGCTGTCGAGGATGCCCGGCGCCAGCCGTGTTGCCAGCGTCGTCGGCACGACACCCCGCCCTTGCCGCACGAACAACGGGTCAGCGAACTGCTCGCGCAACCGGGACAGGGCATGACTGACTGCCGACTGACTGACATGCAGGACCGCCGCCGCCCGGGTCAAACTGCGCTCGCGATAGATCACCTCGAAGGTACGGAACAGATTGAGGTCCATCCGCCCCAATGATGGCCCGGCATTCTTTTCATTCATGGGAAAACTCGGCAATTGGTGAACCTAGCCATGAATCTAGCTGGCCTCAGCCAAATCATGAAGCACATTCATGATTCCGAATGAATAATCATCGCTTTCAGTGCTACGCCAGCCTGCCTACTCTTGCACCAGGGTACACACCATATAACAACAGCAGAGGGATCCCGGCATGAACGAACAGGCGTATCTGGAACAACTCGCGCACCTGCAACAGCAGGCCTGGCCTAACGGCCATGCGCGCGAACCTGAATACCCGCTGGGGCGCCAGCCGCTGACCGAATACCTGCGGCACTGGGGCCGCACCAGTCCGGACAAGCCGGCGGTGCAGTTCTATGGCTACAGTCTGAGTTATGCCGAGCTGGACGAGCAATCCGACCGTTTCGCTACTCTGCTGCACGCCCAGGGTATTCAGCCCGGTGAACGGGTCGCGGTATTCATGCCCAACTGCCCGCAGTTCCACATTGTGTTCTACGGCATACTCAAGGCCGGTGCCATTCACGCCCCGGTCAGCCCGATGGCCATGCCGATGGAACTGGGCTACCAGCTCAAGGACTGCGGTGCCAGCGTGATCGTCTGCTTCGACCAACTGCTGCCGGTGGTGCGCCAGGCCCGCGAAGGCACCGATCTGCGCCTTGTAATCAGCACCAGTCTGTCCGAACTGTGCCCAGCCGAGCCACCGATTCCGGTGCCGGACCTGCTGCGTGCGCCCAAGCTGGAAGTGAGCGACAGCATCGACCTGCTGCCGGCACTGGCCGTCACAAAACCACGTCGCGATTGGCCGACACCAGCTCTGGATGATGTCGCCGCACTCAACTACACCGGCGGCACCACCGGCCTGCCCAAGGGTTGCATCCACACCCACGGCGACATGCTCTATACCTGCGCCAGCTTCCTGCCCGCGGCACTGGGACTGGACAGTCAGCGCGTCAGCCTGAATTTCATGCCCGAGTTCTGGATCGCCGGCGAAAACGCCGGGCTGCTGTTCCCGGTATTCGGCGGTACCACGCTGGTGCTGCTGGCGCGTTGGGACGCTCTGGCGTTCATGAGCGCGATTCAGCATTACCGGGTCAATCACACCGGCCTGTTGGTCGATAGCGCCGCCGAGGTGCTGGATCACCCGCAGGTACAGACATTCGATTTCAGCTCGCTGAGCGTCACCAGTTGCGTGTCCTTTATCAAGAAACTGACTCCGGAATACCGCCGCCGCTGGCACCAGCTGACCGGCTGCACCTTGTTTGAAACCAGCTTCGGCATGACCGAAACCCATACCTGCGACACCTTCACCGCCGGCCTGCAGGACGACGACTTCGACCTTAAATCCGCGCCCACCTTCGTCGGCCTTCCGGTACCAGGCACCGAGTTCAAGGTCTGCAGTTTCGAAACCGGCGAACTACTGCCGCTGGGCGAGGAAGGCGAACTGTGCCTGCGCAGTCCCTCACTGCTCAAAGGTTACTGGAACAAACCCGAGGCCAGCGCTGAAGCGCTCAAGGATGGCTGGCTGCATACCGGCGACAGCGGCGTGATTACCGAACAGGGCTTTATCCGCTACCTGGGTCGACGCAAGGAAATGCTCAAGGTCAACGGGATGAGCGTCTTCCCCAGTGAGCTGGAAGCCATGCTTGGCCAGCATCCGCAACTGCTGGCTTCGGCGGTGATCGGTCGCCCGGATGATAAAAAAGGCGAAGTACCCGTGGCCTTTGTGGTGGCCAAGCCCGGTAGCGGGCTGGATGTCGAGAGCCTGATGAACTGGTGCAAACAGGCCATGGCCGTTTACAAGATCCCGGAAATCCGTTTGGTCGAGTCACTGCCAATGACCGCGACCGGCAAGGTCAAGAAAAACGAACTCAAGGACTGGCTCTGATGCCCATCACCAAACTGCTGATCGCCAACCGCGGCGAAATTGCCATCCGCCTGGCCCGCGCCGCCGCCGAACTGGATATCCCCAGCATCGCCGTGTATGCCGAGGACGATGCCGCCTCGTTGCACCGGCACAAGGCCGATCAGGCCATCGCCCTCAGGGGCCGGGGGGCCAGTGCCTACCTGGATGGCGAGCAATTGATCGCCATCGCCCGTGAGCAGGGCTGCGACACTATCCACCCCGGTTACGGTTTTCTCAGTGAAAACGCTGCCTTCGCCGCCCAGTGCGACAGTGCCGGTATCCGCTTTGTTGGCCCCAGCGCCGAGGTGCTCAAACGTTTTGGTGACAAGGCCAGCGCCCGCGCTCTGGCACTGGAACTGGGTATCCCACTGGTGCAGGGCACCAATGAACCAACCTCGCTGGAGCAGGCCCGCGCCTTTATGCAGCAATTGGGGCCCGGCGCTGCGGTGATGCTCAAGGCACTGGCCGGTGGTGGTGGCCGAGGCATGCGCGCGGTGCTTGAACCGGCCGAACTGGACGAGGCCTACGCCCGCTGCCAATCCGAGGCCACGGCTGCCTTTGGCAGTGGCGAGCTGTATATCGAACGACTGATCCGCCGCGCCCGACATATCGAAGTGCAGATCATTGGCGATGGCCGCGAGGTCGCGCATGTCTGGGAGCGCGACTGCACCCTGCAACGACGCAACCAGAAGCTGCTGGAAATCGCCCCGGCACCGGGGCTGGACCCAGCGATCCGCGAACAGCTGTTGCAGGCCGCGCTGACCCTCACTGGCGCGGTCGGCTATCGCGGCCTGTGTACCGTCGAATTCCTGCTTGATGAAGACAGCGGCGACTTCGTCTTCATGGAAGCCAACCCGCGTATCCAGGTCGAGCACACGGTCACCGAAGCGGTCACCGGACTGGATCTGGCGCAGACTCAGCTGCGCCTGGCCGCTGGCGCAACACTGGCCGAACTGGGGCTGACCCAGGACCGGATACCCGCACCGCGCGGCTACGCCGTGCAGTTGCGGATCAATCTGGAAAGCATGGCCAGCGACGGCAGCGCCCGTCCAGCCGGTGGCACCCTAAGCGCCTATGAACCGCCGAGCGGTGCTGGTATCCGCGTCGATGGCTACGGCTACAGCGGCTATACCACCAGCCCCAGCTTTGACTCGCTGCTGGCCAAGCTGATCGTGCAGGCCGCTGCCGACTACCCGCAAGTGCTCAAGCGCGCCTACCGCGCTCTGTGCGAATTCCGTCTGGAAGGTGTGGCCAGCAACCTGCATTTTCTGCAGAACCTGCTGCAGCATCCGGCAGTGCAGGCCAATCAGGTCAGCACCGGCTTTATCGAAGCCGAAGCGGCAAGCTTGGTCGGCGCAGGCAGTCAGGCTCATCCGCATTTGTATGCCAAGGGCCAGTCAACCAGCCAGACCCAGCGCCAAACCGATATCGATGCCCCGGCCGGCACTGAACCACTGAACACCCCGGTACAGGGCGTACTGGTCAGCCTGGATGTGCAGGTCGGCGACGCCGTCGCCGCTGGCCAGCAGGTAGCGGTAATGGAAGCGATGAAGATGGAGTTCGTGGTCAAGGCCAGCCAAAGCGGTATTGTTCGGGCGTTGGCAGTCGCACCCGGCGACAACCTGTTCGAAGGCAGCCCCCTGCTGTTTCTCGAGCCCGCCGAGGTCAGCGCCGAAGGTATAGTGACCGAGGAAAGTATTGATCTGGAACATATCCGTGCCGACCTGCGCGAGGTGCTCGAGCGTCAGGCCGAGCTGACCGATACCCGTCGCCCAGATGCGGTGGCCAAACGGCGCAAGACCGGCCAGCGCACCGCCCGCGAAAACCTGGCTGATCTGCTGGATGATGGCAGTTTTATGGAATACGGCGGCTTTGCCCTGGCCGCCCAACGCACCCGCCGCACACACGAGGAATTGCTCAAGCTGAGCCCGGCCGACGGTCTGATTGCCGGCATCGGCACCGTCAATGCCGCGCAGTTTGGCGCGGAAAAGGCCCGTTGCATGGCCATGAGTTACGACTACACGGTATTCGCCGGCACCCAGGGCGTGACCAACCACAAGAAAACCGACCGCATGCTTGAGCTGGCCGAGCAATGGCGCCTGCCCTTGGTGTTCTTTACCGAAGGCGGCGGCGGACGCCCCGGCGACATCGACAAGGTTGGCGTAGCGGGACTCGACTGCACCACCTTTATGCGCATGGCCCGGCTCAGCGGTCAGGTGCCGCTGGTTGGCGTGGTCTCCGGACGCTGCTTTGCCGGTAACGCCGCGCTGCTCGGCTGCTGTGACGTGATCATCGCCACCGAGAACGCGACCATCGGCATGGCCGGCCCGGCGATGATCGAAGGTGGCGGGCTGGGCCGCTTTACACCGGAACAGGTTGGCCCGACCAGTATGCAGAGCCCCAACGGGGTGATCGACGTACTGGTCAAAGATGAAGCCGAAGCTACCCGGGTGGCCAAGCAGTACCTGAGTTACTTCCAGGGCGACCTGCCCGGCGGCGGGTGTGCCGACCAGCGCTTGCTGCGTCACCTGATTCCGGAGAACCGCCTGCGCGTCTACGACATCCGTGAGGTGATCGAAACCCTGGCCGATTCCGGCTCGGTGCTGGAACTGCGCCGGCAGTTCGCCCCCGGCCTGATCACCGCGCTGATCCGCATCAACGGCAAGGCCTTCGGCCTGATCGCCAATAACCCCATGCATCTGGGCGGCGCCATCGATGCGGTGGCCGGCGACAAGGCCGCACGCTTCATGCAGTTGTGTCAGGCCCATGGCCTGCCGATGGTTTCGCTGTGCGACACCCCCGGCTTCATGGTCGGCCCGGACGCCGAACAACAGGCCACGGTGCGCCATGTCTCGCGGATGTTCGTCACCGCCGCCAGCCTGACGATTCCGTTCTTCACCGTGGTACTGCGCAAGGGCTACGGCCTTGGCGCTCAGGCCATGGCCGCTGGCAGTTTCCATGCGCCGATGTTCACCATCGGCTGGCCGAGCAGCGAGTTTGGTGCCATGGGCCTTGAGGGTGCAGTGCGCCTGGGTTATGCCAAGGAGCTGGCGGCGCTTGAGAATCCCGCCGAACAGCAAGCACTGTTCGATAAACTGGTGGCCGAGCTGTATCAGCGCGGCAAGGGGCTGAGCATGGCCAGCTTCCTTGAGATTGACGCGGTGATCGACCCCTTGGAGACCCGCGACTGGCTCCTGCGCGGACTCAGCTCGGCACCGCCGGAGTCACTCGAGCGTGGCCTGCGGCCGTTCATCGACACCTGGTGACAGATCCAGCACCATCAGCCAGGTGACCGCCAGGTGCTTGACCTTGCTCATGCGGTCCCAGCCAAAGAAGAACAGGCCGAACAGAGTGGATTCGAGAAAGAACACGATTAGCGCTTCAATCGCCAGCGGCGCACCGAAGATATCGCCAACATAGTGCGAGCAGTACGACCAGTTGATGCCGAACTGGAAACTCCATCGCCAGGCCGGTGGTGCCCCCGGGCAAAGTTGATAACGAACAGCTTACCCCAGAATTTGGTCATGTCGCGATAAAGGGTCTTGCTGGCATCACATAGACCGACTCCATAATCGCCAGAATGAAAGCCAGCCCCAGGGTCAAAGGAACGAACAGCAAGTGCACCATCGCCGTAAAGGCGAATTGCAGGCGCAAGAGTTCAACAATACCAATCTGCTTACTCCGGTGAAAGAGACGGTCGGGACAGCATAAAAAGTGTCCCACCAAGCCACCCTAAGCGGTATATGGCAAATTGACGCAAATCAAATTCGCCGCTTCCAATCCTCCGGAGTCCCCAGATCCATGGCATTGCACCCCATCAGCGCCGTTCAAGCACGCTCCGGGACAACCCTCAGAGCATAGCCCACAACGCCACCCCGAGCGGCAGCAACAACGCAGTGGCCATCCCCATCAGGCTCATGGCCAGGGCCGAGAAGGCACCGGTTTCCTCGCCCTCCTCCAGTGCACGTGAAGTCCCTACCGCATGGGCGATCATTCCCAGCGCCATGCCCCGCGCGGCCGGATGGCTAATGCCGCAGACTTGCAACAGCCAGGGGCCAAACACCGCCCCCAGCACCCCGGTGAACATTACAAAGACCGCCGCCAACGCCGCTACACCACCAATCTGCTCGGCCACCAGCATGGCAATCGGCGAGGTTACCGACTTAGGCGCCAAGGTCATGAGGATCATGTTGTCGGCCCCCAGCAGCCAGGCGATCAACAAGGTGCTGACGGTGGCGAACAGCCCACCGAAGGCCAGGGTCAGGAGCACCGGCCAGAAGAACTGGCGGATGCGCCGCAGATTCAGATACAGAGGAATCGCCAAGGCCACCGTGGCCGGACCAAGCAGAATCAGCAGCGGCATTACCGCTGCGCGGTAACCGGCAAAATCCACGTCCAGACTCCACAGCACCGCAACTACGATCGGCACCGACACCAGCACTGGATGGAAGATCGCCAGCCGGCTCTTCTCATACAATGCCAGCCCCAATTGATAGGCCCCCAGGGTCACCCCGAGCCAGAACAGCGGGTGCCCGACTACCGCCTGCCAGGCCAGTTGCCATGAACCGCTCATGAACGCCCCCGCTGCTGACGCTGGATCAGCCGCTGCATCAGCCAGCCGCACAGCGGCAGACTAAGGATGAAAGACAGCCCCAGCGTTATCGCAATCGCCCAGGCATCAGCAGCGATCTCGGCGCCATAGGCCATGACCCCGACTGCCGGCGGCACCAGAATCAGCGGCAGGTACTTGAGCAAGCCGCTGGCAGCCAGATCCAGTGAATCGCTGACTCCACCGCGCACGCAGAGATACACCACCAGCAGCGCCATCCCGATGATCGGGCCGGGCAAAAAAGGCAAAAACAGGGCATTCAGCCCCGTACCCAAAAGCTGAAACAGGATCAGCCAGGTCAGTCCGCGAAGCAGCATTAGTCAGAATCCGGCAAGCTAGACACCCCGAAAGGTTAAACACTGAACCTCCTCGTGCCTAGTGGTATCGCATCAGACCCTGTGCAATCTGGCGTTTTGCTTTTACCATGCGCGCCGGGCGCCAAACCGCGCCACCGCCAACCCCCCAAAGAATGCATACCGGAGCAGTATCACATGCCACGTTTCGTCACCGCCGCCCTGGGCGCCTGCGCTCTGCTGACCAGCGCCAGTGCCCTGGCCTACCCTCTGCAATGGCAGAACAACAGCCTGACCTATCTGTACGGAACGGATTTCCAGGTCGACCCCAAGACCCAGCAAACCGTCACCTTCGAGCATGTCAGCGGCTGGAATTTCGGTGACCTGTTCTTCTTCATCGACAGCATCCATTACAACGGCGACAAAAACGCCCGGGGAGACAACAGCAGTTACTACGGCGAGTTCTCTCCACGCCTGTCGTTCGGCAAGCTCAGTGGCCAGGATCTCAGCGTTGGCCCAATCAAGGACGTGCTGCTGGCCGCCACCTACGAATTCGGCCGTGGCGATCTGCACAACTACCTGCTCGGTCCTGGCTTTGACCTCGACATCCCCGGCTTCGATTACTTTCAGCTCAACACCTATTACCGCCGCGCCGATACTCCGGACGGTGGTCGTGGTGTCTGGCAGATCACGCCGGTGTGGGCCTACACCGTGCCGGCCGGGCGTTCCGACATTCTGATCGATGGCTTCATCGACTGGGTGGTCGACAACGACAGTCGCAGTGGCTACCACGCCAACTTCAAGTTCAACCCGCAGATCAAGTATGACCTCGGCAAGGCCATGAGCTGGGCCGAGAAGCAGTTGTACGTGGGTATCGAGTACGACTACTGGAAGAACAAGTACGGCATCAAGGACAGCAGCGCCTTCAAGACCGACCAGAGCGCGACCAACCTGATCGTCAAGGTGCACTTCTGAGTCATCGGTACTGACACGACAAGGCCGGGCATTGCCCGGCCTTGTCGCATCTGTACAACTCAGTAGCCGCGCAGGCTGGCAAACCGGTTGGCGTGGTAACGGTAGTCACCGAACAGTTGTTGGACCAGGCGTGCACGCTTGATGAACAGGCCGATATCGAACTCATCGGTCATGCCCATACCGCCGTGCAACTGCACTCCCTCGTTGGTCGCCAGTTCGGCCACCTCGCAGGCCTTGGCCTTGGCCAGACTGACCCACTGCGGCGCCTCAGGGTCCGACGCATCCAGCGCCTGCAAAGCCTTGAGCACCGCCGACTTGACCAGTTCGATCTCGCTGAACAGATGCGCGCAGCGATGCTGCAAGGCCTGGAACGAGCCCAGCGTAACGCCAAACTGCTTGCGCTCCTGCAAATAGGCCACACTGCGACTGAACACTTCTTCGGCTATCCCCAGCAGCTCGGCAGCCAGTTGCGCGTTGCCAACATCCAGTACCCACTCCAGTACCGCAGCGGCTTCCCCCTCGACACCCAGCAGCGCTTCGGCCGGCAGGGTGACATTATCGAAGCTGACCAGAGCAGCATTGCGTGAATCGGCCATGATGGTGCGCTCGACACTGACACCCGGCGCCGCACGTTCGACCAGCAACAGACTGATACCCTCGCGGGCGGACTCTTCACCACTGCTGCGCGCCGACACAATCAGCCAGTCGGCAACGTGGCCGTCAACCACACACAGCTTGCGCCCATTCAGACGGTAACCCTCGCCGTCGCGACTGAGCCGGGTAGCGACCCGCCAGGGCGCGTGGCGCGGGCTTTCATCAATCGCCAGCGCGGTCAGCAGTCGGCCCTCGGCAATCGCGGGCAGCAGCTCAGTCTGCTGCGCCTGGGAGCCGCCCAGCAACAGGCTGCTGACGCCAAGCACTGCGGTCGACAACAGTGGCGAAGCGCTCAGGTTATGCCCGCACTGCAGACTGATCTGACCCATGCCGACATGGCCGAACTGCGTACCACCGAAAGCTTCAGGCACCAGAGTGCCGCTGAAGCCCATTTCCACCATCTGCTGCCACAGCTCACGGGAAAACCCCGTTTCGTCGCGCGTATCACGCAGGGCGCGCAACTGGCTGACCGGCGCCTGTTCCGCCAGAAAACCTTTGGCGGCATCCTTGAGCATTGCTTGTTCTTCATTGAGTACCAGAGCGCTCATGCACATTTCCTCGATTCGGTTCATTGCAGCCCGAGAATGTTGCGGGCGATAACGTTGAGCTGGATTTCCGAAGTGCCGCCCTCGATCGAGTTGCCCTTGGAGCGTAGCCAGGTGCGCGGCATGGCACCCTCATTACTGGCCTCGCCTTCCCAGACCATGGCCTGACTGCCATGCAGGGCAATGTTCAGTTCCTGGCGACGCTTGTTCAGTTCGGTGCCGTAGTACTTGAGCATCGCCGAGGCAGCACCCACGCCCTGCCCGGCCTTGGCCTCATCAAGCACACGCTCGCTGGTCAGGGCAAAGGCCGCGGCGTCGATGTCCCAACGACTGATTTCACTGCGCAGATAACCGTCGGCCAGCTTGCCGTCCTCCAGCCCAATGGCCTCGACGGCGATCTGCGGCAGGGTCTTCTGCCCGGCGGCAGTACGACCCATACCGCCGATCATTTCGCGCTCATGGGTCAGCAGGTATTTAGCGATGGTCCAGCCAGCGTTGATCTCGCCAACCACCTGATCCTTGTCCACCCGCACGTTGTCGAGAAAGGTCTCACAGAACGGCGAGCTGCCGGAGATCAGTTTGATTGGCCGGGTGCTGACACCAGGAGTGGTCATGTCGAACAGCACCAGACTGATGCCCAACTGTTTCTTGGCCTCGGTATTGGTGCGCACCAGGCAGAACATCCAGTCAGCCTTGTCGGCATAGGAGGTCCAGATCTTCTGGCCGTTGACGATGAAGTGATCACCGTGATCCTCGGCACGGGTCTGCAGCCCGGCCAGGTCGGAGCCGGCGCCCGGCTCACTGTAGCCCTGACACCAGCGGATCTCACCACGAATGATCGGCGGCAGATGCTGACGCTTGAGCTCCTCGGAACCGAACTTGAGGATCGCCGGGCCGATCATCCACACGCCAAAACTGGACAGCGGCGCGCGTGCCTTGATGCGGGCCATTTCTTCCTGCAGAACCTTGGTCTCGGCCCGGCTCAACCCGCCGCCACCATACTCGCGCGGCCAGTCAGGCGCGGTCCAGCCACGCGCGGCCATGCGTTCGAGCCAGAGTTTCTGGTCCTCACTCTGAAACTGGAAGTTGCGCCCGCCCCAACAGGCGTCGGCATCGCTGGTTACCGGGGCGCGCATACTCTGCGGGCAGTTGTCCTCCAGCCAGGCGCGGGTTTGCTGACGAAATGCATCCAGATCGGTCACAGCAGGAACTCCTACGTTGAAAATAAAAATACTGGACAGACGGTAACGCTTGTACAAGCAGCGTAGCACGAACTTGATTCACGGAATGGCAGCCCATCAGTCTGACCAATGAAAACCCCATGTAAACCATACAGAGACAGGCCGGCAACCAAGGCATCAGCTTGATAGCAAGCTTTACTTTGCGACCAATAAGTTGTACAAGAGTCAAACATCGTACAACTTTTGTATAATATTCTAGCGCACACCCCTGCGCACCCCGTACCGCAAGGATTCCTACATGTTCTCGCAACTTTCCATGGCCCAGCGCCTGGGCCTGGGTTTCGGCCTGCTGCTCTCACTGCTGATCCTCACCACCCTGATCGGCATTCAACGCGTTGGCATGATCGACCGCACCCTGACTGATGTTGGTGAAGGCGCCACCATCAAACAGCGCATGGCGATCAACTTTCGCGGCAGCGTGCACGACCGCGCAATTGCCCTGCGCGATTTAGTGCTGAGCGAGGATGCAGGTCAGCAAGCAGGCTTCCTGCGGGATATCGAGCGCTTGCAAAAGTTCTACGATGAGGCTCGCCACGGCATGCAAACTGTGTTTGCCAACACCCCTAGCAGCGAACAGGAGCGGCGTCTACTAAGCGACATCGAACATATCGAGCAACGGGCACTGGACTACTCGGACCAGCTCGTCAAACTGCGCGGCGACGCCGCCCGCCAGATGCTGCTGAAGCAGGTCTCACCGGCCTATAGCACCTGGCTGCAACTCATCAATGCCTTTATTGATCACCAGGAAGCGCTGATAAGCGCGGATGTGGCCCGCGTGCGTGCCACTGCGGGCGGTTTTGCCACACTGATGCTAGTGATCAGCTCGCTGGCAGTGCTGGTCAGCCTTGTGGTCTCACTACTATTGATCCGCCACCTGCGCTCAACCCTGGGCGCGGAGCCGCACGAAGTCGCAGCCGTCATCCAGCGCCTGGCCGAAGGTGAATTAGAGCAGGCCATTCATACCCGCCACCCTGACAGCGTGATGGCCGCGGTCGGCGATACCGTGCAGCGACTAGCACAGACTCTGCGCGATGTCAGCAACGTGGCTGGTGAGCTGCGGGAGTCATCGGCTCAGTTGCGCGAAACCGCCAGCAACAACAATCGTCAGATCCGCCTGCAGTCCAGCGAAGCTGAACAGATGGCCACGGCGGTGAACCAGATGGCCGCCACCGTCAGTGAAGTTGCCGGCTATGCCAGTCAGGCCGCCGCCGCCACGCGCAACGCTGATGCCGAAGTTGAAACCGGAAATCTGCGCGTCAGCCGCACGGCCAGCGCGGTGCAGAGTCTGGCCAACACCCTAGAAACCGCTGCCGACACAGTGCAACAACTGTCGCGCGACAGTGCAAGCATTGAAACCATTATCGAGGTGATCAACGCTATCGCCGAGCAGACGAACCTGCTGGCATTGAATGCCGCCATCGAAGCGGCACGCGCCGGTGAGCATGGCCGTGGATTTGCCGTAGTGGCCGACGAGGTGCGCTCGCTGGCCAACCGCACCCAGGCCTCGACGCGCGAGATCCAGCAGATGATTACCACCCTACAGGATGGCGCTGCAAATGCCGTTGAGGTGATGCAGACCAGCCGTGAACTGGCGCAGGATACTGTGCAGCAGGTACATGAAGCCGAAGCCGCGCTGACACGTATCCGCCAGGAAGTCGGTGCCATCAATGATATGAACGCACAGATCGCCAGTGCCGCCGAGCAGCAAAGCGTTGTGGCTGAAGAGGTCAACCAGAACATCACCCGCATCCACAATGCCACAGTGGAAACCTCAGCCGGCTCCGATCAGGTGACCGCCTCGAGCCGGGAACTGGCCGAATTGGCCGAACGACTGCGAGCTCAGGTGAAGTTTTTCCGCTGGGCTTAGGTTGGTGCCGGAGACAGGAGTTGAACCTGCGACCCCATCATTACGAATGACGTGCTCTACCAGCTGAGCTACTCCGGCTAGGCTAACAAAAAACGCCACTGGACTGACGATATTTTAGTAATGCACTTACAGGGCTCATGCAAGCACAACTGGTGAGCCTACCAAACTCAGCGATATACTGCGCGCCCCTGCTTTACTGACAACTGCCATGCCCAGCCTGATTGCCGTTACCCTGCTATGGGCCCTATCGTTCAGTTTGATCGGCGAGTACCTCGCGGGCCAGGTCGACAGCTACTTTGCCGTACTTACCCGCGTCGTGCTCGCCAGTCTGCTGTTTCTACCATTACTGCGGCCACGGCAACTGCCGCTCGGACTGATGGCCGGTGTACTGCTGGTTGGCGCCCTGCAGTTCGGGGTTACCTATATCGGCCTGTATCTGTCGTTCAATTACATCAGCGTGCCGGAAGTGCTGCTGTTCACTATCTTCACCCCGCTGTATGTGGCGCTGGTCGACAATGCCCTGCGCCGCCGCTTCAGCAGCGGCCCGCTGGTAGCCACGCTGATCGCAGTGCTCGGTGCCGGAATCATCCGCTATGACGGCATCAGCGACAGTTTCATCACCGGCTTTGTGATTCTGCAACTGGCCAACCTGACTTTTGCTGCCGGGCAGGTCGGCTATGCCCATCTGATTCGCCACTACCGGATCGATGTGCGCCAGCAGTGGCAAGGTTTCGGCTTTTTCTTCATCGGCGCGTTGCTGGTGGTGTTGCCCGCCTGGCTGCTACTTGGCAACCCGGACAAACTGCCCAGCAGCGGCCTGCACTGGGGCGTGCTGGCCTGGTTGGGGCTGGTCGCCTCCGGGCTCGGGTTCTTCTTCTGGAACCGTGGTGCCACTCAGGTCGATGCCGGTACTCTGGGTATCATGAACAACGCCCTGGTACCGGCCGGGCTACTGGTCAATCTGCTGATCTGGAACCGTGACGCCGACCTGCTGCGTCTGGCCATTGGCGGCGCGATAATCGCCTTATCACTCTGGGTCAACGCCCGCTGGCCGGCCTGGAGCTCGCTCTCCGACAAAAGAACCTGACCATACTGACGGCCTTATCTGGCTCTCGAAATGACAGCCTATCCATCTAGTTCATAGTTGCGCCGCAGCGGTTGCAGCCTGCCACTCAGAACGCCATGCTGTAGCCAGAACAACGTACAAGCAGCCCAGGATTGCCCGCCATCATGTCCCAAGATTTTCTGTTCCAATGCACTCTTTCTCCGCGTTACACCGACCTGGACACCTGGCGCCACGTCAACAACACCCGGCTTTACCACTTCCATCAGGAAGCACGCTTGCGCGCCCACCTGGAACTGTTCGGACCCGATGCCTGGTTCTCCGACCAGGTCCGCCTGCGCCCGTTGCGTAGCGTCACCAATTACCAGCAAGTGACCTGGTATGGCAGTGACGTGCAGGCCGAGGTCAGTGTTCTGAGCTGCGATACCGAGCAATACCGGGTCCGTAGTGAACTGTTCCAGAATGGTCAGCGGGTCGGCGTACAGGACTGTGTCATGGGCGCACTGGCTCAGGGGCAATGGGTAGAACTGCCCGACTATATTCGCACCGGTCTGTTGCCAGCCGTCAGCGGCGAGGTTGCGGCATTACCCGACGACAGCTTCCGCCAGCAGTTGGCGCACGCGCACAACTTCGCGGTACGTCAGCAAGTCACCCCGCGTTATGCCGATCTCGATGCCGATAGTCAGCGCAGCGAAGCGGCTCTGGCCCGCTATATGGAGCAGGCCCGCTTTGGCGCCATTCGCAGCCTCGACCTGCAGGGTCTGGGCGTACTGGTCGCCTCCACCGATATCTGCTTCGACAACTACCAGCCCGGTTGGCATGCAGTGGAACTGGCGGCCGGCATCAACCGTATTGGCAACAGCTCGTTCTGCTTCACCGGTTGTGCCCTGCACAAGGACCAGGTCCAGGCTGCCGCCAATAGCGTCATGGTGCTGATTGATCCGGCCAACAACCGCCCCATTGCATTGCCGCCAGCGGTGCGAGAACAGCTGGAAGCTCTGCGCGTCTAGCCAGCGCCGGCGCGGACCACGCGCCGGCTCCAGCTCATCGGCGGATAGGCGAAATCTTGCTGCCCTCAAGGCTTAGCCCGGCCATCAGCCCCTGCTGATCGAAGATGAAGGCGTAGGCATCATCCTGCAGGGTGGTAGTCGACAACTGCCGGGCTACGCCCTCATCAACCATCACTACCGTCGGCCCGACACCCACTTCCCAGCCCCGGGATTCGCTCAGGTAGTTCACCGCATTATCGGTCATCAGAAACACCGCATAACCATAAGACTGCGCCCCGGCCTGCCAGCCCCAAGAGCCGCTGACCGAGTTGTAGTAACCCGCCACCTCACCGCCCTTGAACAATGTGCCCTCCCCATAACTGCCGCCGAACACCAGGCCCGCCTTGACGATATTGGGGAATACCAGCACCGCTTTGGCGCTGCGTGACAGGGTTTCAGCAACAGGGTTGGACTGATACAGCGATTGCAGAGCCTGCCGTGAGTCTCGCGCCAGGGTCTCGGCGTCGGCGGCAAGCGCCCGATTGAACAGGGCGCTGGAGAGTATGAGCATCAACGCCAGGGCAGCAAGCAGATGAAAACGAAGTACATGCGTCATTGTGATTGCCTCTATGTCCGTATGAAAGACTCGAGGTGGCTCCAGGCCAACGAGCCCGAAAACCTGGGCCATCCCTTGCAGCCAGGAAAGTATAGACAGTTAATTTCGGGAAGCCCGTCAGCCTGAGCCGCCTGTCACTCCTCAGCCAGTAGCTGGATTAGCGGCAGATAGTCTTCATGACTCACGGTTGTCAGCGCCGCAGCCTGTTGGCTGGCGAGAAACCCGCTCAAAGCCGGGTTGGCGCTCAACAACAGCTCCCGAATCGGTTGCTTCAGTTCCTCACACAAGCCAGCCCGAAACACAAAGGGGTCATAATGGATAGGCTGTGAGGACCACAGCACCCGCAGGGTATGTTCATCAAGCAAACCCCGGCGCAGATACTCGTCAGCTCGCGCGCTAGAAACAAAAGCCGCATCTACTCGCCCGGCCAGCAGTGCATCCAGCGACTTGTCATGAGAGCCGGTATATACCTGAGCGCCGAAAAAGCGGGCTAACCCAACCCCGACAGCATAAGGAAACTCGCGATTGGGAATAAGCGCTCCAGAGGTACTGGCCGGGTCGTTCAACGCCACCCGCAAACCGCGTGTTTGCGATAAGCCCTCGATACCACTGTCGCGGCGCACCAGTAACAGGGCCTGATAATAACCGCCGGCTGGCGTAAAGTACCCCTGATGCAGGGTTAGCGAAGCGAAGGCCTCGATATCAGGGTTACGTGCCCAGGCCAAAGCGTAGGACGCTGGACCAAGCACGGCCAGATCGACACCACCAGATACCACGGCATCAATCACGCTTTCATAGGAAGTGGCACGAAAAACCCGTACAGGCAGACTCAACTCCTGGCCAAGCAGAGTAATCAGCGGCTGGTACTCGGTGATCTGACGATCAATGTCCTTCTTTGGAATCATTGCCAGATGCAGGCTGTCCTGCGCACACGGAGACTCAGCAAAAGCTGGCCCCACCAGACACAACCAGAACATACAGAACAACATTCGGGTCATGACGGCACCTTTACCTTTTCAGCGTTGAAATCTTCCTCAAAGGCTGGCACAGCCTCGGCATCCATGGGCCGGCTGAAGTGATACCCCTGGGCCAGGTCGCAACCAGCCAGACGCAGATGCACCCGCTGCTCGCGAGTTTCCACTCCCTCAGCTACCACCTGCAACTTCAGGCGTTTGGCCAGGATGATCGTGGTTGAAACAATCAGGCTGTCATCATGGCTATTGGATAACTGCGCAATCAGGCTGCGGTCGATTTTCAGCCGAGTCAACGGCAATGCCTGCAAATGGGCAAAGCCAGCGTAGCCCTGACCAAAGTCATCCAGACTCACGCCAATCCCTGCCACACGCAACCGGTGCAGGTTGTCCAGCGCCGGGCTTTCGCGCTGCAGAATCGCGGTTTCGGTAATCTCCAACTCCAGTCTCTGTGCAGGCAAGGACAGGCCAGCAAGCAGCTCCAGCACCGTATCAGCAAACTCCGGCTGCGCCAGTTGCAATGCTGAAACATTGACCGCTACCGACGTTTCCAGTCCTGCCTCGTGCCACTGCGCCAGTTGTTCACAGGCCAGACGCAAAACCTCCTGCCCCAGAGACACAATGAATCCGCTGCGCTCAGCTACTGCAATAAAGCGGTCAGGGTAAAGCAGGCCATAGTGTGGATGCCGCCAGCGCACAAGAGCCTCATAGCCGTCGATACGGCCACTATCCAAATGCACCAGTGGCTGGAACTGCAGCACAAACTGATGAGAGCGCAACGCCTCGGCAAAGCCCTGCTCAAGATGAAATGCCTCGACATTGCCGGTATTGAGCGAGGCGTCATAAAAACGGTAACGGCCGCGCCCTGCACGTTTGGCCGAGTACATCGCAGCGTCGGCGTTGCGAATCAGACCATCGACGTCCTGGGCATCACGCGGACAAATGGCGATTCCTATGCTCGGGCTGGTGTTCAACTCGATATCGTCAAGCTGATAGGTCGATGACAAGCGTTCGGTAAGTGTCGCCACCCACTGGTCGATCTGCAGCTCGGTGCGCCCGCCAGCCAGTAGCACAACGAACTCGTCACCACCAAAACGGGCAGCCTGATCTCCAGGTTCCAACAGCCGCTGAATACGCCCGGCAACCGCCTGCAGCAACAGATCACCAATGCGATGACCAAGTGTGTCATTGATCGACTTGAAACGGTCAAGATCAATGAACAGTACCGCCAGCAAACGCCTGCGACTGCGCTGCTGAGCCAGAATCTCAGCAGCCACCTGAATGAACTGACGACGATTGAACAGGCCACTAAGATGATCTGTCGAGGCTGCCCGGCTGCTGCGGTCATGTTCCTTCTCCAACCGTTCGATCAATTGCCGGTTCTCTGCCGCCGAAGCCTGTAGGGCCTGATAGGCAATCTGTTGAGTACGCAGCATACGCAGTAGCCAGAGCAGAGAACCGGCGATGACCAGGCTGATCAGCAGACTCAACCAGCGCTGGCGCGCCACAGCGGCCTCGACTGGCGCGAGAATTTCAGCTTGCGACTGGCTGACCATTACCGTAAAGCCATGCTGTGGCATACGCCGATACATGCTCTGGTACCTAAGTCCGCCAAGAATCGTGGAGAACTGTCCTTGCAGCGAACCACGCGCCGGTAATGCCGGTTGCAGACGCGAAACGGCAAATTGCACGCCGCTGGAATCAGCCCGCATCCGCTCGTTGCCCGCGCCATCGAGCAGACGAATAAATCCCGTACGCCCCAAATCCAGATGCTGGTAAAGACTGGCCAGATAACCGATGTCCAGTTCAATCAGCAATAACATCTCCAGACGCTGACTCCTCGTATCAGCAACCGGCAACAGGATCGGCAAGCGCCAGCTCGGTCTCAACGCGGCATCTGGCTCCGCGGCCAACAGGAAGGGAGCCAACCCGAACTCACTGCGGTGAGCCTGCAACTGCTCACGCCAGTCAGAAGCCAACACTTCGGGACCTTGATCATGGCTGGCAAACAACAGCTCACCCTCGGAATTAAATGCAACCAGACGATTGAATACCGGGTCGCTGGCCAGCAATACCGCCAGCGGACGCGCCCGGCCCGCATCGATAACACCAGAGCGCGCCGCCTCTGAACCAAGAGCCCGGGCACGGTCGGTTATCTGTTTAAGATTTTCGGCAATAATGACTGCCAGATTGAGGTGCTCAGCCGCTTTCCAGTCCAGGCTTTGCTCACGCGCGCGCTGGTCGAGCATCCGGTAATGCGTCCAGACCAGTACGATAATCAGCAACCCCAACGCAAGCAGGACTGTCTGGATAACGCCAGGTGAAACAGGCAAACGACTGCGCATGCATGTCCATCCATAAAGCGGGTATGTGGCTCGGCAGCATGGTGGTCAACCAAGATGACACCATGATTACAAACGGCCATCATGCATTCATTTCCAGGCCCGTACCACCTGCCAGCAACAGCTCGTATAATCGGCAGGCCCCTTGATCACAGGACCTCCTTCATGTCGTTGAGCCAAGAACAACTCACACCTTATCTCGCCTTCGCCGGTCAGTTGGCCGACGCCGCAGCCCTGGCGATCCAACCCCACTTTCGCGCCCCGCTGGCGGTAACCGACAAGGGGGCCGGTCTCTATGACCCGGTTACCGTCGCCGATCAGGCTGCTGAGCGGGCCATGCGCGAGTTGATCCAGCAGCACTATCCCGAGCACGGGATCCTGGGTGAAGAGGAAGAGTCGTTCCGGGGCAGCTCCCCTCTGACCTGGGTACTCGACCCGATCGACGGCACCCGCGCATTCATTACCGGCCTGCCACTGTGGGGCACCCTGATCGCCCTCAACGACGGCCAGCGTCCGCGCCTGGGCATCATGAACCAGCCACATACCGGCGAGCGCTTCAGTGGCAATGGCCAGGCCGCCTGGCTCAATGGCCAGCCACTGCGCACCCGCACCTGCCCGTCACTGGCCCAGGCCCGGCTGATGTGCACCACGCCGGATATGTTCACCAGCGCCGCCGAGCATCAGGCCTTCCAGCACATTGCCGATCAGGTCCAGTTGCTGCGCTTTGGCGGCGACTGCTACGCCTACTGCATGCTGGCTGCCGGCCTGGTTGACGTGGTCATGGAAGCCAGCCTGCAACCCTATGATGTGCAAGCTCTGATTCCAATCGTTGAGGGCGCTGGCGGGCGCATGACCACCTGGGAGGGCGGCGATGCCCAACACGGTGGCCGGGTGATTGCCTGTGGCGATCCAGCCCTGCATGCGCTGGTACTGGAGCAGTTGCGGCAACTTGGTTCGATTGGCTGAGCAATCCGGGCTGCTACCTGCCTCGGCAGAAAGAGCAGCCCGGGAACCTCACAATACACTAACGGACTGCTGCAAGCGGCTCAGATCCAGGATCTCTACAGCTCCGCGCAAACGACGAATCAGGCCGGCCGCCTCCAACTCACGCAATGCCAGGTTAACCGTTTGTCTGGAAAGAGCCAGCATCGAGGCCAACTGCTCTTGGGTCACTCTAAGAACCCGTCGGCTGCGTCCTTGCAACGTGTCATAGCCGGTCGCCATCAAGGCGAGACGCCGGGCGACGCGGGGTTGTGGGGCCAATAGGAGCAGGTCTTCCATAAGAACAAAGGCGGAACGCAACTTTTGCGTTAACAACTGACCAAATATTTGCCAATAGGTCGGCTTCTCCGTCAGTAGTCTTGCCAACTCTTTTTGTGGAACATGCACCAGAACCACATCTGTTTCCGCCCAGGCATCATGGGTTCTGGGTGCATTGTCGAACAGAGCGATCTCACCGAACCAATGCGGCGCCCCCACTACTGCCAGAATGGCTTCTTGCCCGCCTTCCGTAATACCCGTCAACCGAAGCAGACCTGAACCTACACAATAAAGGCCATCAGGCGCATCACCCCGTGCAAAGAGTCGCTCTCCAGCAGCCAGACTGAAAAGACGGGAGTGAGCAACAAGCCAGTTTCTCAACTCATCAGGTAGCCCGGCAAACCAGGCATTGCCATTAAGCACCCCTGTGACATCAAGGGCTTCGACTGGCTGGCTTTGCATAACTTGCCCCTTGTGTCTGATCGCGTACAAAACACTCAAACATCAGTCGTGAAAATCTCTAGCGACACCTTGACCGATGGTCATGGCAACAAGTGATTCATAACAAAAACCGTACTTGCAGAAAACCAATTTACTGCAGGCTCTAGTCGAGACGCAAAAATGCTAACAACACGCTCTCAGCTTTCCCTACGCGGACTCTTTACCGTCCCACTGCTTTCCATAGCACTGAGTGGCTGTCTGTCAGGCTCAGGCAGCAGCTCAGCGCCAACCAATCCTGTCTCATTTGTCGTTCAAACAGAACAAGGCCCGGTACAGGGGGTTGATGAGAATGGTTTGCTCAGTTTCAAGGGCATCCCATATGCTGCCCCCCCAATCGGGGACATGCGCTTTTCCGCTCCTATACCAGCAGCGGACAGAGGCAACGCGGTACTGGTCGCAGACCGCTTTGGTCCAGACTGTCCACAGAATCCGGGCCTGTTTGAGCAAGGCCCCTTTAGCGAAGACTGCCTGTTTCTGAATGTCTACACTCCAGATCTCAACGGCAGCCACCCGGTCATGGTCTGGATCCATGGGGGTGCCTTTGAAACAGGGTCAGGCGGAGCGGCCTATAATCCCGAACGACTTGTTGAAAATGGCGTCACCGTAGTTACGTTGAATTACCGCCTTGGCCTGCTGGGTTTCATGGCTCATGTCGACTTGAGTGCAGAGTCTGGAGAATCCGGCAATTACGGCCTGATGGACCAGCAAGCCGCTCTTGCCTGGGTGCGCGCCAATATTGCCGAATTCGGAGGCGACGCTGAAAATATCACCATATTTGGCGAGTCCGCTGGCGGCCATGCCGTCCTGTCGCACCTGGTTTCACCTGCATCAGCAACTCTGTTTGACAAAGCCATCATCCAGAGTGGGTCGTATATGCCTGCACAGCGCAGCCTGCAGCAAGCAGAAACTCTCGGCGCAGAGGTGGCAGCTCTGGCAGGCTGTAAAGTTGATACAGCCAACTGCCTGAGAAGCCTGAGCCCAGAAGACATATTGCAAGCGCAGCAAGATGCCAAAGCAAGCGGCGGCCCTCTGAACTTTGGCCTGATACCAATCAGCTTCTTGCCGGTCACCGACACGGACACCCTGCCCCAATCGATTCAAAGCGCATTGGCCAGTGGCCAATTCAACGCAAAGCCAGTCTTGATTGGCAGCAACCTTGACGAGTGGCGATTTTATGTCGGCGTTGCCCTGCTTCGCGGTATCCCCGTCAACGAGCTCACCTATTCAGCCCTGATCCAGGCATCCACCGGAGCAGACAGCGCTACAGCCGAACTGTTGGCAGCAGCCTATCCACCAGAGACTTATGGCGGCGTCCCCTATGCCCTAAGCGCTCTGGGAACCGATGCGGTGTTTGCCTGCAACAGTCTGCAGCAAACCCGGCAGATAGCTGAGCACGTCACGACCTTTGCCTATGAGTTCAGCGATCGTAACGCTCCGCCCTTGTTACCTGAGGTACCTGATTTCGACTATGGCGCAGCCCATGCCTTCGAGCTGACCTATCTGTTCGCGGATCGCGACCTGTTGACGGAACTGAGCGCGACTTTGACCGGTGAGCAGTTGGCTCTGGCTCAAGCAATGATCGACTATTGGACAGCTTTTGCTAAAAACCATAATGGTGAGCTCAGCGCAGAAAATGCCCCCCTCTGGCCTGAGTTCATCCCAAGCAGTGGCGAACGATTGTTGAATCTCAACCCGGACGACCTCAATGAGCTCTCTGCCGCACTATTCGATACGACGCACCGATGTTCGAGATCTGGCTCGCTCAATAAGTTTGAGAGCAAGCGCTAGGTATACATCATTGAACAAACCACCGGTCGCAACCAGACCGGTGCTCCCTCACTACCCCAAAAACCCAAAGAAGCCTCACTCCGCAGATCAACCAATCATCACCACAATAATGCAGCGACAGAACTCCAAGGCTACAATGCGCGCTTTGCCAGCCTACGGTTATTGCCATGTCCCTGCCTGCCCACCATATCGAACTGCTCAGCCCGGCGCGTGATGCCGAGATTGCCCGCGAGGCCATTTTGCATGGCGCAGATGCGGTATATATCGGTGGGCCCGGCTTTGGTGCGCGGCACAACGCCGCCAACAGCGTTGCCGACATTGCCGCGCTGGTGCACTTTGCCCATCAGTACCATGCGCGGGTGTTCGTCACCCTCAACACCATCCTGCATGACGATGAGCTGGAGCCAGCGCGCCAGCTGATTCACCAGTTGTACGATGCCGGGGTCGATGCACTGATCGTGCAGGACATGGGGGTGATGGAACTGGACATCCCGCCGATCGAGATCCACGCCAGTACCCAGTGCGATATCCGCAGCCTGGAGAAGGCCCGCTTTCTTGGTCAGGCCGGCTTTTCCCAGCTGGTGCTGGCGCGCGAGCTGAGCCTGCAGCAGATCCGCGCAATTCATGAAGCAGTAGACACGCCGCTGGAGTTCTTCGTCCACGGTGCGCTGTGCGTGGCCTTTTCCGGCCAGTGCAACATTTCCCACGCGCAAACCGGGCGCAGCGCCAACCGCGGCGACTGCTCGCAGGCCTGCCGCCTGCCCTACACCCTGACCGACGAGCACGGCGGCGTTATCGCCTATGAAAAACACCTGCTGTCGATGAAGGACAACAACCAGACCGCCAACCTCGGCGCGCTGGTGGATGCCGGCATCCGCTCGTTCAAGATTGAGGGCCGCTACAAGGATGTCGGCTATGTGAAGAACATCACCGCCTGGTACCGCCAGCAACTGGATGCGGTGTTGGCCGAGCGCCCGCATCTGGCTCGCGCCTCTAGTGGCCGCAGTCAGCACTTCTTCATCCCCGACCCGGACAAGACCTTCCACCGCGGCAGCACCGATTATTTCGTCAATGCGCGCAAACTCGATATCGGCGCCTTCGACACCCCGACCTTCACCGGTCTGCCGGTCGGCGAGCTGCAACAGGTACGCAAGACCGATCTGCTGGTCAGCAGCCAGGAGCCGCTGAACAACGGCGATGGTCTCAATGTGCTGGTCAAGCGCGAGGTGGTCGGCTTTCGCGCCAATATCGCCGAACTGCTCAGCCAGCACCAGGACGAGGACGGCCAGCCGCGCTGGCACTACCGCATCGAACCCAACGAGCTGCCCGAGGCGCTGCGCCGTGCCCGCCCGGGTCAGACCCTGAGCCGCAACTTGGACCACAACTGGCAGCAGGCACTGTTGAAACCCTCAGCCGAACGCCGTGTCGGCCTGCACTGGGTACTCGGCGGCGATGCCAATGCCCTGCAGCTGAGCGCTCATAGCGAAGACGGAGTGACGGTCAGCCAGACACTGGAGGGTCCCGTTGAAGCAGCGCAGAACGCCGAGCGCGCGCGCAGCCAGATCGAGGATTTGCTGACCCAGCTGGGCAACACCCTGTACCACTGTGAGGGTATCGAGCTGGCGCTGGCAGAATTGCCCTTCGTGCCGCTGTCGCGCCTCAAGGCACTGCGTCGCGCGGTGATTGAGCAACTGGACTCCGCCCGCCTGAGCGCCCACCCGCGAGGTGGTCGCAAAGCCGTGAGCGAACCGCCACCGATCTACCCGGAATCGCACCTGAGCTTTCTGGCCAACGTTTACAACCATAAAGCGCGGGCCTTCTACCAGCGCTTCGGGGTCGAGCTGATCGATGCCGCCTTCGAGGCCCACGAGGAACTGGGCGAGGTGCCGGTGATGATCACCAAACACTGCCTGCGCTTCTCCTTCAACCTGTGCCCGAAACAGGCCAAGGGTGTGATCGGCGTGCGCAGCAACGCCAAGCCGATGAAGCTGGTGCACGACAACGAAGAACTGACTCTGAAGTTCGACTGCAAACCCTGCGAGATGCACGTGATCGGCAAGATCAAGGGCAACATCCTGCGCCAGCCGTTGCCGGGCAGTGGGGTGAATATTGTCGGATCGATTACCCCGGAAGAGTTGAAGAAGACGATTCAGCGGGGGCGATCAGTTGATCGCTGACTGACGTAGGGTGTCGCGGGGCGACCTAGGCTGTGCGCACCCTACGGGCTGGTCATCCCCGGTGTTTATACAGCGAACGCAGCTTATAGCGGTCACCGGGATGGATCAGCCGTGCATAGCTGACCAGATGGTCCTCCGACCAGGTGCGGCGGATCACGCTGAGACAGGGCATGCTCAACTCGATTTCGAGCAGCTCGGCGGTTCGCCCATCCACCAGCACCGCCTCCACCACATGCTCCACGTCCGAAATCGGGCAACTGGCCACCAGCACCTCGTTGGGTGTGTGCTGGGTGAAGTCGGTTTCCAGGTAATGCGGCACCCAGCGCGGGTTGACGAAGCGGTCCTCGAGCTGGATCGGCAGGCCGTCCTGCAGGTGCACCAGGATGCTATGGAACACCTCGGCACCCAGGCGCAGACCGAGACGCAGCGCCACCTCGTCGTCGGCTGCGATGGCCTCACAGCGGATCACCCGATTGCCGTAGACACAGCCACGGCCACGCACTTCGGCAGCGATGTTCATCACCTCGTGCAGCGGCGACTCGACCTTGCGGTCGGTGACGAAGGTGCCGAGCCCGGCCTGACGAACCAGGTAGCCCTTCTGCACCAGGTTCTGGATCGCCTTGTTGGCGGTCATGCGGCTGACACCGAAGTCACGCGCCAGCTGCTCTTCTGGCGGGATCTGGTGGTTGACCGGAAAAGCGCCGTTACGGATGCGCTCGAGCAGGTATTCCTCAATTGCCCGGTAGCGGGGGGTTGTGCTGATCACTGCGACTCCTTGGGTTGTACCCGAAGTGCAGATGATAGCCTCTCCTCTCGCCTGCGCGTAGGGACAACGGCGTGCGACTGCCACAATATGG